>NZ_JQJH01000001.1 GCF_000745425.1 Beijerinckia mobilis
ACCGGCACATTCTTGACGCTGATGACCGAGACGCCATAGCCTTCACCCGCATCGTGATGATAATGCACGTTCTGCAGCGTCGTCGCATCGCCTGCGGGCACGACCTTGTAGAGATCGTTCTGCTTGAGAACCACCGCATTGATGCCGGTCAGCGCCGATTCCAGCAACCGCACGAGATATTTGCGCGGAACCGGCCGTGACGATGTCAGGCTGAGCTGCCCGTTGATGCGCGGATCGATGACGTAATTGGTGTGAAGAACATCGCCAAGGATCGTCTTGACGACGGTGACCGCGTCGGCATTCTCGAAATTCAGCTGATACCCATTAGGGTCCGCCACGGCGTCGCCGGCGGTCTCGTCCCTGACTTGCGCCTCGGCATTGCCGACGACACTGCCGCGCACGATCGTCGGCCTTGGCGTCGCCCCGAGAGCGGAGGACGCACCGCCGGCTTCCTGCGTGCCGGACCGGGCCGCGAGATCCTGCGCGCCAAGACCGTGCGCCTGATCGAAGGCCGAGGGAATCTCCGGACCGCCGACCGAATTGCATCCCGCAAGGGTCGCAGAAAGAGTCGCAGCGAGAGTCAGAAAGAGCGCAGCCTGAACCTGTGGGAAACCGGCACGACTTTGCGTAAAACTCTTCCAGACTTTGTCCAGCCCACCCTTTAAACTCGAAAAGGCGTGCCAGCGCTTTGTGGAAGCAAAGGCTTTCACTTCGACTCCTGCATACCTCCGAAGTAAATAGATTAACCCATTCGGGTTCTATTTCTATTGGCAGCTAGCATTTTATTCCGCTTTCGGCATTCTTTTTTCCTGCCGCAAGAATGCTCGAATGAACTCTTGCAAAAAGCCGAATCTCTTATTCCGTTGCGATAGAGCCCGCCTTCTATTTGAGGACGGGAGCCAGCTTGGAGAGCACCAGCTCGTTGATGACAGGGGGCTTCTCCTGCAGAAGCTTGGTGATGTAGGCTTGGCGTTCGGCAGCCTGTTTCTGACGCCGCATTTCGGCAGCGAGGGGTGCCTTGGCCTCAGCGAAGGGCAAGGGTTCAGTCCCGGCTGGTTTCATATCGACCAGACGCAGGATATGCCAACCGTCACTGAGCCGGACGGGCGCGGTGACAGCGCCTTTCTCGAGGCCTGTCAACGCCTGGCGGATCTCAGGCACGATCTGGGGTTCAGCAAACCAGCCGATCTCACCGCCCTTGGCGGCCTCCGCTTTGGCATCCGACATGTCCTTGGCGATCGCGGCAAAGTCGGCGCCCTTGGTTTTCAATTTCTTCATCACCTCATCGACGTGTTGGGTGGTTCTAGCCTGCGCTTCTTTCGCTTTTTCGTCCTTCCCATCTTTTGGTGCGGCTATGAAGATCTGAGCCAGGAGGAATCGGCGTGGAGCGACGAGAGCCGTCTTGTTGGCATCATAAAGGGCGCGAACTTCGGCTTCGGTTGGATAGGTGTCCGGGATTTTTGTTTCGGCCTGCAAATAAAGCTCGGTCAGCAAGCTGTTGCGGGCCTGATCGAGTCTGGCCTTGATCTCCGGCTTCTGGTCAAAATGGGAGCCGATTGCTTCTGTAAGCACGACGCGGTCAGCCAGATAGCCCCGCACCGCCTGTGCAAGTTGAGCCGGGTTTTTGGCAAGCCGCTCGCGATCAGCGTCTGGCAGGAGAGCAAGGTATGCTTGCAGATCGGCTGTTGAAACATCCTGCGTGCCGGCGCGGCCGATGACCTCGGTGTCTCCTGCCTGCGGTGCTGGCGTTCCCGTGGCCGGTGCGGCAAGGCCCGGCACCGTAGCCGCGCTGGCTGCGAGCAGCGCCAGGAAAGCGGAGGAACGTATGTATTGCATGGGGTTTCCTGTAACAGGTGCGAGCCTCGATGCGTTTGCACGGCTGCCTCGCATCCAGGTTGGGGGAATTAGAGCGAAATCTTGTGACGCTTACCGTCGACGGTCGAATGCGACTTCCATTGTGATAGGCAATTCTCGCGGTGGCGGTGGCAGAGGCAGACTGGCGCGAATGGTTGCAAGCGCGCAGGCGTCGAGCGAAGGCTCGCCACTACTCTTCACGATGCGCAGGCTTTCCGGGCGGATCTGTCCCATCGGCAAAATGGTGAAGGCTACTGTCGCGGCCGTGTGGTGGCCGGACTGGCGCGGGGCATTAGGGTAGATCAGATGGTGCCGCACTTCCTTGCCCAAGATACGGATATAATCACGAAGCTTATTTTGCTTACCCTCGGCGTCACCCTGGACCGTACTGGCGCTTTGCTCTTCGTCACCGCCAACCACATTCGCCGAGCCAGCGGCGCCAGCCGTTTGGCCCCCACCGGAAGCCGCTGGTTGCGGTTTCGGCTGTACGGCCCCCCCGGTCTTTTGTGCTGCGGCTTTTTCGGGTGTCGCCTTCTGTGCACTTTGCGGCGGCGGCAGGCTTCCTTCATCGGCCACAGGCACGTCGGGGCTTGCCATTCTGGACGGCCGTGCCGCCGAGGCATCCTGCGCGGCCTGCGACGTGGCTGCGCCATTTGTACTTGCCTCGGGAGCCACAAGAGTCTGCGCCGCCTTGTTGCCAACCGGTTCCGCCGCCTCGACCGCGCTTTTTGCTTCGCTCGCGGCATCACCCTTCCGCTGCTGCATGATTTTCTCTTCCGCCTGATCCTCGCCGACGAATCCGTTCAGATCGAGAACCAGTAGTGATTCCTCGGGCTTGTCGATCAGATTTGGCAACAGGGGAAGAGCGAAAAAGGCCGAAAGCACTCCGGCATGGAGAGCCAGCGACAAACAGAAGCCATGCGCCAGTGTGAAGCGTGGCTTTATGGCTTCATCGGGGCTCGGGCTATAAGGCAACACATTGGAAGCGGCTGACATGTGCCCTCCTTCACCGTGACGCTTGCGTCTGCACGGCGACTTTGCTGAAATGAGCCTGTTTCAGGAGGTCGGCAACATCAATGAATTGTTGCAGCGGGATCGATTTGTCGGCGCGGATCAGAAAGCTCGTATCCGGCGCGAGATCGGCAAGTGTTGCCGCCAGCTCTTCTTTGCTGGTTGCCTTGCCATCGAACGCCGTCTCGCCACCCGCCGTGAGTTCGATGATCCTGTCCGTATGCCGCTCAGCCGGCATGCGCGCGGCCTGGGGCAGATTGACCGGCAAGCGCCCCGTGGTGATGAAGCTCGCCGTTGTCAAAACAATCGCCAGCATGACCAGCATGATGTCGACAAAGGGAATGACATTCATGGTCTCGAACGGCTTTTCATCCATTGCATCCGCCCTCCCTGCCGCCCTTCCCGCTCTCTGTCGTCATGAGTGTGCGATCTCCCATTCGAGCATCAACACTTTGGCGCGGCGCAAAAGCGCATTGTAGGTGACGACGGAGACAAGCGCGACGACAAGGCCGACGGCCGTGGATTTCAGGGCCAGCGCCAGACCGACCATGATCTTCGTCGTGTCGGCGGCTCCCTCGAGGCTCATGTTGTAGAAAGTCAGCATGATGCCGAGCACGGTGCCGAGGAGGCCAATATAGGGTGCGTTGGAGGCGACCGAAGCGACGATCATCAGCCGCTGGCTCAAGGCGAGCTCCAATGCCTTGCCATGGGTAAAATGTGCGGTATCGAGTGCACGGAAATAGAAGAACCGCTCGAAGGCAACGGCGATGACGATGACGCTCAAGGCTGCAAGAAAGCCGATGACACCATAATCGATAACGTCGGCAAGCCAGTCCATGTGCATGATGGTCGCTCCATTTAGAAGGTGATGCCGATTTGGACGAGGCCTTTGGTCTCGCGGTCGTAGCTTGCGAGGCCACCGTTGGAGCCGTAGCTATGCGCCAGGATCCCCTTGCCGGTGAGGAACCGGCCCGGCATATATTCGTAGGTCATGTAATAGCCAAGCCCGATATCATTGATCTGGGTAAAGCGCCGCTGCACCGTCGAATAGGATGCATTCTCCAGCCAGCCGCCGGCAACGTCTGTGAAGAAGCCCAGCGAATGCTGATATTGCGGCAGCGGCGGCAGCGCGAGGCGGAACTCCGGCGTCACCAGATAGCCGCTGTCCGCTGAAAGCCCTTCGTCATAGGAACGCACACCCCAAAAGCCCGACATCGTCATCTGCTCGCTGGTATCGAGGCTGCCGCTCAGGGCTTTCTGAGCGCGCAATTGCATGAGGAATGACAAATTTTCCGCAAGCCCCAAAGTCGCATTAGCATAGAGATTCAGACGATCGTAATGGCCAGCGGTGTTGATCGTCGACTGGTTCTGCTGGAGCTGTTCCGGATCGGGAAAATTGACATAGCCCGCCGTATAAGAAAGCGACACATTGGTCGAGAGTGGCATGCCGTTGATCATGCCGAATGTCTCGTTGTTCAAAGCGATGGTGCCGAGATTGATCTCGCGATTCGCCGTCGAGATGCCGAAAATCTTGTCGTCCAGGCTCTTGTGTGTGAATGTGCCCGAGACATAAAGACTTTCCTCGCGTGATCGCAGGATGGCATAGCTGAGCGTGGCATAGATGGCGCTGGCATCACCCGTTGCGTCGAGCCCGGTATAGACGCCACCAAGCACATAGGTGGTCTTGTAGGCGCCGATCTCGCCGCGCAGACCATCATAGCCGACGGGAAAGGAATAAGCCGCACGCCCGTTCATCAGCCCCTTGCCGGCCGAGATGAGGCCGTAGAGCGACAGACGATCGCCGAAGCCAAGCAGCGAATTGATGTTGAGGCCGCCGCTCAAACGATCGCGGCCGGTATAGCGCGAGCCGGCATTATCGCCGAGCAGATAGCCGTCGACCCTTTTCCCTTCCGGCACCGAGAACACGAAATCGGAGGTCTCCGGCTGCTGGCCGGGGGCAATGGCGACACGCGGCATGCCAGCGCCGGGAAGATCGGAGACGAGCAGCATGGCCCGTTCCAACGCGGCCTTGTGAATGTTGGGATTGTCCGCGAGCGCCGTATCGATGACATCCTTCAGGAAATCCTCGCGCACCAGCGACTGGTTATTCACACTCACCTGGCCGAAACGGCCCGCCACCAGCTTGATGCGCAAAGTCCCCTTGCGGGCATCCTGGGCCGGCACATAGGCCTTGGCGACGAGGAAACCGCGTTCGCGGTAGAGCGTGGTGATCTTGTCCGCCGCCTCATAGATCTCGCCGAGCGTCAGCTTGCGCCCTTCATAGGGGGCGACCAGAGCCCGCACCTCCTCCTCGCTCGCCGCATCCACACCCTGAACCTCGATATGGCGGATCATCAGCTTCTCGTTCGAGGGAAAGCTGAGTTGCGGCTCGACGAGCTGCGGCAGCACCGGCACCGCCGCCGGCTGCGCCAGCGGCGGCTGGTGCGCGACATTGGCCTGCCGCACCGCATCACCGACATTATAGGGCAGACGCGGAAGGATCTGCGCGGGCGTCACCTGCGGTACTGACTGCGCATGCACCGCAGAGGGATTTGCCGCCGCCAGCAAGAGGACAGTGAGGCTCGGACCAAGGTTGAGAGCACAGGCACCGGCAAAAGTGGCAACAGGGGCCAGTGATCGACCGGACGACCATTTCGGGGAGAACAGTACTGGGCAAAGACGCCGTGAACAGGAGGACATGGGAGGAGACCTGCGGACCCCGTTCGGGGCATGATTGTTATAGGCGCCGGCGTGGGAATGACGGCAAGGAGCGTGAGGAATATGGCCAGCGGGGCAATGAGGTCCGCCAGCCTGGCCAATGTCCGGTCAGGGCGTCGGTGTGATCTTGGGCTCGTTCTTGGGTTCGTCTTTGACTTTGCCTTGCAGGTCGAAGCGTTGGCCGTCCACCTCGATTGAGCGGATCGAGGGGCTGTAGCCGTCGCGGCTGCGACCGCCGCCACTGCTTTGCCCACCATGACCGGCATGGGAGGAACCCATTTGCGTAATGGGCCGCTGACGGGGCACGGTGATCAGCGGCACCGGCGTCGCCGCCGCTGGCGCAGTGACTTGAAGCTTGTCTTCGATCTCACGAGCTTCTGAGGTAACTTCCATACTCCCCGCTACAGAGAGATCAGGCGCCGAAAACTGGGTCGCCGACAGAGAGGTATTGGTCGTCGTCACCGAACCCATCGACTGCATCGCCTGCGTGAACGAGAGCAGGTTCTGTGTCTGCACCACTGTCGGCGTCGGGGCCACCTGGGCTTCTACCGGATTCGTCGGCGTCGAAGGCTGCGTCGGATTGGTCGGCGTCACTGGCGTTGAAGGTTGCGTCGAAGCCGAGGACGAGCCTGAGGATGTATCCCCTGTATTTGCCGGATTGGACGGTGTCGAGGGTTGCGTCGGATTGGTCGGACTCGTGTTCCCTGCGGTATTCGAGCCACTGTTCGCACTATTGCCTCCGGTCGAGGAACCGCTGTTACCACTGCCGCCGGACGCAGTATCGGTACCGCCGGTCGAATTGCTGCTGCCACCCGTGCCCGTGTTCCCCGCCGTGTTCGAGCCGCTATTGGACGAATTACCTCCCGCCGAGGAACCGCTATTACCACCGCCGCCGGACCCAGTATCAGTACCGCCGGTCGAACTGCTGCTGCCACCCGTGCTCGTGTTCCCCGCCGTGTTCGAACCACTGTTGGACGAATTACCAACGGTCGAGGAACCACCGTCACTACCTCCACTAGACTTTCCATTATTACCGGTAGTGCTGTTGGTTCCGTCTCCGGGGTCAGACCCGTTGTTGGAGTTTTGCCCATTATTGTCTTGGGATGGAGGATTGTTATTTGGCGAAGGAGGTGTCGGAGCCGGGTTCCAACTCACATTTGTTACAGTCGTACCCAGATCAATATGCCCAAAAAGCCCAGATCCATTACCAAGGAGAGTATTATTGACTGTAGAATTGGAGATTGAACCTCCAGAGATATACCCGCCAAATGCACCTACGTAATAACCGGAACCAGTTACAGTTCCACTAGAACTGTTATTTTGAAAAATCGCACCGTCACTGCCAGCGACGAATCCACCAGCCATGGAAGAGCCGAATTGATCCGTACCAGTGGCTATTACGTCCCCACTTGAAGACGATTCTCTAATCGTCGCTACAGCGGAGCTTGCCACAATCACAACACCTATAAATCCACCAACATTGTTTGAGGCAATCACATCACCTGCGGAGTAAGATTGGAAAACATTACCAGCGACATCCTGACCTATAAGACCACCAACAATACTATTACCACGTACCGTTCCCGTCGCATAGGAATCAATAACATTACCGCCTTGATGTCTCCCTAACTGTTCCACGCTGTTGTAACCAATAAGGCCACCAACATTACTTCCGGATCCATAAACATTTCCAGTGGCAAAAGAACGGATAATATTGCCACCATCGTTCAACCCCACCAAACCGCCGGTAGCGCTACCCGTTGCGGTGACATTACCCTTCGCATAAGAGTCGTAAATACTGCCGTAGGAACTCAGGCCGTCCACATCCGGATCGGGGACGCCAGTCGTTAACCCGACCAAACCACCTACACTATCACCCCCAGACACATTACCCAGTGCATGGGAATTGGTAATAGTACCATTATTATTGTCGCCGACCAAACCGCCGGTAGCGCTGGCTCCCTTATTAATCGAATTGACTACCACATCGGTATAGGAATATCTAATCATTCCGTAGGAATTCAGCCCCACCAATCCGCCGCTTATGGAGCCCGCGCTCGTCATCGAACCCGTAACATAGGTGTTTTCGATAATTCCGTAATTATTTCCGACTAACCCACCATTGTACTGATCACTGGTCGTGATGTTGATATTTGTCACTCCAATATCACGAATAGTAGCAGTACTACCATTAGCTGTACCAAGCGTGCCGATAAGACCCGAAGCAGAATTGGTACCGGTATCGTTGATGACCAGATTGGCCACAGTATGACCAAGCCCCGTCAGGACGCCGCTATAGAGGTTGTTCACCACCGCCCTCGAATAGCTTGTTCCTGACGCATCCAGATTTTGCGCTAGAGCGTAATAGCCGGTTCCTGCCGTATTGATTGCGACCAAATCGCTCATACTGTTAATCAACGTATAGGCCTGACCATTGATCGTCAGGCCAGCATTGCTGCCCTTGAGGTCTATGCTGGCATATTGCACATTCGTGGGCACCTGCTGAGCCACCGGATAGCCATCGGCATCGAGAACCGCACCGCTATAGCTCGCAGGCGTCAAGAGGTGATAATCTCCACCATAGGCCATGGAGAGTTGCGCATTGGCCCCGCTCAACTGAACGGCATTATTGATGTAGATGGAGCCGCTGGCATTGAGGGTCAGCGCCGTCCTGGAGCCACTGGCGGTAATAGCGCCATTAATCTTAATGTCCCCAGCGGCATTAAGGTTCAACTGATTATTGGATGCCCAGTTCAAACTATCGCTGAGGGTAATTGCCCCACTGTGTGTGGTAAAGGTAAAGCCAGTGACGCCGAGAAGACTGGAAAGGCTGGCGCCATCAAGGGCACCACCAGAGCCGACGGTGAGCGCGCCCGATTGTGTCCAGGACCACAGGCCGCCAGAGCCATTGTCAAGTGATGGCGAGGTGAGTTGGACATTGACGCCGGCTGTCTCCAGAAGGCCGCCGACATTGTTTGTTCCAGCCAGGCTGATGCTGCCGCCCAGATTCACCGAACCAGACAAGGTCCCAACCGAATAGCTGGTGAGGCCCGGATCGGCCTTGTCGAGCGCCAGCGTCAGACTGCTGGCACTCGCCAGCACCGCCTTGCCCGCCGGCACGGTCGCGGCACCAGTGCTGGTCACGCCATGATCGCTCGCCAACGCCAGAAAGCCGCCTTCGACGATCACGATATCGCCATTTGAAACCACAGATCCGGTTCCGCCCGAAGCTGAGAACACATAAGTGCCGTTCAGGAAATCGCTGTCGCTGATATTGAGCGTGCTGGCCACGAGCGCGCCGACATTGACGCTGGATGTCGCGGAAAACAGGATACCGTTACTGTTGATGAGGAAAATGCGGCCATTGGCGTTGAGCGCACCGTCGATCACACTCTTCTCATTGCCCGTGACGCGGTTCAATGTTACGGAAGTCATGGCAGGCTGCTGGAAGGTCAGGGATTCCGTGGCGCCGACCGAAAACCGCGACCAGTCGATAATCGCCTTGTCCGTCGTCTGCGCGACCGTCGTTGTCAGACCCGAAGACGTAATGGAGACAGTGCCAGAGACAACATGGTCGACAACTAGGTTTTGCGTGCCGACCACTACTGTTCCCGAGGCCCCGACCAATGTGTAATTGGCGTTATTCAGCGACAACCGGCTGAAATTGGTGATGGCCTGAGTTCCCGAGGCGGAACTCGCGAGGCCCGCAGTGCCGCCAAGCCTGACACGGTCGCCATAGACCAGATTGGTCACCGTCAGGACATTACCGGCGATGGTGCTGGTGCCATCAGCCATCTTTGTGCCGAACAGGATGACGGGCCGAGGATTAATCGATGCCGTCAGGGATGACACCGTCGAGGTGAGCGTATAATTTTTCGCATCTGTGCCGGTCAGGCCAAGCCCTGAAACGGAAATGGTTTTATTCTGTCCAGCATTTCGGTCACTAAATGCAGCTTTATAGGCAAGGGCGACATTGTCGCCCGTGACAAGACCGGAAAAAGTTGAGGAGAGCGTAGCGGTTGTCGACCCGTCATAGACCTTGTCATTACCATTTATGGCAGCCGTAATCGATTTCGCCGTGATCCTGGCCGTCAGGGACGAAACGGGAACAACGACGTAATTGCTCGCCTTGCCGCCATTGTCGCCATCGGCAAGCGTATATGTCAGTGAGACACTCTTGCTCGTTCCAACATTTTTATCGGAAAAAAGACCTCCGAGACCGGAAAGGATAACGCTCTGGGTCGAACCATCCGCATTACGGACAAAACCATTGACACTCGCCGCGCCGCTGAGCGTCGCGGTGGCGGTGCCATCATAAACCTTGTCTGCCGCACTCAAGCCTGAAATCTTCAATCGCGCCGGATCGACCGTCAACACACCCTTGAGATTCGAATAGGATGAAGATGCCACGATACTCGATGCGGCATAAGCTCCGGCATCGATATAACTGCCATCAAGGACAGTCGAGTTCAATTTCAGTTGGAGAGTCGTGTCGGGATCTTGCCATGCACCCTGAAGGCCGAGCACCGTACCGTTCAAGTCGCCGAGGGACGACGCCTGACCGTATGTTGGCTCTTTGCCCAGATTGCTGAAATAAACCGGGATATTTCGCAAGATGGGATATTGGCTGTTTACTGCAGGTCCCCAGATATTTGAGTCAAACCCCACATAACTAGAATAGGACGCAGCGGTCGCGTCGGTAAGTTCTACCGCATTCGAATTATCGGGAAGGGTGGGAGCAGTTTTACCGAGTAATTGAGCATACCAATAAGCATTTGTAATCGTCCCGCTATTCGCAAAGGCGAAGCCATAACTGCCAGTTGGATTATAGGGCGACACGACGGTATAAACATTGGCAATCGTCCCTTCATTCTGATAGACGAAACCTGCTGTCCAATGATCATCAGTAGAGGGCGTGCCTGACGTATAATGCGCTAACGACGTTGTATATGAGTTTGTAATTATTCCATCCGCCAGATTGTCATAGACAAAACCGGCGAGAGAGGGACCGTAATTAAAATTTATGTAATCTGTTTTTCGGGCATAGGATTGATCAATGGTACCTGAGTTCTGACCGACGAAACCACCAGCCTTTGAAGTAGTGTCACTCAACCTGATCAGATTTGCGGCATAGGACCATTTGATTGTCCCTTTATTGATGCCCACAAATCCTCCGACATAGTCAGCCCCAGTAGCGAGGGGAGCGGAGATGGTCTCGGTATAATTATATGTATTATTCCCGCCATGCGCGGAACTATAGATGATTTTACCACTCTCTTCATTGATACCTACAACACCACCACCAACCTTCGTCACGTCAACATTAGCCAATGTATAGCTTTGCGCGATCAGTCCGAAATTATCACCGACGAGGCCACCTGCGTAATCGACCGACGCATTTTGTGCAGCATTATAAGCAGTCGAGACACGGCCTCCAGAAAAGCTATTGAGGATCGTGCCGTAATTTACATTGGCGAGAATACCAACCGCCGGCGTATCCACACCTACCAGCGGATCAATACCCGCATTAGTAACGCCGAGATTGACCACCGCGGCTGTTGAGCCGATCGTCCCAAATAATCCCGTCGCATTCGTGTTGAGATTTGAAATCAAATGGCCCATGCCATTGAAGTTCCCCGTGAATGGAGCCGAATCACCAATCGCTCCACTCCAGACATCGGATGTCAAGCCGGCGATATCACTGCCGAGGACATAATTACCTGACAGGTTTTTCTTGACGGCTATCAAATCCACGAGGCTATTGATGACCCGATAGGCTTCACCATTGAGGGTCACACCGCCGGTGCTTGAAAAATTAAGCTTCCCGTCGAAGGTCTGACTGGAGTAACCGCTAGAATCATGTGTGACCGTGCTTTGGTAAGTATAGATCCCATAGGGCATTCCATCTGAACTGGCTGTAGTAGCCGTCGCGGTAGGATTGCCCGAGGCATCGATCGCATAGCCGTAATTGGCGGCAAAGCTCGCCGTTCCGGTCGCGCTCATCACGGCATTGACGTAAATATTGGCCCCCGCGTTCAGCGTCAGCGTGCCGGAGGCCCACGAGACCGCTGCATTGACGTTGACGTCATTATAGGCAGCGAGCGTCAGGCTGTTGCCGGAAGCCCAGGTGAGCGCCGCATTGATGTTGATATCGCCCTTGTCGGTGCCGTCGCTCGAAGTGACGATCGTGACGTTACTATTGGCGAGATTGGCCTCGAGCGTCGTCACACCGATGCCGCTGGACGTCTGAGCCGCCGCGCCATTGCTGATCGTGAAATCGGTCGGATCGATCAGCCATGAACCATTCTGGCCCGAAGCGGATTTGGTGGTGACGAGCGCGTCGGAAGCGACCAAAACCTTGGTGCCCGAGGTCTCGATCGAGCCGCCCTTGCCGCCCTTGGGCGCCGAGGCGTCGAGCTTGCCCGCGACATTCACCGTGCCCCCCTGAGCGAGCAGCTTGATTGTGCCGACATGCACGGAACCGCCAGTGCCGGACGCCTTGCCATGGCCACCCGTGAGATCAGACAGCGTGCGGGCCTGGATGATACCGGTATTATTGACCTGCGCTGAAAGCACCTGATCCGCCGCCTTGGCGGTCATGATTACGCGGCCGCCATCGGCCTTGATCGCCCTTTTGTTGGCCACCAGGGCATCGAGCGTGCCTTTGTCGATGGTCACGTCGATCAGCGAATCGCCGTTGAAGTTCAGCGTGATCTTCTCGCCCGAGGCCATCGCCACCGTGCCGAGCTTTGCCGAGATCACCCCGTCATTTTCGACCGTCTTGCCGAGCAGCGCGACATAGCCACCCGAATGGGCGTGGATATGCCCCTGATTGATGACGGAGGCCTGTGAAGTGCCGGAGAAAGTATATTTCCCGGCCATGAAATCCTTATTGGAAATATCCAGCGTCGAGGCAACGATGCCGCCGACATTGACCTGCGCCGTCGAGGAGAACAGAATACCGGCAGGATTTACCAGAAAGACCTGACCATTGGCATTGAGGGCACCGGCAATGACGCTTTGCTCGTTACCGGTGACACGGTTGAGAATGGCGGCGCTGGCGGAGGGCTGGTGGAAATTGACCGTCTCATGCTGGCCGATGGAGAAACTCTGCCAGTTGATGATGGCCTTGTCTGACCCTTGATTGATGTTTGTAATGCTTCCGGCCGTAGAAATGGCAGCCTGCCCGGCCACAACCTGCCCGCCCTGTGGTTCCGCGAAAGCGGGACGAGGCAAGGCCATGAGTGCGGCAAGCGCCGTCATCGCAGTGACTGGGCGATAGGCACGCCGTCTCTCCAGAACCCGTTTTGGGTTCGAGAAGACCGACACATTTGAACAACCCATACGGGAAGGTAAGAGGTCAAGCCCAGCCTTTGCGCGACGCATGACAAACCTCTGAAATTACGGAGAAGATGATGTCCTTTGCGCTATGTGAATCGTTCTGCCAGAAAAAATAAGGCAAAATAAATCAATATGCTAAGACTCATACATAAATTTTATCGATATATCCTTAGCTATAGTTCAAAAAAACGTCAAGCTACGGTTGTGCTAAAACAAAATGCATAATCGAACAAAATAAATGCAATTGATGCGTGTCTTCGCACGAGATCATGCTGAGTCTTTAAGGGAATTGCTTGGCACTGTTGGGGTAATGCCGTTAACCTCATGAAGGACGTATGAGATTTTCGATTGTTCTGTCACCCATGAGTGTTACTTTGAGCCTGAACACGAAATACCTATGCTGCATAAAGCAGCATAGGCTTGATAAGATATTTGTTGGATCCGAGAGCCGCGCAGGGAGCCGGATTGTGCCGCAGCCCCTATCCCATGATATTTTATGGTGCCATATAACAGTATTTTGAGAGCGTTGCCGTCACTGATGTAGAAGTTAGATAATTGACAAAGGCCGTGAGTGCGGCCTCCGTGCCTGCATCTCGATAAGTGGGCGAACTTCCACCACCTGTAGACGAACGATTTACCCTGACCGCACCCTGCAGGATTGCATTATAATTTGTCTTTACTGACCCTTGACTTGAGGATGTTCCTTTATAGTAAACAAATTCAATAGCCGGATATAACCGAACCGCCTGGTAGGTTCCCGCTGGATTTGGAAACTTTTTGCTGTTGCAAATGGCCGACGCGGCGATAAAGCCAACAGGAACCGCCCCGGTGCTGACAGCGCTGTAAACGGCATCAATATTCGTATAGCTGACGAAAGTCGCCGGGAAGGTCGTTGTACTGAATTGATTCTCCAGCAGCTCTAAAGTCGCCTCGCCATAAGGCGCTTTTGTCGGGTCAGCGACCGCCACGCTGGTATAGCCGCCAGTCGAATATCCTTGCGACGCATCGACACCATTCGTATTGCTCCAGAATGCGAGCGTCCCGATGGCGTAGGTAAATGGAATCCCCTCAACCGTCGTGTTATAATTATTATAGAGATCAAAAGGCTTGGCGGTATCGGCCGACAGGAAGAGATCGACGTTCAGGCTGTTGCCGCTGCTGGTGATCTGGCTCTCAAGCGAACCAGAAGATCCATTTTGGACCACGACGACGCTATAAGACGGATTAGCGGCGACGAAAGACGAAATAATATTACCAATCGGACTCGTCGTCGGGAATCCGCTCGTCGTTCCGTAGAAATTCGAAGCTACGGCGAGATTGATCGTCGTCGTCGCAACCGCTTCAGCGCCAGCGGACAGCAACATTGCAGCCGAGGCGGCGGCAGGTACAATATGTTTCATTTTTCTATTGAGCATAGCTCATCCTTTGCAGATAGTTTGCTAATCGATCGTGGCCCGTCGCCCGCAAGCCACAGGTTGGTAATTCACCGCGAAAAGTTTGTTGGAGGGCGAAAATTCGGGTGAAACGGTGAATACTTCTGATCAGCGCTCCGAATGACGCCTCAAAGGACTTAAGTTGTGCGACCCTTCGCCCATGACGTCGCAAAAGACAGCCATGCGTATTGATTGATATTCGTCACCCATCAACATGAAACGCCCATGTTCTTGAGCGATTCAATATTATAGCGTTAGTTTCTATACTTATGAGAATAGGTTAGATTGCCCCGAAAGGCGATTACCTATCCAGCCTAGAGGGACCGCACACTCAAGCCTACAAGACTCACCCCCTCCAAGGACGAATTTCACAACGCCCAAGGGTGATGACAAGCCATTGATTTTCGAAGATGTTATAGATGTGTGTAAACAGACTTACCCACGCGTGATTTTGAAACGCAACATACATCCGGCGCTGTAAGCTATATTCTTTTGTACCATTTACATGGAACAGTCAATGGCCTTGCCCGCCTCGCGACAAATTTTGTACTCATTTTCGACGTATTATAAATACATTCTTGCCGTATTTATTTTGCGATCAATTTGCTATAAATTCGGGCTCAACCCTCATTTATAGCACGCATATCGCACCATTCTTTCCATAGCCGTGTTAAGGCCGCATCGAGATTATGGCCGAAGAGAACCGGATTATTTAACGGAGAAGCAGCGACTTTATCGCGCAAGCTTGCTCGCAAAGCAGCGAGTTCCTTTGGCCGTTGAGCCCAGTCCACCGCGAGATCAATGTAGGCTTCCACGGAATTGGTACAGAAATCCGCAAGGCCCGCCGCCGTGAGATGCGATGCGGAATGTCGTCCAGCAAAAGTGTCGCCGGCAAATGTGATTGTCGGAACGCCCATCCACATCGCTTCGAGTGTTGTAACCCCTCCTGAATAGGGGAACGGGTCAAGCGCCAGATCAACTCTTTCGGCATAGGCTTCAAGCAGTTTCAACTGGTTGGTTTCACCAATGAGTTCCACCCGATCGCGAGAGAGCCCGCCACTTTCCAGAATGTTATAGATGGCTTCCTGTGTGCTTGCCTCGCCTAAACCGCCATAGACCATGAGAATACGTGCATTCGGCACGCGTTCCAGGATCCTGGACCAGGCTTTCCCGACTTCAGAATTGAGCTTTGCCGGGCGATTGAAACAACTGAATGTAAAGATGCCGGTCTTATCGTAAGGAAGCGGCCCCACATCGACGTCTTGGGTTGGGGGGTGATAGCAGACGTAACAGTCTGGCAGACGAATGACCGGCTCGAGATAATGATCATCATGGCTCGGCGGAATTTCGACCGGATCCGCAATGATCCCGTCGAAAGTGTCCAATCCAACCGTGCCAACATAACCGGCCCATGTTAGCTGGATTGGAGCCGCGCGCAGCGCGAACAGGGACAGACGGTTTCCGCTCGTGTGGCCGGCAAGATCGAACAATATGTCAATCTCCTGTTCGGCAAGGAGCTCCACAAGCTCAGTATCCCTCAGGTCGGATATATCGCGCCAGGATTTCGCGGATGCTTTGTAACGATCGCTAAAATCGTCGTCGCGGCGCTTTGGATCGGTCTTATAGCAAAAAATCTCATAACCCTGCGCCGCGAGTTGCTCAAAGGCCCGCAACGTCAAAAAGGCGACGGCATGACGGTGCATATCAGCCGATACCAAGCCAATTCGCGGTTTCCTCTGTGGGTCAGGATGATTTGTAAATGACATCCGGTCTTTTGGTGGGTGAGGCTGGGCAAGCTTTCCCCATTTCTTATGCGCTTGCAGCAACTCGGCCCTTGTCACTCCGGGCTTGTGTTGCAAAGTGAAGAGAGGCGCCCCGGCGACTTCAATATTATCAGGCGCCAGTGCGCTTGCCCGCTGATAACAGCTCATCGCATCCTGGATACGGCCTTGTCCAAGAAAGCCTAAAGCACGCGCAAGATATGGCGCCCATTGTAGCGGGTCTAATTCTATTGCGCGGTCGACGAAGCTCAAACCAAGCTCATGCATACGGTGGCTAATGAGAAAATGACCATAGGCATATTGCGCCAGAGCCATCTTGGGAGCGATTTTGGCTGCCACCTCGAGAAGCCGACTGGCTTGGGGCAGATTCGACTTCTCATTATTTCGTGTGCCAAGAGTAACGAGAATATCGAAATTTTTCTTGTCAAGGAGTGCCGCAACACGCAAGTCTTGAAATGACTTCTCGTCATCTCCATTCATTGCGTGGGCCAAGCCGCGCAGGCGATAGGCATCCGCATAATTTACATCGATCTGGATTGCACAATCGCAGGCATTGATTGCCTCTTTACGTCGATTTTCTGTTAATAAAGCCAGTCCAAGATTGAATTGCGCCTGCGGCAAATGAGGCATCAATTCCAGGCCGCGCTGTAAATAGGAAATAGCTTCCCGGTTGTGCCCGGTGCGCGCAAAACAGGCCCCCATCTCAGCGAGCGCCGACCCATGACCCGGTACGATCGCAAGTTCACGTTCAAATGCCTTTATGGCATCACCAAAGCGACCAAAATGACATAATGCGACTCCATGCGCATAATGGAAATTGGGTTCATTTGGCGCCCGGCGTGCGGCTTCTTCAAATTCGTGGAGCGATTGTCTCCATCGATTTTCACGGGCATACTCAACACCCTTCGCATGGTGCTTGTAACCGCGCCGTATTTGGATGGGGGACACGGCCGCCTTTTGAAAGATCCGAGCGGGATTTGCATTATTGAGGCGAAATGATGCTGCCGGCAAATTCGCACATGGTTTTTCAGTCATCTCGCGATCTCAGAGAAAGGGGAAAGATCACACCGCTTAGGCTTTTTAGACTTGAACCCAAAAGAAAAGAGTAGAATAAAAACCTACGCTTCTAAAACATCCCAGAAGACGCCGATTGTCTCGGGACCAAAACTCACAGCATAACAATCTGAAGAACACAGCTGAGGTTCACTTTCAACGTCCCCCTCTCGCATACCGTCTGACAGATTCGCTCACGCACATCTC
This sequence comes from Beijerinckia mobilis, assembly GCF_000745425.1. Taxonomy (GTDB): domain Bacteria; phylum Pseudomonadota; class Alphaproteobacteria; order Rhizobiales; family Beijerinckiaceae; genus Beijerinckia; species Beijerinckia mobilis. The sequence continues at coordinate 17,399 of NZ_JQJH01000001.1, forward strand.
CGCAATGTCTTGGACGTAAACGAAAGTCCAAAACCCTCAGAGCTATCCCTCATCTCCATGAACGAAGACGCAACGCGGACGCAATCTCCCTGAGCACACCCGCGGAAGCCAAACCTACGAAGAAACACGACAATCATGAAGGAACGATCGCCGCCACGAGAGCACCCCAATACTTCACATTTTCAATGAAAGGCCATCGCGATTCATCGAAAGCATCAGACCTGCACGCAAATCTTACATCCCAGACAAAACGATTTGGTTTTCAGATCAATAAAGCACCGGAATTGATTTAATTCGGAGATTAGACGCCTCAAGCTTTCCAGCCTGACGATTAATACAATCAGATTACTGTAAAACCACAGGTTTTACAGAGAGCGGACAAGCATGCGCCTGGGGAGGAGAGGGAATATGACTCAGAAGGACTCATAAGTGGTACGAGATTATCAAGCCTTTTCAGTGACGAGCGACAAAAAGCGCCCTAACCATTAACTGGAATTAATATAGGTTTGTCTCCCCCGAGTCTATATAAAAATATATATATCATGAGTATCAGACCAAAATGGTCCACACTGGCCGGATTTGGGCTTAATCCGCTTATTCTTGCAGATACATGAAACCGCCTGGTGATATCGAGCAAGTACAGAAAGCACTATGGGTCACACCCTACATCGTGATCCAGACACACAGGTAAAAGCCGCCGTGAAATGGGATCCACTGCCTGTCAGAGACGTGTGGGCCCTGTAAGAGGCAACTGCTCGTCTTGCCGTGGTTTTCCCATGCGATTTGTTGAAGGCGAATTTACTCATCCGAACAATTACAACGCAGCAACGAGCATGTCATACCAAGTCTCTATGAGTCATGCTCATTGAGACCTGGTATCAGACCTCCGAACATCGGCAGCAGCGTAAACAGGTCCCCTGCTCATGCTCCAAGTCCTGCCTTGGCGAGCGGCAGACTGCGAATCCGATACGTTCAGGCTACCTTGGCGCCGCGATACCGATCGGCCGGGACGGCACTGGAAAGATGCGGTAGCATGGTCTGGCGCGCCGCCTCGAATGTGTCCCATTCCGCACCGTTCAGCAGAGAGGGAATGGTGACGAATTCGCCCCGATCGAGGCCAAGAAGAGCCGAGTCGACGAGATCGGCGGCTGACATGACCCATTCGCTCGGCAGATTGCTTGCGGGCATGCCGACGACGTCCCAGAACTCAGTCCCGGTGGCGCCAGGCAGAACGACCTGCACGGTGACGCCCATGCCGGCGAGTTCCTTGCGCAGCGACTGGCTGAAAGCGAGGATGAAGGATTTGGTCCCGCCATAAACACCGTTCAGGATTTCCGGACCGATGGCGACGATGGAAGAAATGTTGATGATCGTGCCGCTGCCACGGGCGATAAATCGGGGGACCGCGGCATAGGTGAGCCGCATGGGCGCGGTGACGTTGATCGCCACCATTTTCTCCATCTCATCGACCGGGGATGCAGCGAGAGGCGACGCACTGCCGAACCCCGCATTATTGACGAGATGGCTGATGGTCTCATCCGATTTCAGGATGGCTTCGACTTCGGCCAGGCCGGAGTTTCTGGCAAGATCGGCGACGACGACGCGGACTTTAACGCCATGGAGGTCTATAAGCTTCGCAGCGACGGTATCGAGACGCTCCTTGGTCCGTGCCACGAGAATGAGGTCATGGCCGCGGCTGGCGAAGCGATCGGCATAGACGGCACCGATACCGGACGAAGCGCCGGTAACGAGAACGGTTCCTTTGGCGGCAGTCATTGTCATGTCCTGTTTGAAGCGTGATGGGGACGCTGGTCCCGACACGCAGAAAGCTAGCCCTCGACCACCATGTCTGAAATGACATATAAACGGCAAAAAATGACAGGCTTCGAGGCTCCAGACATGCGTCACATCAGCTTTATTCTGGAAGACGAATTCCAGGTGATGGGCCTTGCCGCCCTCACCGCCTTCGAACTGGTCAATTTCGATCTCGGCCATGAGGCCTATCGATTGAGCGTCATGTCCGAACGCGGAGGCACGATCTGCTCGTCGCTCGGTATCCGGATCGAGACGCAGCCACTTGGCGATTTCCCGGATACGCTGATCGTGGTCGGAGAACTGATCCCGCGCCCGCCGAAGCCGGATTTGCGCGACTATATCGCCCGGGCAGGCCGGGAATCCCGGCGTGTCGCCGGAGTCTGCACCGGCGCTTTCGCGGTCGCCGAGGCGGGGTTGCTCGACGGGCGCGTCGCGACCACCCATTGGGCACATGCCCATCTATTGCAGAAGCGATTTCCGCTGATCAAGGTGGACGCGGACCGGATCTTTACGCGCGACGGCAACATCTGGACATCGGCCGGAATGAGTGCGGCGATCGATCTGACACTGGCCCTGATCGAGGAGGATCACGGCACCGCCTTGTCGCGCGCGGTTGCCCGTAATCTGGTCGTCTATCACCGCCGTCCGGGTGGCCAGTCGCAATTTTCCGCCCTGCTCGAACTGGAGCCGCGCTCGGATCGTGTCCGCCGCGCTCTCCTTTATGCCAAGGAGCATCTGCGCAATCCGCTGACCGTGGAGGAATTGGCGGAGGCGGCGAGCCTCAGCCCGCGCCAGTTCAGCCGCGTCTTTGCCGAAGAAACGGGACAATCTCCCGCCAAGGCAGTCGAGCGTCTCCGGTTGGAGGCGGCAAAGGCGATGCTGGAAGATGGGCGGCATGCCCTGGATGTCATCGCCCGCGACACAGGCTTTGCCGACCGCGACCGCATGCGCCGTGCTTTTCTTCGCTTTTATGGCCAACCGCCACAAAGTCTGCGCCGCAATCTGCGCGCGGTCCAGGAGGAGGACGAATCCGGAGACGCCGTGGTTGAATGAGAAAGCATGCATTTTCTTCTGATGTCAGCCGCACCTTCCATCGAGGAAGTTGCAGTCTCCGCCGTGAAAATCGCCCCTACCCTGCTTGCACTGGCTTGCGTCCTGAATCGCTGGCTTAATGTCATTTGAGCCATGACCTTTCAGCGTCAATGTCGGGCCGCTGAAAACCGGCCTCGCATCATGGCGGCGGCCACCAACCAGGGATTGACGCCCCATGCAGATGAACAGCAAGCCGTTGTCATCTACAGTACCTCGGTTCTCGCCTATGTGCCGCTGGCGACGGCGGCGGTCTATTCAGCGAGCAAAGCGGCATTGCACTCCTATGCACTGTCGCAACATTTCATGCTGCGCGATACCAATGTGCGCGTGCAGGAGATCGCGCCTCCCTGGGTCGATACCGACCTCGTCAAGAAGAGCTGTGATCCACGCGCCATACCGCTCGACCTCTTCATCACCGAGACCATGAAGGGCCTTGCGACCGAAGCGGAAGAAGTGATCGTCGAGACCATCCGCCCCCTGCGCGACAATCCCGGCAATGGCGAGCACAAATTCGTCAACGACTTCAACGCCAGCCTCATGGCCAATCCGATTCCGGCATGAACGGCGGACGCATACCTGGTCTCAATGCCATCCGTAAATTCAAAGCCAAACAAACAAGAAGATGTCTGTTTGCGGTATCGAACGGGAAAGCAGACCCTGCTTTTGAGAAAGAATTTTCTGCATTCATACGGCTGTATCAGTGTGCACAGCGAACAGGCACGAAAACTCGACGCGTCCCGCGAGGAGGTCGCGGAAGCGCTCGGCCTGGCTATAGCACTGAATGCGGGAGCCGCTCTCGTTTATTCCACACGCACTCTGGACGCCTTTACCGCCGCTAGCGACATCTGATCAGACCCGAAGCGCAAATCACGATCGGCTCGACCGGTCCTTGCATCCAGCCCTTTCAAAAACCGTATCCTTTTGAGGATACAGGCTTCTTTTTTCCGCACCTTGCCGTTGAGAACGGACTTGATTGCCTACAGAACTTTGGACGGCTTCCACGGCGCGCCGCTCTTTCGAGATGGAGAATGACAATGGCCTATCAGACCATTAATCCTTATACGGGCGAAACCGTCGCCACCTTTCCCGACGCTACGGACGCGGATGTTCTGATCGCGCTCGACAAGGCCCAGGCAGCCTTCCTGCATTGGAAGAAAAAAGGTTTCGCCGAACGCGGCCGTATCCTGCAGAAGGCGGCTGACCTGTTGCGCGCCAATGCCGATGGCTATGCCAGGCTGCTCACGCTCGAAATGGGCAAGCTCTTCGCGGAGGCACGGGCGGAAGTCGAACTCTCGGCGAAAATCTTCGAATATTACGTGCGCAATGCGGAAACGCTGTTACAGCCGGAGGCGTTGCCTGTCCTTGATCCCGCCGAAGGTGACGCCGTTGTCGTTCATGAGCCCCTCGGCATTATCCTCGCGATCGAGCCCTGGAACTTCCCTTATTATCAGATCGCCCGCATCCTCGCGCCGCAGCTCTCCGCCGGCAATGTTCTGGTTCTCAAACATGCCTCGAACGTTCCGCAGAGCGCCGCCATCTTCGAGACCTTGATGACGGAAGCGGGATTGCCGGAAGGAGCCTTCAAGAACCTCTACGCGACGCGGTCCCAGATCGAGATGATCATTAATGATCCGCGCGTTCACGGCGTGGCTTTGACGGGATCAGAAGGCGCCGGCGCCCTTATTGCCGCGCAGGCCGGCAAGGCGCTCAAGAAATCCACCATGGAGCTCGGAGGTGCCGATGCCTTCATCGTTCTGGAAGATGCCGATCTGGAGAAAACCGCCAAATGGGCAGTGGTGGGTCGGCACTGGAACGGCGGGCAGGTCTGCGTTTCCTCCAAGCGCATGATCATCGTCGATCCCATCTATGATGCATTTCTCACACGCTATCGAGCCGGTGTCGCAAGCCTCGTGGCGGGCGACCCGTTTGATCCCAAAACCACACTGGCGCCATTGTCATCCAAAGGCGCGGCCGACGAGGTGAAAGACAAGATCCGCGAGGCGGTCAAGCTCGGAGCCAAGGCGGAAGAGGTCGGGCCGCCCGTCCCCAACCAAGGTGCTTTCGTGCAACCGACGATCCTGACCGACATCGGCGAAGACAATCCGGCCCGTTATTGGGAATTCTTCGGTCCTGTCTCGATGCTGTTTCGCGCGGCGAATGAAGATGATGCCGTACGCATCGCGAATGATTCGCCTTTCGGCCTCGGCGGCTCGGTCTTCACCGCCAATCCGGCTCACGGCGCCGAAGTCGCCAAACGTATTTCGACGGGCATGGTCTTCGTGAACCATCCGACCAAGGTGGAAGCCGACCTTCCTTTTGGTGGTATCCGCCGCTCGGGCTATGGGCGTGAACTGATCGGTCTCGGCCTCAAGGAATTCGTCAATCACAAGCTCATCGATATCGTCGATATTGATGCACGCTTCTGATTGGCTCTTCGCTCAGAAGAAAGGCATCGCGCATCTCAGAAGTCCGGCAACGGCGCAAAATTGATGGATGGAAACCTTTGGCCATTGTGGCGGCATGGTCAAAGGCCCCAGCGTGAACCGCCGGTTGCGCGGATCCTCCCGCTGCACCGAACGATGGATATCCTTCACCGCGACAAATCGTGGGCAAAAAGCCATGCTATAATGGCAAAATCCCCTGAAGGATGGGCCATATGAACATAGCCTCAAAGTCCCTCGTCATGAGACGGCGCAAGTTTTCCCAAAGACTGCCCGACGCATCCGGATTCGACGACAATGCAGGCGGCATGGCGGCCTCTACCTCTTCGCTCATGCGCAAATCATTGTTCGCATTTGCTGTTTTGATCGCTCTTTGCGGATTGTGGATTTTGGTTCCCGGCCTGCTGACGGCACAAACCATCGGTCTCCCGCTCTCACAGCCGGAGGCGGAAGCCGCGCAAGCCTATGCCTCCCGCAACCGGCTCGCAGCGATTTTAGGAATGATCCGTGGCGATCTCTGGTCGCAGGCGAGTTTTGCGACAGCCAACGCGGTTTGGTTCGCGACGCCGTCGAAGACAGATGCCGACCAAACAGAAAAGCTGCAAACCGCGCGCGACCTGGCAACTCATGCCTTGAGACTGGCGCCGATCAATGGCGCGCAATGGCTGCTCCTGGCCCTCATTCGTGACCACAGTCTCGATCACAACGCGGCTTCCGCACTTCAAATGTCTTATTATACGGCTCCGGTGGATTTTCGGATCATTCCCCTGCGTCTCGCCGCCGCCTTCAAGGCCAGCACGCTGGACGATACGGATTTGCAATTGTTCATCCAGTCCGATCTGCGCCATCTTCTGACCCAGGAGCCGCAATTCACGCCCTATATTCAGACGCTTTATGGGGCCGCACCTCCGGAAAGGAAGACCCGGCTCTTCGCAATGATCAAAACTGTCGATCCGGCTTTTGCCGCCTCCTTGCAAGAGACCCAACCGAAACCCGAATAGGGCCGAGATCGAGTCTTCCCCAATTCAGCCCCTCGACCGATCTCGACGATCTGCCCGCTGCAAGGAGGGCCCCGCCGCGCGGATGCGCCCTCGGCGCAATTGGATGAACGCCCTGTCGAAATTGTCCATCATCCCGGTTTGATGGCTGCATAGCCCCTGTCTATTAGGCGATTGCCCTCCCGCTTCCGCCTTGCTAACGACACGCCGATGCATTCCGCCTTAAGGCCTGATGCATAGGCGTGAGCCAAAGTCGTTCTGATGTCCCCATCCGAAATATCGTCTTTGCGTATGCTCGGCGTATGCTCATCCTGGAGCGGAATGAAACCAGGTTGAATCGCTTCGCGATCTCTAAAGCGCTGTCTCGTCAGCTCCGCGCAACGAGACCGATTCAGTCACACCGTAGCATTGCCGCAAACGTCCATCCGCAAAGGGGTTTCCATGGAAAAGATCAAGGTCGCCAATCCGGTCGTTGAGCTCGATGGCGATGAGATGACGCGGATCATCTGGCATTATATTCGCGACAAGCTGATTCATCCTTATCTCGACATCAATCTCGAATATTATGATCTCTCCGTCGAGAATCGCGACAAGACCAAAGATCAGGTCACGATCGATTCCGCCCATGCCATCCAGAAACATGGCGTCGGTGTGAAATGCGCGACGATCACGCCTGATGAAGCCCGTGTGAAGGAATTCAATCTCCACGAAATGTGGAAATCGCCGAACGGCACGATCCGCAACATTCTCGGCGGCGTGATCTTCCGCGAGCCGATCATCTGCAAGAACGTGCCGCGCCTCGTCCCCGGCTGGACACAGCCGATCATCGTCGGCCGCCATGCCTTTGGTGATCAGTATAAGGCGACCGATTTCAGGGTTCCCGGCAAGGGTCGGCTGACCATCAAATTCGAGGGTGATGACGGTCAGGTCATCGAGAAGGAGGTCTTCCAGTACCCAGGCTCCGGCGTCGCGCTCGCCATGTACAATCTCGACGATTCGATCCGGGATTTTGCCCGCGCCTCCCTGAATTACGGTCTCCTCCGGAAATATCCGGTCTATCTTTCAACGAAGAATACGATTCTGAAAGCCTATGACGGCCGTTTCAAGGATCTGTTCCAAGAGGTCTACGAAAGCGAGTTCAAGGATAAATTCACGGCGGCGAAGATTATCTACGAGCATCGCCTGATCGACGACATGGTTGCCTCCTCGCTCAAATGGTCTGGCGGCTATGTCTGGGCTTGCAAAAACTATGATGGCGACGTCCAGTCGGATTCCGTTGCGCAGGGCTTCGGTTCCTTGGGCCTCATGACCTCAGTTCTCATGACTCCCGATGGCAAGACCGTCGAGGCCGAGGCGGCGCACGGCACCGTTACCCGCCATTACCGCGAATATCAGAAGGGCAACGAAACCTCGACCAATTCGATCGCCTCGATCTTCGCCTGGACGCGCGGCCTGGCCCATCGCGCCAAGCTCGACGATAATGAAAAACTGACGAAATTCGCTTCAACCCTCGAAAAGGTCTGCGTCGATACGGTCGAGGCCGGCTATATGACCAAGGATCTGGCCCTGCTCGTCGGTTCGCAGCAGAGCTGGCTCTCCACCACCGGCTTCCTCGACAAGATCGACGAAAATCTGAAAAAGGCGATGGGGGAGTGATTTCCACTTCCACCCCTGCACGACTGCGACAGGTTTAAACTTCGAACGTGATCCCGGCATTGCTCAATGTCCGGGATCATTTCTTATCCGTTGAACGCCATTTTGCTGCGTCAAAAAGTCCAAAATTGCGCGGTTGGCTGATGAAATGAACGGATATTGTCCAGAAAAACAACTGGATTCAGACATTTGATGGGATTCGTGGCTCGTTTGACCGTGTGTATTTCACCCACTTCCCGGTCACAAAAAAACCCGTTCAGACAGGTTTGCGGGAAGGTGCTGTGGGAAATGGCACCGTATTCGCACGCGATGATTGTCTCTTTCCGCACGAACCGTTATAAGGGCGCGTTTCTGGTTGAGGGAGACCGTTCTGTGCCTGCCGACCCGATCGACGGTTACACGCCGTCCGATGAAGAACCATTCATGAATGATCGCCAGCGAGAATATTTTCGGCGCAAGCTCCTTGTTTGGAAAGAGGAAATCCTCAAGGAAAGCCGTGAAACGCTGGTCGTTCTCCAAAACGAGAATGAGAACCATCCCGATCTCGCGGACCGCGCTTCTTCCGAGACGGACCGCGCGATTGAATTAAGGGCGCGCGATCGCCAGCGTAAGCTGATTTCAAAGATCGACTCCGCGCTATTGCGCATTGAAGACGGTACTTATGGCTATTGTGAAGAAACCGGCGAACCAATTGCGGTAAGAAGACTGGATGCGCGGCCGATTGCAACACTCTCGGTCGAAGCCCAGGAACGCCACGAAAAACGCGAACGCGTCTACAGAGATAATTAATCACACTTTTCAGGCGTCGGATAGGGCCTTTTGCCCATCCGTCGCTGTAAATTCTTGAAAAATTCCTTCATTTCCCAAGTCAACCCTTGACCGGGGCAATCATTCCCCAAGGCAAGTTCTGAATTCAATTTCTGAATTCAAGGCACCACAGGAAAGCAACGGGCCAGAGCCCCAGATCCCTTGCAGAACTTGGTGCGGACGGCGGGACTCGAACCCGCACTCTTTTTCAAGAAGCAGATTTTCGTACCACTTCGGCTTTCGCCGCCGCTCCGGCCATCGATAGGCCGGCGTTCGTGGTCTGGACTATCCCTTCGCCCTAGCCATCCGCGGCCTTAGGCGCCCCCCGTCTAGTCTCTACACCTTCCCCGAGGACAGACTAACTCTCGTCAGGGCTTGGCTCGGGATTGGCCTGGGCCTCGTGCAAGCGATCTCGCCTCGGCCGTTAGCTTTCCCCGAATTTGGGCGGTTCTACTCCGCGGATTTCCCCGCGGGCACTCCAATGAAGTCTGCTGCGTCTACCGGTTTCGCCACGTCCGCATCATCGTTCCCGTTGAGCCGAGTCGATGAATCTTCTTCCGGTGCCGTTCTGATTAAAACAAAACGCCCGCGCGTCAAACGCCATTTCCGCAATTAGAGTATTTTCGGCTCGGATTGAATCGCTACGTGATTTAAAATGGCTGAAAATGCTCTAATTTTTCCAAGTGGAGCATGTTCGGAAACATCCGAACATGCTCTAGCCGCAAAAGCGTGAATTCTTGCGAGCCAATCTTGCCGAGCGCCTACTCCCTCTGTCGGCCATCGGGACAGGCCGAAACGGCTCACCCCTTTACGAGAGGGGCCTGAAAACCGAGGCCGAGATCCCAGGGGAAATCGACCCAGATCGCCTGTTCGAATTCGGTCACGAAAGTATCGACGAATGGCCTGCCGAGCGGCTTTGCGTAAAGAGTCGCAACATGGGCTTTTGGCAGAAACTGTCTGATCACCCGCAGCGTGGTTCCCGTATCGACGAGATCGTCGATGATGAGCATCCCTTCGCCTCGCGTTTGACCGATCTCTGACGAGACTTCCTTAACGATATTGACTTCTCCAGGGCTGTTGCCGGTGTCATAGCTCGTCACGCAGAATGTGTCGATGCGGCGCAGATCAAGTTCACGCGCCACAATGGCCGCCGGTACAAGGCCGCCACGGGTCACCGCGATCAATCCTTGAAACGGACCCTGACGCATCAAAAGCCGCGACAGGCTGCGCGCGTCACGGTGGAATTGTTCCCAGGAGATTTGAAAGTGCTGATGCTCCATGACGCCGCGATCAACCAGCCGAAAGACGGGTGATCAGATCACGCACTTCGGCAACGACACGTGCGCGCACTTCGGCATCCTTGCCGCGCACGACGATCTGATTGTGAAATTTCCCATCGACGACATGCGGATAGGAACCGATCGACACTTGCGGGTAGTCCGACGCAAGCCGTGCGAGATCGGCGGCATAGGTTCCTTCCGCAACATTACCGGCCAGGATCGTCTCGGCAACGGTGGGTACACCCGCGACGAGCTTCGAGACGATCGACTTCAGCATCGCCTGCATGATCGATGGCACGCCGGCCATGACGATGACATTCTCGATCCAGAAACCGGGCGCCTTGGAAATGGGATTGTCGACCAGTTCCGCGCCACGCGGTATGCGCGCCATGCGCCGGCGCGCCTCGTTGAGATTTTCCGGTTTGATGATTTCCAGGAGCAATGCGATCGCGCGCGGATCCTCGATGATTTCCACGCCAAGCGCCCGCGCCACCGAATCGGCGGTGATATCATCATGCGTCGGTCCGATGCCGCCCGTCGTGAACAGATAATCGTAACGGATACGCAAGGCGTTGACCGCCGCGATGATTTCGGCCTCTTGATCAGGCACGACGCGCACTTCGGCGAGATCAATACCGATCCCGGTCAGGAATTCAGCCGTGAAGCCGATATTCTGATCCTTCGTGCGCCCGGACAGGATTTCATCGCCGATGACGAGCAAAGCGGCGGTAACGGATTTCTGCTGTGTCATGATTCCTCGCGGATTCGACTTTTAGCATGAATCCGCAAGAAATCGGCAATGGATTGCCATATTCCGGCGAGAGGTTTGCTTGCCAACGGGCAATCTTTCCTGAAAGCCCACCTCCGGCGCCAGAACAGCCGCGAAAGGATCCTTTAGTCCATGCCGAACGATAAGGCGCATGATCCGGCGAACGAGGCCAAGGCCCGCGCGGCGCTTACCGCCAATCCTTTTCCGCCATCGCCCTGGATTTCCGTCGGCGACGAGGGAATCATCATCGCCACCGGCTATAGCGAGGCGCTGAACCGGCTTCTGCGCTGGGTGCCCAAAGCAAGGTGGCGGCCGGACAGGCGCTGCTGGCTCGTGCCTTTCAGCGGCGCGGAAGCCGTGCGCGCGGTTCTGCCGGAAATCATCCGCCTCGCCGATGCGACCCAGGAACTCGCCGATGCCGAAGCGCGCCACAAAGCAGGCGAGCGCAAGCCCGCCGCTTATCTCGCCGAGGCCGCCGAACGCCTCTATGGTGCGGATTGGCCCCATCAGCTCACACAGGAAACCGGCCTCTCACCCGAGCGCCTAGCCGCCTGGCAGACGGGCGAGCAACAACCCGTAGTGAACGATCCTCTGTTCTCCGAGCTGATACGCCGCATGCGCAAACGCGCAACCGAACTCATCAATGGCGCGGACCAGCTCGAAGAATGGCTGGCGACGCGGAAACGCGATGAAGCCATATGATCACACCGCGCATGATGACCGCGCGCGTCAATGGACCTATAATTTTGCGCGCACCATCAAACCGGAATAACGTACCCATCATAAAGCATTTTTGGAGTGGAGCGTTGCTGGATATATCCGCAACACTCAGGGCATGATTGTGGACCGAGCCTGCGTGAACCAAGGCATGACGAAGAAAGATTACATTCCCGAACTCAGCGAAATCCGCATGGTCCAGCGTGCGCCGGAGGGCCCCCTGCCCTTCAGCGCCTCCGATAAGGCCTATATTCTCGCCTGCCTTGCAGACGTCCAACAATCCTTCGGCCTCGACGGCTTTCCGGGAATCCAACCAGAACAGATCACCGCCAAGGCGCTGATCCGGCAATTGATCGAATGGTGGCGGACGCTCGAGCCGGAGACGGAAGCACAGGCCGATGCCTATGGCCGTATGCCTGGAGCGATCCGGCTCATTGATACAGTTGCAACCTGGGTGGAAGAACGCGAAGCGGCGCGCGCCGGGCGCAACGGGTGATGCCGTGCAGACGTTGTCTGGCGTAGGTAGGTTGCAGGGCCACGCCTGACAATAAAACCAGATCGACAACGAAGCCATCCTGTAGGCAGGGTAGCAAGATGGCACTTTCACAATCTGACATGAATGCCTTGCGGGAAGCTCTCCACAAGGCATTTTCCGATGTGGATTGTCTTCGCCTGCCTGAACCGACCCAGGAAGAACTGGAAGGATTTGTCGGTTTACCCGCGAGTTGCCGGAACAATGCCGCGAGATGGTGCGCAGCCCATCCGGGAGACGGAGAGATCGAAGGCTGGGCGAAGGACTCGTGTCAAGCAGCGAAACACGTCATCGTCAAAAGAAAAGACAAAAGATATCTCGATGTTACACCGGGCATATCGAGGCCCAACGGAACGCTCCTATTTGTTCCTCATCACGAAATAAGCACTCGACCGTTCGAAACCTATCCTGAAACGATCAATGTCACGGAACATGGTCTTGATGGCATTTGGCCGGTTATTGACGGAAAGCCGGAATTCTTCTGATCAAGTTGATCACCCCTCCAACGCGAAAGGCGCCGAGTTACCCCGACGCCTTTCGAATTTGTTTTGTTGCGGCGCAAAATCTTGCATCATTGTAGACGATCGCCTCGTCTATTCCGACGAGATCACTCAATGACCGAAGTTTCTCACGCCTCTCACGACATGCTTACGCCGCGATGCGCCACTCATTGCCATCGAGCATGATCTTGCCCGCCTGCCGCAAACGCTGAAGCGCGACGCTCACCGTCTGCTTACCGATCTCGCGACCTTCACGAACCCGTGATTCGATTTCGGCGCGGGGAAGCGGACCTTCCGTCGAAAGAAGATTGAGAATGACAGTCGGCGTGGACTCGCCACCATCGACCGGGCGGCCACGATGTTCGACGATGCTGACGACTTTGGCCGGCTTGCGGCCTCGCTTGACGACGGGCGCGACGACAGGCTTAGCAGCAGGCTTGGCGGCGGCCTTGGCCTTCTGCGCTTTCCCGATCTTCGCCGGTACAGCCTCGTCTTCCAGCTCGGAAAGAACGGCTTCGATCTTCTTGAGCTTTTCGACTCGGGCTTCCATCACCGCGATCTCATCGCGGATTGTATTCAATGTTGACATTTGGAGAGATGACCCTCGGCCAAAAGAGCGCCGAGCAAAGCTCCAGGCGCATTCTGTAATTCGGACACATTCCGTTTACCATATATAGGATGCGTACCGTTCAACACTGCAAAACATGAAACCACATTTTGCAGTTATCCACACCTTTATCACAAACCAGATCAAATTCAATAGTGATACGGCCAACAATCCGAACAAAGGCCGCGCTCAGACGGTCGGCTTCATGAACGATACTTCATAAATAACGCTCGATGAATAACGCTCCATGTTGCCGCCGTTCATCAGGATGTCCTGAACCCTCTATTGGCGTCGTTACCACGGGCAACCATTGGCAGCAAAGACGGCGGCAATCAAAAGCCAACGCAATCGAAAGCGCATTCGCGCCCGTACATGCACCGTCATGCAGCGAACAAGGCGACAGATGAAAAAGCATCACCGATTCGCATCAAAACGGAGCGACGTTGAGGGGATTGGAAATGCCTTTATCTTCGCGATTTGATTTTTCGCGGTGCGGCCCGGAATCGATCGAACGAAAAACCGGACCAATCCCAGAGGGATTGGTGTCGCTTGAAGGCGCCGACATTTTGTGAGGAAAAGCAATATCTAGTACTGCCGAATGCTTTGGCAGGAGAGGAGGGACTCGAACCCCCAACCCCCGGTTTTGGAGACCGGTGCTCTAACCAAATTGAGCTACACTCCTAAAGCCGGATCGTTTTAGCTTCATCCCACGATCAAGGCAAGGCATTCCAACGTGTGATTTGTGCCTGCGCAACCGGCCTCGCTAAAAAAGAGGCCATTTCACGAACCCGCATCCGCTGGAAACAGCCGCGCCTCGTGCAAAAGAGCCACGACTTCTTCATCCGTCGTCTGTCCGAAAATTTCATAAAACTGACCGACAGCGTAAAATGGCTCAGGCGCCTCAAGGCAGATGATCTCATCCACTTCTTCGCGGAGAGAAGCGAGCACCGATGGCGGTGCAACGGGAACGGCGAGTATGATCTGCGCGGCACCGGCCTGTTTGACCGCCTTGATGGCCACCTTCACTGTGCCCCCCGTCGCAATCCCGTCATCGACAATGATGACGCTGCGCCCCTTCAGCGGCATTGGAGGCCTGCCGTCGAGATAATAGGCGCGACGGCGTTCGATTTCCTCAAGCTGGCGTTGTTTTTCTCTTTCGATATAGGCTGGCGAGAGATCGGCGATCGCCATGGCATCTTCATTGAGGACGATTTGCGGATTACTGCCGTCGACGACGGCACCGATGCCATATTCAGGATTTCCCGGCGCCCCGATTTTGCGAACAAGCAGGATATCGAGGGGCGCATGAAGCGCCTTGGCAATCTCGAAGGCGACGGGGACACCGCCGCGCGGCAGAGCCAAGACTAGCGGCTCCCGTAATGGAATCTGTTCAAGCCGCACGGCAAGCTTCCGGCCCGCATCAAGCCGATCGACAAAAAGTGCCTCGCTTCCCCACATTGCCCGCTCCTCCTCACCACCTTTGCTCGCGACTTCGCCGGGCGGGGTCGAGATAGGTCAGGAACCAATCCGTCGCATGGCGGACCACCACATCCAATGTTCCCGGTTCCTCGAAGAGATGACTGGCCCCTTCGACAATGACCAGCTGCTTGACGGTCTTCAAACCGGCCAACGCCTGCTCATTCATCGCGATGACCGGTCCATCAAGGCTGCCCACCAGCAGAAGCGTCGGCGCGCGAACATCGGCAAGATCCCCGAGCGCGAGATCGGGACGCCCGCCGCGCGAGACGATGGCGGCGACGGCGGAAGAGGGCGATGCCGCCGCCTTAAGTGCCGCCGCGGCCCCGGTGCTGGCGCCAAAATAACCAGGCAGGAGCGCCGCGGTCCGTGGGTTTTCGGCAATCCATTGTGTGGCGCGCGTCAAACGCGCGGCAAGCAGAGCGATATCGAAAACATTGCGCCGATCCTGTTCCTCGGCAGGAGTCAGGAGGTCGAGCAGGAAGGTCGCAAGCCCGGCTCTTCTGAGCGCCGCAGCCACATAATTATTGCGCGGGCTCATCCGGCCACTGCCGCTTCCGTGGGCGAAGATCACAATGGCTTCAGCCCCTTCCGGAACGCCCAGGAGACCGCGCAAATGTTCCGGCTCGATCACGACTTCGGTGACTTTATCCTCAAGCACATGTGGCATGACTGATCTCAAAAGTTGAACCGCAATCGTGACAACGATTGGCGCGGCAACTGGCCTGTCAGCGATCATTCCTGCAGCAAAATCATCAGACTCCCGTACAGTTCCGTGGTTCTGCGCAGATCTTCCAGTCAACATCCTCCAGGCGCAGGAAAAGCTGCGCATGATCATTGCATGGATGGGCATCATGAGCCTGGGATGGTGTTGCCCCCGACGGCTCGCCTTCTTCGTCATGCGGATTCAGGAAAAGCTGACGAAGATCAATGCCTTTACCGGAGCGTCCGCCTTTGCGCTGTCGCTTTCATTGGGGGAGACGAAAATGCTGCCAACCATTATCATGGTCGATAATGTGCCGCGCTGCGTGGTGCGTCCGACCGACAAGAAAGATCTCGATCGTTTCATTCGCAATGCGAAAAAATATCTGATCGGGGAAAATGAAGACGCCAAAGTCACCCACCGTCCCGCCGATGAGGCGGAATCGGCGCAATGGTATGAAGGTGCGGCGTTGAACAAAGCCTGGGGCGGTCAGGAAGACAATTATTTCGGCCTGCCGATCTTCCTTCCCAAATCCTGAATCACAGCATTGGCAGAAGATCCGGGCAGGAACCTCGCGGAAATGCCCGATCGATCACCGCCCATTCGGCATCGGTCAATAAAAGCGCCGCCGCGCCGGCATTTTCCTCGACATGCGCGATCGTCGAGGCTTTGGGGATCGTGAAGACATTTTGACGGTGCGTCAGAAAGCTTAGCGCGATCTGGTGTACCGTCGCGCCATGCGCCTGCGCAATCTCAGCAAGCGCACGCCCGCTTGCCTTGCGCGAATCCGGAAATTCTCCGTGACCGAAAGGCGAATAGGCGACAACGGCTATGCCTTCCCGTTCACAAAACGGAACCAACCGATGTTCGATCGCGCGTTCTCCGAGATGGTAGAGAACCTGATTGCAGGCGATTTTCCCGGGCCCCGCGATCCGCAAAGCCTCTTCAAGGTCACTCACATCGAAATTGCTGACACCCCAGGACAGGATCTTGCCCTGCCTATGCAGGGTTTCGAAAGCCGCAATGGTTTCAGTAAGCGGCTCACCGCCGCGCCAATGGAGGAGATAACAATCGAGGTGATCGGTGCGCAGCCTGCCGAGCGATCGATCGCAAGCGGCGATCGTGCCTCGACGCGAGGCATGGCTAGGCAAGACCTTGGAAACAAGAAAGACCTCATCCCGCCGCCCGGCAATGGCTTCGCCGACAAGCGGCTCCGCTTCGCCATACATTTCGGCGGTATCGATATGGGTCAGACCAAGATCGATCCCCTTGCGCAACGCCGCAATCGCCGCACTGTCATTACGGCCATCGATCTCCCAGGTCCCTTGACCGATGACTGGCACCTGAAAGCGCGTTTGACCGAAAGCGCCAAGGGGCAGGCGAGAGACGGAGAGTGCCATGCTATTCGCGTTCACTCTACTCACGTTCACCGAGGAGATGCAGCACGATCTCACGGCGATGCGGCCCGGAACGATGTTCGAAGAGATAAAGCCCCTGCCAGACGCCAAGCGCGAGCTGACCACCCACCACCGGAATGGAGAGTTGAGTCATGGTTAGCGCCGTGCGGATATGCGCCGGCATATCGTCTGGCCCTTCTGTGCGATGACTGTAATCCGTATCGCCTTCGGGAACGAGCTTTTCGAAAAAGGCAAGAATATCGCGGCATACATCGGGATCGGCATTTTCCTGGATCAGGAGAGAAGCCGATGTATGCCGACAGAAGATCGTCAAAAGGCCGGTAACGAAACGCTGGTCATGCACAAAGGCACGGGTGGCATCGGTAAAGGCGACGAGACTTTTTCCCTGGGTCGCGATCTCGAGTCTATGCGTCGCCTGCCGCAGCATGTTTCTACTCCGCCGCTTCCGCGACCGCCGCAGGATTATAGTTCAGGACCGGCGCCAGCCAGCGCTCGACCTCGCTGACGCTCATGCCCTTGCGCGCCGCATAATCCTCGACCTGATCGCGTTCGATCTTTGCTACACCGAAATAATAGGCTTCCGGTTGCGCGATATAAAGCCCCGAGACGGATGATCCGGGCCACATGGCGAAACTTTCCGTGAGGCCGACGCCGATCCGCCGTTCCGCCTCCAACAAGCGGAACAATGTCGCCTTTTCCGTATGATCGGGCTGCGCCGGATAGCCGGGAGCAGGCCGGATGCCGCGATAGTCTTCAGTGATCCGCTGCTCATTGGTAAGTGATTCGAAGGGCGCATAGGCCCAGAATTCGCGCCGCACACGCTCATGCATACGCTCGGCAAAAGCCTCGGCGATGCGGTCGGCGAGCGCTTTCACCATGATGGAACCGTAATCATCATTCGCCTTGGCAAAACGATCAGCGATCTTTTCCTCGCGCGCACCCGCCGTTACCACAAAGCCGCCGATATAATCGGCTTTGCCGGAATCGCGCGGCGCAATGAAATCGGCCAACGCCAGATTGGGCTTGCCATTCTGCTTGGACAATTGCTGGCGCAGGGTGAATAATGTCGCGAGCTCCTCGGAGCGCGATTCCCCGGTATAAAGCTTGATGTCATCGCCAACCGCATTGGCCGGCCAGAAGCCGATCACCGCCTTGGGATCGAACCAATGGTCCTCGACGATACGCTTTAGCATGGCCTGCGCATCCTCGAATAATTGACGCGCACTCGCGCCCTGCTCCGCATCCTCTAACAGCGCAGGATAACGGCCGCGCAATTCCCAGGTCTGGAAAAACGGTGTCCAGTCGATATAGGGAACAAGTTCTCCCACGTCATAGCTGCCGAAAACCCGCGCGCCGGTGAAAGTCGGCCGCGGCGGCACATAGCCCGCCCAATCCGCCTGGAAGGCGTTCTGCCGCGCGCGTTCAAGCGGCACACGTTGCTTGTCAGCCTCCGCGCGTCGATGTGTCTCCGCAACCTTCTGATATTCATCACGGATCTTGTCGATATAGGCCACGCGCATTTGATCCGAGAGGAGCGATTGCACGGTTCCAACCGCCCGGCTCGCGTCCGTGACGTAAACCGCCTGTCCACGCTGATAATTCGGATGGATCTTGACCGCCGTATGCACGCGGCTCGTCGTCGCGCCGCCGATCAGCAAGGGAACATCGAAACCCTCACGTTCAAGCTCGGCGGCGACGAAACACATTTCATCGAGCGAAGGCGTGATCAGCCCGGAAAGGCCGATGCAATCGACCTGTTCCGCGCGCGCGTTCTCAAGGATTTTCGCCGCCGGCACCATGACGCCGAGATCGATGATTTCATAATTGTTGCAGGCGAGCACGACACCGACGATATTCTTGCCGATGTCATGGACATCGCCCTTGACCGTGGCCATGAGGATCTTGCCGGCGCTCGACCGTCCGGCACCGCCTGCGGCCTTTTCGGCCTCCATGAACGGCATGAGATAAGCGACAGCCGCTTTCATGACGCGGGCGGATTTGACCACCTGCGGCAGAAACATCTTGCCGGAACCGAACAGATCGCCGACGACATTCATGCCGGCCATCAAGGGGCCTTCGATCACGTCGAGCGTGCGCGTGCAGGCAAGCCGTGCTTCCTCGACATCCTGGTCGATATATTCAGTGATGCCATTGACGAGCGCATGTTCAAGCCGCTTCTCGACCGGCGCCTCGCGCCAGGCGAGGTTCTTTTCCTGTTTCTCTCCCCCCTGACCCTTGAAGGATTCGGCAAGCGCGAGCAGCCTTTCCGTCGCATCGGGGCGCCGGTTGAGAACGACATCCTCGCAGGCCTCGCGCAATTGCGGGTCGAGTTCCTCATAGACGGCGAGCTGGCCCGCATTGACAATCCCCATATCCATGCCGGCAGCTATGGCATGATACAGAAACACCGAATGCATGGCCTCGCGCACCGGCTCGTTGCCGCGAAACGAGAAGGACAGGTTGGAAACACCGCCGGAAATATGCACGAGCGGGAAAGTCGTGCGGATCTCGCGCGTCGCCTCGATGAAATCAACGCCGTAATTATTATGGTCCTCGATACCCGTCGCCACCGCGAAAATATTGGGATCGAAGATGATGTCCTCAGGCGGAAAACCGCATTGCTCGACGAGGATCCTGTAGGCACGCGAGCAGATCTCGACCTTGCGCGCGCGCGTATCCGCCTGCCCCTGCTCATCGAAGGCCATGACGACGACCGCCGCGCCGTAACGGCGCACGAGCTTCGCCGCGCGGATGAAATTTTCCTCGCCCTCCTTGAGGGAAATCGAATTGACGATCCCCTTGCCCTGAAGACATTTGAGACCAGCCTCGATCACCACGAATTTCGAGGAATCGACCATGACCGGCACACGCGAAATATCAGGCTCCGCGGCGACGAGATTGAGAAAATCCCGCATGACGGTTTCGGAATCGAGCAGGCCCTCGTCCATGTTCACGTCAATGACCTGCGCGCCCATCACCACCTGATCACGCGCGACATCAAGCGCCTCGGACGTGTTTCCTTCCTTGATCAGCCGGCGAAATTTGGCCGAACCCGTCACATTGGTACGCTCGCCGACATTGACGAAACGAATGTCACTCGTGAGCGTGAAGGGTTCGAGCCCGGATAGCCGAAGCCGAGGCTCAACCTCGGGGATTTTACGCGGCGCAATGCCGGCAATGCGTTTGGCAATGGCATGGATATGCTCGGGCGTCGTGCCGCAGCAACCGCCGACGATATTGACGAGACCCGCTTCAGCGAATTCGCCGACGAGCGCGGCCATATAGTCCGGGCTTTCGTCGTAAAGGCCGAATTCATTGGGCAGGCCGGCATTGGGATAGGCGCAGATCAATGTATCCGCGACGCGTGATAATTCGGCAATATGGGCGCGCATCTCACGCGCGCCGAGCGCGCAATTGAGACCGATCGTCAACGGTCGCGCATGGCGTAGCGAATACCAGAAGGCAGTCGGTGTCTGACCCGAGAGCGTGCGGCCGGAAAGATCGGTGATCGTGCCGGAAATCATCACCGGAAGACAGACGCCCATACGTTCATAGACGTCATCGATGGCGGCGAGCGCGGCCTTGGCATTCAATGTGTCGAAAATCGTCTCGACGATCAAAATATCGGCACCGCCTTCGATCAGAGCTTCGGCGGCTTCGGCATAGGCCACGCGCAGGTCATCGAAAGTCACGGCGCGGAAACCCGGATTGTTGACATCCGGCGAGATCGAGGCGGTGCGATTGGTCGGACCCAGAGCACCGG
Source organism: Beijerinckia mobilis (assembly GCF_000745425.1). Taxonomy (GTDB): domain Bacteria; phylum Pseudomonadota; class Alphaproteobacteria; order Rhizobiales; family Beijerinckiaceae; genus Beijerinckia; species Beijerinckia mobilis. Next base: position 37,970 of record NZ_JQJH01000001.1, read on the forward strand.
CGACGAAACGGCGGCGGCCATCCCTCGCCTCGCTCTCATCAGCCGCGCGGCGCGCGAGCTGTGCCGATTCACGGTTCAATTCGAAAACCAAATCCTCCATGCCGTAATCGGCCTGGGAAATACGCGTCGAATTAAACGTATTCGTCCCGACAATATCCGCGCCCGCGTCGAAATAGGCGCGATGGATGGCGAGGATCGCTTCGGGTTGCGTCAGAGTCAGAAGATCATTGTTGCCGCGCAGATCGGACGGCCAGTCGGCAAAACGCTCGCCGCGAAAATCGGCCTCGGTGAATTTGCGGCGCTGGATCATCGTGCCCATGGCGCCATCAAGCACAAGAATGCGTTTTGCTGCTTCTTCCCGCAAGGCGCGCGCCGTTTCGGGACCCTTCACACCAGACTGGCTCATTCAGGCAGCTTCTTTCTCGATTTTCGGCCGCAGCCCCAGAAGGTGGCAGATCGCATAGACAAGGTCGGCCCGGTTCATCGTATAAAAATGGAAATCACGGACGCCGCGATCAACGAGGTCAAGCACCTGTTCGGCGGCCACCGTCGCCGCAATCAGGCGGCGTGTCTGCGGATCATCATCAAGCCCCTCGAAACGCTCGGCAAGCCAGGGCGGGATGCTAGCGCCAGTTTTCTGTGCGAAGCTGGCGGTCTGTTTGAAATTCTGTACCGGCACGATGCCGGGCACGATCGGGATCGTGATACCGCGTGCGCGCACTTTGTCGAGATAACGCAAATAAAGGTCATTCTCGAAGAAAAACTGGGTGATCGCGCGTGTCGCTCCGGCATCGATCTTCGCTTGCAAAACGTCAAGGTCGGCCTCGAGCGAGGCGCTTTCGGGATGCTTTTCGGGATAGGCGGAAACGGAAATCTCGAAATCGGCGATCTTTCGCAGGCCGGCCACGAGATCGGTCGAATGCGCATAGCCTTGCGGATGCGGCTGGAACCGCGCTCCGATCCCATCCAGCGGATCACCCCGCAAGGCGACGATATGACGAACTCCGGCATCCCAATAGGCTTGCGCGACACCATCAACCTCACCACGGCTGGCTGCGACGCAGGTGAGATGGGCGGCGGGCTTGATATTGGTTTCCCTGACGATCCGCGCGACGGTCGCATGGGTCCGTTCGCGCGTCGAACCTCCAGCCCCGTAAGTCACCGAGACGAAATGCGGGTTCAAAGGCGCAAGACGATTGACCGACTCCCAAAGGGTTGTCTCCATCGCCTCGGTTTTCGGTGGAAAGAACTCGAAGGACACATTGATGTCCCCGCAGGGGGAGCGGCTCGCGCGGATGCCCCCCTCGCTTCTGCCAGCCTCGTTCATTTCCAGCAGCCTCTTTTCGCTCATGGCGTTACGTTCATACTCTTTCTTCGGCGGGCGATACGGTGGAGCCTGTATCCGCACCGGGATGGGCGGAAGCGGGCTGGCCGAGCCACAGCGAAACGGTCAGTTTACCGCCTTCATCGGGTCGCGGGACGAGATCACGCCGGGCTATACAGGCAAGGCCAGCCTGCTCCATACAGGCCGAGATTTCCTCTCCGGCAAAGCCCAGCCGGCGATGCGCATGGACCATGCGCAAGGATTCCTCCTCATGCGGCGCGAAATCCACAATGAGCAAACGCCCATCAGCCCGCAGGGCGCGGCCAGCCTCGCGCAAGGCACGCGTGGGATCATCGAGATAATGCAGGACCTGATGCATGACGACGAGATCGTAAAATCCCGCCTCGACGGGGAGCGCATAAAGATCACCTTGCCGCAACTGCACATTGCGTAAACCCGCGCGCTCCAGCCGGACACGAGCGAGCCCAAGCATTTGCGGCGATTGATCAACGCCGACGGCGCGGCCCGCGATGGGCGCGAGCAATTCCAGCATGCGCCCAGTACCAGTGCCGAGATCCAGCAATGTGTCGACTGGCGCGGGTCCGACAATCTCGCGGATCGCCGCTTCGACGCGCTCCTCCGGCACATGCATGGCGCGCACTTCATCCCAGTTCTGGGCTTGCGCCTCAAAATAGCGCGCCGCCTGTTCCGCCCGCTGCCGGCGCACTTCCACCAGGCGGGCGCGATCAGCGGAAAAGACGGGATCATTGGGCATGATGCGGGCGATCATATCGCGCACGAAAGTCGCCAGCGGGCCACTCTGAGCAATCAGGAAAAAGGCCCAGGCCCCTTCCCGATGGCGCTCGACGAGACCGGCTTCGAGAAGCAATTTCAGATGGCGGGATATGCGCGGCTGCGATTGGCCGAGAATGATGACGAGTTCACTAACGGTCAACTCGGCTTCAGCCAAAAGCACCATGAGCCGCAGGCGCGTCGCCTCGCCCGCCGCCGACAGGGCGGACAGCATCGACTCAAAAGAAAGCCGTTCGGCTGAACGCAAAATCCTCTCCCAATGGACCGCACCCTCGATGCGGATCTGAGGGCCGCTCGAATAGCTTCGACCGGCATCAACCTAAATTAACAACCTTTTCCGTACCTTGCGGATCATTCACCCATATCATTTCGACGGAAAAGCTACGATATAAAGATATATTTATATGTAAAACACGCTTTGAGGCAAGTCCATTTCGATGAAATTGCCTGAATTTCACAGGCTTTCGCCGGGCATACGGATCAAAATCGGAGCACATGCAAATCTTTGCTCACGTTCCTTCTCGCCCATCCGGATGCGAAACCTCCCAAGCACCCGAAGGCGTAGCCGCTGACATTTGCAACGGGAACGCAAGCTTCTCAGAAGCTCGTCCAATGCACCACCTCAACGCTGCTCGATACATCGCGCTCACACTGGAACATCATTGTTTCCGCAAGAGGGTACAGCTTACACCTCGGCCGATATCCAACAATTCGCCACAGAAGACGGCCGCGCCTTCACCAAGCACCATCCTGCTCCACCATTCGAAACAGATGGATAGAGGTCGCTTTCGCGATGGTTCCGATGAACGGTTTTCGCTGACATCAGGCTCTCCTCTTGTTGCCGAGGCCCATTCCAGATCCAATGACATTGAGACCGAATCGCACGGATCATGGCTTGTGATGATTCATGCTGTTCGGAGGAAAGCCGCCACCCTACTGTCGTGGGGAGAGCCAAGTGATAAGTCACCCTCATCGCCCATTGGCATGAGCCGCGATATGCACATCCTATTTCGATTTATTTAAATACAAAATACAGAAGCGGTGCTTGTTATTATAATAAGTCTAATACAAATATTGTTTATTGTATTGGTTCAAAAATAAAACGTATTTACAAGAGACTATTCCTCACATACATTCAAATCATCGAAGAGTTAATAAGACTCAGAAGCGAATATCATCAGTATATTCGTATTCACGACATATCCGTTGACTTAGACTGATTCAAAAACAGCAAATGGTGAGGACATGAGTGTCACAATTATCTTCGGTTCCGATGGCGGCGCGACGATGGGCGTCGCGAAGAGAATTTCAAAGAAATGCAGCGGGCGGTCAGTCGACATCAAGGATGCAACGACAGCGGATTTCGAAAATTGCCAGCTCCTGATTTTGGGTTCGCCCACCTATGGCGATGGTACCCTGCAATCGGACTGGGAAGACAATATCGACAAACTGCGCAACGCCAATCTCAAGGGGAAGAAAGTCGCTCTGTTCGGCACGGGTGACCAGACGACCTATCCAACTTCCTTTGTGGATGCGATAGGCATTCTCTACGACGAGGTCTTGGAACTTGGCGCCAAAGTAATCGGCTTTACGGAAACCTCGGGCTACGATTATGTCGGCTCGACCGCCGAGCGGGACGGCAAATTCGTGGGCCTCGCCCTCGACCTCGACACACAATCCAGCATGACCGAAAAGAGAGTGACCGCATGGCTGAGCCAATTGCTCTGATCGAGGAGGCTCAATGGCCACTTTCTCCCGCAACCAGCCGATCTCCCGATGCGCTGCCGATCCTGCGGCTCTTTCACCATCATATCTATGAATATAGCCGGGGCGTCCGTTCCCTGTTTCTGATGACGATCACCCGGCCAGAACTCGCGTTCGTGCTGGCCAAGCTCGAAGCCCAGGGCATTCCCCACTTCGTTCAGGAGGTGAATCCGGGCAAGGTAAATCTCTTCTTCGGGCGGCCCGCCTTCGTCGCCGTTGCGCGGTCCTTCGTGACGCGTCCGCTCAACACACTCTCGGTGGAAGAGGATTTCATGCTGGGAATGTTGCTTGGCTACGATCGCGAGCAGCAATGTCTTCGCTTTCTGGTCCGGTCTGGACGAGGCCTGCCCGAGGATTTGCCGCTGGCGGCCGAATGATCAGAGCGTTTCGGATATATCCAAAAATGCTCCACCCGAAATATCCTGCCTTTTCCAAGCAATGAAACCGCAAGGCGTTTCAATGTCATTGGAAAACACTTCAAGCATGGAGAGAACAGGAGTTCGACACGAAACCGCGTGCGTCCCCGGCATCGCAAATCTGCCGGGGATGCATGATTATGAATACTCTCGGTGCCTCCAGCGTAAGCGCAGCGACGGAACCGAAAGCTCGCACGCTCGCTCGGTTCACACGTCGCTTCTGAAACGGATTTTGTCTCCTTAGACTGAGAGTCCGCGCTTTCCGGCGGATTGATCGCCCCAGTCGCGCCAGATCGCCAGGCACAATCTCCGAATCCTCCTGAGAACCCTCCTTCAAACCGAAGACCCACCACGTGATGCGGAAACCTCAGGAGGTTTCCGCAATCGGCGCGCCCGTCCCTTCGCCACCAGCATCATCATGGCATCGGGCCAAATCCTTCGCTCTTTTCGCCCGCCGCACCATTAACGTCGGTCGGAGCATCATGCGTTCATCCGACCGTCCCGTTATTTCCTTGAAAGTCCGGCCATTATAAGCCGCACGGCCTTGCGTAGGCCTTGCGCCTTTCTCGCGACATTGCCCTTCACCACGCCAGTACTTGTGGCAGGGTTTCCCTCTTATAGCGGCCGCGCCACTCATCAATTATATTTTAGATATATCTAACTTGAATTTCGAAAAAAGGTTCGCTATATCGTCGTTATCGATATATCTAAGAAAGGACGAAATATGCGATTTTCTACACCTATCCCCTTCGAGCATTCGCGCGATGAAGATTTTACCGAAGGCCGCTTCGGGTTTGGCAGGGTCGGAAGGCACCATGGACGTGACTTCCGGGACGGTGAACCCAGAGGCCGGCGGGATGGCCAAGGATCTGGGGAAGGACGAGGCCAGGAATATGGACGGAGAGATTTCAGAGAATGGAGAACGGAAATGGCCGATGACAGGGATCAGCCACGACATGGTGGTCGGCGGCACGGCCCGGATTTCGGTGGCCCGAGCGGACCTGCCGAAGGGGGCCATGGGTTTGGCGGACATCGCGGCCAGGGTCGCGGTTTTGGGCGCAGAATGGGATGGGAAGGCGATGAATTCGCCCCTGTCCGCAATGGGCAGGACTATCCTGAGCGCGGCTTCCGCCATCGGCGTGGCCCATCACGGCGCCCATTCGAGCAAGGCGATCTCAAATGGCTGACGCTCGACCTCATCGCCGCGCAGCCACGCCATGGCTACGATATCATCAAGGCCATTGAGGAAGCGCTCGACGGACATTACAGCCCAAGCCCCGGCGTGGTCTATCCGACGCTGACCCTGCTGGAGGAAACCGGCCTCATCGCCAGCGAAACGCAGGGGGCAAAAAAGCTCTACAGCCTCACCGAGGCAGGGCGTGCCGAACTTGATGCCAATGCGGCAACGCTGGCGGCGGTTCGGACGCGGCTCGGCGAAGCCCGCGCGGCATTCGGCGGCGTTCCGGCGCCAGAGGTTTTGCGCGCTATGGGGAATATGCGTGCGGCACTTCAGGTGCGCCTGAGCAAGGGACCGCTTTCTGCCGAAGCGATCAGCACGATAACGGCAGCGCTCGATCGCGCCGCATCAGAGATCGAGCGTAGCTAAGGGAAGGAAATAGGGGAGCTCCTCCCCCACCCGGTCAGGGCGAAACCGGCGTGCGTGGCGTTCTTGCACCGCACGTCCGTCCTCGGAGAGGCAAAGATCGGTGAGAGGCTCAGAACCTGCGGAAGTTTCGGAGTCTTATATTGTGTCTCATTGATCCCCAACCTGTCGGAATCAATGAGATCCAGCGGGAAGCCATCGCGGAGAAATCACAATGAGTCCTTCTCATTGCGACTTCATATTATCAATATCCTCGCGCTCAATGGTCCGCCACGGCTAGGGTCGCGGCGGCGGGCTGCAAGCCCTGCGGGGCCACCATCCCTTTAGTCGGGGTAACCAACCCGCTTTTCTGTGCGGTACCCCCGTCCCGAGGCGCGGCAGGCTTTCCTTCATCCGGTTTCTTGGCCGGCAGCGCTTTGGCGGAAGGCGCAGATTTTATCGACGCAGTGACATCCGACGTCACTGGTAACGCCGGCCTGTGGGGGGCCACGGTGCTTTGCGGTCCAGCATGAGGCTGCGGCCTGCCCGTCGGCGGCAACACTTTGGCCACATTCGCCGGGGTTCCAGCCGCCACTTGAGAGGTCGCTGTTTGCGAGGGCGCCGATTGTGGCAGCGCGGATTGGGTCGTTGCTCCAACCGGAGCCGCTGCCGTCGCCGCGACAATCGGCTGCGCCGCATTGGCGGGCGGCGCGGGTTCAGCCGCTTTTCCGCCAAACAACCCGCCAAAGCTGAAAAACGAATTGCTTGCCGCCTGTGTGGCCGGTGTAGCAGATGCCTGGTTCGTTTCTTGGTGCGTTTCTCGGTTGGTTTCCTGGCCTGTTGCCTGGGCAGGCGCGACCTGTGCGGTCCCGACGATTGCTCCCGTCTGCGCGCCAGATCGTGCCCCCAGACCCGATGCTGGCCCCACCTGCGCGGACGCGATGCCTTGAGCTCCTTGAGCCGGCGCCTCGACATGAGCTGCCAGGACGGGCGTCACCTTGCCTTTTTTAGTCTTGGATTCTGCTTTGAGGGTGGCCTTGCCTTCATCCACGTCATAATCCACCGGCGCCTGCGCGAGCGCTTCCGGCCGGCTGACCTCACCCCGCCGCGAGGAGAAGCTTGGATGCTGGCCGCCGTCGGCATAAACTGTATGAACCGGTTTCACGCCATGAGCCGCATAATCGAGGATTTTTTCCTCATCATGCTTGGAACGGGCCTCGACCGCAGTCTCTTCTTCAGGATTACGCCGCAAGGGCGGACAGGGGCCTACCGGATCAAAACTCCCGGTCGTCGGCAAGGCATTGAAGACGTAATGCCTATCGCAGACACCGACGATCACCTCCTGGCGGGTGATATCGAAATGATCCGAACCTTCCTTCAACTGACGCCAGAACGCGATATTCGGATCGAGCCTGTATTTGGCGAGATTCTGCGCCGTCATATGGAAGGGATAGGATTGCATCTGGATGGCGCGCTGCCCCCCGGCAAAGGCCTCACGGACCAGGGCGTAGATTTCCTGGATCTGTTCATCCGTCATGGAGAAACAGCCAGCCGAGGAACAGACGCCATGCACCATAATGGAGCCGCCGCTGCGGCCCCAGGCGCGATCGAATGTGTTGGGATAACCGACGTCGAACGACAGATAATAATGCGAATTCGGATGCATCTGCGCCGGCGTAATTGCGTAGAAACCTTCCGGCACCTGGCGGTCACCTTCCCGCACCTTGGGACCGAGTTGCCCCGACCAGCGGCACATTGGATAGGTCTTCAGATGAACATAACGCCCGGAGCCGTTCATCTTCCAGATTTCGAGCTCGGCTTCCTTCTTGTAGGAGCGAATCAGGATCGGCGCCGATGGCGACGTGCCCGCCTCCGAGAGAAACACCCTCATGCGTTGGGAGAGCGGAGCATAGGCCCGCGTATTGGTGAAGGCGCCTGGAGTCGTCGGACTATCGCATCCCGCGAGGAGCGAAGCGGCGAGCCCGAGAAAAGCAAGGGCCGCCTGATTGCCACGCAGGTGACCAAGCAAACGGCTGCGCCGCCCCGAAGCCAATGGGAGACGAGCAGGCATGAGATCTTTCAAGGAAAAATCTCGCGATAGAAACATCCTCAAGGGAAGGCGATTCGCGAGAGGCAGAGGGCGGGATAGGAAAACGGCTTTGAAACGCATCGGCGATACACTCATTGACCGGCCTTCCTCGGGCCCGAAATGATGGGAAGACCTCCGCTCTGATGGCCAGCACGAAACCCGGCCCGCGTTGCCCGCGTCAGGCCGGTGGTATGACCACCAAAGGACGATGATCCTAACGCCCCCTTCCTTGAGAAGAGGTTTACTCTGCGTCAGGCTTGCTGACGCAGACGGCCTCTCCCACGGCCCATAGGGGCGGCCGTTCTATTTTTACCCTTGAGACCATCACAGCTTGTGACCGTCACAACTTGCGCCCCATGGCGAGGAATTTTTCCCGCCGCGCGCGGCGGGCCTCGTCAGGAGTATAATCACGCAGCGCCGCAAGGGCCTCGCTGACCGCTCCTTTTACGGCGGCAATGGTCGCCGCGCAATCGCGATGAGCACCGCCGAGCGGCTCGCCTATGATCGCATCGATAATGCCGAATTTGAGCAGATCCTGGGCAGTGATCTTCATATTTGTGGCGGCATCCTGCGCCCGCCCCGCATCACGCCAGAGAATCGACGCGGAGGCTTCAGGAGACGCCACGGTATAGATCGCATTTTCCAGCATCAGGACACGATTGGCGGCGGCGATCGCAATCGCGCCACCCGAGCCACCTTCGCCCAAAATGACCGCGACATTCGGCACGCCAAGTGCGAGACAAGCTTCGGTGCCCCGGGCAATTGCTTCGGCCTGGCCGCGTTCCTCAGCATCCACACCGGGAAAGGCGCCCGCTGTATCGACCAGCGAGAGCACCGGCATGCCGAAACGATCGGCAAGTTCCATCAGGCGCACGGCCTTGCGATAACCTTCCGGCCGCGCCAGACCGAAATTATGTCGGATGCGACTTTCGGTATCGGACCCTTTTTCCTGTCCGATCACACAAATCGGCTGATCCTCGAACCAGCCGAACCCGCCGATGATCGCATTATCGTCGCCGAATTTCCGGTCGCCCGCGAGCGGCGTGAAATCGCTGATGAAACCTTGAACGTAATCCACGAAATGCGGCCGCTGCGGATGCCGAGCGACTTGCGTTTTCTGCCAGGGGGTAAGCCCGGCATAAAGGTCGGAGAGAGCCTTTTCCGCCTTTGCTTCGAGTTTGCTCAACTCTTCGCCAATCGCCGGCATATCGCCCTGGGCGTTGAGCGTGCGCAATTCCTCGATCTTGGCTTCAAGTTCCGCGACCGGCTTTTCAAAATCGAGATAGCTTCGCATTGGGACCAATATTTAGAAGAATGGGCGGAGCGTGGTTTCTTTACGGCTTGCTGTCAAGCTCTCAAAAAGTTGAAAATCTTGCAGTGCAAAACGCATCACTTCATTCGCAAGTAAAAGCACTTCCTGTCTGCTGTTACCGAGGCATTATAAAAGTCCATCGCTCGCGCGACAAAGCAAGTATCCGTTCGCGCGAAAAGGGAGACGATAATTGCGAATCAAGGGAGTCCCCTTGCCGCCGGACCGCTCGAAATTTCATTCACCGGGTCCCATTGGTCAGGTCACGTCGCTAAACGGCCGCGTGTCAGGTTTCGCAGGGCTTCACAACGGAAATTTAAATCCCGGCAGTAATCGCCCAAAAAGTCGGCATAAATCAGCCGCCGAACGCCTTTTCCCATCATCAGGTCAAAACGCTTCTGAATTTTATCCCTTCGAACATTTTCTATTCATCCGGTCCGTGACGCGCAGTGAATCCTGTTTTCGTCAAAAGGGATGATATTGAAATGCCCAGGTCTCGCTTAAGGTTTTCTCTCCCGCTTTGAGAGTGAGGCGCATCTCGACGGGGTCCTTGGTTTCTGATGCCGCGCTGTCGGTGAAATCGAATTGCGCCCGCCAATGCCCCACAACATCATCCGGCACGGCTTCTGTGAATATGTAGGAAAAGCTGCCGCGTGATGCCCACAGCACCGCCTCGGGTTTTTCTCCAGAGGCCAAATCCGCCAATGGGCCGCCCAGAAATTCGACCACGAATTTACGCCTGCCCGCAGGCCTTGGCCGTCCCGGCTCGCCGCCATTGCCGAGACGTGTCGCGACGCAGCGTGCGAGCGTGGTCGGAAAAGGCTCGTCTGCCTGCCAATAGAGACGGTAGGCGAGCGAGATCTCCTCGCCGGCCCCGATCGCACGATCCGGCACCCACATCGCTACAATATTATCGTGGATTTCATCATTCGTCGGAATTTCGACAAGCTGCACACTGCCCTTGCCCCAGCCACCGACAGGCTCGACCCAAAGGCTTGGCCGACGGTCGTAAGCGACGCCGTCGAGATAATGATCGAAGCGACGATCCCTCTGCAACAGGCCGAAGCCACGCGGATTTTCATCCGCGAAGGAAGACACGATCGTACGCGGAGGATCATTCAACGGACGCCAGATCCGTTCACCCGAACTCGTATGGAGCGCAAGGCCGTCGGAATCATGCACCTCGGGGCGCCAATCCACCGCCATTGGTTTTACCGTTTCAGAAAACCAGAACATCGACGTCAAAGGCGCGAGGCCGAACCGGCGTACCGGCGCACGAATATAAAGCGCCTGCTCGATCTCCATCGTAACACCCGCCTCACGCCTCAGCACGAAACGACAGGCGCCTGCGAGCGACACGCTCTCCAGAAGTGCATAAATCGTCACGTTGTCATGGGCGTCATTCTGCTCGATGAAGAAATGGGTGAAATCCGGAAATTCCTCAGCCTTCCCTTCAACCGCGACATCGAGAGCTACCGCACGCGCCGACAGCCCATATTGATGCAGCGAGCCAATCGCCCGGAAATAAGAAGCACCGAGAAAGGCAATCCAATCATTGCGGCGCCAGTCCAGCGCGCCATCCCTTGGCTCCTGAATACGCAGCCCGGCAAAACCGGCTCCCTCCGGCAAACGACGTGCGGGCGAATCCGCGGGCATGTGGAAATAGGAAGAATTGTAGAGGATTTCGCGTGCCATGCCGCCGGAGACGACATGCATGCCGACCGATTTGCGGAAGAAGGTGCCAAGCGGAAAGAAACTGATCGGAAAGCGCTCCGGCCCGTTGGCAAAAAGCGCATAATCCATGTTGAAGCGGATTTTACCCAAAACCTCGTAATCGAGTTGGCGCACGATATCCGGCGAGGGTTCCGGAGGCGGAATATAGGGCAGCGCAGCGTGAGACCGCGCCCTCTCTTTCAGAAGTTCAAAGGAAAAGGGTTCGGGAGCGCCGAAGTGCAAACCCTGCTGAGTTTCAGCCGCCGCTTCTCGACCTCCCAGGGCTATGGCTCCCAGCGTCCCCAGGAATTGCAGCATCGCCCGACGATGCCAGCGGACACCGGCACCCGGTAAAGGAGAACAACAATCACTCATCTCGATGTCATACCGGACACGGAACACATGCCCCCAATGAGATAAACCGTCACAAATGATGAAGACGCAAGAGAGAACCAAGCCATGGCCACCCCATGCGTTGCAAAAAAGACATAAAATCAAACGTTGAGAACAATCATCATAGACAAACGATGAAGATGCTCGCTTTTCTAATCCCACCGTCCCGGAAACATCTGAACGAGGGCGAAAAATAATACACGCCCTAAAATGAATGAATCTGATATTTACAGCCCGTGGCCCGTGCCTCGTTCAAGGCAAGACGAGTAGCAACCGTGGGAGAAATCCGCCTTGGTCGCCGAAGCGTCCCTCTTGCGGTCAATCGGAAATCGGTTCGTTCCGGATGGCGGTGCGCATAAAATAATAAAGCAGCACGAAACCACAGGCCGCGAACAGAATTTCGATCGCACGGCTGATCATCGGATCGAGTTGCAGCAGGCCGCCGAGCGCCCAGCCCGCAGCCCAGGAGGCTCCGACCATCTCCGTCCCGACGAGAATCGCAACAGCAACGAGGGTCGAAACATGCAGCCAGTTGATCCTCTTCTGTGTCGATACGGCCAAGGCCTTGTCCTCGCGTATGGTTTTCGTCATGGGTTAAAGATCATGATGACCCAAAATTCGGAATCACCCCTTTTCTAAGAAAGATATAGAAAAACTTCATTCATCTGAAAAGCGGATGAAGCACGATAAAAGTTTCTCGTGGGCTTTCCCACGCAAAGACAAGATACAGGTGGGAAGAAGCGCCGGTCGTGAAAGCCGCCTGGAGTCTTTTCAGGTCACGTCGAATCGCCATGCGATCCAAAAGCACTGAAAACACTCTCATTTTTCAGTGGAGCCGTACGGCGATAGCCAAACCGGCTCTCGCGTTAAGGAGGAATGAATGGATATGCCAGCCACTTCAACAAGCGGCGGCGGCGCAACGGGCGGACAGGATGCTGCCGATCATCCGCCAGGGGAAGCTGTGCCGGGCGTACCGCAGATCAAAATGCCCTATCGCTTCCTCGGCGATATGGCGTCGGATCTCGCCAGCCGGCGCGGCAACTCTTGCGCCTTTACCACGGTGCTGCCAAACGGCATGAACGGCTCCCTGACGTTTGCCGAGATCGAGAGACACGCTAACGCTTTCGCTGCCTATTTGCGCAATGAACTTTGTCTTCCTCCCGGCGAACGCATCGCCATCATCATGCCCAATTCGCTCACCTATCCGATTGTGGCGTTCGGCACGTTCAAGGCCGGCTGTGTTCTCGTCAACATCAATCCGCTTTACACATCCACAGAAATTGCTCATGTCCTCTCGGACGCGCAACCAGCGGTCATCGTGGTCCTCGATATGATCGCTGACCGGGTCGCCACCGCACTCGCAAACTCCGCCCGGCCCGTCGTCGTCCTGGCATCCGTCGCCGAATGTTTCCCATGGCACCGGAAAATGCTGGTCGCGTTCATGCAGAAACATATACGCCGGGAGATTCCACGGCACGATTTCGCCGCTCTCAGTTTCGTCTCCGTGCTGCGCGATGGTGCCGGGCTCATCTCCGCCGGAAGCGATGTCAGCCTGTATATGAAGGATCTGTCGTCGGAATCGATCGCCTGTCTGCAATATACAGGCGGCACGACAGGCGTCAGCAAGGGCGCCATGCTCAGCCATCGCAATTTGCTGATGAATATCGTGCAATTCATGAGCTCGGCGGCGCATGACGTCAATGAGAACGACGTGATGCTGACCGCTCTGCCGCTCTATCACATCTTCGCCTTTACCGTGAATTTTCTCGGTCTGTTTTCCGTCGGCGGCCGCAATATTCTCATTCCCAATCCACGCCCGCTCAGCAATCTGCGTCCCGCTTTCAAACATATGCCGATCACTCTGATGACCGGCGTCAATCCACTTTTTCAAGGGCTTTTGCGAGATGGCTGGTTTCGCGACGCACCGCCGCCGACATTGCGGCTTTCCTGGGCTGGCGGCACCTCCTTGCAGAAGGAGGTCGCGCAAAAATGGGAGGCCAGCGTCGGCAGTCCGGTGATCGAAGGCTATGGCCTCACGGAGGCTTCGCCGGTCGTCACTTTCAATCCCGTGCTGCGTCCGAAGCCCGGATCGATTGGCATCGTCGTTCCGGGAACGGAAATCCGCTGCGTCGACGCGGAAGATAAAGAGGTGCCACGTGACATGATGGGAGAACTCGTCGTGCGCGGCCCCCAGGTGATGCAGGGCTATTGGCGACAGAAACAGGAAACCGCCGTCGCCTTGCGCGGAGGCTGGCTGCATACAGGTGATATCGCCACCATCGACGAGGAAGGCTATGTCACACTCATTGATCGCCTCAAGGACATGATTCTCGTTTCTGGCTTCAATGTATATCCGAGTGAGATCGAGGCTGTTCTGTCGAAATGTCCGGGTGTCGTGGAATGTTGTGCGGTCGGCGTACCAGACCCGATCGCCGGCGAAGTGCCGAAAGTCTTTGTCGTTCGCTCTGACCCGGATCTGACGGTCGAGGCAATCCGTGATTGGTGCCGCCGCGAACTTGCGGGCTACAAGACACCGCGCCATGTCGTCTTCGTCGATGCCCTGCCGAAATCGCCGCTCGGCAAGGTTCTCCGCAAAGATCTCCGCGAAGTCGCATAAGCGACACAATAAAAATCCTTGGTTCAGATTGAATCGAGGCATCATCAAAATTGGCCAAGGACATTCAAATTTCTTTTAAATTGGCGGCTTGGAGACAAAACAATGCTCCAGCCGCTCGGCGCCCGGCGCGCTAAAGTGAGCATGTTGGCACAGACATCTTGTCGCAGGCATCGCGCTTGCCGGCGGAGATTGTTCAACGCGCACCATCTTTGGCATGAGCCACAAATCTCGGCGCATAAAACCTATAAGCCAATGATTTTAATCTATTTTAATTTCCGCTGCGCAGTCGATTCCAAACCGGACGACCGCGTTTTTCGTCGTGGATCATGAGCACGAGCTGCGTCCTTTTGTAACACCGCTTGCGTCATTCCGCCGCCAAATGTGATGATCATGGGTCTTTCCTGACACCGCGCCATCCCCTATTGGCGTGGCGAGAATAATTATTGCACCTATCGTCACACCTCCGACTATCGATACCGATATGTCCGGATTTCCACCCCCCAAACCGAAAGAAAATGAACAACACTCCAGCATCACGCTGAGAATGAATGCGCCACTTTATGACTCCATCGGCCCCAAGGGCTGGAACCCCACGCTGGGAATGATCATGCCAAAGCCAGCACATCTCTGCTCCCGGAACGACACACGTTCCGCTTCATACAAATATCCCTCATGGCGGAAGCTCGCCATGGCGACTGCGGCCATGAGTCTGCTTGGTCTTTCGGCCTGCAGCAAAGGCATTCTCGATCCGCAGGGACCTATTGCCGAAGCCAACAAGACCATTCTGATCGATTCAATCGCGATCATGCTCGCCATCGTCATCCCGACGATGATTGCCACCGTCGGCTTTGCCTGGTGGTATCGCGCGTCGAATACACGCGCAACCTACCGGCCGGACTTCGCCCATTCAGGCGCCGTCGAACTGGTGGTCTGGAGCATTCCCATCCTCGTCATCCTCCTGCTCGGAGGTGTCGCCTGGATCGGTTCGCACGATCTCGATCCGGCAAAGCCCATCGAGAGCACTGAGCAACCACTCGACATACAGGTCGTGGCGCTCGATTGGAAATGGCTGTTCATCTATCCTGACGGACATGTAGCGACGGTCAATGAATTGACGGTGCCGGTCAATGTACCGCTCCGTATGTCACTGACATCGTCAAGCGTCATGAACGTCTTCTTCGTTCCCCAGCTCGGAACGATGATCTACGCGATGAGCGGCATGCAATCGCCCCTCAATCTCATGGCTTCGAGCGAAGGGACCTTCCACGGTCTTGGCGCACATTATAGCGGCGCCGGCTTCTCCGACATGAGCTTCAAGGTGAATGCGGTTTCCAAGGAACAGTTCCAGGCTTGGCTCGCCAAGGCACAGACTGCGCCGGAACGGCTCGATAGGGCCGCATACGAGGAACTCGCCCGTCAATCGAGCCCCGTGGCACCCAAAACCTTCACGCTTGCGGATCCCGGATTGTTCGACGCGATCGTCCGGCACAAAATTCCGCCGGGCCCTGGCCCGCAGCCGGAAAGCGCAAGTTCCACTCCTTCCGTCTCTTCAAGCAACGGAGGCTGACATGTTCGGCAAGCTCACCTGGGCTGCTATTCCTTTCGACCAGCCCATCCCCCTCGTCACTTCGGCGATCGTCGGCCTTATCGTTGGCGCGGTGCTGCTTTGGGTTCTCGTCAAGGGATATCTTCCCTACATCTGGCGGGAATGGATCACCAGCGTCGATCACAAGCGGATCGGCGTCATGTATGTCCTCCTTGCCTCGATCATGCTGTTGCGCGGCTTTGCCGACGCTCTGATGATGCGTGCGCAACAGGCGTTCGCCTTTAATGCCCCAGGCTATCTACCACCGGAGCATTACGACCAGATCTTCACGGCGCATGGGACGATCATGATCTTCTTCGTCGCCATGCCATTTGTGACCGGTCTGATGAATTTCGTCGTTCCGCTCCAGCTCGGCGTGCGCGACGTTGCTTTCCCCACAATCAACTCGGTCGGCTTCTGGCTTACCGCCACCGGCGCGTTGCTGATCAATCTGTCGCTCTTCGTCGGCGAATTCGCCCGCACTGGATGGCTCGCCTATCCGCCGCTTTCAGAAGCGGCCTATTCACCCGGCGTCGGCGTCGATTATTATCTCTGGGCATTGCAGATCGCAGGTGTCGGCACGCTGACATCCGGCATCAATCTCGTGACGACGATCTTGAAGGTACGTACCTATGGCATGACCTATCTGCGCATGCCTGTGTTCTGCTGGACTGCGCTCGCCTCGAACCTTCTGATCATCGCCGCCTTCCCGATCCTGACCGCCACGCTCGTCATGCTGACGCTCGATCGCTATCTGGGCTTTCATTTCTTCACGAATGATGGCGGCGGCAATGCGATGATGTTCATCAACCTCATCTGGGCATGGGGTCATCCGGAAGTCTATATTCTGATCCTGCCTGCTTTCGGCGTGTTTTCGGAAGTGGTCTCGACTTTCTCGGGCAAGCCGCTGTTTGGCTATCGCTCGATGGTCGCCGCCACCATGGGCATCTGCATCCTGTCCTTCATGGTCTGGCTGCATCACTTCTTCACCATGGGCGCTGGGCCTGATGTCAACGCCGTCTTCGGTATTGCGACAATGATCATCGCCGTGCCGACAGGTGTCAAAATCTACAACTGGCTGTTCACCATGTATGGTGGCCGCATCCGGTTCGAGACACCTATGCTGTGGTCCGTCGGCTTTATCATCACCTTCATCGTCGGCGGTATGACCGGCGTGTTGATGGCGGTGCCGCCGGCCGATTTCGTGCTGCACAACAGCCTGTTCCTCATCGCCCACTTCCACAATGTCATCATCGGCGGCGTGGTGTTCGGTCTCTTTGCGGGCTATACTTATTGGTTCCCCAAAGCGTTCGGCTTCAAGCTTGATGAAGAGCTCGGCAAGAAAGCGTTCTGGTGCTGGTTCATCGGCTATTATGTCGCCTTCACGCCGCTCTATATCCTCGGCTTCCTTGGTATGACGCGGCGCATGCAGCACTATGATGTCGCAGCCTGGCAACCCTGGCTCATCATCGCTGGTATCGGTGCTCTCATCATCCTTGCCGGCATCGGCTTCCAGGTTGCCCAGATCGTCGTAAGCATCCGCAACCGCGAGGCTCTGCGCGATGTGACCGGCGATCCCTGGGATGGACGTTCGCTCGAATGGTCGATCGCGTCGCCGCCTCCGGTCTTCAATTTCGCCTTCATGCCGGACGTCAGCGGCGAAGAGGCCTATTGGACCGTCAAGCAGACCGCGCGTTCGCAAGGCGCTCTGATCCCCAGGCCTCCCTATCAACCGATCGAAATGCCGCGTAACACCGCTACCGGCTTCGTATGCGCCATCTTCTCGAGCATCATGGGTTTCGCGTTGATCTGGCAGATCTGGTGGATGTTGGGGCTTGGCGCCTTCGGTGCCTTCGCGACCTTCGTCGTCTTCGCCTGGCGTGATCACGATGAATATGAAATCCCCGCCGCGACGGTCGAAGCGCTCGATGCAGAAAACCGGCGTGCGCGTGGCATCGCCCTTGAAGACTACTTGAAAACCAATCCTATCGAAGAAAGGCAGAGCGCATGACTGCGGTGACTTTCTCTCCCAGTTCCGCTGATCCGCACCGGCTCGGTCATGCGCATCCGCAAGGCTATTCGGATAGCGCAGCGGGCCCGGCACCCAAACGCGTCATAACCGGTTTCGGTTTCTGGATTTTCCTGCTGACCGATATCGTCATGTTCTCGGCGTTTTTCGCCGCCTATGCTGTCCTCGTCGGCGAGACCGACGGCGGACCGACGGGCGCCGAAATATTCGAGCTGCCGCGTATCGCTCTTGAAACCGCTTTGCTGCTTGCATCGAGCTTCACCTGTGGCATGGCGGCCATCGCGGCCGATGCCGGCAACAAGCGCTGGTTTTATATCTCGATGGCGGTGACGGCCGTGCTCGGCCTCGGCTTTCTTGGACTTGAGCTTCAGGAATTCTCCGAGCTCATCGAACATGGAGCCGGCCCGACTCGCAGCGCCTTCCTGTCGGCCTTCTTCACCCTCGTCGGTTGCCACGGATTACATGTTTCCGTCGGTATTCTCTGGCTCCTGACGATGATGGCCCAGGTCTTCGCCAAAGGCTTCCGCGCCAACATCATGCGCCGCCTCCTCTGCTTCGGGCTGTTCTGGCACACGCTCGATATTGTCTGGGTCGCGGTCTTTACAATCGTCTATCTGATGGGGACTGTAAAATGAGCACGGCCCATGCAACTGACCCGAATCAAGGACACGAATTGCCCCCGGGGGATGATTCGGCCTACAGCCACAATGTCGCGGAAGGCATCAAAACCTATCTCGCCGGCCTCGGTCTCGCGGTTCTTTTAACCGCGACATCCTTCTTCATCGCCAAAACCCACCTTGTCTGGGGTCCGAGTATTCCGGTCGCCCTGATCGTGCTCGCGGTCGCGCAGATGGGCGTCCATCTCGTGTTCTTCGTGCACATCACCACCGGTCCGGAGAATACCAACAACGTCATGGCGCTGGCTTTCGGTATTCTGATTGTTCTCCTGTTGTTTATCGGTTCTGTGTGGATCATGGACCATCTCAATCATAATCTGATGCCGATGGACATGATGATGAAAATGCAGCGATAAAGCAGGTTCCGGCGGAAAGACAATCTTAAGAAGACGCCGTCTTATCCCGCCGGAATGATCAGTTTCATCACTACCAAAGAACTTTGCCCTGGAAAGTGCCTCCACTTTCCAGGGCAATTCATTTCGTGATTCAAATCTCGAACATCACGCATGGCTTTGACTGATCGTCGCCATGCTTGAAAAGCGTCAATAGGAGTGACGCCGCTCCACTCGGCGTGCTGTCCTGCGGGAGGAACGATGGGTGACGCCTGCACGCGTCACGGTTTTGAGGACGAGGTCGCCATAGACCGATGTTTCCTGGATCGTACGAGAATAACTTGCGGGTGCTGCCTGAACATCTATGCTCAGACCCATTGTCAAAACCATTGCCAATGTCAGACCTGCGAATTTCAGCACATTTTTCGACATTGCCATTCTCCCTGATTGAAACATATTGAGACAACCTCAGGATTGTCTCTGGATCGTTCATTCGCTCATATGGTTGTTGCGCTGACTTTCCTGAATGAGGCGTTTCTTGTCCGCCTCAGACAATTGAGGTCGATCGATCTTGATCATCAGCTTGTCGAGAACACCATTGAATGCGAAAGGAAGTTGATAATCTTTATCATCGACGGGCGTACCTGTATCTGCACCGATATCGAACGTCTCATCCCATTGCAGGATCACCGGGATCGTCCGTTCCACCTTGTGCGTCGCCACAGCCTTGCCATCGACCGTAAGCGTTCCGGTGCCGCCCCGGCCAAGGCCGCTCATGGAGTTGAACGCCAATGTTCCAAAGCCAAGCCCGTCGTATTTGAAGTCAAAGACCAGAACGTGCTTGCCTGGCGCCAGTGCCTCCGCATCCTCCCAGCGAATGCGCTGAAGATCGAGCAGGTTCCATGTGAAAACCGGCTTGCCCTTCAAGAGATAGAAGCCCCAGCCCCCGAAACGTCCTCCCTGGGTCGCCAGTACGCCCTGCGCTCCATCCTTGGGAACGTCGATCTCCGCCGTGATTGTGTATGAAGCCGCGATGAGACTTGGAGCAGCCCCCATGGGAATACCGGTGAGCATGCCCGAATAGGTAAATTCGGTCCGGCCAGCGGTCGCGCTCGGACGCGGCGTCACCATGCGCGCGGCCAGTGAATTATCAAGAGGAAAGACCTGATATTTCGCGGCTTCGACGATGAAGAGATCCTGCAATTCCTTCAGTTTCACAGGGTTGGCATCCGCAAGGTTTTTGCTTTGGGTCCAGTCCTTGGTCAGGTCGTAGAGTTCCCATTTGTAGCTGTTCATGACATCGGGATTGGGGGTCGCCCCGAGTTTCCACGGGGGACTGATCGGCTGCGTATTGGCATACCAGCCATCATGGTAAATGCCCCGGTTGCCAAACATCTCGAAATATTGCGTATGATGACGCGTCGGTGCATCGGCATTGGCATTATCGAAAGTATAGGCAAGGCTTACACCTTCGATCGGATTTTGAGCGATGCCATCGACCATGACGGGAGGGACGATTTTCGTCGCGTCCAGAATAGTCGGCACGATATCGATGACATGATGAAACTGGTTACGGATGCCTCCAACATCCTTGATATGGCCCGGCCAGGAGATCGCCATGCCCTGGCGCGTGCCCCCGAAATGCGACGCCACCTGCTTGGTCCATTGGTAGGGCGTGTCGAAGGCCCATGTCCATCCAACCGCCATATGGTTGTAGGTCTGGTCCGACCCCCAGACGTCATAGAAATATTTGAGCTGATCCGCGACAGGGACCTCGACGCTGTTGAACTGGGCAACCTCGTTGGGTGTTCCTTCGAGCGACCCTTCGGCGCTCGAGCCATTGTCGCCGCTGATATAGATGATCAATGTATCATCGAGCTTGCCGATATCCTCGACGGCCTGAATCACGCGGCCGATCTCATGATCCGTATAAGCGAGATAGGCACCATAGACATCCGCCTGTCGGATAAACATCTTCTTGTCGTCCGCGCTGAGCGTGTCCCAGTGCTTCAGAAGTTTATCCGGCCATGGTGTGAGCACGGCAGATTCCGGGATGACGCCAAGCCTCTTCTGATTGGTGAAAATCTGTTCGCGAAGCGCGTTCCAGCCCTTGTCAAACAGATGCATGTCGCTGATCTTCTTGATCCATTCCGGAGTGGGATGATGCGGCGCGTGGGTGCCGCCCGGAACATAATAGACAAAGAAGGGCTTGGCCGGATCGACCTCATTCAACATCCTGATATGAGCGATGGCGTCATCCGCCATGGCTGTCGTGAGGTTCCATTCGGGATGGCCTAGATAGGGGTAGATTGCAGTCGTCTGGCGAAACAGATTAGGCTGCCATTGGCTGGTATCACCGCCGACGAATCCGTAAAAATATTCAAACCCCATGCCGAGCGGCCATTGATCGAAAGGTCCCGCCTGACTGGCCTGAAAAGCCGGCGTATTGTGGTCCTTGCCGAACCACGAGGTCGCATAGCCATTTTCCCTCAGGATTCGGCCGATTGTGACAGTATCTCTAGTGATAATGCTGTCATAGCCAGGAAAACCCGTCGACATTTCGGAGATTTGGCCAAAACCCACGGCATGATGATTACGCCCCGTGATCAGCGCCGCACGGGTCGGCGAGCAGAGAGCCGTCGAATGGAATTGCGTGTAGCGTAAACCCGCCTTGGCGATGCGGTCGAGCGCCGGCGTCGGAATGACACCGCCAAAAGTGCTCGGCGCGCCGAAACCGACATCATCGGTCATGATCAGGAGGATATTCGGCGCTCCCTTCGGCGGCACGACGCGCGGCGGCCAATAGGGTGTCGATTCTGCCGCATTGAGATTGATGACACCGCCGAAGGGGGGAGGCGGTGGTGGCAAATATCGTCCATCAATCGTGGTAGTGGCGGCGGGCGAACCCGCTGCACTTCGCGCTTCCAGGGGCACTCGCGGTCCCGCCGATGGCGTCTGCTGCGCAGACGCGAGCGTAGCCATGATACAGGACAACGCCAGGATGATAACGGACAGGCCTACCCCTCTCGCGGCAATATTGTGCATGGCGCACTCCTGAAATCATTTGGCGGGATCATATAATCTTTAAAAATCAACAGCGCATATTATCAGCACATTAACATGAAACATTAATGGCACAAGCAGTGTGCTTCCTGCCAAGCTTACGCCTCGCCATTAACATTTCTGAATTTGTCGAAAGATATGAGGGGAAATCAATCAAATCGTGAGGATTGTCCCGCATGCCCGTCCATATACAATACGACTATTGATAGAACATATGTATGAATGCCTTATGTGGCAATTCATGCGGACGGCCGGTTGATTTTCTAACGGGAAAGGAAGATTCTTGCCGCTCCTCGCAAGCGGTCCTGCGCATGTGCCTCAAGGCCAGTGCGCCCAAAAGCCGCCGCCCCACCATCGTGAGGAGCCTAATCTCAATGACCCATTCTCATTGAGATCCGGTATTAATCGTTCCCGCGTTTATGCGGCAGAAGCGCTTCGTTCAGCAGGCGATACATGGCGCGCGGGGACCGCTCCTCCGTAGGAACGGCAGACTGTTTGTCCAGCATGATAAACCGCAATTCATCAAAGGCGATGCCGAATGCCGCAAGCCGGACAGGGCCCATCACCTGGATGTTCGCCGGTGTCAGGACGCGATCAAACAGAGCCTCCGCCTCACGCCGGCACGAATCGAGCTCCTCTCGGTCCCGGCTCTCTCTCGCGCACCCCACGAGGGAGAGCAGTTTCTGCAGATCCTCATCAACTCCATCGAGAGGATTGTCCCGCAGGCGGCCCATCATGGTCGCAATGCCGGTGCCAAGCAGACTCAAAGCCATGATGCCGAGATAGAACAGGTCGCTATAACGATCGAAGAAGCTTTCCTCTTCATCATCCAGATAGGCGAGCGTGCCGGGATGGACCGGCAAAACCGCATCCTTGCGGGAATCCGGTGCCTGAATTTGGTTGGCGATGGGAAACTGGGCCGCAAGACCCGGTTGCGCCGCAAGCAGAACCCGCGTGAGTTCGCCGGCAAGATCATTGCCGATACGCGTCGTCGCGACGAGCCGTGTCGTCGTGCCGAGCGTATCGAAATCCTCTTCGGGGCGCGGCGGGTCGGCACCGCCAAAAACGCCCCGTACCACCTCGACGACATCGAGATTCGGCATTCTCTTGACGATGGCTTCGGCTTCCTTGATCGGCACAAAATTGATCGCGTGTCCGCTTGCCCGCATCAGCGTATCGATCGCCGTCGCCACTTCAGGTGCTTCCTGCGCATCGACGATCAGGATGGCATCGAGCTGATTTTGCCGGACCATTTCGGGAATTTCCGCAGCGGTGAGGCGCATTTTCGTCACCGATGCCGCCGGAACATCATATTGCGCCAGCACAAGCGCAAGCAGCGCCTCAGGATGGCCGTTGTCGAGCTTTTCTGCAGCAGTGAAACGCGGCTGCGGACGCAAGATACCGATGCGCTTGCCGGCAAGATCGGAGATCTTGTGGATTTCCTTGTCATCGGGGGCGAAGATCAGCACCGCATTGTGGCGCATGATCAAAATCGTGCGCCCGGACGGAGGCATTGCGGTGTCGCTGCTTAAAACGGCCAGATCGGCCTTGCCATCGCCCAGCAGCTTCGAGGCGCCGCGGAGATCCTCTGCGGTGACGAGCTTGAGCCGGACCGGCTCATGGGCCTGTGAAAGAATATGCGCGGCGGCGCTCATCATCGCCTGATCCCGGCTGCCGCGTACCACCGCAACCCGCAAGGGCGTCGGTTGCAGATAATAAAAAAAGCCGAGCAGAACCGTGAGAAGAACACAGGCGATGGCAACGGTGGCCACGACGAGATGGAGACGCCGCACGCTTCCCCCAAAAGCCGGAGATCCAAGAAAGGCACCAAACCCGAAAGCCGGTGCCGCGCCCTTTTCCGTTCCTCTTGCCGGTCCTGGTGTCAGCTGTGCAGCCTCAAACGAGGCTCCCACCACGCGCCACCGTTAGGGCCAAGCCTCGGCGGCGCGCAAGACCGGTAGTTTCTCATAGATGAGAGCGATGACGGCAAAATAAAGAGGCGGACCACCATTCCCGCACGGTGCCTCAGCCGCTCACTCTCCCTAAGGGATCTGACACCCCTCTTTAAAGGCAAGGCATCGCCCGCCCGAATCCCGTCGCGGGCGATGCTCCCTTCCGTGGCTGTCGACGATCATCCCATTGCACCGGAGCGCTTCGCGCCCCGATTTGACGCTTTTTCCGTCCTGGCGCGGCTCATTCGCCCGGAGCTTTGGCATCGATCACGAGAGCGTGAACACCATCGTCGAATTGCTTTTGCAGCAGGCTGTTGATGGTGCGGTGGCGATCAATACGGCTCTTGCCCTTAAAGGCTTCGGAAACCACTTTGACCTGAAAATGCGTCCCACCTTGGCCCTTGGCTGTGCCGGGGCGCATGACGGCATGGGCATGGCCCGAATGTTTATGCGAATCATCAATCACTTCGAGAGAGATGGGATTCAAAGCCTCCTGCAGCTTGGCCTTGATCGCATCCCCCACGGAGATTTCCGCCTGTTCGCTCATCGTTTCATCCTTTCATGCTCAATGTTTCGACCGACCGTCGCCGACCTCACGCAAATCCGGCCGCATTCTTCGCCGTCAATTTAACCAACCGAAACGCTTGCGGCCACCTCAAAGACCTTCATAATGTCAGCATCATGAATCTGAATTCGCGTCTATTCGATCGTATCCGGGTCAAACCCGACCGGAAGCCAGCCCCCCGGACTGACCAAGTGCGTTGCGATCATCCCGGTTGTCAGGCCATTGGCGAATTTCGTGCCCCGCAAGGACGTCTGCGGGAAGGCCAATATTTCAACTTCTGCCTTGACCACGTCCGGGAATACAACGCATCCTATAATTATTTCAATGGGATGAGCGCAGAAGACGTCGCCGTCTATCAGCGCGACGATGCCATCGGCCACCGGCCGACCTGGGCCATGGGCGTCAATCGTTCGAGCAAGAGCTTTCGCGAGGATGGCGATGATCCGCAGCAGGCGCAGGATCCGCTCGGCGTCTTGCGCAACGGCGGAGCAAGAGCCCGCCGGGCCGAGTCACGGCCGCGCCACGGCGTCGCCGTGCTGAAAGCACTCGACCAACTGGGACTAGACGAAATGGCCGATGCCGCCGCCGTGAAGACCCGCTATAAGGATCTGGTCAAGCGTTTGCATCCAGATGCCAATGGAGGCGACCGGTCGAGCGAGGATCGTCTGCGGGAAATCATCCGTGCCTACAATTATCTGCGCTCGGTCAAGTTCGTCTGAAAGGCCAAACCGCCTTCACAAGGCGTGTTTTGCTCATGCAACGGTTCCCACCCGTTCGTGCCCGATCAGAGGCACCGGAGGCAATGCTCCGGTTACGGGCGCGATTCTCGATGTGGAACTGGTTGGATAGGACGGGATGGAAGAACAAAGCGCGGACGGAATTTCGAAGGGAGCCCACGCCCCGGCCTGCCGGATCGTCACGGCCTCACTATTTAATGCGAACAAACTCTTCTGAGTTTGCTAAGAACCGGGCCAATGGGCACGGAGGATCTATGCCAAGCACAGTCACTCACGAAGTCGCAGCGCCCTCGCACGGGCTTCCGGACTTGAAGATTTCGGTTCGCCAGGTGTTCGGCATCGACACCGATATGGAGGTTCCGGCCTATTCCGCTGCCGATACCCATGTGCCCGATCTCGATCCGGACTATCTGTTCGATCGCGATACGACGCTCGCCATTCTCGCCGGCTTCACCCGCAATCGCCGGGTCATGGTCACCGGCTACCACGGCACCGGCAAATCGACCCATATCGAACAGGTGGCGGCGCGCCTCAATTGGCCCTGCGTGCGCATCAATCTCGACAGCCATGTTTCACGTGTCGATCTCGTCGGCAAGGACGCCATCGTCCTGCGGGACGGTAAGCAGGTCACCGAATTCAGGGACGGAATTCTGCCCTGGGCGCTGCAGAACAACGTCGCCCTCTGCTTCGATGAATATGATGCCGGACGCCCGGATGTCATGTTCGTCATCCAGCGCGTGCTGGAAGTCTCCGGCCATCTCACTCTGCTCGACCAAAGCCGCGTCATCCGCCCTCACCCGGCGTTCCGCCTGTTCGCCACGACGAATACGATCGGCCTCGGGGATACGTCGGGCCTCTATCACGGCACCCAGCAGATCAACCAGGGCCAGATGGACCGCTGGTCCATCGTCACCACGCTGAACTATCTGCCGCATGACCGGGAAGTCGATATCGTCATCGCCAAGGTCAAGCATTTCCAGGACAAGAAGGACGGCCGCGACACGATCAGCAAGATGGTGCGTGTCGCCGATCTGACCCGCAATGCCTTCATAGCGGGCGATCTCTCGACCGTCATGAGCCCGCGCACGGTCATCACCTGGGCAGAAAATGCCGAAATCTTCGGCGATGTCGGCTTTGCCTTCCGGCTGACCTTCCTCAACAAATGCGACGAACTGGAACGCACGCTCGTCGCTGAATTCTATCAGCGCTGCTTCGGCAAGGATTTGCCCGAGAGCGCCGTCAATGTCGTGATGAGCTGATCCGCAGGCCGGAGCGGAACGGCTTTCCGCTCCGCTTCCTCGGAAACGCTCCACTGAAAAATTAGAGCATTTTCAAAGAAATGGAATTGCGCAGCGATTCAATGTTAGCGAAAAATGCTCCAGGCCGGGCAAGCCGCTTTCGCGGTGGACCGTCTCCCCACAATGGTCAGGAGGCTCGATGAGCTCGAACCAGAAGCCCCCCACCAAGATCGAAAGCCCACAGGAGCCTTTCAAGCGCGCGGTCGCCAGCTGTATGCGCGCGCTTTCGGGAGTGCCTCAGCTCGAAGTCACCTATGCGGCGGAAAAGCCGAGCCTGATGCAGACCGGAGGCGTGGCACGCGCGCGGCTCACCGATCTGTCGCGCAAATTCGACAAAAAGGACATTTCGATCCTGCGCGGCCAGGCAGATTCCATGGCACTGCGCCTCGCCTGCCACGACAGTGAACTGCATCGCAAGATGCAACCGAATACGGTCACCGCCCGCGCCATTTTCGATGCCGTCGAACAGACCCGCGTGGAAGCCATCGGCTCGCGTCGCATGGCGGGCGTCGCCGCCAATCTCGACGCCATGCTGACGGAGCATTTCCAGCGTGGCCGCTATGCCGATATCACCGACCAGGACGATGCGCCGATCGAGGAAGCGATTGCGCTGATGGTGCGCGAACGTCTGACCGGCCTGAAACCGCCACCGCAGGCGCAAAATCTTGTCGACCTATGGCGGCCTCTGGTGGAAGACAGAGCCGGCGCCGATCTCGACAAGCTCGCCGCCTCGATGGAAGACCAGCGCGCCTTTGCGCAGTCGATCCACAAGCTGTTGAACTCCCTCGACATGAAGGACAACGGTCAGTCGCCCGAGGAAAACGAGGAAGAACAATCGGACGACCAGGAACAGCAAAACAACCAGGATAATCAGAACCAGGAAGGCACCGACGAGACGATGGGCGACGTCGGCCAGGTCCAGCAGGCTGAAATGCAGCCACAGACCATGGACGAAGGCGAATTCGACGAATCGGAAGCCGAAACCGGGGATTTCGAGCAGGACAGCGATTATTCCGATGCCGAGGAAGCTGGTGAGCCGCGCCGCCTCCCCCCGTCCCAGAAATCCGAACAGAAAGCTTTTGAATACAAGGTCTTCACGCGGCGTTTCGACGAGACCATCGCCGCCGAGGATCTCTGTGACGCCGACGAGCTGGAACGGCTACGCGCCTATCTCGACAAGCAATTGCAGAATTTGTCCTCGGTCGTGGCGCGGCTCGCCAACCGCCTGCAGCGCCGGCTGATGGCGCAGCAGAGCCGTTCCTGGGAATTCGATCTCGAGGAAGGCATGCTCGATCCCGCACGCCTGCCGCGCGTCATTATCGATCCGCAGCAGCCGCTTTCCTTCAAACAGGAAAAAGACACCGACTTCCGTGACACCGTCGTCACGCTGCTGCTCGATAATTCGGGTTCGATGCGCGGCCGACCGATCACCGTCGCCGCCACCTGCGCCGATATTCTTGCCCGCACGCTGGAACGCTGCGGCGTCAAGGTCGAGATTCTGGGATTCACCACCCGCGCCTGGAAAGGCGGCCAGTCGCGCGAAGCCTGGCTCCATGCCGGCAAGCCGCCAATGCCCGGCCGTCTTAATGATCTGCGCCACATCATCTATAAATCGGCCGATGCGCCCTGGCGGCGTGCCCGCAAGAATCTCGGCCTGATGATGCGTGAAGGCCTCCTCAAGGAGAATATCGACGGCGAGGCGCTCGATTGGGCGCATAAGCGCCTTTTGGCGCGGCCGGAACAGCGCAAGATTTTGATGATGATTTCCGACGGCGCGCCGGTCGACGATTCGACACTCTCCGTCAATCCCGGCAATTTCCTTGAAAAGCACCTGCGTCATATCATCGAGGAAATAGAAACGCGTTCCCCGGTCGAGCTGATCGCTATCGGCATCGGCCATGACGTGACGCGCTATTATCGCCGGGCGGTCACGATCGTCGATGCGGAGGAACTCGGTGGCGCGATGACCGAGAAACTTGCCGAATTGTTCAGCGAAAAGCCCGAACCGAAGAAATTGACGGCGACACGCGGAAAGCAATTCGCCTCGACCCTGCATTGAGGCGGGGGGGGGGCGATAAGCCCCCCCCCCGGCTTTTGCCGCAGATCACCCCATTTCGCTCTTGCATGCGTCTGCTTCGCCCCCGCGCTTTTGCGCGTATTTTCACATTGGGCGTCGCCTTACTCTCGGCCTGGGGTTCTTGGCTCTCTCGGGCCCAGCCCTTGAAGGGCATTCCCCTATCCGCCGGCGCATACCCCCCATTGCGGATTTTATCCATACAAACACAAGAAACCCGGAACGGCATCCCGCTCCGGGTCTGGAATAAAGCTCGCTTTTGGAACGAAGCCGTTCAACCAGCGACGGCGGCGGTGGCCTGCTTCTTGACGATCTCACGCTTGATCGAAAGCGCATTGGTCGACAGCTGCGCATCACCGGCCTTCAAAAGGAAGGCGTCGAGACCGCCACGATGTTCGACGGACCGCAGGGTCGCGGCCGCGACGCGGAAACGAATGCCACGCTGCAATGTATCCGAAATCAGCGTCACATTGCAAAGGTTGGGCAGAAACCGCGTCCGCGTCTTGCGGTTCGAATGGCTGACCAGATTGCCGGTCTGCACGGCCTTCCCGGTCAATTCGCAACGGCGGGACATGGACCTATTCCTTAAATGATAGGAGAAACGAAAATCTTGGGAGGAGCGTCAGCAATCCCTTACGGGACCATCAGAAACACCCGCCTCCTGGAACCTCGGTTCATAGGCGGTCAAGGCTTGCACGTCAAGTCCTGGCTCATGTCCCGCAACCGCAACCAACGGGTTTCATGATCGCGACCGATCCCATTTCCCAATATCGCCAGCCAAAATATTTGCCGCGCCCGCAATGCGGGCGCGGCTGCATGATCCTCCACCCCGCAGCGCGGGGGCGAAGCCTCAAGGAGGCACTCTCATTGAGGCCTGGCATACCACTGTTCCGAAGGAATAAGGTTACACACTCTTATAAACCATTGAAGTAAAATGATTTATAAGAACGGAACACGGAATTCCTGCAGAATTCGGGTCTATTACATGCGTTCCGTGATGGCCGCTTTCTTGTCGAAGGATGGTGCCGCCTTCAGCTGATCCTTGCTACGGTCGAGCATAAACCGCTCCTTGCCCTCATGCATGGCAACCTTGAGGTCTGTGAAAGGTACCGCCACTTCTTTCTCGCCAATTCCCAAAAAGCCGCCGACACCAATGACGGCGGTGGAAATATTGCCGGCGCTGTTCATGATGAGATCTTCGACCGCACCGATCTTGTTATTGGCCGTATCATAGATGTCGGCACCATAGATTTCCGAAGCCATCCATTGGCCCGTTCCAAGGGAGGATGGCGCGGCCGCCACAGAGCGCCCGGTCTTGAGCGTCGTCATCAGCGCGGCCTGCCGGTCGAAGGAAGGCGACGCCTTCAACTGATTCTTGCTGCGATCGAGCACGAGCCAATTCTTGCCTTCGCGCGAAGAAACCTTCAATTCCTTGAAGGGGACTGAGACATCCTTCTCGCCCATGCCGAGGAAACCACCAACACCGATGACCGCAGTCGTGACATTGCCGGATCCATCCAGAATGAGATCCTCGATCGTTCCGATCTTGTTTTCCGCCGTGTCATAGACAGCGCCCTTATAAACGTCGGAAGCAAGCCAGCGATTGACTGCGGCGGAAGGCATGGCCGTGGTCGCCGCACGCTCCTTCATCGGATGCGTCATCGTCGGCTCTTCCGCGAAGAGGGCTCCACTCGTCAAGGCGAGGATCGACGCTGCATAGGCAAGTTTCTTCATCATGAAATCCCTCCATTGTCTGTCAAGCACAGGATGCGCGCATGCACATCAGACCGGCGATTGAACGCAGCAGGGACCGTGCGATTGAAATCGCTAGAGCATTGTCGTATTAAACAGAAACACAGCGATTGATGAGCATGGGAAACACTCTCGTTCCCGAATGAACCGCCCGACGACATCCGCACTGGCTCTAAAAGCGTTCTCCCGCGAGACCGTCCCGCCATCGTGATTGGGCGACGCGCGTACGGAACCGGATCATCCTGTATCCGTCGCATACGTTGCGATGACGCGATCGCAAATCAGGACCGCACCCGTTCACCCATTCTGCGAAGGGAATGTCGCTTTGCTGCTTTAGTTCCGGATTTTCAAATTTCGTTGCGGCTTCAGCTTGCTCGAAAAGAGAGCGTCACCGTCTTCAGATCACCCAACTCGCGATCATGAAAGACGTCGTCTCCGCCAGCCCTTGGGTGCTACCACCAGCCTTTATACTTGAACCAAACTAATGGCAGAATCGTCGAGATCACGATCAGCGCGAGACCGTATTCATAGCCAAAGGCCCAGTCGAGTTCCGGCATTTGCTTGAAATTCATGCCGTATATGCTTGCGACGAGGGTTGGCGGAATACCGACGACGGAAACGACGGTGAGAATGCGGAAAATATCGTTCTGATCGACATTGGTGAGCCCGAGCGTCGCATCGAGCAGAAACTGAATCTTGTCAACGAGACGGGCTTGATAATCATTCAGCGAACTGATGTCACGGTTGAGATTTTTCAGCCGGTTGCGTTCATCGGCGGCAAGATAGGTCGAAGCACTGCTGACCACATAGGGGATGATACGGCCGATACCGAGCAATTCCTCGCTGCTCTTCGAAGTCAGATTGCCAATCCGGCCGATCCGCCGCAAAACCTCCCGCAAATCCTCTCCATTCTTGCGCCGCGCCTGGTCCTTCGCCGCAATGGAAAAACCGAAAATATCCTCGGAAAGCGTATCGAGATCGGCGGTGACGCGCTCGAGAATATCGGCGATATGATCGACCATAACTTCGAGAATGGCGATCAGCGCCTTCGGGCCGCCCGATCCCTCGGCATCCTTGCGGGCAATATGGACTTCAATACTGTCGAAAGCCTTCAGCCGATGATAACGCAAGGTCAGAAGCAGCGATTTCGACAGGATGAACCCAAGCGGCGCGGTGATCGGCACATCTTCATTCGAACGGAAGATCGCCGGCATGCTCAGATAGAGGTAACTGCCGACACTGGAAAGGCGGCTGGTGCTTTCGATTTCCGACAGATCGGCATAGGTTGGGATGGTGGTGGCAAGTGCCTTTTCGAGAAACTGGGTTTCGCGCAGATCGGGATTGAGAGCATCGATCCAATTGACTTCCGTTGGCAGGATTCCGCTGGAAAGATCGACGGGGACAGTGGTTTTGGTAACGGATGAATGAAAGGTCAGCATGATTTCGCGAGGCGGGAAGGAGAAACAAGCTGCGGAACGGATCCGGAAATCATCCGCACGATATTCCCATAAGATAAAGAAACGCTATGCCGTCCTGCGCCCAGAGCATTTTCCGATAACGTTGATCGCTTCGCGATTCCATTTCCGTGAAAATGCTCTCTTTTTTTGAATGGAGCGTTTCTGGATATACCCGAAACGCTCTATGCAAAACTACGATCCAGATGCAGATCCCGACGCAAGCGCCCAATCTCCAGGCCGCAGGGCTTCCTCTTCAGGCCATCTCATGACCACCGATCTCTCTCTCGTCCTCATGCCGCAAACGCCAGCCGATCAGGCGGCCATCGACAAACTCGACGAACGCACCTTCGGGCCCGGTCGCTTCGCTCGTTCCGCCTACCGGCTGCGGGAGGGGCGTGAGCCGGATTTCACGCTGTCTTTCGTCGCGCGGGTCGGCACCCTGCTCGTCGGCGCCAATCGCATGACACGCATCGCTTGCGGACCGATAGAGGCCCTATTGCTTGGCCCCCTGACCGTCGAACCAGCCTTCCGGTCCGGTGGCATCGGTGAGGCCCTGGTGCTGAAATCTCTGGAAGCCGCCAAGGAAGCTGGACACGAACTGGTTCTGCTCGTTGGTGATGAGCCCTATTACACTCGCATGGGCTTTCGCAAAGTGCCCATGGGCCATCTGACCTTCATCGGTCCGGTGGATCCCGACCGTCTGCTCTATTGTGAATTGCGGGAAGGCGCGCTCGAACGGGCGCGCGGACGCGTCGGCAGACTTTAAAACCTTAGCCAAACCGGACACACTGAACTCACTTCTGGCAGGCGGGGCAATAGAAGGTGGAGCGGCCATTCTGCACGATGCGGCGGATGGTGCCGCCGCACCCTTGCGTCCGGCAGGGCTCGCCTTCCTGATCATAAACGCGGAAATTGTGCTGGAAATAGCCGAGCGCCCCATCGGCCTGCCGATGATCGCGCAAGGAAGAACCGCCCGCCTCGATTGCCTCCTCCAGAACCTCGCGAATGGTTTGAGCCAGACGATGGATGCGCTCCAGCGGCCGGCCGTTCTTGCCCACGAGCGTACCGGCCGCCCGGCGCGGCGAAAGGCCCGCGCGATGCAGAGCCTCGCAGACGTAAATATTGCCAAGCCCGGCAATCAAGGTCTGATCGAGCAGAGCGGTTTTCAGCGGGGTCGTTTTGCCGGCGAAGAGGCTCGCCAGCAAGGTGCCGTCAAGCTCATTTCCAAGCGGTTCGATGCCGACATTGCGGAACAGGGGATGCGCCGCAAGCTCGGAGCGCGCGATGAGCAGCATGAAGCCGAACCGGCGTGGATCATTATAGGTGATACGCGCGCCATTCGAAAAATCGAACACGACATGGTCATGCGCCGCGAGCTTGGGTTTCGGCGCATTGACGAGCGGTGGCGTGTTCCAGCCCGCCGCATCTGCGGCTTCGACGCGGAACGAGCCGGACATGCCGAGATGCATCACGAGAACCATGCCGTCGTCGAGATCGGCGAGCAGATATTTCGCGCGGCGGCTCAAGGAATCGATGCGGCGGTTAGCGAGGCGCGAGGCAAAATTCTCCGGGAAGGGAAAGCGCAGATCCGGCCGCCGCTGCTCGATATTCGTGAAGGTCGCCCCGACCATCGCCGGGGCAAGACCCCGACGGACGGTTTCGACTTCGGGCAATTCAGGCATGTTACAACCTTGTAACCAATCGTCACCGCAGCGCTGCTCTTTGTGCCTGCGTAATCTGATAAATAGAGAAGAAGCTTCGCCGCCGCCAAGATTTATGCGCATCTCACCCGCCTGAATGCCGGAAAAGCAAGCCGCGAAAGGCGGAGTGGATTAAAGCGAGGTGTCATCAAGCCCCTGGTTAAGAGCGAGCGGCGCCGCGAGCACCTGACTTTCCGAACTTGACGAACTTACCGAACCTGCGGAGATCGAAACAGACGTGTGGGAATTGCTTGGTTTTCTCGCAGCCCTTTGGTGGGCTTTGTCCTTCGTCGTTCTCCTCGCCAATCTCTGGGGCGCTTTGGCGCAGCCCGCGATCCAGAGACGCCGCCTGCCCGCTTCGCCGCTAACGCCACTGCCACCTGTCTCCATAATCGCACCGGTCAAACTGCGCGATCCGGGCTTCGTCCGCGCGTTCAACTCGCTCTTCACACTCGATTATCCCGATTATGAGATTCTCGTCGGATCGGCGGAGGCGCAATCGACGGCGCTGGAAACGGCGCAGGGCATAGCCGCCGCCTATCCCGACCGGCCCTGCCGCCTCATCCACTCGGACGGGACACAGGCCGTGAGCCCGAAAATGAACGTGCTCTGGCGCCCGTTGCAAGAGGCGCGGCATGATTACGTGCTGACCAAGGATTCCAACATCACCTTCTCTCCCAAAACCCTGCGGGTGGTTTTGCGTTCGATGGCTCCGGATATCGGTCTCGTCGTCATGGTTCCAGTCGCGGTGCGCGCGAAAGGGCTTGCCGGGGAAATCGAGGCCTTTCTCATCAATGGCCATGCGCGCCTCTTGTTGACCGCCTCGGCGCTTGGCCAGGGGTTCGGCGTCGGCAAGGTCATGCTGTTCCGGCGCTCCGATCTTGCCCGTATCGGCGGTCTTGAAGCCCTGAGCCATAGTCTTGCGGAGGATAGCGCGCTTTCCAAAACCCTCGCGGCCCACGGCCTCAGGACAGTTTTCGCACCGATCACTGTCGAGCAGGAAACCGGGGCGCGGACGTTTCGCGACATCTACCAACGCCAATGCCGCTGGGCAGTCATCCGCCGCAAGGAGGAACCTCGCTCCTTTCCCCTCGAACCGCTAAGCAGCCCCTTGCCCGCCGCCCTTGCCAGCCTCCTGGCGGCGCCTCTCCTTGGCATTCCGGCATGGATGGGATTTGCCGGAACGCTTCTCCTCTGGTTCCTTCTGGAAACCGGCTGCGCCATCCTCAAGGGCTGGGAAGTCTCGGCGCTCACGCCTTTTGCCTTTCTCGGCCGGGAAATTCTGGCGCTCGCGGCATGGCTCAGGGCGTTTACCACTCATCAAGTGGTTTGGGCGCAAGGTCGTTTCGATGCCCGCCACGGCGCCCGGCATCCAACAGAAGCAGCCGAGCCGAGAGGAACGGCGGAAACCGCCACGCCGGGTGATACCCGGGGCATTCAAAGCATTTAGCACAGCTTCGTACAGCCTGAACAAGCTTGCACACCAAGGCGCCAAAGAAGCCGTTTCCCGGCAACGCTTGAGTCCGGCGCCCGATGCTGGATAATGGTTCAACTCTTTTTCGGCACGGATCGTTTGCATGGCGAAAACTCCCGCTCCGAATGAAGTCCGCGCGTTCCGGCGCCGGCTTTCCATCGCTCTCTTCATGCTGGCGCTTGCAAGCCCGGGCGTTTGCCAGGCCCAGGAAAAAGGATCGGTCGATCCGAAACCGCTGCCTCCGCTTGCGCATCCCGACGCGCCCACCGTGCCGGCCAAGGAATTGTTCGGACGCGCGCGGACCCCGGCGCCGCTCGCCGCCCGCACCATCGGCTTTTATTCGCGTGGCTGCCTTGCCGGAGGCCAGGCCCTGCCGGTCAATGGCCAGGCCTGGCAAGTCATGCGCCTCTCGCGCAACCGCAACTGGGGCCATCCGGCGCTCATCGCCTTTCTCGAAAACTTCGCCCGCCGCGTCCCCTATGTAAGTCACTGGCCAGGCATTCTCGTGGGCGATATGTCGCAACCACGCGGCGGCCCGATGATCACCGGCCACGCCTCGCATCAGATCGGTCTCGATGCCGATATCTGGCTGGTCCCGATGCCGTCTCACGAGCTGACCCGCACCGAGCGGGAAAATATGAGTTCGACCAGCGTCGTGCGCTCCGACCGGCTGGATATTGATCCTGCCGTCTGGACCCCGGACCATCTCGCCGTCATCAAGGAGGCCGCGCGGTCACCCGACGTGCAGCGGATCTTCGTCAATGCCGCGATCAAGAAGGCGATCTGCCGGCAGGCGACGGGCGACCGTTCATGGCTCACCAAGGTTCGCCCCTATTTCGGGCATGATTATCATTTCCATGTACGTCTCGCCTGCCCGGCGGGCGAGGCAGCCTGCCGCGATCAGGATCCGGTTCCCTCGGGAGACGGGTGCGACGCTTCGCTCGCCTGGTGGTTCTCCGACGGCGTGCTACATCCACGCCCGAAGCCGACGAAACCGAAGCCGCCAGTCACTTTGGCGCAGCTTCCGACAGAATGCCGGATGGTTCTCCATACACAACAGGCCGCCGGCGCTGCCGAGCCCGTCCAGGCTCAATGAAGAGCGAAAGATGAAAAGCGAAATATGCCGTGATTTGCTTCGCGGGAGGTGGATAAGCTAGTAGATCACCATCTCGCTTTTTCGAAAAAGGGCGCCTGCATGCAAAAGACCGCCGAGAGCCTGGCGAATGACTCGGACCACCTCAGCGCCTCGCCCCGCCTGTTCGAGAATCCGCTTCTCGACAAACTCTCGCGCGTCCATTGGTCGGTGCCGCTGTTCGTCTATATTCCGGTCATCCTGGCCCTGGCCGTGGTGAGCCTGCAACAGGTCTCGCCCCTTGCTGCGCTTGGCGGCTTTCTCATCGGCTATGTCATCTGGATCTTCACGGAATATTTCGGCCACCGCTTTCCGTTTCATTGGCAATATCCGGGCACTTTCGGCAAGCGGATCCATTTTCTGATTCACGGTGTCCATCATGTGCATCCGAGCGATCCGCTGCGGCTCGTGATGCCGGTTCTCCTCAGCGTGCCGATCATGCTGATCGCCCATGGCATTTTGAAGCAGATCTTTCCCGCCGTTTACGTCTATCCCGTGCTCACTGGCTTCATTACCGGCTATCTCATCTACGACGAGACGCATTATTATCTGCATCACGCGGATCCGAAGACAAAGCTCGGCATCTTCATGCGGCGGTTCCACATGCTGCACCATTTCCGTGATCCGACGCGCGGTTTCGGTGTCAGCGTCCCCTTCATGGATTATATTTTCGGGACCCAGCACATCCGGCCCAAGGAGTGACGGGCCCGGCGAAGACCAAGGGGAAGTAAAAGGCGCTTTTCGAAACAAACCGCCTCGCTTCCCTGCATCACTTGCCCCCAAACGCCGTTCACCCGCCCAGCCTTGTAGCCGGCCTTCTCAGATGGGCTTGCGGGCGATCAGCAAAAGACCAGCGCCTTTTTCATGGGATGGCGGCTTGCGGAATTTGTTGAGCACATATCCCCCTATGAGGGAGGCGAGCATGGCAATATGCCAGCGCCAATCGGGGAGGAAATGTTCCTTGTGGGCCTTGATCCAGGTGCATTTCTCCGCCCAATAGATTGGCGCATCGGGCTGGCTCCAGGGCATTTCCTCAATGATTTCAACCACGAGCCCTTCGCCCTCGGCCAAAGCTGTCAGCGCCCTATCCGTCCACCAGGTGAGGTGATGCGGGGGCGCATTGAGGACGAAATTGGGAATTTTCGTCATTGCCGACGGTACGTGTGGCACGCCGATAATGACGAGGCCGCCGGGCTGTGCCGCCTCGCTCAACAGGTGGAAGAAGCCCCTCGGGTCAATGAGATGTTCCAGCACCTGAAACGCGCAGACGGCGTCATAGCCTCCTGAACGGGTCAGATGGCCGGCAAGGGTCTCCTTGCGCAGATCGACGCCCGGGATATCGATGCCGAGATTGGGATCAAGACCCGTATAATGCGCATGCGGTAGGCAATGACGGAAGCTCGCGAGCCCACAGCCGACGTCGAGGACATGCGCGCCCTTGGGAATGCGCTGGCCGGCAACGGCAAATTCCGCGCGTTCGTCATCGAAACCGAAGAGCGAAAGCGAGCGAAGCCGGTCCTGAAAGACGCGATAGAAGGTCTCGTCTCCCTCACAGGGAGGATCAAAGAAGTAAAGCCCTGTGGGAGATTCCCAAAGGCCGAATTGTTTAATCCGGCCGAAGCTCGATCCAGCATCGGTCTTGTAGATGAGCCGCCAGAGATCTGCCAGGAGGCGGGCCGGCACCCATTGGACGAGCCGTCGTGCCGGTTGTCCGGTGACAGGGCAAAGGGGAGGCCTCGTGAGCAGATCCGCACCGGGAACTGAAGCAAGACTCTGTATCGATTCCCTTGGATAGAAAAACATTTGAAAACCGGCCGTCTATCAATGACCAAATGAAACATTCGACCCTGTCGATTGAATCATCGGTGTTCGGGATGGATAGAAGGTCGGCGGCTGGATACCTCCATGCCCCCTTGCCGGGACGGATCTTTGGCAAGACCCACTCCGCATAAACCCTTTCCCGGAGGCCTCCATAATGGATCCCCACACAAGTCGGGCCTCATCTTCCCGATCCGATAGATCCCCTTTGGGCAAATGTCCGCTTTTCATAAAATTAGCGTCTTTATAGACGGTTAAAGCGTCGCACCGGATCAAGGACGTGAGAGGCTTGGCGCGTTTCGGATGGACCCGGAAACGCGCCAATCGAAAAGAAGAGCATTTTCAAAATCATAAAGCTGCGAAGCGATTCACAGTCACCGGAAAATGCTCTCGAAAATGCTCTCATGGCGTTTCGCTTCAGGGGGTTTCCTCCCCGCGCTTGCGGGCGACCAGCAGCAAACCGCCGCCTTTTTGCGATGCGGACGGCTTTAAAAAAAGATTCATGAGATAGCCGCCGACCAAACCGCCGAAAGCCGCCAGATGCCAGCTCCAATGGCCGCGGAAATGCTGGTCGCGCGCCTTAATGATGGAGCTTTTCTCAATCCAGTAGATCGGCCTGTCGGGCTTGCTCCAGGGCATTTCCTCAATGCTCTCGACATCGAGCCCTTCCCTTTCGGCCAGCGCCGAAAGCGCCCCGGCAGTCCACCAGGTCAAATGATGCGGCGGGGCATTGAGCACGAAATTGGGAATTTTCGTCATGGCCGAAGGCACATGCGGCACGCCAATGATGATGAGGCCACCGGGCTTTGCCGCCGCGACCATTTCTTTGACGAAGCGCCGGGGCTCTTCAAGATGTTCGACCACCTGAAAGGCGCAGACGGCATCATAGGCACCGGGGTTTGCAGCGGCGTGTTCGCTGATATTTCCCTTACGTAGATCGACGCCTGGAATCTCGACGCTGAGATTGGGGTCGAGCCCCGTATAATGGGCGTGTGGCACGCAATGGCGAAAACTCGCCAGCCCGCAGCCGATATCGAGCACACGAGCGCCCTCGGGGATGCGCCGACCGGCAATGGCGAATTCGGCGCGTTCATCATCGAGGCCGAAGAGCGACAGTGCCCGCAGCCGTGTATAAAAATCTCTATAGAAACCGGCATCCCCCTCCCGCAGGGGATCGAAGAAATAGAGGCCGCAAGGCGATTCCCATAAGCCAAACCGTTCGATGCCGGCAAAGCTCGGCCCCACATCCGTCCGGAAGGTAATGCGCCAGAGATCAGTGAGCAGACGGACGCTGACCCACTGAACCAGGCGGCGCGCGGGCTCCCCTGTGATGGGGCAAACCGGATTGTCCATGAAAATCCTTCGAACCTCGCGAAATTTCAGCCGCTAAAGCGGGATCGCGAAGGAATGGAGAAAGGGAAGCTCGCTTGTAGACTTATTCACCTGGCGGCGAAAGACTTATCCCAGGCCCGCCGATCACGGCTTGTCATGAAAGCCGCCATCCACAACCCCATAGAGGGAACGAAGGCCAAGACTGTGAAAGAAAGTTCCACAGCTCTCGCTGAAAGTGGAAGCCTGAA
The DNA here is from genome assembly GCF_000745425.1 of Beijerinckia mobilis. Lineage (GTDB taxonomy): Bacteria > Pseudomonadota > Alphaproteobacteria > Rhizobiales > Beijerinckiaceae > Beijerinckia > Beijerinckia mobilis. Next base: position 77,215 of record NZ_JQJH01000001.1, read on the forward strand.
AGCGCGCGAGGGTTTACCCGGCAATTGACGTCAAGTAAGGACGTGGCTAGAGCCGGTCCCCGGACCGGGAGCACCGTTACCCTTGCGACGAGGCTTCATCATCACTCCGCTTCTCACGACCCTCTTTCCGATCCTGGCGGTGTTTTGGGGGATCATCATCGCGGTCAGCACGATTTCAGCCTGGCGCTACGGCTGGGGCCTGCCGCGCGCGGAAATCCCCGGCCGCAAGCCCCGCGTCGTTATTATCGTGCCCGTCAAGGGCGCGGCCTCGATGACGCGCGTCTTCTTCAGCAAGCTGCTCGGTCAGGCCTATGACGATTTCCGCGTGATCGCGGCGGTCGAATCCGTCGAGGATCCCGCCTATGCGCTGATCCACGACCTCATAAGGCCCACCGCCGCGGATCTGAGGTTGGATGAGCTCAAGGGCTCGGTGACACATCATCCGCCAAAGATCACGACTGTGGTCGCTGGCATGACCAAAATCGGCGGCCAGAAAGTCGCAAATCTCATCGCCGCGCTCGATCATATCGAGCCGCAGGACGAAATCGTCGTTTTTACCGATGCCGATACCTGGCCTGACCCGCACTGGCTCGAAAGGCTGGTCGCGGCCCTCATCAATGCGCGTTACGAGGCGGTGACCGGATATCGCTGGATGGTCCCAGTCAATTCCCATCTCGCCAGCGCCGTCGTCGCCGCGGCAAATACCTCCATCGTGACCTTGCCGCGCCTGCCCGACGTGACGAATCCCTGCTGGGGCGGCACCGTGGCGCTGCGCCGGGAGACTTTGGAGCGGCTGAATATCAGGCAATATTGGCAAGGCGCCGTCAGCGACGATCTGCAGATGACGAAAGCCTTCAAGGATCAGGGCATCAAGGTCTTTTCTCCGCGCCAAAGCCTGCTGCTTTCGCCAATCGCCTTCGATTGGCGCAGCGCTTTCGCCTTCGGCACACGCCAATATCGCATCGTCTTTACCCATGTGCCCTGGCTGTGGGCCTTCGCCGCCTTCTGCCTTGTGGTTCCGATCATCTCCGTGATATTCGCCGGGATTCTGGCCTTGCATGGTGATAGAGGCGCAATCATCATGCTCGCGGCCTCGCTGATCGCAGGAGAAATCCGCTTTCGTTGCCGCAGACGCATTGCAACGGCTCTATGGCAGGTCGATCATGGCGAAGACGAGCGGCTAGCAAGCTGGGTGGACCATCTCCTGCGGCCACTCTGGTGGTGCTTTCATGCCCTCTGCATCCTCGCCGCGCCCTGGTCACGGCGCATCAGTTGGGCCGGCATCGATTATCTGATCGCCGGACCGCAGGATGTCCGGGTGCTTCGCCGCGGATTTCCGCCAGCAACCTGATCGGCAGTCAAATCCGGCAAGAATGAGAGACGATGGCCCGTTGCGGGCTAGCCCTCCAACGGGGGCAAGGAATCGTCGCGGCCCCATCCCGGCGCGCCCGGGATCGGGCCTCAATGATCATGATCGTGATCATCAGCGGCTTTCTTCGGCACCAAAGCGTCATGCAGGAAATCACCGGCAGCCGCGATGCCTGTTTCATCGATCGTATGGCCAAGCCCCTTGCGCGTCATGGATTTGACCGGCACGTCGAGGGCCTTCAAGGCCGCCTTGGCCTCTCCCATGCGCTCATAGGGGACGACTTCATCCTGGTCGCCATGGACGAGCAGAACCGGCGGGCGCGACACAATTTCGTGCGGCAAAAGGTCCGGCGCCACCAAAGCGCCGGAAAATGAGACGATAGCCCCCGTTTTCGGGCGTCTCAGCCCGGTATGAAGCGCCACCATCGCCCCTTGCGAGAAACCAACCAGAGCAAGATGGCGATCTTCTAGCCGCCGCTTCGCAAGCGATTCATCGAGAAACTGGTTCACGATTCCGGTCGCCGTGCGCATTCCTTCCAGAATTTTGTCCGGGCTGCGATCGGCGATGCTGAACCATTGGCGGCCGACTGGAGCCTGATCAAAGGGGAAAGGCGCATGCATCGCCAGAAATTCCGCCTTGAGCAGGCTCGGCTGCCAATTCACTGCAATATCAATGAGGTCATTCCCGTCGACGCCAATCCCATGCAGCAGAACGACAAGATAAACCGTCTTGCCGCAGGAGAGCGGCGCATAACTGCGCCCTTCCAGATCGGGGCGGGAAAGAGCGGGCTTCACCGGATCGGATGCGGTCTGATCCATGTCATTCCTCTCGTAGGTTACATGGCCTGTGTTACTGAGCCTGAGTGGCAAGGCATGAGTACAGGACTTACCCGACGCCCAATGCCCGGCTGGATGTCTTGAACGAATGGGTTGAGGGAAAGGCCAAACAGGTCCCCGGTAGCTTTGCTTTTGCGTTGAAAAACCAAAATCAAGCTCGCCTGAACTTTCAAGCGCCAGTCATTTCGGAAAAGTTTGCGAAGTGATTCATTTATGATTCACCAAGGGATTGACGATATGATCCCTCTTCTTGCCCCCGGCGAGAAGCAAGAAACGGACTGGACCAATCGATTTTCCTTGCATGCACGCGCGGCATTCCTCATCGCAGGTACTATCTCCCGCCGCATAACGGCTTTAGGAACCGGAACGACTTTCAACGGCGCACAGCACGCGGACGGAACCCATCGGCCCACCGGACAATCTGATGAATCAAGAGGCAAGCCCATGCAAAGGCTGATGACCCAATGGACGAAGGCAAGGAGCGGGGGAGTCACCCGCACTCTGCGCGCGCATGCCCTTCTCGCGACGGCGCTGACGATGGCCTTGCTTGGTGGCGCTCTTTCACCCGCTGAGGCAGTGACAAACCGCCAGCCGGAGGCCGGGCCCGCAGCGAAACAGTCCGGGAAGACAAGCTCACAGCCATCAATGACGCGAATGGCGGCAGCCAAGCCCGCGACGCCCGCAAAGCCGTCGCCAGCCCCTGCACCCGCGCCCGCCTTCATCCCGATGGACGAAGCAACCGCCATCCAGAAAGCCAATGCCTATTTCAGCTCGGCGACGACTATGGTTGGCGATTTCGTGCAGGTCGGCAGCGACGGCCGGCGCACGGAAGGCAAGCTCTATGTCCAGCGCCCCGGACGCCTGCGCTTTGAATATGCCCTGCCAGCGACGCTCGAAATCGTCGCGGACGGCCTGTCGCTCGCAATCCACGACCGCCGTACCGCCACCAAGGACGTCTATTTCATCAGTCAGACGCCGCTGAAATTTCTGTTGAAAGACCAGGTGGATCTCGCCCGCGACGTCAAGGTGGTGGAAGTCGTGAGCGACCCTTCAGCGGTCACGATCGTGATCGAGGACAAGGCGACATTCGGCGGCACGTCGCGCATCAATCTGGTGTTCGATCCAGTCAAGTTCACTCTCAAGCAATGGAAAGTAACCGATCCGCAAGGCTATGAAACACTGGTCTCGCTGTTCAATCTGGACCTGAGCAAGAAGCCGGATCCCGGACTTTTCCAGCTTTCCCCCGATCATCTGTAAGACACGTTAATTTGAGGATCAGATTGCCCGATTTTGCCTCCTGCGACGCTTGTCGAGCGGCATTGGCGGGCCTATTTGAGCCCCGTGCAGGCGATCAGCCGATCGAGACGTATCCCCCGTTTCGGTTCGATCGGTTCATGCCGGTTCCCCTCCCGGCACATCGCTGCAAGAGGGCGCTCGGTCCCCCCGACCGGGCGCCCTTATTTTATGCCTTTTTTCTCATCGACGCGCTCAGACCCAATCCCGGCAAGAACAATCCCTTGAGCCTTGGGCTCCGTGACTTGGACTCCCGGCTTTAGACTCTCGGATTTAGACTTGGGGATTTCCCCCGGCGATGACGGGGCGGCGCCTCCCCATGGGACCTCATTGATTCAACAGGCCGGAAGCAATGAGACTTCCTATAACGACGGCCAAAGCCGTATCGGAAAGCGCGAATTCCTGATAGTGGAGCCTCCGCTCGAGTCGTTCGTCCCGGTCAAAATTGCCACTATGCTCTCATCCATACAGGGCTAAGGGACCAATTTTCGGGATCGCTCAGACAGGCAGCAATACAGCCCGTCCGTTTCGGTGCCCTTGATGCTGCAACGAGACATTATGGCATCACTTGAAGGAAGGGACAGGATCGTGCGTTTCAGCCTCGCCACATGGAACATCAATTCGGTTCGGCTGCGCATTGATCTCGTGTCCCGTTTCCTGACCGAACAAGCGCCAGACGTCCTGTGTCTTCAGGAAACCAAATGCCGGGATTCCGAATTCCCGCTGTCAGCTTTTCACAAGCTTGGCTATCCGCATGTCGCGATCTGCGGCCAGAAGGGCTACCATGGGGTGGCTATCGCCTCGAAAATCCCTTTCCTCGAAAACGGACGGAGGGATTTCTGCGCCAAAGGCGATGCACGCCATCTCACCGTGACCCTGGCACCGCTGCCGGAACGTCCGATCACTTTGCACAATTTCTATGTTCCGGCCGGCGGCGACGAGCCGGATCCCGCGATCAATCCGAAATTCGCCCATAAACTCGCCTTCCTGGACGAAATGGCCGAATGGATGCAAACGGACAAGATTGCGGAACGCGATGCGATTATCGTCGGGGATCTCAACATTGCACCGCTCGAAACCGATGTCTGGAATCACAAGGCGCTTTTGAAAGTGGTGAGCCATACGCCGATCGAAGTTGAAAAACTTGGTCGGGTGCTCGCCGCCGGGCCATGGGTCGATGCCTTGCGTCATCATATCGCGCCGGAAGAAAAGCTCTATACATGGTGGAGCTATCGCTCGCCCGATTGGGCGAAGGCCAACAAGGGACGCAGACTCGACCACATCTGGGTCAGCGAAAGCCTCAAGCGCCATCTCGATGGTCTCGCGATCTTCCGGGAAAGCCGCGGCTGGGAACGGCCGTCAGATCACGTTCCCGTCCTTGTGCACCTGAATCTGGCGGGATGACCCCCTCTTTTTAAGACACTGAGCCGACAACAAGAGAGCCCGGACCATTGCGATGCCGGGCTCGAAAACGCTGTGAAAAAGGGATCGGGCCCCGAAAGGTGTCTTGATGTCAGGAGCTCACAACAAGGATTTCACCCTTGAGCCTCGCGATCTCATCCTTGAGCGAGAGCTTTCGGCGCTTCAATTCGGCAAGTTTCAACGGGTCGGAAGCAGGTCGGAGCATTTCCTGGCTAATTTCCTTTTCGAGAGCATCATGGCGTAGTTCAAGCGTGGCCAAATGGTTTTCAAAAGACATAGGGCACTCCTCGAATATTGACCGATGAATTGCACGCGCATCCGCCCTCCCCCTTCGAAGACAAGGCTTCGCAACGGGTTCGAGGCGAAAGCCGCCTGCGCCGATTGTCGCGAGCTCCCTGACCATACCCTTCATCGACAGACGAACAGGCACGGGGCGGAGCTCCCGCCTTACCGTCCTTGCTTTCCTTAGAGACCCGTTAATGGTAAAGATTGATAATCTGTCCCGGGCCCGGTTTCTGGCCGCTTTCATTCGAAAACGGCCTATGAACGTGACACAAGTTTCCTGTCTTGCGAAGTGGAATTATATGCCGGCATAAGCTTAAGCAGCATGATGGATGTTTCTCCAGTTTTAGGAACTCTCCACTTTTTCAAGTGCATAGGAATGAGTCCGGCGCGCTCGGCAATCCTCTTCAAACAATTTCCCTGCGACGATCGGCCAAACGACAGGCCTACGGTGACCGCAAAGGGAAGACGAGACTCCAGAGAGTTGAAGGCAATCGATGGCAGATAAACTGAGCGAGGATGAACGCATCTCGTTGCAGAAAGAACTTGAGCATTTGCGAGAGGAACATCGCGATCTCGACGCCGCCATCGAAGCTCTTCTGCATCTTGGGACGACCGACCGGCTTCAGGTCCAACGGCTAAAGAAACGCAAGCTGGTCCTGCGCGACCGCATCGTCTATCTCGAAGACCAGCTGACACCCGATATCATCGCCTGACGCCAACCGGCTGCTCCCTGAGAGATCCACTTGGCGGGAGGTTGGATTGGAGAAGACATCGGCTTGGCGCAAGCTTGGCGCGTTAGAACGGCGGCGTGAAAGACTGCGCCAGGGCCGTTATGACTACTCTGCTTTGCCACGAACATTCGACACAGGACCATAAAAGCTTCAACGATGAAGACGGGGCCGTACCCGTCGTCGCCCGAAACGATCCTGATCGAGACGACTCGGATCGAGCCGATAACGGCCCCAGTCTTTCCTCCACCTTTCTTCTTCCCGCCATCGAAATGCATCGGGTCGGCAGGTTCGATCAGGCGGAAGCACTTTACGAACGTATTCTCCTCGCCGAGCCAGAGAATGCCCTTTGTCTGCATCACCTCGGTCTGATTGCACATCAGCACGGCGATCTGGCGACTGCCATCGCTCGGCTCGAGCAAGCGATCCGGGTCAAGCCCGATTACGTCGAGGCCCTCACCAATCTCGCCGCCCTCTATCGGGCGCAAGGGCTTTTTTCCAAGGCGATCGAAACCTGCCGAGCGGCACTCGCGCAGGATCCGTCGCATGCCATCGCTTATAGCAATCAGGGCGGCGCCCATGAAGATTTGGGCGAGCAGGAGGAAGCGCTTGCCTGCTACCGGAAGGCCGCTTCCCTCAATCCGGCTTTCATCGAGGCGGCGCTCAATGCCGCGCATCTGCTGCGGCGCCTGCAACGCCGCGAGGAAGCCATTGCCGCCTGCGAGACCCTGATCGCCCATCGCCCCGATGCCGCCGAGCCTCATATGGTGCTCGGCAATATCCTGCGTGATCTTGGCCGCCATGAAGCGGCGCGCGCCGCCTATGAGCAGGCGCTGGCCCTGCGGCCTGATTATGCAGAAGCTTATAACAACCTCGGCAATACGCTGCATGCGCAAGGCAAATATGAGGAGGCCAGGAGGGCCTTTACCGAGGCGATCCGCATCAAGCCGGATTTCGCGCAGGCGCATGCGGGACTTGGCGTGACGCTCGAAAGCCTCAAGCGTCCAAGGGAAGCCATCGCCTCGTTCCAGACCGCGCTCCATCATGATCCGCAGATGTTGAATTTAAGGCTCTGGCTGCATCATCGCCGCCGGGCGATCTGCGATTGGCACCACATCATGGAAGACGAAGCCGAATTGCATCGGCAATTCGCGACCAACACGAATATCGGCAACCCGTTTCCCCTCATCAGCATGGAAACCAGCGCCGCCGAACAATACCGGCTCCATCGCGCTTTTGGCGAAACCTTTGGAAACAAGCAGGATGCCTTCGTCCATGTCCCGCGGCCACGCGGTACACGCAGGCTCAAGATCGGCTATCTCTCCAGTGATTTCTACCGCCATGCGACCGCCCTCCTGATGGTCGAGCTATTTGAACGCCATGACCGCGAGGCTTTCGAAATCATCGCCTATTCGCATGGCCCGGACGATCACAGCGAGCTGGGGATCCGCACACGCGAGGCTTTCGATCGTTTCGTCGACATCAACGCCCTTTCGGATTTTGAAGCGGCAAGCCTCATCTATAGCGACGGCATCGATATTCTCATCGACCTCAAGGGATATACCGGCAATGCGCGGACCGGCATTCTCGGCCTGCGCCCGGCGCCGATCCAGGTCAACTTCCTCGGCTTTCCCGGCACGATGGGAGTCGATTTCATTGATTACATCATCGCCGATCCGATTGTGGCACCAATGGATCAGCAACCCTTCTTCGGCGAGCGGATCGTGCATATGCCGCATTCCTATCAGCCTAATGACTCACGCCGGATGATCGCCGATCTGACACCGACCCGCTCCGGCTGCGGCCTGCCGGAGGAAGGTTTCGTTTTCTGCTGCTTCAACAATTCCTATAAAATTACGCCAGCCCTGTTCGATCTGTGGATGCGGCTTCTCGATTCCGTTCCTGGCAGCGTTCTATGGCTGCTCGAACCGCATCCAATTGTACGGGACAATCTCGGCCAGGAAGCCAAAAAACGCGGCATCGACCCGTCACGGCTCGTCTTCGCCCCAAAGATCGCCATTGCCGATCATCTGGCCCGCCACCGGCTCGCCGATCTTTTCATCGATTGCCTGCCCTGTAACGCGCATACGACGGCAAGCGATGCGCTCTGGGCCGGCCTGCCGGTGCTCACCTGCCTTGGTCAGACATTTGCCGGACGCGTCGCCGCCAGTCTGCTGCAAGCCGTCGGCCTGCCTGAGCTCATCATGGCCACGTTCGAAGATTACGAGGCCGAGGCGCTTCGGCTCGCCCGTGATCCCGCCGCGCTGCAGACTCTACGCCGCAAATTGCTGACGCTGCGCCATAAGGCACCGCTTTTCGATATCGCCCTTTATACCCGCCATCTCGAGCGCGCCTATCAGCAGATGTGGTCCGTCTTCGAGGCGGGCCAGACGCCGCTGGCCTTCGCCGTCGAACCAACCCATGCGGCCGAGGATGCCAAGCCCGCGGAAATAGCCCGCATCGCTTTCAAGGCCTGCCCCTTGTGCGGCGGATCCTTCAGCGCGCTCCTCACCGCAGATGTAAACCCCGATCCGCTCTACCGCTCCGTTCTGCCGGGGCAAGTTGAATGGGAACGCTGCCATGAATGCGGCCATGTCTTCGCCGAAGGCGCCTTCCCCGATCATGTGCAAATAGCGCATTTCGCTCGGCCCTTGCCCGAGGAAGCGGTCGGGCATGATCTGGAAAAGCAGCGCTCCCTGTCCGCCGCCATTGTCACGCAGGTTATGCAGTTCCTGCCACGCGCCGAAGGCTCCTGGCTCGATGTGGGTTTCGGCAATGGCTCCTTGCTTTTCACGGCGGAAGAATGGGGGTTCGTACCGGTCGGAATTGAACGCAGGCCACAGCACGCCGAAATCCTGAAAAACCTCGGTTATGAAGCCTCTTGCGGGCAGATGGCGGAGCATGGCTGGAATGAGCATTTCAGCGTCATCAGCCTGAGCCGCACTCTCGAGCGGGTGGCTGAGCCCCTAGCCGAATTACGCATTGCCCGGCGGCAGTTGCGGCGAGACGGAGTCCTGTTTCTATCGTTGCGCAACCGGGGATCGATGGTGTGGCGCCTGCTGCAAGCCGGTCAGGAAAACCCCTATTGGGGAGATCTGCGGGCGGTCCATCTCTTCGACCGCGCCCGCATTGAAACACTGCTCGTAGAAGTCGGGTTTCAGCCCCTTTCCTTCATGATCGACGCGCGTTTTGCACTCGGCATGGGAATTTTAGCGGTTCGCGATGATTCTCCCCTGCTGGACCACGAGTGACCGGCTTGGGTCTGTATCGCCCTGAGCTTGGGTAACCTTGCACCTGGTCCATCGGCTGATGGACATTCCGCCAGCTCCGTTTTCGGAGGGACCGGATCCTTGCCGCTTGACACTTTCCTGCTGGGACAAGGATCCCTTTGAGAGCATTTCGGATAAATCCGGAAACGCTCCCCTTCAAAACAGATGCGTATTTTCAAGGGAAGGAAGGCGAAAAGCGATTCACCCTTATCGGAAAAGACTCAAGAACGGCAAATCCTCGAGCATTCAGTGTCGTGCTTGAGGCCCGTCGAGATTTTGCCTCAAAAGCGATCGAGTGCTTGCGCGCGCTGGCCTGTTCGTTTATGCCGCTGCTTTCGCGATGAATGGACCATCGCCGCGCGACAATGTCTCCGCTTTCCGGGCCTGGAGTTCTGAACTCTGAAATCAGGCTGTGGTCCGAAAGGCCCATTGAAACGACGGCAAGCGGCCGCTGTCAGCGGCATGCTTTCATGGATAAGCTTTGCGGAGTTATTCATTGCCGTCGCCTACAATCAAGCTCGTCGCGCTCATCATGGGCAGCCAATCCGATTGGCAGACCATGCGCTATGCCGCGGATGTTCTGACCGCGCTCGAAATCAGCTTCGAGCCGCTCATCATTTCCGCCCATCGCACCCCACACCGTCTGGCGGCCTTCGCCACGGGAGCCAAGGAAGCGGGCTTCAAGGTCATTATTGCGGGTGCCGGCGGAGCCGCGCATCTACCCGGCATGACGGCGGCTTTCACTTCGCTGCCGGTTCTCGGCGTTCCCGTCGAGAGCAAGAGCCTCGCAGGGCTTGATTCCCTTTATTCCATTGTGCAGATGCCCGGTGGCGTGCCAGTCGGCACCCTGGCGATCGGCAAACCGGGGGCCATCAATGCCGCCTTGCTCGCGGCGGCAATCCTCGCGCTTGGCGACGAGGAACTCGACCAGCGGTTGACATCCTGGCGCTCCGCACAAACGGAATCGGTCGCGATCACCCCCCGCGACGAGGATGAAGCGCAATGAAATTCCCGCTGGCTCCCAATGCCACCATCGGAATATTGGGCGGCGGCCAGCTCGGCCGCATGCTGGCTCTCGCCGCCGCAAGGCTTGGGCTGAAGACCCGGATCTACGCTCCCGAGCCCGACAGTCCGGCTTTCGACGTCAGCTCCGGCCATCGGATCGGCGCTTATGAAGACGAGGGCGAGCTAGCGCTCTTTGCGGCAGAGGTCGATGTCGTCACCTATGAATTCGAAAATGTACCGGCCCGCACGGTTTCGGTTCTCGAAGAGAGCGTGAAAGTCTTCCCTGGCGCGGCAGCGCTGACGGTGAGCCAGGATCGTCTCGCCGAAAAGGAATTCATGAGTTCTCTCGGCATTGCCACAGCTGCCTATCTCGCCGTGGACGATGCCGGAGCACTGGCGCGCGCGGTAGCCCAGCTCGGCCGTCCTTCCATCTTGAAAACCCGCAGATTCGGCTACGACGGAAAAGGCCAAATTCTCATCCGGGAAGGCGCCGATCTTGCGGCCTGCTTCCGTTCCCTTGGCGATTCACCCGGCAACCATTCCGCCATCCTCGAGGGATTCGTACCCTTTCTCAAGGAAGTTTCCGTAGTGGCGGCGCGTGACATGCACGGCGGTTTTGCGGCTTTCGATGTCTGCGAAAATCAGCATGAACATCACATCCTGCATCTGACCCATGCACCGGCAGAGATTGATCCGGCAACTGCCGAGCTTGCAGTCGATATGACAAAAACCATTGCCGAAGCTCTTGATTACGTCGGAGTCCTTGCGGTGGAACTCTTCGTCGTCGAGGAACACGGCGGCAAAACGGCACTTCTCGTCAATGAAATGGCTCCGCGCGTCCATAATTCCGGCCATTGGACCGAAGGTGGTGCGGTGACGTCGCAATTCGAACAGCATATCCGCGCCATAGCCGGGTGGTCTCTTGGCTCTCCCCAAAGACATGGCCGTGCGGTGGAAATGCGTAATTTGATTGGCGATGAGGCTGATGCCTATCTTCAAATCCTGTCCGAACCAGGTGCTCGCCTCACACTCTACGGGAAACGGGAGGCGCGCTCCGGTCGCAAGATGGGGCATGTCACCCGCATCCTCGAATAGGTGCCTCCCTTCTTCATAGGAAAGCACCTGTCTTCCGCACGAAGCCTTTCGGTCCGGAACAATAGCGCCAGCGCATCAAACCATCCTGAAAGTCTAAGGCTGCCACCGGAAAGGCCTTCGGCTCTTCTCTCCTCTACCTTTTTCCTGCCGCACCTTCGCAACGCTGGTCGTGCTCTCGTCTGGAGCAATCCTTGCTTGGTGCTTCCTGTCTTTTGGTCCCAGCAGAAGATTTCAAGCCTCCCTGCTGAGGAGGCGGCGGTGCTGCGCCGAACCGCATGGCTCGTGACGAGGCGGATCCATGTGATTTGGAACAGCCACGTTCACATTCCAGACTAGGAAGCTCGGCCATGGCCCTCTCTGCGATTCCCGCTCTGCCTCCCGAACGCCTTGAGGAATTGCGCCTCAAAATTCTTCCCTATCTCTACAGGACCGGTACGCCGCCGGATCATTCGGTCCAGGCCGCGAAGATCGAACAGGACCTCAAGATGACCCGCGACGAGATCCGGGCCGTGCATCATCATATTCTCCTGCTCGGCTATGTCGCCGAGCGTGCCCGCTCCGGCTTCATCGGGCTGAGTGGCAAGGGCCAGCGGGCCGCCCGCCAGATCATCGACCCAACAATTGTGGAAGATGACGAAGAATTCGACGATTGAGTGCGACAGAGCATCGGAGGCTCAACGCGCCCTTACGCCGAACCATCGACGAAAGTGACCAGTTCAGTCATGGTGTAATCCGGCCTGCTGTTGAAATGAGCGCGTATCGCTGCATAGCGCGGCAGATCTTCGGGTCCGCGCAAGGCCAATGAAAGATCAGGCCGATGCAGATGTGCCTCAGGCTTCACGCTGAGAATCCGGTAGAGTTTAGAATGGCTTCGCAGATAGTGCGTCGCGTCCGCCCGCTCTCCCGGATCGGCACATCGATGATGTGAATCCTTTAGCGCCGCCAGGGTAAATCCTTCAACATCCATGCCTTGCGGATAGGTCGGCGCCAGAGTCGTCCCGACAAAATCCAGCATACCATCGGTCAATTCGACCAGATTGGCCACGTGATCTATCACCGCGGGATCGATCAGCGGGCTGTCCGGCCGCACCAAAATCGCCCCTTTGCGTCCGGCCGCTTCGAGTGCTTGAACAAGCAGGCCCAGCCAGTCACCGCTCGGGCCTCGATGACAATCAAGCCCATGCTCGGTGCAGAAAGCGGCAATCGCGTCGTCAGCACCCTCCAGAGTCGTCACGACGACGAGACCAGCAATATTTTGCGCCCGCGCCATGCGCTCAACCTGACAGGAGAATGGCAACACGCCCTCGACCTCGTGAAAGGCAAGGTTGGGACAATATTCTTCGACGAGACTAATGGGCAGGAGGGCGACAGGCTGCATGACATTTTCCAGAGTGTGAAACAGGGTCTATTGCGGGGATCATGAAACCTCGCTCGAGGACGCAACGGCATCGAGGAGGAACTCTACCGCAACACTCCCTGCAAAGCGGGAGCCCATTTGGATTTTCTGGAACGATCAGGGACCTGGCACGGCACAGCCGACCTCGCCCCGCGAGCCCTGCTCCCTCAAAAACCAATTCTCCGCGAGGCAAAGAAAATCGAAATGAAGGAACAAATGCCGTGCAAGACTGTTGTCATGGCATGAATTGAGAGCTTCAAGGCACTGAATTCGTTAATTTTATTAATGAATATCCAATAATAAAAAATAGCTATGACGCCCAATCATTTAGCAGGTGCACAACAGGCGTCGTCCCGGTTTTCACTAAGAAGCAGGATCCCATTTCCTGCCGGATAATTGCTCCTGACTTTTCCATTCCGGCGCTAAGACAATGACCGTGCCGATGGCTACGGCAGATAGGCTTGACTACCCTCCGCTACTCTCCCGGATGTCCATGTTTGTGGACATTCTCGAAAGCTGTCGGGTGTTTATTCCCATCACCACTTCCATCACACCGGTATTACCGGAACATTCGGAGCAGGGTCGGATTTAAAAATTCATCATTATCTCCCGGGACCACATTTCCGCTCCGGAGATACACAAGACAGATCAGAACAAGAACCAGACAGTAGGTGCTTAAGTTACAAATACACAGATTTAAACGCACAGGAAAGGCTGTCGATGACAATTGGGCATGATCCGGGAACGATCACGAATGGAGCATTTCCCGGGACCAGTCACGGCCCAGAAAGAGCTGGCAATGAGTAGGGACATCGAAACACACAAGATCCACAGGATCTCCCCTCGACGCGAGAGGAATTTCGGCATTTCGCCCTATGACGGGATGGACGGATCAGGTGATGGATATGCCATGTTCACGTCTATGATCTATGACGTAAATGGACAGAGCTTGCATATGGCCCCTGCTGCTCCCAAACATCCACCCAACAAACACACATCCCGACTGGAAAAGCCAGATATGATGGATGACGGCCAAGTCTCACTTACAGATCGCCTTGGCCGCCAATTACGCGACTATTATTCCATAGCCGACTATTCCATCAGCACCCACGACGGATCCGGTGACGGCAAAGTCGCGGATGGCCAGATTTCAGATCCCTTCGCGGCGCTGGTACAGAAACTGGCGGAAAAACTCGGAGAACGGTGAACACCATCCTCTCTTGGCGCCGCCATGATCAGCTATCCAGATACATGGGCAGGCGCATGGTTCATGCCGCGCCTGCCAATTGTGGTTCCCCAGCAGCATCTTGACGCAATTGCCGCACCCTTATCGGCACGGGAGGGTGAGAATAATTCACCAGCGCATAGAGCGGGTCCGGCGTCAGTGTCGAGCCATTGTCACGGGCAAGTTTGGTTAGAGCGGTGATCATCGGTATGGCGCCGACATTCTGGCGGGCATAGGCATCCGCCTCGAATTCATTCCGGCGCGAAATCCAGTTCCCCAGAGGCGCAATAAGCGGCCCGACAACCGAGGCAAGCAGCATACAGACGAAGAGCGCCAGGGCGTCATCCTGATAGGCGACGCCGAAGGACGGCAAAAGCCACGCCTGTTTCGTCAGCCAGCCGAAGGCTGCAAGCATGGCGAGACTGACGAGAGCCGACCGGACAATTCCGTAAAGGATATGTTTGTGCCGAAAATGGCCGAGCTCATGCGCGACGATGGCTTCCACTTCCTCCGTCGTGCTCTGCGTCAGGAGCGTGTCGAACAAAACAATCCGTTTGGAATCTCCAAAGCCGATGAAATAGGCGTTGCCATGGGCGCTGCGCCGCGAGGCATCCATGCTGAAGAGGCCGGACGCATGAAACCCGCAACGCTGCAGCAGATTTTCGATCCGTGTTTTAAGAGGCCCCTCCGCAAGCGGCGTGAATGTGTTGAAACGCGGTGCGACGAAGCGGACATAAACACTCGGCGCAACGATCATGAGGGCGAGAAGGCCGCACCAGACCCATAGCCACCAGAGACCGGAAAACGAGCGCATGACCCAAAGCGCGCCATAAAGCAGGGGTGTCGCGACCACCAGCGCAATCAGCCAGCTTTTGAGGCGATCCGCGATGAAGGTGGCGGGGCTCGTGCGGTTGAAGCCGAATTTCTGCTCGAGCCAGAATGTTTTGTAGAGGCGGAAAGGCAAGGCATAAACCGAACCGATCATCGTCACCGCAAGAAGAAACACGACACCACGCGTGAGGGATGGCGGGATGAAAGAGGCTATCGCGCCATAGAGAAGATTAATGCCGCCAAAGACCCAGGCAAAGGTCAGCGCCAAATCCGCCATGCTTTCCAAGCGGCCGAGTTTTTCCCGTTCGATAGTATAATCAGCGGCTCGGCGATGGTCTTCGAGCGTTATGCTGTTTGCGAAATCCACCGGCACCGCATCGCGATGCGTCAGTACCGAGGCGGTCTGACGGCGGGAAAGAATCCGGGAAAATATTGTGAGCAGCAGTGCCGAGATGATGAATGCAAGACTGAGAGGGGGCATGGAACGCTCTTGGACTACGGGACAGAACCGATTCCACGCCCTTAAGCGTCGGAAACGGTATCCTTATCTGTAAAGATAAGGATACGGCCCTTTGTGGCAATACGCGCGGCGGGCAGCGTGGAGCCTTGCGCCAGCACTTCCCTCAATATGGGCTGTTTCGCCTTTCCTTCTACCAGAAACAGAATCGTGCGGCTGGAGCCAAGGGCCGGATAGGTCAATGAAATCCGTGGTTCCTTTTGAACGCCCTCAATGGCGACAACCCAGGCTTCACGCTCTTCGAGCGCCGTCGTGCCGGGAAACAATGAGGCGGTATGGCCATCCGTACCGATGCCGAGAAGAACAACATCGAACAACGGACGCCCTTCCTCTAGCCGCGTCGCGCCATAGAAATTCTGCAAGGTTTCCGCGTAACGCGCCGCCGCCTCGCCTGGCGTCGTCCCTTCGGTCAGAACGGGATGGATCTGATCGGGTGGGATTGGCACATGCGCGAGAAAAGTCTCATACGCCAATCTGTAATTGCTGTCGGGATGGTCGTGCGGCACGAACCGCTCGTCACCCCAGAAAATATGCAGCCTGGACCAATCAATAGCGGATCGAAAAGCATCCGAACCGAGCCGCCTGAATAGCCGCGCAGGCGTCGAACCACCTGAAAGAACGAGGGAAACAGGCCGTTCAGTGAAAGCGACACAATTGGCGAGCCAGAGCGCGACACGTTCGGTCATATCCTCGGCATCGAGAGCGACATCGAGAACGGGATCTGGCGTCATGAAAGTTTCCTCTCAGGAGCTGCAGCATGAAACCGCAAGGCAAGCCTCTTTTCGGTTTGATGTTCTTACATGAATAATGTGCACCGCTTACCCATGCGATGATCGAGCGATGCTCCGGAACCGCACATGGACTTCATGCGGGAACGAACTCCATGCAGGAAACGCGCGACGGCGCGGCTCGCGACCGTAATCCTGTGGTTCGTGATCTCGCCACAGCCTGCGGTTGGCCGATCTCCACGAAATTGCAGGACAGCTGAAAGCCTTTGCAAGACAATGGTTTTTTAAAGGGAACCATAGGGAAACGCCAAAATGGCGCTCCGACTCTGCGCCATTTTCTATCCAGCACCTTGATGATCCGCTTCCCTTGTCGGGTGCTGCTCATCAATAGGCGGTTCCCACCACTAATTCATTCAGGGTACTTTAATTATTGACAGGCTCTCACCCGCGCGCAAGATTTGATTTCTGACCTTTCGCAAACCAGACCATCGACCGGCACGGCAAGAACGATCTTTCGCCCAAGATGGATGTCCCGAGGCCAAAGGCCGAACCGAAAGACTATTTTGAGTGAATTGCCCCTGGCAATGGCTCGTGTGCAGCCACCTCATTATCCCCCCGCCAGAAATGGGCTCGACAGGAAATGAGACTACCGGCTCCGCTAGCGCCATAATGAAGGACATGCCAATGGAATCAACTGCTTGGCAAAGTTAATTGACCACATTTCTGCCCTGCGGCGCATTCTAACCCCGATAGAAATGGTTTAATCGTCGCCTGAACCGGGATCTCCACTCCGAAAGCGGCTTAATGGTCTTTCACCCCTCTCATACGCCCCAAGCCACCATACCGGCGAGGGGAACCAATGTCGTCGGCGTCCGCGCCTATAATGAACGCCTCATTCTTTCGTTGATCCGGCAACATGGCAGCATTCCGAAATCCGATATCACCAAATTGACGGGTCTTTCGGCACAGACAATATCGGTCATCGTCAGGGCGCTCGAAGCCGACGGGCTGTTACTGCGGATGGAACCGCGCCGTGGCCGGATCGGCCAGCCTTCCGTTCCATTACGTCTCGATCCGGACGGTGCCTATTCACTCGGACTGAAGATTGGCCGGCGAAGCGCCCATCTGATCCTCATGGATTTCATCGGTGATATTCGTGCGCAGGTGCAATGGACCTATCCCTATCCGACACCGGACATTATTTTTCACCGCCTCGAGACTGCTTTGAGGGAGGTTCTGGCGGTCCTGCCCTCGCAGAGGCATGAACGGATTGCGGGCCTCGGCATCGCTATTCCCCATGAGTTATGGAACTGGGCCGATCAAGTCGGCGCGCCCCACGAGGCACTCGACGCCTG
This sequence comes from Beijerinckia mobilis, assembly GCF_000745425.1. Lineage (GTDB taxonomy): Bacteria > Pseudomonadota > Alphaproteobacteria > Rhizobiales > Beijerinckiaceae > Beijerinckia > Beijerinckia mobilis. The sequence goes on from NZ_JQJH01000001.1 coordinate 94,569, forward strand.
GCGCAATCTCAATCTTCAGGCGGAGTTCGAACTTTTCTGCCACTACCCCGTGACCATGGCCAATGATGCGACGGCAGCAAGCGGCGCCGAACTCATCTTTGGCCATGGTCACGACTATCCCGATTTCGTCTATTTCTTTATCGGCGCCTTCGTCGGTGGCGGGATTATTCTCGGCGGCAGTTTCTACCCTGGACGGCGCGGCAATGCCGGGGCTCTCGGTTCCATGCCGGTTCCCGTTCCACGACGGGATCAACCCGGGAATGAACCACCCCGCCCGACGGAACAATTGATCCACCACGCCTCGCTATTCCGGCTGGAGGAACGTCTCGTCACGGCGGGCAAGGATGTGGGACCGCTTTTCCGTCTGACCGGGGATTGGTCGATGCTCGAACCCTTCCTCGACGATTGGATCGAAGAGGCCGCCGAGAGCCTCGCCTATGCGATCACGGCAGCCGTCTCCCTCATTGATTTCGGCGCCGCCATCATCGACGGCGCCTTTCCCGCCCCGGTGCGGCAACGCCTCGTCGAGCGTGTATGCATGAAGATCACCGAGATCGACAGGCGCGGGCTGCTCCCCTTCAATGTCATCGAAGGCGGAGTCGGCGTCAATGCACGATCGATTGGCGCGGCCAGCCTGCCGTTCTTCGCACGATTTCTGCTCGATCGCGATGTTCTGTTCAAAGAGGAAAATCTATGCTGAACGCCTTTGCGCGCATTCACATGAATACATTGTGTGCCGCACCCGGCTCCATTGACAGGTACATACAATGATTCTGGTTTGCGGCGAAGCCCTGATCGATCTTTTCGTCTCTGATACTCCTTCCGCCTCCCCCACCGGCACGCCAAAGACGGAGGCGGTTCTCGGCGGATCACCCTTCAATGTCGCGATCGCTCTTTCCCGCCTCGGCGAGAAGGCGGCTTTCTGCGGAGGTCTTTCGGGCGACCATTTCGGACATTTGCTGCGCGAGCGGCTCACGAAGGAACAGGTCGATCTCGCCTATAGCGTGGCTTCCGACCGTCTCACGACAATCAGCGTCGTCGCGACCGATGACGCCGGCCGTCCCACTTATGCCTTCCATGGTGAAGGCAAAGCCGACAGACAGGTGACAGAGTCCGATCTCGCCAGGCCCTTGCCCGACGATATTACGGCAATCACTTTCGGATCCTATACATTGGCCGTTGAACCTGTCGCCGATGCCTTTGTGACACTCGCACGCAGAGAAGCCAAACATCGCGTGATCTCGCTCGACCCCAATCTGCGGCCGACAGTTACGCCCGACAAAACCGCATGGCGGCGCCATTTCGACGGTTTTCTCGCGCTTGCCGATATCATCAAGGCAAGCGATGAGGATATTGCCAGTGCCTATGGCCAGGATGCCGATTGCCAGGCGACCGCCGAAAGCTGGTTGCAGGCTGGAGCGTCCCTCGTCGCCGTCACTCGAGGACCGGAGGGCGCAGATGCCTTTCTGAAGAATGGTGACAAGCTCAGCATAGCCGGACGTGCTGTGCCTGTGGTTGATACGGTCGGCGCCGGCGATACATTCCATGCAGCCCTCCTGGCGGAGCTTGACAGGCTGGGCCTTCTGGAAAAAGCGGCCTTGCGCATGCTTTCGGCGGAGACCCTGCGCCCCATTCTGTATTATGCAATGGTTGCCGCATCCATCACCTGTACAAGGCAGGGTGCCGACATGCCGACACGATCCGAAGTGCTCGCAGCCTGCGAGACCATTGCGCCCTGATCCCTCCCCCGGTTCATTGAGCCGAGCCACCGCATCGGGACACGACGATGCAAAGGGCATTTCTCTCTTTTTATTTATCAATCATCCTGAATTAAAATTGATTTTCGAGAAGTTCAACTGAACCGGCACCTTCCGCGTTCACGAGCAGGAAGCGCAGACCCTCGTCAGTCTCGAACAGGGAGGACTTACAATCATGGTGTCCCGGATTGTGAAGGTCGAGCCTTTTGATCTCGTCGTCTTCGGCGGGACGGGAGATCTCGCCTTTCGGAAACTCTATCCAGCTTTGTTTCGCCGTTATCAGGACGGCCAACTCACTGAGCCGACGCGCATTCTCGCCATATCGCGCCAAGAGATCACCCCCGAGGATTTCCGCGCGCGCGTCGCCGGTTCCCTGCGGAAGATTTCCGGCCACGAGGCGAGCGAACTCGATTCGGCAAAGGGCTTCTTCACGATGCTCGATTATTGCGTCACCGACGGCAATGGCGAGCGCGGATGGGATGATTTGAAAGCCCGGCTTGGCGACACCAAAGATCGCGTCCGCGCCTTTTATCTCGCCACGAGCCCGGATCTCTTCGGCCCCGTCACCAGCCGGCTCGCGGCGCATGGGCTGGTATCGGAACGGGCGCGTATCATCGTCGAAAAACCGCTCGGCAAGGACGGCGCGTCGGCGGCACGCATCAATGATGCGATCGGCGCTGTCTTTTCCGAGGATCGCATCTATCGGATCGATCATTATCTCGGCAAGGAGACGGTGCAGAATCTCATGGTGCTGCGTTTCGCCAATGCCCTGTTCGAACCGCTGTGGAACGCCGCCCATATCGATCACGTGCAGATTACCGTCGCCGAATGCCTCGGCGTCGAGGGCCGCGCCGCCTATTATGATACGGCGGGCGCTTTGCGCGATATGGTCCAAAACCATATGTTGCAGCTGCTTTGCCTGATCGCCATGGAACCGCCGGCCACGCTCGACGCCGATGCGATGCGCGATGAAAAACTGAAAGTGCTGCGTGCGCTGAAACCGCTCGACGAACAGAATGTCACCCTCCACACCGTGCGCGGACAATATCGCGCCGGCAGCGCGCATGGCAGCGCCGTGCCGGGCTATCTGGAGGAATTGGGGCAGGATCGCAGCATGACCGAAACCTTCGTCGCACTCAAGGCGGAGGTCGAGAACTGGCGCTGGGCCGGTGTCCCCTTTTATCTGCGCACCGGCAAGCGTCTCGCCTCGCGCGTTTCGGAAATCGTCGTCGCCTTCCGGCCGATTCCCCATTCCGTCTTCGGTACCTCGACGGGCTCCATCGCCGCCAACCGGCTCGTCCTGAGGCTGCAGCCGGATGAGGGCGTCAAATTATGGGTGATGATCAAGGATCCAGGTCCAGGCGGGATGCGGCTGCAATATGTGCCGCTCGACATGACGTTCGCGGAAGCTTTTCATACACGCTACCCCGACGCCTATGAACGACTGCTGCTCGATGTGGTGCGCGGCAACCAGACTTTGTTCATGCGCCGCGACGAAGTGGAAGCGGCCTGGCGCTGGATCGATCCGATCCTCGAGGCCTGGCGCAACAGTGGCGAATGGCCGAAACCCTATCTGGCCGGCACCTGGGGACCTTCCGCCTCGATCGCGCTCATCGAACGCGACGGCCGCACCTGGTTCGAGGACTCCTTCTGACACACGGCCCGATGTAATCGTCCCTGTGTTTAGTGATCATTCGGATGATCGATGGCGAAGGCTGCGGCAGCGCCATATAATCCTGGCTGCGGATGAATGATACAACAGACAGGTATATCCGCCATCAGCGTCGTGAAACGGCCCTTGGCGGTGAAACGCGCGGCAAAGCCCGATTGCAGCAGGAAAGGCGCGATGCGCGGACCGATACCGCCGCCGATGACAATTGTTTTGGCACCGAGCATGAGGGCGACATCGCCGCACACAGCGCCGAGACAGAGGCAGAAGCGGTCGAAAGCCGCGGCGGCGAGAGCATCACTGCCGTCGAGAGCGGCTTTCCACAAAGTCTTGTCATCGACTTTCGCAACCGCTTTCCCCTCGATCACCGCAAGCGCCTCATAAAGATTGGCAAGACCCGGCCCAGAAACCAGACGCTCGACTGATACGCGGGAATATCGCTGCCGTAAAATGCCGAGAATCCGGTCGTCAAGGGCATCGAGCGGCGCAAAATCAATGTGGCCACCCTCGCTCTCGAGAACATGATAATGCGCGCGGCTGCGCAAGACATGACCAATGCCGAGCCCGGTTCCCGGTCCGACGATGCTGATGACACCCTCGCACGGCAGGGGATGCCGGGGACCGGCCACCGGCACGAATTGATCCTCGCCAAGATGCGCGACGGCGTGAGCCACGGCGCCGAAATCATTGATCACGCGCCACCGCTCCACATGCAATGTCTCGCCGATCTCGGATTGCCGGATGATCCAGGGATTGTTTGTGAGCTTGAGCACATTGCCGCCAACGGGACAGGCGATGGCAATGGCGATAGCGCGCGGCGGGGGACGGCCGAGAATATCCGCGAACCGCGCCCATGCCAGCGCGAGGCTCGCGTGATCGGCGCATTTCAGCGTGACGGCTTTTCCGAGATGGACCACCCGGCCATCGGCAATTTCAGCCAGAGCGAAGCGGGCATGAGTCCCGCCTATATCGGCCGCCACGATTTCCACATCCGCCTCCCGACCCGACAATGTCGATCCGCACTATACTGATACAGCGCGGATCGCCAACCAAGATCGCGGCGCACTGAGAGCCGCACGGTAATACCAAAGTGCATGGATCACGATTTGTCGTGATCCATGGTGTTAGGCGAACTACCGCTGCGCTGCTGTCACGGAGTGGTAGTAGCCTTGTGCTTCATTTGCTTGCGTGATTTGCGCATCTGTCAGATCGAAAGTATTGAGGGTCGCGAGTTCGCGCCTAAGTTCTTTGGCCTGATCTGTCAGTGTTTTCTGGGTGGACGACGAGGTCGCCAGAAATCACAATTCTGGCACAACTGATGGACCTTATTGCTTTTTGGCGTTTTACGGCATCGCCTTGAAAACCAAGAACCTCTTTTGAAATAATAGCAGGAACAGATAAGACGCTACTGACAGCATTCGTTTGATAGCAATTGGATATAAGGTTGCCATAATGCGCATACGGCATTTTATCTACACTTTATTCGTTAGTCTACTTATCTATACACCAACGACGGCCATCTGCTTAGATAAATCGCGCGACATATACATTTCAGGCGGCCGGAAACTCTGCCACGTCGCGGAGATCATCAAACCTGGATTCCCGACAATACCGCCATCAGAGTGCGTCTATGCCCCGATAAACATCCGCGTCAGAATCATTGAAGAGCGCGGATCGGATGCGCACAAATCATTCCACGTCCACCCCGTTTTTCCGGGAAACACTGGATACGATGGTTGGGTTTATGAGGGAGACCTGACCAACGGCTAGTCAGGAAGCGTGGCATTGACCACCAAGCAGTCGCACGGGCCAAAGGGCGATGAGAGTAGCTCATCGCCTCTGAAATAAGCTTAGAGGTTGGGATTGGGCATATGCAGCACCAATCCGTCGAGTTCCGGCGAGACGACGATCATGCAGGTCAACCGGCTATTGTCCTGTTTGGTGAAGAGCGAATCGATCATCATCTGTTCAAGCTCATGCGGCGGTTTCAGCCGGTCGCGCCAAGCTTCATCGACATAGACATGGCAGGACCCGCAGCTGCAGGTGCCGCCGCATTCTCCGAGAATGCCGGGGATTTCGCAGCGTTTGCCGACCCGCATCAGCACTTCGCCGTCCTCGGCCTCGACGGGAATGGGCGTGCCGTCAAAAGTGGTAAAGGTGATCTTGGTCATGGAGCGCCTCGCTTTCCGCACAAGCGATGCAAGGAACCGGCCTGCCAGTGGTCTCATTCCGATCGCGGCTCGCGATCAGAGAAAACTCTGCGGATCGATATCGACGCTGACCCGAAGGTCGCCGCGCGGTTTCGGCGCGGCGGCGAGCATCGCGCGGATAAAGGTCTGAAGATCGGCGCCGCGCGGCGCCTTGATGAGCAAGCGGTAGCGGTGGCGGCCGCGTATGACCATGATCGGCGCCGGCGCCGGACCCAACAGGACAATCCCCTCCCCTTCCAGGGCGATACCTTCGCGGGCCAGCGGAAAAACGGGATCCGGCGGCAGGGAATGGGCCGCCTTGACCAGCGCCCGCGCATGCTGCTCCGCCGCCGCGGCCTCGCCCGCCGAAACAATGAGCGCGGCAAGACGGCGGAATGGCGGCAAGCCGCCGCGCTGGCGCTGCTCGGTTTCCTCCCGATAGAAGCGCTCGGCATCGCCGGACAAAAGCGCGGCGATGACCGGATGATCCGGTTGCCAGGTCTGGATCAGGGCCGCGCCCTCGGTGCCGAACCGCCCGGCGCGGCCGGTGACCTGGCTCAGCATCTGGAACGTGCGTTCGGAGGCGCGCGGATCGCCATTGGTGAGGCCAATATCGGCATCGACGACACCAACCAGCGACAAAAGCGGGAAATTATGCCCCTTGGCGACGAGTTGCGTGCCGATGACGATGTCACAGGCTCCTTGCGCCACGGCCTCCAGCTCGGCCCGCATCCGCGCTGCGCCGCCCGGTATGTCCGAGGAAAGGACGAGGATGCGGCTCTCGGGAAACAGGCCGGCTGCCTCCTCGGCGAGGCGTTCGATACCGGGACCGCAGGCGGTGAGCTGATGCAGCGCGCCGCAGGCTGGGCAGGCCTCCGGCACACGTTCGATATGGCCGCAATGATGGCAGATGAGCGCCTTGCGGAAACGATGTTCGACTAACCAGGCGGTGCAATTGGGGCATTGGAAACGATGACCGCAGGCGCGGCACAGCGTGAGCGGCGCATAGCCCCGGCGGTTGAGGAAGAGCAAGCTTTGCTCGCCACGCTTCAACACTTGCCCCATCGCTTCGGCGAGGCGCGGCGAAATCCATTTGCCGGAGGCCGGTCCCTCACGCCGCAGATCGATGGCGGCAAGCTTCGGCAAATCGCGTCCGCCATGGCGCGCATGCAGCCGCAAATGATTGTAACGGCCCTGCTCCGCATTCACCCGCGTCTCGATCGAGGGTGTCGCCGAGGCGAGCACCACCGCCGCTTTGGCGAAACGGCCACGCACCACCGCCATGTCACGCGCATGATAGGTGACACCATCCTCCTGTTTGTAGGCGCTGTCATGTTCCTCATCGACAACGATGAGCCGCAGATCGGTGAAAGGCAGAAACAAAGCCGAACGGGCACCGATAACCACTTTGACCGCGCCGGAGGCGACGCCCTGCCAGACCCGCGCACGCTGGCGGGTGCCGACCGCCGAATGCCATTCTCCCGGCCGCATCGCAAAACGCGCCGTGAAACGCTCGAGAAATTGCGTGGTGAGCGCGATTTCCGGCAGCAGGATCAAGGCCTGGCCACCGGTCTCGATCGCCGCCGCCACGGCCTCGAAATAGACTTCCGTCTTGCCCGATCCCGTGACGCCTTCAAGCAACGTAACAGCGAATGCATGCCGCGAGACATCGGCGCGAAGCGCGGCGGCGGCTTCGGCCTGATCCTGTTCGAGCCTTTTCGCCGATGGCAGGGCAACGGAGGAAGGCACTTCCTCTGCCAATAAAGCGGTCGCGAGAGTGCCTTCGTCGATCAGGCCATTGATGACGGCGGCGGAGCATTGCGCGCGCGTGAGCAGATCCTTGCGCGGCAGAATGAGGCCATCATCGAGAGCCGCTAGAACACGGGCGCGCGCGGGCGTCATGCGCGCGGGCAGCGGCCCCGCCCGGGTGATGCCGAGGCGAGGTGCTTCCGGCTCAGCCTGCAAGGGCGCGCGTATGGCCATGCGCAGCACCATGCCGCGCGGACTGAGCGTCCATGAAGCCACCCAATCGACAAAGGCGCGCAATTCTTCCGGCAAAGGGGGAAGATCATGCCGCGCCAGAACCGTCTTCAGATTGCCGGCGGCGCCCGGCCTCAGCGCCCAGACGATGCCATCGGCTTCCCGAGTGCCGAGCGGCACACGGACGCAATCGCCCGGTGCCAGCGTCAGTGTCTGAGGCACGGCATAGGAATAGGCTGTATCGACAGCGACAGGAATAAGCACATCGGCGATCAGTGCGTTCATGCGCCTGCTGCCAACTCCATCATTGTCATTCCGCCTTGTCATTCTACATTGTCATCCCGCGCGGGATCACTTTCGTGTCCACGATCGGCGGCAAACAATTGGACACGTCGAGGAAGCTCACTCAGGCGCGGCGCTTCCTGCGGTTGCGCACCAGCATGTTCAGCGCCTCGACGAGCGCGGCAAAGCCCATCGCCGCATAAACATAGCCGCGCGGGAAATGGAAGCCGAAACCATCGGCGATCAGCGTCGTGCCGATCAGCAAGAGAAACCCGAGCGCCAGAATCACGATCGACGGATTGCGGTGAATAAAACCAGCGAGCGGATCAGAGGCGAGCAGCATGACCAATACGGCAATGATGACCGCAACAATCATGATCGGCACATGCTGTGTCATGCCCACCGCCGTGATGATGCTGTCGATCGAGAAAACGATATCGAGCAGGATGATTTGCAAGATCACCATGCCGAAGCCGGATTTTTTCGCCGGCTTTTCCTCCACCGCCTCCTCGGGCTCAGCCCGCTCGGCGATTTCGCTGGTGGCTTTGTAGAGGAGGAAAAAGCCGCCAGCGAGCAGGATCAGATCCCGCCACGAGAATATATGTCCGAAAAGCGTGACGACGGGCTCGACCAGATGAACGATATAAGCGGCCATGCTCAACAGCAGAATGCGCAGGATGAGCGACAGGCCGATGCCGATGCGCCGCGCCCGCTGGCCGTCCGGCGGCGGCAGCCGTCCGGAAAGCAAAGCGATGAAGACGAGATTGTCGATCCCTAAAACGATTTCCATGACGATCAACGTCAAGGCGGCGATCCAGCTCGAAGGATCGGTTGCGAGATTTACCAAATCCTGTGCGGTCTGCGCGAGGTTGCCTGAAGGTAAAAGGGCGAGATCGAGCGCAAGCATGAAACCGGATTCCGAGAGAGGAAGCGGAAGGGCCGCTCCGGCCGAAACATCGAAAGGGTTTGTTTAAAAGGATTTCCCCGGAGACACAAACAGCAGCGGCCAAGAAGCCTCGCGGGCGAAAGCCACAATTTAAAACAAGCGAAAGCCTGACCTCACGCCGCTTGGTCTTACGCGTTCCTTTCCGTAAAATTCGTCGGCAATTCTTTCGCTTCGCGGGAATCGAATGATTCTCGCGAGGTGTATAATGTTGCCCGTTAGAGCATTTTCGGTTCAGATTGAATCGCTACCTGATTCAAAATGGTTGAATATACTCTAATTTTTCTAGGTGGAGCAGTTCGGAAACATCCAAACATGCTCTAGAGCTCCGTGGCGGGGTTAGAGGCCAGTCGAAGGCGCGCGTATGAGCAACACTTCCTTTTACGATCTTGTCGCTTCCATTACCGAGCGCGGCCGCGAATTGATCGCGAGGCGCCGGGGCCAATCCGATCCGGCGCAAAATGTGGCAAGCATGATCGACCTCTGCGAGGCCCTGCTGTCCGAACGCGGCGAAGCCTCCGGCCTCGCTCAGGCCGCCGAAATCCTCGATCTGTATCAGACGCTTGGCGAGGCGGAAAAACTCACCCTCTTCACCGCTTTGCTGGAAAAATTCGGCCCGAACCGGCAAAAACTGCAGGAAGTCGTGCGGCGCTGGCTGGAAGATCCGGCCCATGCCGATGCCGGCGATCTGCACTATTTTTCCGAGGCCGCCCGGCAGGAATTGTTTCGCCGTCTCAACCGCGCGCCGGGTGGCACCCATGCTTTGGTGCATATGCGCGCAGACCTACTCGCATTGCTTGCCAAACACAAATATCTCGCACCCGTCGATCGCGATTTCGCCCACCTGCTCGCCGTTTGGTTCAATCGCGGCTTCCTCGTTCTGCGCAGTATCGACTGGTCGACACCGGCAATCGTTCTGGAAAAGATCATCCGCTACGAGGCGGTGCATCAGATCCATGATTTTTCCGATCTTCGTCTCCGGATCGATGCCCCGGACCGGCGTTGCTACGGCTTCTTCCATCCTTCCCTCAGCGACGAGCCGCTGATCTTCGTCGAAGTCGCCCTGACCGAGAAAATTCCTTCCGCCATTGGTCCCTTGCTTATGGTGGAACGCGAATTCGTGCGGCCGGAAAAGGCACGTACCGCCGTCTTCTATTCTATCTCGACCTGCCAGAAGGGTCTTGCCGGCGTGAGTTTCGGCAATTTCCTCATCAAGCAGGTCGTCGAGGAATTGCGCCGCGATCTGCCCAATCTGACGACTTTCGTGACGCTTTCCCCGGTGCCGGGCTTCATACAATGGCTGCAATCCGCCGAAGATTTGCCGGTCAACGCGGACCAGCGTTCCGCCCTGCAGGCGTTGCAGGAGCTGGATTGGCCGGACAAAACCGAGGAAACCGAACGGCTGCAGAAGATTCTGGAGCCGCTGGCGGCGCATTATTTCCTCAAGGCGAAACGCGCCGATGGGCGGCCGCGAGATTCTGTCGCAAGGTTCCATCTCGGCAATGGCGCACGGCTGGAACAGATCCATTGGCTGGCCGATAAATCCCCCAAGGGTCTGCGCGACGGCGCCGGTTTCATGGTCAATTATCTCTATGATCTCGACGATATCGAGAAAAACCACGAGGCTTTCGTCAAAACGGGCGACGTCACCGCCTCCTCGAGCGTCAAGAAAATGCTCAAGGCGGAGCCGAAAATTCGGGCGCTGGTCGGCGTCGCCCCTCCGCCGCGCGGCTGATTGCCGCCACACGGCGCGTCCATTATTTCTTTTCTCATAAATCCGTTTTGCGCTGCCGCAGGCCGCGTCAAATGTCCGAGGGTCTTCATGAACGCACCTTTTCCCAGCCCGCTCCGGCATGATTGGACCGTCGAGGAGATTCTCGATCTCCACAATCTGCCTCTGCTCGAACTGATCGCCTGGGCGAGCCAGGTGCATTGCCTTCATCACGATCCTAACGATCTGCAGAAAGCGAGCCTGCTCAGCATCAAGACCGGCGGCTGCTCAGAAGATTGCAGCTATTGCGCGCAATCGGCGCGGCGCGATGAAGTGCATCTCGACCGCGTCGATATGATGCAGCCCGACGAGGTGCTGGCGGTCGCAGCCGCGGCGCGCGACAAGGGCGCCGACCGCTTCTGCATGGGCGCGGCCTGGCGTCAGGTCCGCGATGGCGCCGCTTTCGACGCCGTTCTCGAAATGGTCGAAGGCGTCCGTGCGCTCGGCATGGAAGCCTGCGTCACGCTCGGCATGCTGAACCAGAGCCAGGCACAAAGGCTGAAACAGGCGGGGCTCACGGCCTATAATCACAATCTCGACACGAGCCGCGATTTCTACCCGCAGATCGTTACGACACACACCTATGATGATCGGCTGGCGACGCTCGATGCCGTGCGCGGCGAAGGCATAGCGCTCTGCTGCGGCGGCATCATCGGCATGGGCGAGACGGTCAGGGATCGCGCCGCCCTGCTCGCCGTCCTGGCCGGATTCGATCCGCATCCCGAAAGCGTGCCGATCAATGCGCTCGTCCCGGTTGCCGGCACGCCGCTCGGCGAAAACGCTCCGCTCGACCCGCTCGACGTAGTGCGTATGATCGCCACCGCGCGTCTCGTGATGCCGAAATCACGCATCAGGCTGTCTGCCGGCCGCTCGTCGCTCAGCCGCGAGGCGCAGGTTCTCTGCATGGTCGCGGGCGCGAATTCGGTCTTCTACGGCAATGTGCTTTTGACGACCCCCAACGCCGATGTCGATAGTGATGACGCGTTGATGGAAGCCTTGGCTGGCCGCTGAAACCGCCCTGCCCCAATTGTTCCTTATATTTTGAAGGCATCGAACCCAGATTCGGTGCCTTTTTCTTTCGGAAAATTCTTGCGAAGCCGGATGCCCTTCATCTGTGTTTGAACGTCCGGAAGGTTCCAACGTCCGGGCTCGGCAGATCACTCCATTTCCAATCGGCTCATAAATCCACTTGTTTTATATTTATACTGTTCTACTATTCTATCCTTATGTATCGTACGGGATATCGTTCGGGGATGCAAAAATCGGCCCTGTTCCTCCGTGCAATGCCCGTCGCCACTAGCCATCAGAGCGAAAGCGGATTCCCGCTTTCGGGCCAAATCGACGCTTTTGCTTAGGAAGAGACCTTCGGACGGATGAGCCCCGACCATCCGCCGTTTCGGAAAAGGACATCAAAATGGCCGTCGCATCGCCGGATGCCCAGATAGAAAGAGCTGAGCCCCGCAAAATGCCTTCACAGTCGGATCTTCTGAGCGGCAAGGAAGGCTCGCAGCTCGTCGACCAGATGCTCGTCCTGCTCATCCTCCTTATGCTCGCAACACCGATGATCCTGACAAACGCCCCAGCCAGCAAACCGGCAGTTGTTCCCGCTGCTCTTTCCAATGTGCAGGCGCTGAACCAGCCGGATACCGCAATAGCGGTGACCATCGACGGAACCGGCCAATATTTCGTCGATCAGGTGGCGGTCGCTCCGGAAAATCTCGTTTCCGTGCTCGGCCAGAAAAGCGATGGCAAGGCGCGCATTCAATTGCGCAGCGGCGAGGCGATCGCGCAGAACAAAATGATCGAGATCATCGATCTTCTCCATGCCGCCGGATTCAGGGTCGACATCCTGCCGGAACTGTCGCATCCGCAGGGCTAGTCCCCTCCCGCAAACCCGACCACGGCGCGTTGAACCCACAGGCCGCTCTTGAGTTTTCTGGCGCTCCGCGCCATTCCTCTCGTGTCACGGCAGGATGACGACACGAGAATGGTGCCATGCCGGCGCAGCCAATCCTTCTTTATCCAGATCCCCGGCTCTGCGTCACCGCCGCGCCGGTCGTCGATTTCGACGCCTCTCTCAGCGCGTTGGCCACGGATCTCGCCGAAAGCCTGGAGGCGGCGCAGGCGATCGGCCTGACCGCACCGCATATCGGCATTCCTCTGCGCCTCGTCGCCCTGCGCCTCTCCCCTGGTGAAACGCGCCTCTACGTCAATCCCGAAATTCTCTGGTCCTCTGACGAGAAGCTCCGGCACCGCGAGGGAAGCGTCTCCATGCCGGGCCTCGTCGAATTTGTCGAACGGCCAGCACGTGTGCGGATCGGCTACCGGGATCTTGCCGGGATCGAGCATGTCGAGGAGGCCGAGGGCTGGGCCGCCGCCTGCCATCAGCACGAGATTGACCAGATCGATGGATTATTCTGGATTTTCCGCCTGTCACGCCTCAAACGCGAGCGCCTCGTCCAGCGTCATGAAAAATTGGCGCAAGGCAATTCGCACCTATATAAGCGGCGGCGTTGACGTTCCGGCGCTTTGGCCGGGGCTCGGCATGCTCATGGGCTGGCCTCCCAGCGTTTGCACGCGCCCGCGCTCTCCCATGCGATGATTTGCTTTCCGATATGAGGTTCGTCTATGCGCAAAGTCATGGCTGCGAAACTGCACGGTATCCATATTACCGCAGCCGATCTCAATTATCATGGCTCGATCACGCTTGATCCGGATCATTGCGAACAGGCAGGCATTCTGCCGCTCGAATTCGTCGAGATCTGGAATAAGAGCTCCGGCGCGCGCATTTCGACCTATGTCATTCTTGGAGAGCGTCATTCCCGGTGCTGTATTCTGAACGGTGCGGCGGCACGCACCTGCCAGGTCGGCGATGAAATCATCATTTGCAGCTCACATTACATCGACGCTGAAAGCATCCCCAATTTCCAGCCGAAGATCCTCACTTTCGACCAGGAGAACAATGTCATCGAGACATTGAGCTATATCGTCGAACGCGACGACTCCGGCCATTATCGGTTCGATATCGTCACTGAAAGCGGCGACTCCCTGCCGATTCCGGCAAAGGTGCGCCGTCTCTAAGCCGATTGAATAGGCAGGAGCATTTTTCGATCCGGTTGAAATGCTCTACCGGTCGAGAACCGACCGTATCTTCGCCGCCAGCTCTTCAAGGGTGAACGGTTTTCCGATCAGTTCGACGCCCTGATCGAGGATACCGTCATCAAGGATGGCGTCTCGCGCATAGCCGGTCGTAAAGAGAATTTTGAGATCCGGATGCCGCCGCCGCGCCTCATCGGCCAGTTCCCTGCCATGAATGTTCGGCATGACGATATCGGTGAAGAGAAGCGTGATTTCCGGATGAAGATCGAGCAGCGTGAGAACGCTCGTCGCATCTTCCGCTTCCAGGACATTATAGCCGAGTTCGACCAGTGCATCGATACTGAGCTGTCTCACGACAGGCTCATCATCAACGACGAGAATGGTTTCATCGGCATGCACACCCGGCAATTCCGCCGGCACCTTTTGCTCCACGTCGGCAGACGCCCCCAAAAAACGCGGCAGATAAATCCTCACCTCGGTCCCCACTCCGAGTGCGGATTTGATCTTGATATGGCCGCCACTTTGTTTCACGAAACCATAGACCTGGCTAAGGCCAAGGCCAGTTCCTTTGCCCACCTCCTTGGTAGTGAAGAAGGGATCAAAGGCGCGGGTGACAATGTCCGGCGCCATGCCTGTGCCGGAATCGCACACACATAACATGACGTAATCCCCTTCGGGAATATCCTGCTCGTCGTAATAAAAAACGTCGATCGTGATATTCTTCGTTGCAATCGTCAGCAAGCCTCCCTGGGGCATGGCATCGCGGGCATTGACCCCAAGATTCAGAATGACATTTTCAAGCTGGTTCGGATCGGCATTGGCGCGCCACAGACCGGAACCCAATCGAGCATCGAGCCTGATATCACTGCCGAGAGAATGTTTCAGGATTTCCGTCATGCCGTTCACGAGATCGTTGACATCGATCGGAACAGGATGAAGTGGCTGCTGGCGCGAGAAGGCTAGCAGCCGCTGCGTCAGATTGGCGGCCCTTTTGGCCGCATCGAGTGCGCCATCGATATAATGTTTCGTGCGCGGATTACTCATGCCGGTCCGGCGATCAAGCAAGTTGAGACTGCCGATGATGACCGCAAGCATATTATTGAAATCATGGGCTATCCCTCCTGTCAGCTGGCCGACCGCCTCCATTTTCTGACTTTGCCGGAGTGCATTCTCCGTCTGCCGCAGGGCGTCCTCCCGCAGCTTATCGGCGGTAATGTCGCGGCCATAGGCATAAACGAGATCACCCTCGATGGAGGAGCGCCATTCGAGCCATATAGGCGAACCGTTGCGGTGACGGTATCGCTTGTCGAAATCCGTGGGTAACCCCTTGGTCACGGCATCCAACGCATGCGCATTGTCTTCCGGCCACACGAATGCATCCAGCTTTTCGCCGATGACCATTTGCGGCTCGTGACCGAGAATCTCCTGCCAGGCGGGATTGACGCTGCGGATATAGCCATACCGATCGAGGATAACGATCAAGTCACGGGAATTGCGCCAGACACGGTCTCGTTCCACAGTCCGGATCTCGACCTGACGTTCGAGATCTTCGTTCAATTGCCATAACCGTTCCTCGATCGCCTTGCGCCGGGTGATATCGATCACCGTGCCGATGACGCGTATACACCGGTTTTTTTGATCGAAAATGCCACGCCCCTTGGCCGCAACCCAGCGGGTGATGCCATCCTCCCGGCCGATGGTACGATATTCCACATCATAAAGAGCCCTCCGTGCAGGATCAATGGCGGCGGCATAGGCTGCGCTTGTGGGTTCACGATCCTCGGGATGCAAACCGGCATAAAAATCAGCCATGGTGACCGGCACCTCCGGCGATATTCCAAACATCGCCTTGACACGCGGCGGCCATGTCAATGCGCCGGTGAGAACATCCACATCCCAGAATCCGACCTCGGCGGCTTCCGTCGCCAGTCGCAGCTGCTCCTCGCCACGGCGCAACGCGGTTATCGCAGTCTGCTGCTCGGTCACATCGATGCAGGAACCGATATAGCCCAGAAACGCACCATCCCCCGCAAAACGCGGCACTCCGACATCCGCGACGATCCTCCATTCGTCATCGTGGTTGCGTAGACGATAAGTCATGCGGAAGTGTTCCCGCCGGTCGAATGCGCTCTCATAGGTGGAAAGAACATGGCCGGCGTCGTCCGGATGAATCCGCCGCACCCAGCCGTAGCCACATTGGTCTTTCATGGTGCAGCCGGTAAAATCCAGCCATGATTTGTTGAACCAGATACAATTCTTGTCCGTATCGGAAAGCCAGATGAGGACGGGCGCGGCATCCGCGACCTCACGGAATCGGGTTTCGCTCTCCCGCAACAATTCGGTACTGCGCGCGCGCTCCACCGCATTCCATGTCAGTTCGGCAACATCGCGAACGAGATCGATTTCCGCCGGTGTCCAGGCGCGTACGCTCGCCTGATTGACGTAGACGCCAGCCGTCAGTCGTCCGCCACGGATAATTGGCGCGCCAATGCCAGACCGTATGCCGATATCGAGAAAATGGGCATCCTGAGTGAGCGGATCCTTTTCAACATCGGTGAACCCTTGGGTTTTCCCTTCGCGCAGTTTCGCGAGATAGGCCGTGCCGGTATTTTCGGCCGCCCATTGGCCTGTGAGACAGGGAAGGATGCCGTTATTCCAGCTGGCGCCGAACGTAACCAGATGGTCGCCCGCCATTTCGAAGAAACCGACACGGTCAGCATTCAGCAGGCGTCCGAGTTCCTGCGATGCCTGTTGCATCATCACCTCGGGATCATCTTTCTCCCGCTTGCCCTGTAATAGCCTGACGAGCATGCTCTGGCGTTCGTTCGTCCATTTGAGCAGCCTGTGCGCCTCATAACGATCGGTGACATCGACACCTTCGACGAATATGCCCGTCACCGTGCCCGCAGTATCCCGGATCGGCTGAAACACGAAATCTGCATAGCAGACACGCACGGAAGCACCGGGCTCCGGCTGCACGTCATAACGCGCGCCAAATGCCGTATAGGGCATTTGGCTGGCATAGACATTATCAAGCAGCGCAAGATAACCCTGTTCGACGGCATCAGGCAGCACTTCAGCGGTGGGCTGCCCGATGATGGCCTTACGTTTTCCAATCAGCCGCTGATAGGCGGGATTGATATATTCGAACCGATGGTCCGGCCCACTCAGAACCGCCATGAAGCTCGGCGCCTGTTCAAACAATTGCAGGAAGCGATTGCGCTCTTCCAGCAATTGCTGATCGGCGTGAACCTTGCCTGTCGTCTCGACCACGGTGTCGAGCATGCCGACGACAATCCCGTTCTCATCCCGCACCGGGCTGTAACAAAAAGTAAAATAAGCCTGCTCGGGACGTCCGAAACGATTGATCGCAAGCTCGTAATCCTCGATGAATGTGGCCTCGCCCGCCAAGGCGCGCCCGACGATCGGTGCGATTTCATCCCACGCTTCCGACCAGACGTGCCTGAACGGCCGTCCCAAAGCCTCTGGTTTCTCGCCGAGAATTGGCCTGTAGGCATCGTTATAGAGGCTGATGAGATCCGGCCCCCAGCACAGACATTTCGGGAAATGCGAAGCGAGCATCATATCGACGACGATTCGCAATGTCGCCGACCATTCAGCAATAGGCCCAAGGGATGTCTGTGCCCAATCGAAATCACGGACCCTGGCGGCCATTTCCCCCTTCGCCGCCGGAAACGTCATTTTCTTGTCGGCTGGCTTCAAAGGCGTTACCTCTGTCTTGACGGCAGGCAGAACGGAAATGTCACGTTCACGCCACCGCGATCGATTTGGTGCTTCCGGGGCTGGTGCAAATCGTTCCAGAATACCCCATTACCAATCATTGTTTTTCAAAAATTTCGAAACCGCCGCGATTCTTTTTGCATCGAAATTGCTCTGGAAAAGCTGGTTTCGCGGATCAGGCAGACCGTCGTCAAAACAGATATAGGTCCATCCCTTTCCACTGGTAGAGTCCATGATACGTATCCGATGGCGGCGGCTCGCTGCACAATCCTGGCTTTTGTCACAATGGCATTATCGTTATCATAAGCTTGACCTTCCACGGCGTCCGTCCGACAGAATCTGGTACTTCGCCTATGGTTCCAACATGCATGACACCGCCTTTCTCGAACGGCGCGGCATGCGGCCTCTCGAATGGAAGGCCGGTTGCCTCAAGGGCTACCGTTTACGATTCAATCTCGATGGACGGCCGAAGGGCAAGGCGGCGCCCGCCAATATCTGCCCTGACCCAGCCTCGGAGGTATGGGGCGTCCTTTACAGCATCACCGCGCGGGAGATGATCCGGCTCAATGCCAGCGAGGGAGTCCCTGGCAGCCGCTACCGCCCGGTCTGGCTCGACACCGAGACTCATGACGGCTTCCCGGTGCCGGCGATGACCTATATTGCGCAGGGTAATGAGGAGGATGGCAATCCGTCGCTGCGCTACATCACGCTGCTGAGGGAAGGCGCGCGCTCCCACGGCCTGCCCGAGGATTGGGTCCGCTTTCTCGAAGACGTCGAACCGGCGCGCTGAAAGCGCGGCACCGCTCGAAAAGGCAATCAGAAGGATCGGCGCTCACGCGCTCACACGGAAAGAATGGCGCTCATGCGCTCCGGCGCAGCAGCAGATCGCCGGTCTGGTCGTTCGAAAGCCAATCGAGACGCTGCATATCGTCGACGCACCAGGCAAGATCCTCCGGTGCGAGCGTCTGCGGCGCGCAAAATTCCATGCGCTCCGGCTGGTCTCCACAGGGCAATACCGCCAGCGTGGCGGCAAAGGGCAAAGCGAGGCCGCCTTCGCCAATATCGAGTGCGAGCAGCCGGGCAATATCCTGCTGCCGGTCCGGCGCATTGCAAAGATCGATGCTGCGCTGGAACGCCACCCGCAGTGCCCCGAGACCTTCGGGATATTGCGCCAGCCATTTTTGCGAGACCACCAGACATTTTTCGATATGCCGTGGCATGACCGTCGACGAGCCACCGATCATGAAACCAAGCCCTTCGAGACAGGCTTCCGCGCCCCAGGGCGGCCCGGCGCAGAAGCCGTCGATCTCCCCGCGCGCCATGGCGGCGACAATCTGATCCGGCGGCATGATGGTAATATCGACATCGGCAACAGGATCGACACCAACCGAGGCCAGGAAACGGCGCAGGATCAGCATATGCGTCGAGAATCCGTGAACGACGGCGAAGCGCGGACGGCGGCCGAGCCGTTGTAACCAGACGCTCACCGTGGCCTGGCGCGCAGCGGCGTCGCCAGGTGGCGCTCCCCGAAGATCGCCCGCGCGATCCCCATCGTCCGCCGCGCCGCCGAGACGGCGCAGGACGATCATATTGCCGCCCCGGCTGAGCGGAGCCGCGAGCGACAGCGCCACCTTGCGGCCGCGATAGCCCGCCGCCGTGACGAGAGCCAGCGGCGGAAACAAAATCGCCGCGTCGAGCTTGCCCCAGGTCAGCTTGTCGGCGAGATTGGCCCATGACGGTTCGACGCAAAGGCGCGCCTCTATGCCTTCCTCAAGAAACAGGCCGAAGGCATGCGCCGCGACGACCGGCGCGCTATCGGCCAGACGCAGAAAGCCAATACGGATGGGAAACAGGCTCATCTCGGCTCAACCATCCATTGTCCGCAGGTAATCTTCCGCCACATCGGCAATTTTCCTCGCCTGATCCATGGCCCGTTTGCGTAGCCAACGATAGGCTTCGGGCTCACTCATCCGTTTCGTGCGCATCAGGGCGGCTTTGGCGCGATCGACCGACGCCCGTTCGGAAAGCTGTTTTTGCGCACTCCGCAATTCCTCCTCGGTGCGGCGGAAACGCGTATAAAGCGCGATCGCCGCCCGCAGCAGCGGCTTCACATCCTTGAGCGGCGCATCGACCACATTATAGGAGCAGACGCCGGCCTCGAAAGCCGCCTCCATCAAGTCGGCATCATCCTCGTCGACGAAGAGAACCACCGGACGCGGCGTCCCCGACGCCGAAAGGGCGCGCACGGAATCGAGCGCATCACGATCGGGCCGGGAGATATCGACCAGAACGACATCGGGCGCCTCAGCAGCGACCGCATCGATCAGACTCTGCCCGGGCTTTAACCGCGCGAGTGCCATCGACACATCCCCCGCGAGAATGTCCGACAGAGCACGTGCGCGGCTGCTGTTGTCATCCGCCAGCAGGATCTTCATTCACGCCTCAATAGACATCGCGGCGATAACGCCCTTCCCGCCCCATCCGCACAACATATTCATCGGCGCGCGCATCCGCCATGGCGCCATGCCGCACCACGATCCTGCGCAATACAGCATCGACGTCACGAGCCATATGCGCGGCATCGCCGCAGACATAAACATAAGCGCCCTGTTCCAGCCATTTCCATAGATCCGCACCCGCCGCCATCATCCGGTCCTGAACATAGATACGCTCGGTCTGATCGCGCGAGAAGGCGGTATCGAGCCGCGTGAGGCAGCGCGAGGCGAGAAAACCCGCAAGTTCCTCCTGATAATAGAAATCACTCGCCGCGTGGCGTTCGCCGAAGAACAGCCAGCTCCGGCCTTTTGCCCCCTGTGCCTGGCGATGATGCAGGAAGCCGCGGAACGGCGCTATTCCGGTGCCGGGACCGATCATGATGATCGGCGTATCGCTCGCCTCCGGCAAGCGGAAATGTAGCGACGGCTGAACGAAGATCGAGGCGCCGCAATCACCCGCGCGATCAGCCAGAAACGTCGAACAGGTGCCGGGATAGGCCCCGCGCACGACGCCGACAGTGAGATGCACCTCCTGCCCCATGGCGAGCGGCGACGAGGCAATCGAGTAAAGCCGCGGCTGCTGCCTGCGAAACAGAACCGGCACATCGGCTGGCAGAATCTGGAGCCGGACATCACGCAACAGATCGAGGACGTGGCCTTCAAGCGGTCCGGCCTCGCCGTGCTTGTCTCCTTGCTTGCCATCAGCCCGCCCCAAACGCTGCAGCAGCGCGGGCGCCGGACGCGACAGATCGAACCGGTGGCGCAAGGCTTCCCGGAGTCCAATCTCACCAAAGCCGCGCACCATCACCGGCGTGTCGCCCGGCAAGCCAAGAGCCTCCAGCACGCATTCGACCGATGCTTCCTCCGCCACCGGCCAGACGCCCAGCGCATCGCCCGGCTGATAGGAGAGCCCGGTGCCGGACAGGTCGAAACCGATCAGCCGCGTTTCCTTGTCAGAAGCCGACCCGCTCAGCCGCCGGTTCAGACATAAGGATACGGTGACGGGATGATCGCGGCTCACCCGTTTCGGCTCGACCGCAGACATGCCTTTGGATGACGCGGTGATCGTCACAGCCGTCGCCGGCGCCAGGGCTTCGGCAGGCGGCTGTCCCGCTTTGCTTTTGGCCAAATGGGTTAGCAGCCGGCCCCGCCAGTCCTCGACATCCTCTTCGTAATCGGGCTCGCAATCGAGGCGAGGCAGGATGGCCGTTGCCCCAAGCGCGCTTAAACGGCCGTCGAGCGCACGGCCGAAGCCACAGAAATTGGCATAGGACGAATCTCCCAGCGCGATCACGGCGTAGGAAAGACCCGAGAGTTTGTCGTCGCGGCCAAGCAAGGCGTTCCAGAACGGCGCACCATTATCCGGCGCCTCGCCATCGCCGAATGTCGAGACGACGAACAGTACCGTGCCTTGCAAGAGATCACGCGCCCGTCGTTCCTCAAGACCGGAGCAGAGGACGCGATGCCCCGCCTCCTGCAGCCATCGCGCGATCTCACCCGCCAGCGTCTCGGCACGCCCCGTCTGCGAGGCCCAAAATATCTGGATCGGTTCCTGCCTGCCGAAAGCATCGCTGGTGGCCTCCGGCCTGCTGCGGGAAAACAGGCCCGCCAGCATGCCATCGAAATGCAGGCGCTGGCCGGGTGTCAGCGGCGCGTGATCCGGCACCACCGGCAAGTGCGTCTCCGCACCGGAATCCCCGGCCGCGACGCCCGCCAGAAAGCCGCCGAGCCACAGCCGTGCCTCAACCGAAAAATCCTCCGGCACCGCGACGGACACGCCCAGCAGATTGGCGAGCGTCTCGATCTTTCCCTTCATCATCGCCTGCTCATTCGATCGACCGGAAGCCGCCACGGCCTGTACAGCTGGTTCCTTTTCGCCAAAGGCCCGGAGGCTGTTGTGGCCATAGGATGGTGCTACGGCTTCCAGAGCCACGGCGCATAATTTGAAGCCCGGCTGCAGCGAGATCGGATCGACGCAATCGCCGGTCAGCGCATTCACCGCGAGATTGGGGCCGAAACGGTCGTTCCAGTGAAACGGCGCGAAGCAGGTTCCCGGCGCGACGCGGTCGCTGAGGCGCGCGGGCAGAATGGCTTCGCCCCGGCGCGACCTTATGCGCACCGGCTGCTCCGCGCTGATGCCGAGACGCGCGGCATCGTCCGGATTGAGTTCCACGAAGGAGCCGGGGTTGAGACGGTTCAGGCTGTCGACACGCCCGGTCTTGGTCAGCGTATGCCATTGATGTTGCAGACGCCCGCTGTCGAGCAGAAAGGGATAATCGCCTCCCGGCTGTTCATCCGCCGCGAGATAGGGGCACGGATGAAACAAAGCCCGTCCATCAGGCTTGGGAAAATGCGGCCAGGGCCATTGCCGGCCGGGCGCCGGGGCCTGCGCCGGATCGACATAGCGGATCGGGTGCCGCGCCGCCGCATCCTGTGGCGGGCTCGGCCATTGCACCGGCCCCTGCAGCAGCCGCTCATGGCTGATGCCGCGCAGATCGTAACCAGTTTCAGGATTGGCGAAGCGGCTAAGCTCGGCGAAGACTTCGGCGGCGCTCTCATAGGCAAAAGCATCGCCATAGCCGAGCGCGCAAGCAACCTTTGCGATGATCTGCCAATCCGGCAAAGCCGAACCCGGCGCTGGCACGGCCTTGCGGGCGAGCGTCAGCGTGCGATCGGAGGAAACCTGCACGCCATCGCCTTCCGCCCACAAGGCTCCCGGCAGCAGAATATCGGCATAGGCGCCGGTTTCGGTATCGGCATAGGCATCCTGAACGATGATCAGTTCTGCCTTTTCCAAAGCCTCGATCACCCGGCCACGATTGGCGACCGATGCCACGGGATTGGTGCAGATGACCCAGAGTGCGCGGATCTCGCCACGCGCCATGGCATCGAACAGGCCGATCGTGCCCAGCCCCGCTTCCGCGCGAATGGTTCCTTCCGGCAAATTCCATTGCGCCTCGGTAAAGGCGCGGTCCTCGGCGCGTGTCGCCACGCGCTGGCCGGGCAGACCCGCACCCATATAGCCCATCTCGCGCCCGCCCATGGCATTGGGCTGGCCGGTAAGGGAAAAAGGCCCCGCGCCCGGGCGGCATATGGCGCCGGTGGCAAGATGCAGATTGCAAAGCGCATTGGTGTGAAACGTGCCGGCGACGCTTTGGTTGAGCCCCATGGTCCACAGACTCATCCAGGCATTCGCCTCGCCAATCCAGCGCGCCGCCGTCTCGATGTCGGCGGCGGCGAGCCCCGTCAGACCGGCGACATGCGCGGGCGTATAGGGCGCCAGAAAATCCGGCATCGCCCCAAAGCCGCTGGTGCAGGCTGCAATGAAATCCGCATCGATCGCACCATCACGCACCAGTATGTGCAACAGCCCGTTCAACAGAGCGAGATCGGTTCCGGAGCGGATTTGCAGAAACAGATCCGCCTTGTCGGCCGTCGCCGTCCGGCGCGGATCGACGACGATCAGTTTTGCCCCCGCGCGCTTGCGCTCGAGCAGGCGCAGAAACAGGATCGGATGACAATCGGCCATATTGGCGCCGATCACGAAGAACAGATCGGCGGCCTCGAAATCCTCGTAGCTCCCGGGCGGCGCATCGGCGCCGAGCGAGAGCTTGTAGCCCGCCCCGGCGCTCGCCATGCAGAGACGCGAATTGGATTCGATATGTTGCGTGCGCAAATAGCCCTTGGCGAGCTTGTTGGCGAGATATTGCGCCTCGATCGACATTTGTCCCGAAACGTAAAGCGCGATCGCATCCGGCCCATGCCGCTCGATGAGCGCGCGGAGCCGTTCCGCGATCCCGGCAATCGCCGCATCCATCGGCAACGGCACCGGCGCACCACCACGCACCGGGCGCGACAACGCCCCGGTCAGGCGGGCCGGCGTATTGATCGGCTTGTCGCAGGAACTGCCCTTGGTGCAGAGCCTACCGCCATTCGCCGGATGATCGGCATCCCCGCGGATACGGGTGATGCGATCATTCTCGACCTCCATGACGATGCCGCAGCCCACCCCGCAATAGGGGCAGACGGAACGGATGGTTTCAGCCGTCATCGCTTCAGACCAGAGCCGGCGCAAGCCCGGCCGGGGCGGTCTCCTCACGGCCACGGATTTCCACCTTGCCGTCGCAGAGCCGCGTCTCCCAGGTTCGCAGCTTTTTGCTCTCATCTTCCAGACAGACACCGTCGGTCAGACGGAAATGCTGCTTGTAAAGCGGCGAGGCAACGACGAGATGGCCCTTGAGATCGCCGATGATGCCGCGCCCGATGACATTGGCGTTGGAAAACGGATCGTGATTGTCGACGGCAAAGACGATCGGCTCGCCGCTGCCGCCCGGCACCCCATTGGGCAGATAGAACAGAGCAATCTGGGCGCCATCCTGCCAGGCGACCACGCCGGAATTGGCGACGAGATCCTTGACGCCGCACACATTCGTCCAGCCTTTCGGACCGCTGCCGGCAAAGCTCTCCGGCAGATTATCGGCGGGCTTCACCTGATCGCGCTCCGGCACCATGCGGATGTTCGGATCGGGCCGGGAATCGTTGACGAAGGTGCGGAAGCGTTTCAGCTTTTCCTCATCCGTCAAAACCTCCTGCCATTCGCAGCGATAGCTCGCGACCACGGCCTGCATCTGACGTTCAAGTTCATCGCAGATGCCGAGCGAGTCATGGATAATGACATCGCGCAGATAATCGAGCCCGCCTTCGAGATTTTCCCGCCAGGCGGCGGTACGCTGCAGCCGATCGGCGGTGCGCACATAAAACATCAGGAAGCGGTCGATATATTTGACGAGCGTCTCAAAATCGAGATCGGTCGCGAAGAGTTCGGCATGGCGCGGACGCATGCCACCATTGCCGCAGACATAAAGATTCCAGCCGACTTCGGTGGCGATGACGCCGACATCCTTGCTCTGCGCCTCGGCGCATTCGCGCGTACAGCCGGAGACCGCGAATTTCAGCTTGTGCGGTGCCCGCAACCCCTTGTAGCGGTTTTCGAGATCCAGCGCGCGGGCAACGGAATCCTGCACCCCGTAACGGCACCAGGTGCTGCCGACGCAGGATTTCACCGTTCTCGTCGATTTGCCATAGGCATGGCCGGTCTCGAAACCGGCGGCGAGCAATTCGCCCCAGATATCGGGCAGCTGATGCAATTGCGCGCCGAAGAGATCAATGCGCTGGCCGCCGGTGATCTTGGTATAGAGCCCGTATTTCTGCGCCACTTGGCCGAGCACGATCAGTTTTTCCGGAGTGATTTCGCCGCCGGCAATCCGTGGCACCACGGAATAAGTGCCATTCTTCTGCATATTGGCCATGAAAGTATCATTGGTATCCTGCAGCGGAATGTAGGCGGGATCGGTGATCGGCTCGTTCCAGGCGGAGGCCAGAATGGAAGCGGCGGCAGGCTTGCAGATATCGCAGCCGAGCCCACCATTGCCATAGCGCGCCAGCAGATCCTCAAATGTCCTGATCGCATGGACGCGGACGAGCGAATAAAGCTCCTGCCGCGTATAGGAGAAATGCTCGCAAAGACTGTGATCGACACTGATGCCGCGCGCCGCGAGTTCACTCTCGAAGACCTGTTTCAGGAGGCTCGCACAACCGCCGCAGCCGGTGCTGGCCTTGGTTTCCTTTTTGAGGGTCGCGAGATCGCCGCAACCGCCGTCGATCGCCTCGCAGACGCGAGCCTTGGTAACATTATGACACGAACAGAGAGTGGCCGTGGCGGGCAGCGCATCGGCACCGAGCAGCGGCGCGCCGCCTGATTGCGGCAGGATCAGCGCGGCGGGATCGGCGGGAGGGCGCATATCATTCTGCACATATTGCAGAATCGTATCGTAATAGCTGTTGTCACCGACGAGAATCGCGCCGGTGATATGTTTGCGGTCGGCAGAGAGCACGAGACGGCGATAGCTGCCGTCGGTCTCGCCAATGAAGCGATAGCTCGCCGAGCCCGGCGCCGTACCATGCGCATCCCCGATCGAACCGACATCGACGCCGAGCAGCTTCAACTTGGTCGAGAGATCGGCGCCGGTGAAGGCAGCTTCCTCGCCGGCGAGGACGGCGGCCGCCGTTCGCGCCATCGTATAGCCCGGCGCGACGAGGCCGAAGATCTGGTCACGCCATGAGGCGCATTCGCCAATGGCCATGATCGAGGGATCGGAACTGCGGCATTGACCATCAATGGCGATACCACCACGCGCACCGAGCACCAGTCCACTTTCCCGCGCCAGCGCATCCCGGGGACGGATACCGGCGGAAAAGACAATGAGATCGGTTTCGAGAAAAGTCCCGTCAGCGAAGACGAGGCGATGACGCCGCTGACTGCCCGCAATGATTTCCTGTGTCGCATGAGCGGTCCGCACACCGATGCCCAAAGCCTCGATCCGCTGTTTCAGCGCCCGGCCGCCATCGTCATCGAGCTGAACCGGCATGAGGCGCGGCGCGAATTCTATGACTTCGACCGCGAGATCAAGCGATTTGAGCGCATTGGCGGCTTCGAGGCCTAGCAGACCGCCACCGATGACGACTCCATGGCTTGCACCCACCGCAGCGGCACGGATCGCATCGAGATCATCGAGCGTGCGATAGACGAGCCCGGCGCTGCCAACATTGCCGGGCACCGGGGGCACGAAAGGATAGGAGCCCGTGGCAAGAACCAAAGTCTTGTAAGACATGGCGCCCGCATCGGTGAGGATCAACTGCTTCTGCCGGTTGATCGAACGCACGGGGGCGGCAAGATGCAAAGTCACGCCATGGGCGGCATGAAAATCCTCCTGATACAGTCCCAGCGTCTTGGCATCCTGCCCTTTCATGTAATCGGACAGATGCACGCGGTCATAGGCATGGTGACGCTCCTCGCCGAAGACATGGATGGCGAAACGCTCGTTGAGCCCATGCGCGACGAGCTGTTCGACGAAATGATGTCCGACCATGCCATTGCCGACGACGAGAACGGTCTCGCGCGCATTGAATTCAGTCATGGGGATTCCTCAAGACGAAAGGGACAGGGTTCAGGCGCGTCGCCGGATGGGGTCCACGGCAGCCAGCGCGAGCCTGAAACAGTCTGTATGTGTTGCGATGGGTGTATGAAGTCCGGCGCCCCGGGAGATGCGGGGCGCCGGACAGGCGGGGATGGTCAGGCCGCTCCGGCGACCTTGCCCATATCCGCGCCGGAAATCGCTTCCTCGGAAGCCGAACGCCAACGGCGCTGACAATAAAGGAGGCCGAGAAGCGCCAGAACAGCCAGCAGGCTGAAGAGCAGGAAGCCCGGGCCGTAGGAACCAGTGAGCTGCCGCGATGCGCCGAGCGAGGAAGCGAGATAGAAGCCACCGACGCCGCCGCTCATGCCGACGAGACCCGTCATGATACCGATGGAATGCGCGAAATGTTGCGGCACGAGCTGGAAGACAGCCCCATTGCCCATGCCGAGCGCCAACATGCCGAGGATGAAGACTGGCAGAGCCAGCCACATCGAGGGCAGACCGGCACCAACAATCGCGAAGACGATGGCGGCACCAATATAGAAGACAATGAGAGCCTTGACCCCGCCAACGCGATCAGCAATCGCGCCACCAACGGGACGGACGAAGGAACCGGCGAAAACGACGAGCGCCGTGCAGGTTCCGGCCCATGTCGGCGCCAGGCCATATTGATCGTTGAAATAGATGGTCAGCGAGGAAGCAAGCCCGACAAAGCCGCCGAAAGTGACACTGTAGAAGAACATGAACCACCAGCAATCCGCCTTTTTCAGCAGCGGCAGCCAGGCGGACAGAGGCCGGGCGGCCGGACGGCGCGGCGAATCCTTCGCAAGCACGATGAAGATGACGAGAACGATCATCAGCGGGATGGCGGCGAGGCCGATGACATTGAGCCAGCCATAAAGAACGGAGAGGCCCGGAGCGAACAAAGCCGCGAGCGCGGTTCCCGAATTGCCGGCGCCGGCGATGCCGAGCGCCGTGCCCTGATAATGCGGCGGATACCAGGAAGAGGCGAGTGGCAAGGCCACCGCGAAGGAAGCCCCGGCGAGACCGAGAACCAGCGCCAGCGCGAACATGAATTCATAGGAATGCGGCGCGATGAACCAGGTGGTCACGAGCCCCGCAATCACGACGATCTGTGCCGCGATACCAACGCGGCGCGCGCCATAACGATCGACGAAAGCGCCGAGCACGACGCGCAGAATGGCGCCCGCCAGCACTGGCGTTGCAACCATGAAGCCTTTTTGGGCAGCGTTGAGATGCAAATCCTGCGCGATCGAGATCCCGAGCGGACCCAGAAGCACCCACACCATGAAGGAAATATCGAAATAGAGAAAAGCGGCAAACAGCGTCGGCAGATGCCCTGCCTTGAGGAAACCTCGATCCATGGGTTTCGGTCCGATGACGAAGGTCGTACAAGATCGCTTCGTCGCCCATCTGGGCCAGGCAAGCCGCCGATGACCTGCCGGTTCGTTTTGGGCCAGCGGAATGTCGGATGGTTCCGAACCCATTCCGTGACTTGAAGCCTTTTCAAAGAATAGCGAAAAGACTTTCGGCCCGCGCCACATCCTTCCGCCGTTGAAAGGATGCTTCAATCGAACAGGGTATTTCAGTCTTGCCGCATCATCTTCTCCACGATCGGTCGATCGTCTTATTGGAGGGAATACGACAAGCCTTTACCCTGTGCAATTTGACGCAAGCTTTATGCCACACTGGAGAAATGATCGTTCTTTGCCGACAGCCCGTACGATCAAGGCGCACACAAGCATTTCAATGCCTTGACAGCAAACATTGTGCACATTCTTAAGGCAGTTTGATGGGCCTGCCCCACGGGCTGACTGTGAGAGGCGGAAGAAAAACCTACAAACCCTCGGGAAGCTTGGAACGCATCATCTCCCTCCGGTTGATGCGCCGCCCATCGACGATAAAGGTCCCGTCGCCAACGGCATGGATCGTCTTTTTCTCCTTGCGGGCCTTATCGTAATAAGCGGCCACACCAGCAAGGACGATGATATTGTGCCGCTCGACGATGTCGACAACCCGACATTCGATATTGGCCAGACATTCGCCGATAAGCGGCGCCCGGACATGGTTCGCCGGAACACGGGTCAGGCCGAATGTCGCGAATTTATCCGTATCTTTTCCCGAACACGTACCAATGCCGACAATTGTATCGATCAGATCCACGGTCGGAAGAGCGATCACGCATTCGCGCGTGTTCTCGAGCGCGGCATAGGAATAATTCCAAGGTCCGGTGGTTATGGCGAAGGAGGCGGAAAAATCCAGAACCATGGTCCAGCTGATGGTCATGACATTGTCTTTGTGACCATCATGCGTCGCGACCAGGATCACGGGACCCGGTTCCAACAGTGTGAACGCCTTGCTGATCGGCAGGGTCTCCATGCCTTCCTCCCTTCCCCGCTCCATTCACTCGCTATCCTGCCATTCCATACGATTGGTCGGCAAAACCTCTTTCATTTCCGTCATCTGGTTGAGCAAAGTGATATGATCTGGGTTGAAAACTTGCGTATGCGCTCCGGCGAGGAGACGATAGAGGTCGAAGGCTGCGGCCGCCTCTTCGCCCTTGTTCTGTAACAGCAGAATATTGGCGAGTGTATTGAGCGCCGAGGCGAGATCAGCGGTAAATCGCCGGGGTTGCCGATCCGCGAGAGAACGAAACAAGGCCGAAGCTTCTCTCGCCAGACCGAGCGCCGCCTCAAGCCGATCGAGACGCCGCAGCCTGTTTGCGTGATTATTCAGCGAACCCGCAAGATGATGGGTAAAGGCGTCAGGCCGCCGTTCCGCGAGCCGGCGATAGAGCAATGTCGCTTCCTCGGCGGCAGCGAGCGCTTCCGCATCGCGTTCAAGATCGCTCAGGCGATTGGCCAATGTATTGAGCGAACCTGCAAGGTTCGGCAGATAGACATCGGGATAGGCCATCGCCAAGGGACGGCGCAGGCTGACCGCTTCTTCCGCCGCGCATAAAGCCTCCTCGAACCGCCCGTTCGCGGCGAGACTATTGGCCAATGTATTCAGTGAAGCCGCAAGATCAGGTGTAAAGATATCCGGGCGGCTTTGCGCGAGGCGGCGGCGGATCACGACGCTTTCCTCTGCTGCCTCAAGGGCCTCCACGACGCGGTTGAGTGCGCTCAAACCATTGGCCAGCGTATTGAGCGAAACGGCAAGATCGCGCAGGAAGCGTTCGGGCTCGCATTCCGCAAGAGCGCGGCGCAGCCGCACACTTTCCTCCGCCTTCGCCAGCGCTTCCTCACGCCGGCCAACATCGCGCAAACGATTGGACAATGTGTTGAGCGCCATGGCAAGCTGGGGCGTGAAGGATCGCGGATCACGATCCGCCAGAAGAACAAATTGCTCCACGGATGTCTGCGCGACGGCCAAAGCCTCCTCTCGCAGGCCAAGATCGGTGAGCTTATTGGCAAGATTGTTCCGCGCCGTCGCGAGAACGGGAGCGAAGACCGCCCTTTGTGTATGCGAAAGCTGCTCGTAAAAGGTGACCGCCTCACGCATGATTGCAAGCGCCTCCTCACGCCGCCCCAAGGCGCTCAGCCTGTTGGCGAGATTGTTGAGCGCGCCGGCGAGATCCGCTGTGAAAATCTCGGGCGCGAGGCGACTCAAGGTGCGATAATGGCTCACGGCCTCATCGGCTATCACCGCAGCCTCTTGGCGCACGCCCAGATCACTGAGGCGATTACCAAGATTGCTGAGCGTCATCGCCAGCGCCGGCATAAACTGCTGCGGCGTCCTCGCCGCGAGACGCCGATAAATCTCGACGGCCTCACGCGCGGGCACAAGCGCATCGGCACAACGATCAAGGTCACCGAGGCAGCTTGCAAAAATATTGAGGGAAAAACCGAGATCGGCCTCTGCACTCTCACTACCCTCTGCGGTCAGCAGGTGGCGCAGGGCAAGAGCCTCCTCGGCAGCACAGAGCGCCACGCTCCGTCCGCCAGCCTCGCTGAAAAGATTGGCGCAAAGCTCAAGACTGTAAGCAAGACCCGCCATCGCTGCAGGCTGCTTCTGCTGGGCGAGTGGGCGATAGAGCGAGACGGCTTGATTGGCCTCCGCAAGGGCCTCACTCCATCGGCCGTGGCGGGCGTGGGTCAGCGCGCGCTCACGCAGGGTATGCGCCTCATCAAGAAGCTGGTTCATCGATCGCGGCCTTCTGTGATCCCTACAAGGCGGCTTGAGGCCCATCGTCCGGCATTCCGGAGCAACAAAGGCGCGCACAAGACTATCGGTATTTTCGAAAAAGCCATAACCGCATCATTGAATAGCCAGACACCGAAACAGGACGACTTTTAGCTGATCGAGAACGAGAAGATAGGCAGCAACGACGCCTAACAGCAGAAGAATAAGCCCGAAACTGACCGGCGTCATGAAAATGCCAAGGCTCGCCATAGCCGTGACCGCGAGCAGATCCAGGATCGAGCTCGTCATCAGCCAAAAACTTGGGCGCGACCGCCAGAACGGGCCGCGCTCACGGACCAGATAGACATTCCCCTGCCCGGTCGCGACGAGCATGAGGAAGACCAGGGTCTGCAATTCCCCCAGCGTAAGGCCAAGGAGGTCACGGCCGACGAAGAACACGCTGAAGGAAAGGATCAGGACCAGAGCCGCCAGCACCCCGCCCGTCAGCATCAACAGGCGCAGATCCCAGCGATCCGGCTGCGGCGAATAGGACACATTGTCGGTGGCAATCGACATGGTGACAAAATCATTGGTGAACAGCAGCAGAACGATCAGGAACGGCGTGATCACGAAAACCTGCGTGATGATCACGCCAATCGTCAGAAAGACAGCGATTTCGATCGTCTTCATGATCTTGTTGATCGTGTAGGTCAGCATACGCTGATAGATATGGCGGCTGATCCGTACGGCCGTCAGCATGTCGGTAAGGCCTGGCGCGGTGAGGGCAACGCCCGCTGCGGCACGGGCGACATCCGTTGCGCTTGCGACGGCTACGCCGACATCGGCCTGCCTTAGCGCAGGCGCGTCATTGACACCATCGCCCGTCATGCCAACGATGTGACCGGCCGATTGCAGCAACCGGATCAGGCGGATCTTGTCTTCGGGAAAGACACGGGCATAGACGCCATAATCAAGAGCCCTGGCGCTGTCGAGAGATGCGACCATGTCGGCGGAGGCGACCGGCCCATCGATGCCAATTCTTTTGGCAATGGCATTTGCCGTGACGGCATCGTCGCCCGTCACCATAATGACTTTGATCCCGAGTTCCTTCAATCCCTCCACCAATGCAGCGGAATCGGCGCGCGGCGGATCTTCCAGGGCGATGAGGCCCGCTAGCCGCAAGTCGGCGCGGCTCGTACCCTGGCCCACGGCCAGAACACGCGCTCCCGAGGCAGCAAGTCGCGTGATCGCCTCCCGAGTCACCACCTCTTGATTGATAGCCTCCTTTTTATCGGCTGCTCCGGCGACCAGAGCGGCGACGGCCTGCGGCGCACCCTTGACCACCCAAAGCGGCGCCTCCGCTCCCTCATAATGGCCGAGCGAATAGCGGCTGGCCGGATCGAAAGGAATGAAGTCGATCCGGCGCGGAGGAGCAGCAAGCAGATTGCGTGCGGCCGCCGCACTCAAAATGGCAAGGTCAATCGGATCCTGCGTCGCTGGATCGCTGGCAAGCGCGGCGAAGCGCAAGAGTTCATCGTCCGATGACGCCGTGAAACGGGTAAGCGCCGCGAGCGTCAGGCGGTTTTCCGTCAGCGTGCCGGTTTTGTCCGTACAAAGCACATCCATACCTGCCGCTTCCTCGATTGCCGAGAGACGTGTCAAGAGCACGCCGGAGCGCGCCAGTTCGGCCGCACCAAGAGCCGTTGCCAGGGTGAACGTCGCAGGCAAAGCCGCCGGAACGGAAGCGACGATCAGGATCAGCGCGAAGGACAAAACCTCTTCCGGCGGCAGGCCCGCCCAGAATGCGTAAACGAGCAGCGCGGAGATCAGCACGGCATCGATCGCAATCAGAATGCGCACGATCTTGAAGATGATCTCCGCCAGATGGCTGGTCGATCGCGCCGTCCGCACCAGTTCGGCTGTCTTGCCAAAACGGGTACGCGGTCCCGTCGCGATCACTTCGCCGGTCGCTTCCCCGCGCCGCACGATCGCTGCCGCATAGGCCGTCGCGCCTGCTCCAGCTTCGACACCGAGAGATTCGCCAGTCAAGCTCGACTGATCGAGTAAAATGCCGCCTTCGAGAATATGGATGTCCGCCGGCGACAGATCCCCCATGCGCAGATGGACGATATCGCCCGGCACGAGTTCCGCCGACACGATCGATCGCCAGCAGCCGCCGCGCAGCACGCGCGCATTGGCTGCGAGCCGATGCCTCAGAAGGTCGAGCGCCTTGCCGGCCCGTCCTTCCTCGACGAAGCTGATCAGGGCGTTGACGCCGAGCAGCGCGCCAATGACGGCGGCCTCTCCGGACTTCCCCAACAGAAATTGAAGGAGAATGACCGCTTCCAACATCCATGGAATTGGTCCCCAGAGCTTCTTCAGAAACTCGATCAGCGGATGAGTGTGCTGCTCCGGAATCACATTCTGCCCATAATGCGCCAGACGGCGACGCGCTTCCTCCTCCGTAAGGCCGGTCAAACCGTAATCTGTCTTTGCACTGCTGGACGGCTGATCCATGCGGCTTCTCTCCACCGACGAGCCGGAGTGTGGACCGCGCCGATCAGATTTTCTCGCGATCAATGAAGTGAAACGGCAAGCTTGTCTTTCTACCTTGGACATTGAAACGGTTCAATTCAGCTTTGTTGCTTACACGCGCGGCATCGCTCTTGTGGAAAACGGCAGGGCGCGCGATAACATTAAGCCGAATGATAGCACCGTCTTTTCGAAAGCTATTTGAGACATTGATACCAAGTCTCGATGAGAATGCCCTGTGCGCCTACCCGCGCAATGCTTTAACCTGAGCCAATTTCGCTTGAGATATGATTCGATCCCCCGGATGAGAAGTCCGCGCTGAAGGATTTGTTCCTGCCGCCTAAACGGCGACGCCACCTGCCGAGATGAAGCTGGTCCTCTGTGTTAAGGACGGTTGTTTTCATATGGCGGTCGATCTGCGCCATGACCCATCCACCTATCTGCAATAACAAGCCGATGAATATCGGTCGAAAGCGCGAAAAGGGTTATCATCCCGGCAGCCCCCGCCTCCGGCTTCCTGGTGATGGAGGTGGCGAGCGAGATGTTGTAACGTCGCTTTGTATATTACGTGCCCGAATCCGCGCGCGGTATTGCCTGGAACAACCCCGCACTTGGGAACAACAGGCCGCTGTCCGCCACCGACCTTTCGGAACTCGACCGCAACCATTTGCTGATTACGCCAAAATTTAAGGGATTCGATTGATGAAATGCCGTCATTGCCAAACGCCACTCGAACATGTGTTCCTCGATCTCGGTTTCGCACCACCGTCGAATGCCTATTTGAACAAGGAACAGATGCAGGCGCCAGAACTGTATTTTCCATTGAAGCTCTTTGTCTGTCATCAATGCTGGCTGGTACAGACGCTCGATTTCACACGCGCCGACGAATTGTTCAGCGCCGATTATGCCTATTTCTCCTCCGTCTCCTCAAGCTGGCTCAACCATGCGAAGCTTTATGCCGAAATGATCATGAAGCGCCTCGACCTTGACCAGAACAGTCTCGTGATCGAGGTCGCTTCCAACGACGGATATCTTTTGAGAAACTTCGTGGCGGCCGGAATTCCGTGCCTTGGCATCGAGCCCACGGCAAGCACGGCACGAGCGGCACGGGAAATCGGCGTGCCGGTGCTGGAAGAGTTTTTCGGCGAGGTTTTGGGGCAAAGGCTGGCCAAGGAAGGCAGGCAAGCCGATCTGATCGCGGGCAACAACGTCTTTGCCCATGTGCCCGACATCAACGACTTCACCAGGGGACTAAAGGCAGCGCTGAAGCCCGGTGGCACCATCACGCTGGAATTTCCGCATCTGATGCAGCTGATCGCATACAATCAGTTCGACACCGTATATCATGAACATTTTTCCTATCTGTCGCTCCATACGGTCGAACGGATTTTCTCGTCGGCGGGCTTGCGTGTATGTGATGTGGAGGAATTGCCAACCCACGGCGGGTCGTTACGGGTCTATGGCTGTCATGAGAACGACGCGCGCGCTGACGCGGCTTCTGTCGCAGCATTGCTGGCGCAGGAGGAAGCGGCGGGGCTGCATGATCTTGCCCTCTATGACACGTTCCAGGCGCGGGCCAACAAGGTGAAGGACGATTTCCTTTCCTTCCTGATCGCAGAAAAGGCAGCAGGACGCATGGTCGTGGCCTATGGCGCGGCGGCGAAGGGAAATACGCTGATCAATTATGCGGGGGTGAAGCCGGACCTGCTACCCTATGTCTACGATGCCGCGGCCTCCAAGCAGTGGAAATTCATGCCCGGCAGCCACATTCCGATCCTGCCCCCCTCAATGATCACAAAGCTGCGGCCGGACTCAATCGTTGTGTTACCGTGGAACATTGCAACAGAAGTGAAAACGCAGATGGCGCACACAAAGGAATGGGGGGCAAGGTTCTTCACGGCCGTGCCAGAGATGATGGAACTGCCATAAAGATCGTCATTACGGGTGGTTGCGCGGGGTAAAATGCCACCGCGCACCATATGCCAAGCTTTATGGCCACGCGAGTGGCACGTTGCGGCGGCGATCACAGGTTCCAGCCTTGCATCTCGCCTTGGACATTTGGTTTGCATGTCCAAAGCGGCGGGATGTTTACGAAAGACGCTTGAACCGACTTACCAACCAGGACCCCAGTAGCCGGGCCCGAACGGGCCATAACCCATCCCCGGTCCCCATCCCCAGGCGCCCCAGTTCCAGCTGGCATCCTGATATTCGAGCGCAATCATCTGCTGCTGATCCAGAAGCTGCTTCTGCTGGCGATAGGCCTGATAACGCGCAAAAGCTGTCTGATCGCCGACATAGAGGCAGTTACACACCAGAGGGTCAGCATAGACATAGGTTACGGCATTGCCGCGAACACGTCTCAGAAACTGGTGTGGCGGTAGTTGTTTCAACATGGCTTGCCGCTGCGGCGTATTCGCCGGCCGGCTGATGAAACCGGCGGCCGCCAAATGGTCTTCAGCCTCGCTCACGACCTGCTGTTGTGTCGCGCAGGCCCCGAGCAACATAAACGCCGCGGAGGATAAAATCGCCGCAATTCTTCCAGGAAAAGCCATCCTGATCCCCTTCTTCCCCTAACAGGAATCGTATGATGCCATAATTCAGAAAACCATTGGCAAAAATTTATCAGGTCTCCCGATTGATATCGGGCCTCAACGAGCAAGACCGACTAACTCCTGAGGGTCACGAGGGGCAATTCCGTTATTTTGAAAAGACGATTATCATGGAATTTCGGACGCAACGGACTTTGAAGCTTGAGCGCATAGATGCGGCAGGAATTTTCCAATCAAGAATCATTGGCCCTATCGGGGTTCCGAATCGGCCTGTGAAGCCGACCCGGTCTCACACATGAACATGCCGAATAACTGATCCGTCAAATTCACGCGGAGGTTACCTGCGATCAAGTATAGTCTTTCATCGCAAAGACAAGGATTTGTGTAAATTTCCACCGAGACACGGAAAGGGTTCGCCGCAGCTCGACAGGAAACCCCGTTTCCGTAAGTCCGTTGAAAAGACCTTGCCCACCGTCCCTCCCATCAAAAAAGACGGAATCCCAACAAACTGCAATGGAAAAGACGCGATTCCTTTTTATCGAGGGAGGCTTTATCTGATCAAAGGTACCATTGCAGGGTCAAAATGCGATGAATGTGCTTGCAAGAAAATTCAGAGCAGATCCCTGACCTTTAAAATAGGTAACGCTCGGCTTATCCGTATAAGTGGCACCGACCGTAAGCGATAAACCAGGTCCGAACTTCCATAAATAGGATGCCGTGATCGAATTATTGGCGTGGCGCGCGTAGGTCCCAGTTTTTACTGCCGAGAGATTCGTCAGATCGGCAAAATAAGAGCTCAATACATTATGCTGGTAGACGATCGATATCATGTCCGACGGTCGGGAATCGAATAGGCCGAAGCTATAGAGGCGTGCTTCGTAATATTGGCTGAAAATATTCGTCTGCGGCGGTGCATACATGAATGACACACCGCCGTAGATGCCGCGGTAAGCCTTTATCGGCGAGGAAGGTTCGATTTGCCAGAACTGGCGGTCATACAAGACGTAATACCCGTAATTCGTGCTCTCGCCATTGGTCTCATAATTATGAAACAAAGATGAATTGTAGATGATACCGGACCGAAACCACGTATAGGGATTATCCGGAGCCGCTTTCTGCTTATAACCAATCTCATCAATATAAAGGGCGCGCGCCCCAGGAAGGTTAAAGTCGAGACCGACCGGATTGGCACGCACCGAGTCATAAATCGTTGAAGAGGTGGGCGCCATGCTTCGTGCAACGCCGAACTGGTTATAGAAATTCTCTGCCATATTATATTTCATCCAGGCAGTCGGCTGCGTGACAAGCGACGCCGAAAGACCGAGCTGAATGGGAATTGAAGAGCTGGGACCGAAGGGATTTTGTAATTGTCCACCGACATAAATGCCTACGAAAGTCTGGGCATTGGACAAATAACCAAAACCCAATTCGACTTTCCTGTCGAAAAGACTTTGGTAATAGGCAAGCCGGTAAAATCCATAATTAGTCGGGATATAGGGCTGCCAGCTGCTGTTGACAAAACTGCTTCCAATCTGGAGCTGCCCATCAGGAATTCCATATTGAGAAAGGTCGTATGTCAGAAACATATTGGTTTGACTATTGATACTGCCTCGTTCTCCCCAATAGGTTTGCTTGCCCCTCGGATTCGTCAACGGCGTATCGAGTGTATTGACCGCAAAGGCGGATATATTGCCGGCCCAAAACCCAATTCCATATCGCGCGAGGTTTGATCTCCAACCATCGGTATCTTGCGTTAATGTATTACCGTAGGAGAAGAAAGGAATATTCCATCCCTTCCAGCCATAGACCGTGTCAAGCTGAGAGATAGACAATCTTGGAGGAGCATTCTTTACGATATCACCTTCCGCATTCACACGGCTACCTGATTGCTCTGAGCGCTCTGCTTCTGCAAGAGCCTCCAGTGAGCACAGGGTTGTTCCCATGCCAGTTCCAACCAAAACAGGTAATAAAGAGGTCATGCGACACAATAGCCCCGTGACGACACGCCTTGGTCTGGGGCATGATCTCGCATGCATTCCAAAATATTTCACCCCGTCCTCCCCGTATTATATATTTATCATCACCCGTTCAAATTCTTGGCCGCTAGGCCTCACTCATCGAATAGACTGTCGACATGTGATGAGAATGTTGAATGATTATCGATGACATTGCCTCAGGTGGCACCGCTTTTCGAAGACCATTCGCCGTTTATTCATTCAGCGTTTATTTCGCTGGATCACGATTTGCCACGGTTGTACCCAGATTTTCATTTCGGTGCTGGCACGCATCCATAAAATTTGTAGCCCTACTCCGTTGTCGCTCGGAGACGGAGCGTTCGCATCAATTGTAGCCCTGAGGCAATCGTCATCGCTTATTGTGTGTTTTCTCTGATTCTTGCGACATCGAGAGCGACATCGAGGATCATATCTTCCTGTCCTCCCACCATGCGTCTGCGTCCAAGTTCGACGAGGATCTCACGTGTATCGACGCCATAGATTTTCGAGGCATTTTCGGCGTGGCGCAGGAAGCTCGAATAGACGCCGGCGTAGCCCAGCGACAGGCTTTCCCGGTCCACTCGCACAGGGCGATCCTGCAGTGGACGGACAAGGTCGTCGGCAGCATCCATCAGGCGGTAAAGATCGCAGCCGGTGTCGAGGCCCTTGCGATTGAGCACGGCGATAAGGGCTTCGAGCGGGGCATTACCTGCACCGGCGCCCATGCCGGCGAGCGAGGCATCGACCCGGACCGCACCAGCCTCGATGCCCGCGACGGCATTGGCGACGCCGAGCGTCAGATTGTGATGCGTATGCACGCCGATTTCCGTTTCCGGCTTTAAGGTGTCGCGCATCGCACGGACTCGGGCGAAATAATCCTCCGGCAGAAGCGCTCCGGCGGAATCCGTCACATAGACACATTCAGCGCCATAGCTCTCCATCAACTTGCCCTGCTCCGCCAGTCGCTCCGGCTCGAGCATGTGGGACATCATCAGGAAGCCAACCGCATCCATGCCGAGATCACGCGCTGCCGCCAGATGCTGACGCGAGACATCGGCTTCCGTGCAATGGGTCGCGACCCGTACTGAACGGGCACCGGCCGCATAGGCATTTTTCAGATCATGGGTGGTGCCGATACCGGGCAAGAGCAGAACAGTGACAACAGCATGCGTGCAGACCTCCGCCACGGCGGCGATCCAATCGGCGTCGTCATGGGCGCCAAAGCCGTAATTGAATGTCGAGCCAGTCAGGCCGTCACCATGCGAGATTTCAATGGCATCGACCCCCGCCGCGTCAAGAGCGCGGGCGATCAACCGGACTGTGTCGATCTCATATTGATGGCGAACAGAATGCATGCCATCACGCAGGGTGACGTCCTGGATGTAAATCTTGTCAGTGTTCGGACGCGCCATCATGCAGCCTCCTTCGCAAGCACTGCCCCGGCCCAGCGATCGGCTGTGACCAAAGCCGCCGAGGTCATGATATCGAGATTGCCGGCATAGGCAGGCAGGTAATGGCCTGCACCTTCCACTTCGAGAAGGATGGTGGTCTTCAATCCGGTCGCGAGGCCGATGCCGGGTATGCGTACCGGAGCATTGTCACCGATGACATCGAACTGCACATTCTGTTTCAAGCGGTAGCCCGGCACATAGGCGTTCACGGCCTGCACCATGTCGAGAATCGAGGCTTCTATGGCCTCGCGCTCACCACCCTGGGAGAGGGTGAAGATCGTATCGCGCATGATTGGCGGCGGATCTGCTGGATTGAGGATAATCATCGCCTTCCCGCGCTCCGCTCCGCCCAGTTGCTCGATAGCCTTCGAGGTCGTCTCGGTGAATTCATCGATATTGGCGCGCGTGCCCGGGCCCGCCGACCGTGAGGAAATGGTCGCGACGATTTCGGCATAGACGAGGCGTTGGACAGCCCGACGGACGGCATAGACAATGGGAATTGTGGCCTGCCCGCCGCAGGTCACCATATTGACATTAGACTCGTTGATATTAGCATTTCCATTAACGGCAGGGATGGTGAAGGGGCCCAGGGCGGCGGGCGTGAGGTCGATGACCTTTTTGCCATGAGCCTGAAGCAGGGTATTGTTGGTGGCATGCGCCTTGGCGGATGTCGCGTCGAACACCAGTGCGATCTCACTGAACCGCGGCATACGCATCAGCCCCTCAATCCCTTCATGCGTCACCGGAACGCCAAGACGTACAGCGCGGGCGAGGCCATCAGAATCAGGGTCAATGCCAACCAACGCACCCATTTCGAGGTTCCTCGCAGTGTGCACGACCTTCATCATCAGATCAGTTCCGATATTGCCGGAGCCGATGATCGCGCATTTCAGTTTGGCCATTTCCATCAACTCCCGAAATATTTGATATTGTTCCCGTGCTGTCGGGCAGCTGCATAAAATTCGGCGCCTTTTTCAGCGACCGCATTCCACCAGTTTGCGCAAATCCACTCTGGGATCGGCGAGCAGGGCGCGATCCGTCACCTTGAAACGATTGGCGATCATGGTACGGATCGGCCTCATTTCTCGTCCATTGTCGATTGTGACAGCGCCGACAACCACATCGTCCACAAGCCCCAGCATTGTGGATTTGAAGCCCTCCCCTGTATTCCGATGAAGCCATTCCGATGCTTCATGAGAACCGGCGACCTGAAAGTTATGTCCATACTGGTCGGTCCAATACCAGGGCACATCCATGGAACAGGGTTCCCCGGTAACCATGCTACGCCCGACAGCCGCGCCTTGGCTCTGCGCATTGGCCCAGGTTTCAAAACGCTGGTGATGACGCGTCGCCGGATTCCATTGACGCACGGCATCCCCGGCGGCGTATATCTCCGGCCGGCTGGTACGACCGTATTCATCCACGACAATGCCATTTTCCACATGCAACCCAGCGGAGACAGCGAGCTCAGTATTGAGTTCAACACCGATGCCATAGACAACCAGATCACCGATGAATGGACGGCCATCTTCAGCGCGCAATAAGACGTCGCCATTGTTGCTGCATGAGGCCCCGTTCAGGGTTACCCCCAATTCGAACCTCACTCCCTTTTCGACGTGTAATCGGCGCAAGATATCAACGAGCGGATCAGGAGTGCCTCTGGCCATCAGGCGGTCAGCACGTTCGATCACAGTCACTGTTGCACCAAGAGCAATGGCACTTGCCGCGACCTCGAGTCCGATAATGCCGCCTCCCACCACCAAAAGACGGCAACCGGGTGTAAGCGCGCTGCGCAATCTCTCCGAGTCGTCGCGTGTCCGCAGGGTGAATACGCGCTCGCCAAGCTGATCAAGCAGCGGGTAGGCACGCGCCCGCGCGCCGGTTGCGAGCAGCAATTTATCGAAGGTAAACTCCTCGCCGGAGGCAAGCGTGAGACGATGTGCGGCCGAATCGAGCCGCACTACGGAGCCGCCAAACAGACATTCGATATTCTTATCCGCATAATAGGTTTCGGGATAAATGGTCAGTTGCGCCGCTTCGGGCTTCACTAACATTTCCTTTGAGAGCGGCGGCCGCTCATAGGGCGGATATGGTTCAGCACCCACCAGAAGGATTCGCCCGCTGAAGTTTGCCTCCCGCATGGCGGCTACGGCAGAAGCGCCGGCCCGGCCGCCCCCCACAACAACATACACAGGTACATCGCTTACATCGGCCCTTGCGTTCATCATTCTGCCCTCACGCAACCAGGCTTTCGGCGCTGACCATGCCCATGCCGGCGATCCATTCATCGATTGGATGGTAATAACGTCTCCGCGCTTTATAGCGGCCTGCGGCTTTGAGACTGGCAAAGGCAGCGATCCATGTGCGAATTTCGTGTCCCCCGCGTCCTCCCCGTTCCAGGATTTCGTCGTCCGTCATGGTAAGGAAACGATCGAGATCATCGTTGAGAAAATTGTCGATGAGGCCAAGATCCCATTCCGGATCGAGTGGCTGCGAATTCCCCTTGCGCTCGGCAAGCAGCCGGCCATTGTTCAACACATTCTCCTGGCGCTTGCGCCGCGCCTCTGGCGTTGGATTACGGCCAGCAATCAGGAATTCCTCTACTTCTGGTGGGACAGAGCCAAATTGCGGCGTCGGCGGATCATGCGAGAGGCCGCCAGAACCGATGACGAGAATGCGCTCAGGCCGCCCAGCGAGGAAACGCCCCACCGCATCCCCAAGCTTCAACACACGCCGGCAGGGTGGCAGGGGCTTTGCTGCGCTATTGATGAAAATGGGAATGGTGGGATAGCGCGTCACACTGCCGGTCAACAATTCCAGTGGCTGGGTGAAACCGTGATCCGCCTGCATGCGATAGGAATAGGCTACATCAACATCGTTTGCATTGACAAACTTCACCAAGTCATGGGCAATGGCCTCGGGCACATTGAGTGGACCTTCGCCGATATCCCAATCACCGGCGCATTGCGCGCGTATGCCAATGCAAAATGGCGGCATCAGATCGTAAAAAAAGCCGTTGAAATGGTCAGGGGCAAACAGCACGATCATTTCCGGATCATATGTCTCAACTTCCTGCGCAAGATGCGCGAACATGTCACGTGCGGTGGTCTCGACCTGGGGCTCAGGGTGGATGAAATCCATCATCGGGCTATGCGACACACAGATGAGTTTGAGACACATGATGCAGATCCTCCCATGATGATACGCCGACGCGTTTGTTGTTGTGTCGGTTAGAGCGTCAATCCACCGGCGACATGCCGGATGCCGCGAATTCCAAGTCCGCAGTCGGCATTGATCAACACACCTGAGAGCGTCCGATTGTCCGTACGGGAAGCCAGAAGCACATAGGGACCGGTGAAATCGGCGGGTTCGGGGAAGAACTGGAGCGGCAGAATCGCCCGGATCGCCTCGGGAGTGCGCGAATCCATAATTCTTTTATCCTGCTGGCCAAGTGCCTCTGGGCCGCGCAAATCGCTCGCCATGCCGCTCGGTCCTACCGCGTTGACACGCACTTTCGGTGCAAGTTCGTAGGCGAGCTCCCGTACGAGCCCGACAGCTGCATGCTTCGAGGCCGTGTAAAGAGGGCCTCCGCCTCCTGGATAAAAGGCCGCATTGGACAGGGTGAAGATCATGCTGCCCTGTGATTTGAGCAATTCCGGTGTGGCGGCCTTGGCGCCTAACAGATAGCCCTTCAGGTTGACGCCTATGAGTTCGTCAAACGCCGCAGGGAGATTCTCCGATGAGATATCGACGAGACTTATGCCGTGGTCCCAGACCGCAGCATTGCCGATAAAACAATCAAGGCGACCGAAATTGGCTATCGTCGCGGCAACAGCCTTTTCGTTATCTGTCATACTGCGCACGTCGCCGACAACAGCGACGAAATTTCTGGGAAAATCCTTTACGAGTTGTGCGACTTTCTCCGCCGACCGTTCCAGCACGCCGACACGGGCCCCCTCGGCGAGGAAACGCTCGACCAATGCACGGCCGAGCCCCGACCCTCCACCGGTGATGAGAACCACCTGATCCTGCAGTGCTCCCATCACCTATCTCCTGTCGGCACGAATACATAGATTGCATCGCCCTCGACGAGCGTCTCAAAGGTGGCGAGATCCACGGTCGCGGGCTGGGTCAGCGCCTTACCGGTTTTCAGGCAGAAATGAGCGGTATGGACCGGGCATTCGACGGTGCAATCATCCTCGATATAGCCCTCTGACATGGATGCGCTTCCATGTGTGCACAGATCTGCCAGTGCGTAATAATCGCCATTATGATTGAAGAGTGCGATCGCGGGACTAGTATCCAGGCGGCGCGCCCCTCCGGGCGGAAGATCCGCCGTGGTACAGACATATAATTTTTTCATGATTCACAACAGGATGCTGATATTGGCGGTGGTCAGGGTGAATTCATCGAGTTCAAGATGCCGGCCGAACAATTCCCATCCCGATGCTGTTTCGACGCGACGCAGACGATCACGACGAGTCCCGATAAATGTATGATGATCACGCTCTTTCGCAGCGCGATGGACCATGTAATTGCACGAAAGTTCCAATTCGTTCTCGACAATCGATAAAATACGGATATTCGAGACGAAATGACGCGTGCGCGAAGCAGGCT
Source organism: Beijerinckia mobilis (assembly GCF_000745425.1). GTDB lineage: Bacteria > Pseudomonadota > Alphaproteobacteria > Rhizobiales > Beijerinckiaceae > Beijerinckia > Beijerinckia mobilis. The sequence goes on from NZ_JQJH01000001.1 coordinate 138,761, forward strand.
CCTCTGACCAGGCAATCCCTGTTTCAAGCCGTGCAATACGGCGCTCAAGCTGATATTTGTCTTCCTTGAAGATATAGGTCGTAGCAGGATGCAAATTCTTTTTACGGTCCCGCACCTGCGCAAGTGTATTGGTATCGAGGGTGTATGATATATCCTCCGCGACGACACCAAGCCATTCGCGGAAACGCCGGTCATCCAACAGTGACGCCTCAAGGTAGAGAAATTGCTCTACCTCATGTTGCAATACGGCGTCCGGCAATGGGCTTGGTTCACCGAGCAATGGGATCGAGGTAACGGCTTCAAGCATAGACCGCCTCCTTACCGACCATCACCTCGGCCTCGTAGGATGCGGCAAGCGCCTTGATCTCGGCCCAGCTCGATGCACACATCATATCGGACCAACGCTTATAAAAGCCTCTGGCTGCTGTCTCTGCAAATGTATTATTGGTGATTCCAGGAATGCCGTCTGCACGCTTTTCCTCGAAGCCAAGACCCATTTGCACACAGAGATCCGTCTGCTGGGCGATGTGGCCTCGCAACACTTTCTGCACTTCGACCCAGTTTTCGGAATCGTCCTGTTCCAACATGCCCGCCGGGCCAAAAGCACGGGCATGGCTCTGCTTGAGGGCTTCCTTGACATCATCAGGCGCGGCAGCATCTGCGATACAGAACGCCCAGACTTCGATTTCGTTTGGCCCACGAGGATGCCACACACGTAGAGTCTGCGTGCCATTGAGCCATGAAAGCGTTGGAAACATCGTGTTGTGGCCGGCAAGACGCAGAGCCCGCACGCGTCCGAGACGTTCTTCCACCTCGGGGAACGTTTCGCGGAAATAGTTTGAGACAGCTCCTGCCACCCACACATTGGCATCGGCGTTTTCCGTAAAGAAGAACGCACTGCCGTGACCGTTGCCGGAAAATTGGATTCCTCCAAGCCCGTTTGCCCAGGCTGGCTTTGCCGTCTGTCCTATTCCGAGAGGTGAACCATCCGGCTTATTCGTCGTCACGGGCTGAAGCACCTGCACTGCGGAGCCATGAGTGTATGGTGCGTGATATTGGTCGGAACAGAATTGCTCGGCAGCAAATTTCCAGTTGCAGGGAACCACCCATTTGTGGATACCGCCGACAACAACAGTACCACCATCACGACGGTCAAGGAAACCATCGAGATACCACGCCATGTCACCTAGGTCGTCCTCAAGCGACGGAGCGGTCACATCCCAATTGCCGAAGACAAGCCCCTTGTAGATGGCGAGACGCGGCACACGGCGCATGCCCCATTTTGATTTGTTCAACCGGCTTCTGTAAGCCTCCTCCTCCAGAGGAACAGAGGCAAGGGCGCCATCAAGTCCATAAGCCCAGCCATGATAGGGGCATGTCAGAAAACGTGTATTGCCAGCATCGGCGTGGCAGAGTTTCATACCGCGGTGACGGCACTGATTCAGGAAGGCAGCAACAGATCCATCCTTCTGCCGGACCACAAGAATTGGATCTTCGCCCATATAAGTATTGAAAAAGTCGCCAGCCTTCGGGATGAGGCTTTCGTGGGTCAGGAACAGCCATGAACGCGCGAAAATCCGCTCAAGCTCCTGCTCATATATATTCCGATCAGCATAAATGACCGGCTTGATCGTTCCGTGTTGGACATCGATCAGTGTGCGGACGTCAAGCTTGTCGTGCATAGAGTGACCTCCCTTGGTTCCGATGACCCGGTTCATTAAGTGGTCCGGGTGTGCAGGTGACGCGAGATTTCGCACCAATGGAGAGACAGTGGAAATATTTTGTTTCTTGCGAAGTGAGATGTAAAATGTCTAAGTGTATCCATGCAGCTTAGACATCTTAGATATTTCGTGGCCGTGGCCGAGGAATTGAACTTCACGCGCGCAGCGGAACGGTTGAATACGGCACAGCCTTCATTCAGTCAGCAGATCCGTGATCTCGAGGAGGAAATTGGTACGCCACTCTTGATCCGCAATAAGCGGCAAGTCACCCTGACCGAGGCAGGGAAGGTGTTTCTGGATGAAGCCCGCCTCGTTCTCGCTCAGGCACAGCGGGCGGTGGTCATGGCACGCCGTGCGGCACAAGTCGCTGAACGGAAATTCACCATCGGCTTTTTGCCTGCCGCCGAGGTTAAAATCTTCCCCAAAATGTTGACGGCGATGCGTGCGCGCTTTCCCAATTTCAATCTGATTTTTCGGAGCCTGACGACGCTGGAGCAGATCGAAGCGCTGGCAAACAAGGAGATCGACATTGGCTTCCTGCGCCCGCCTATAGCCGATCCATCGCTCGCCCTGGAAACGATCCTGACCGAACATCTGATGGTGGTAATGGCAGAGAACCACCCTATGAGTGTCCATCACGAGATCGATATCAGAGAAATGGTGCGGTTTCCATTTCTGCGGATTTCTCCTGAAACAGCGGGCGGCCTACACCAGGTAGTCGCGGACTATCTGCGAAGTGCGCAGGTTGAACCGACCGCATCTCAGGATGTAGACTCCGTCTTGACGATGATGGCTGTTGTCGGGCTCGGCGATGGCTTCACCCTGCTGCCCGATTATGTGGAACAATTGTTGTTCCGCAATGTCACGGTCCGCCCATTGCGGCCGCCGGTTCCAAGCGTGCCTCTCTGCATGGCGTGGCACAGGGAGAATCAATCGCCCGAACTTTCAGCGTTCCGCAACCTGGTAAATGAAGGTCTGGGCCGGGAACCGAAATAAGACATGAAAAGTCTTAATGACTGCGGGATTATGTATTGGCGTCGTCCTGGAGGTTTATCCATTTTGCAAGGCGTGAATAATATCGTCGAGGAACACGCCATAATGGAAGCAGCACAGGCAACGCATCCGGTTTTAACGCGAACACAGATATCGAGCGGCACACAGCCGGAACTGCGATCCCTATGGTCAGCCATCGCTGGTGGTGACATCCATTTGCATTTTATCGACGCCAAGGGTGTACGTACCCGCGTGCTAGAGGCAGGACAAGGTCCTGTTCTGTTATTGCTGCATGGGGTTTCCGGCCATCTTGAGGCCTATCAGCGCAATATTTTGGCGCATGCGGTGCATTTCCGTGTGCTGGCCGTGGATATGCTCGGCCATGGTTTCACGGACAAGCCTGCACGCAGCTATGAAATCATTGATTATGTCGAACATTTACGTGATCTGATCGATGCCCTGGGTGTCGAGAAAGTGCATATGTCCGGTGAATCCCTGGGAGGATGGGTGGCAGCTCGCTTTGCCGCGACCTATCCGGAACGGATCGATCGCCTGGTTCTCAATACGGCGGGCGGCATGATCGCCGATCCTAAGGTCATGGAACGGCTCAAGACGTTAAGCCTCGCCGCCGTACGCTCGCCAGATCGGGAAGCCACGCGGAAACGGCTCGAATTTCTGATGCTTGACCCGACCATCGTCACCGAGGATCTCGTTGAGGCACGCTTTGCCTGTTTCCGTCAGCCGGGGATGATCGAGACGATGGAACGCATCATGTGCCTGCAGGACATGGATGTGCGTATGCGTAACCTGTTGACACAGGAGGAACTGGGCCGCATCACCGCGCCGACCCTGGTGCTTTGGACGACCCATGATCCGACCGCTTCGGTGGAGGTTGGCCAGCGCCTGGCAGATCTCGTCAAGGACAGCCGGTTTACAGTGATGGAGAATTGCGGGCATTGGCCACAATATGAGGATCCCGATACGTTCAACCGGATCCATATCGATTTTCTACTGAACCGTTGAGCCATGCCCGCCATGTCTGATCTTACACTTGCACCGCGTTTGGATAGCGCGGAGATTCCCCTACTCGCGGATGAGCTTCAGCGCGCAGCAATCACCCGCATACCCTGTGCTCCCATTGCTGCGCGGCTGCCTGCGGGTGATCTCGAGGCTGCCTATGCCGTGCAGGAGATCGGCACGAACCGCGCGCTTGCCGAGGGCCGGATTCTCTCTGGCCGCAAGATCGGGATCACTTCCAAAGCAGTGCAAAAGCAATTGGGTGTCGATCAGCCCGATTATGGCATGCTGTTCGATGACATGGGGGTACCGGACGGCTGGGAGATCGCCCCTGATCGGCTCATCCAGCCCAAGGTCGAGGCGGAAATCGCTTTCGTGCTCGGTGCCGATCTCACGAGCGAGCATATAACTCTCGCAGACGTAATGAGTGCCGTGGAATATGCTGTCGTTGCCATCGAGATTGTCGATTCACGGATCGCCGAATGGCGCATCGGTATCGTCGATACGATTGCCGACAATGCATCATCCGGTCTTTACGTTCTCGGCAACCGGCCCCGCCGTCTCGATAGTCTCGATCTGCGGATGAGCGGCATGGCTATGTTCAATCGCGGCGAACTCGTTTCAAGCGGTGTCGGTGCTGCTTGCCTCGGCCACCCACTCAATGCTGTCTGGTGGTTGGCAAGGACCATGGTACGGGCCAATCGTCCCTTGCACGCGGGGGATACAGTCCTGTCAGGTGCACTTGGCCCTATGGTGGCTGTGAAATTTGGTGAGACTTATGAAGCCCATGTCGATGGCTTCGGCTCAGTACGCGCTTGCTTCGCTGCCAACTAGGGCTAAGACTGCTTACCTCGGCCTTGGGTCAGGCGTGGTGCTTGAGACGCTAGCTTTCGTCTCCCGTTTCGACGATGTCGCAATGATGCGCGAACCGTCCTTGCCGGCGCGCACGCAAGCGCGGGAGATAGCGATGGCCTGATGCGTCTTGCCCGTGCCGGTTCCACAGATGAGAGCGACTTTGCGTGCAAGTCGATAAAGTCGCCCTGCTGGAGATCGCGCACCCGCCATTCGTTGATCGGTCTTCCGTCGAAGGCGAAGTCGTCAAGACCCTTGGCGGGCAGCAGTTTGGCAATCATCAGTTGGTATTTGATTGAGTGTATGTGCTTTTCACCGATTTCGGCGGCCAGCAGATCGCCCACGATATGCGGCGGATCATGCTGACGTTGGACGCCGCCGGCCGCAGCCTATCCGATCAGGTGAAGAGGTCAATGACCTGATCGGATGGCTTCTCGGCGACGTCCTACCATCCATCAACCTTGCGCATCACGATCTCGCTGGAGGCTAGCAGTACCCCGAACAGCATGGAGACGGTTTCAGCGCAGGGCAGGATGGTCGGGGTCTTGATACGGCGCTAGCTACTGGAGCGACATCGCTCCAGCGGCTTCCTGGGCACGCAATTGCTGCTTCTCCTCTTCGCTCAAATTCTCAGGCTCTAGAACGACGAGGAACTTCTTGAGCGTGCCGTCGAAGGCGAACGGCATCTTGTCGGCGTACTCCTCCAGCACCGGGGTCCCGGTGTCCTCTCCGACATCGAAAGTTTCGTCGAGCGAGAAGCGCGAGCCGATAGTCTGCTCGACCCGTCCCTCGGCAACCTGCTTGCCGTCCACGAACAGGGTTCCGGTCCCACCCTTGCCGAAACCGCCACCGTCGTACTTGAAGGAGAAGCGGATCGCGTGATCGCCCGGAGGGACCGGCTGGTCGCTGACGATCCGGTATTTGTGCCCGGGTTGATTGGAATAGGCGTATGCGAATTCCGGCTTGCCGTCCTGCATCAATAGCGCCCAACCGCCGTAACGGCCGCCGATCGTAGCTAGAACGCCGTTCGATCCTCCGCCCTGCGGAATCGTCACGTCAGCCGCTATAGCCCAGGACTTGTTCTTGAAGTTCGGCGCCGAGCCCTCGGGTATGCGGATCATTCCCGGATAATAGGTGAACTCCGTTCGCCCGGCCGTCAGGCTCGGTCGGATCGCTGGATCGACACGAGATGCGAAGCTCGAATCCAAGGGGTAGACATTGTACTTCCTCGCCTCGGCGTCGAATACGCCCTGCAATTCCTTTAGCTTGTCAGGGTTCAGAGCCGCCAAATTGTGCGCCTGGCTGAAATCCTCGCTGACGTGGTAAAGTTCCCATTTGAAGTCGTCAGGATTGGGCTCGTAACCGCTCGTTACCCAGGGCAAGCGCAGCGGCGTTGTGCTCGCCATCCAGCCGTCCTTGTAGATGGCCCGATTGCCGACCAGCTCGAAATACTGGGTCGAGTGGCGCGTCGGCGTAGTCGGGTCACCAAAGGTGTAAGCGAGGCTGGTTCCGTCCAGCGGCTGCTGCTTCACGCCGTCCATCTCTGTCGGTGGCGTGACGCCCGTCGCCTCGTAGATCGTCGGCACGATGTCGATAACATGCGCGAACTGTGGGCGTATGGCGCCCACGTCTTTGATATGGCTGGGCCACGAGATCACCAGACCATTGCGTGTGCCTCCGAAATGTGAAGCGACCTGCTTGGTCCATTGCATCGGCGCATCCATGGCATGCGCCCAGCCAACCGGATAGTGGTTGTAGGTCGTCGGTCCTCCCAGCTTGTCGATCATCGAGAGAAGAAACGGCAGACTCTCCTTGACGCCATTGGCCGCCGTGCCGACCTCGTTGGTGGTGCCTTGCAAAGAGCCTTCCGCACTCGCGCCGTTATCGCCCATGATGAAAATGATAAGCGTGTTATCGAGTTGACCTCCTTCCTTCACTGCCTGGATCACACGGCCGATTTGGTTGTCGGCGTAGGATAGCGCGCCTGCGTAAACTTCCATCATGTGGGCGTAGAGACGCTTCTGATCCGCCGAGAGCGAGTCCCAGGCGGGAATCTGTTCTGGTCGCTTGGTCAGGTCGGTATTTCTGGGGACGATGCCGAGCTTGATCTGACGAGCCAGCGTCTCCTCACGAACCTTGTCCCATCCCTGATCGAACTGGCCCTTGTATTTCGCGATCCAGTCCGCTGGGGCGTGGTGCGGCGCGTGCGCGGTGCCAGTCGCGTAATACAGAAACCATGGCTTGGTGGGCGCCAAAGTGTGTTGCATCCGCAGCCAATCGATCGCTTTGTCGGCCAGATCGTGATCCAGGATGTAGTCGGGCCTGCCCAAATACGGTTCGATGGGCCGGGTGTTCTCGAACAGTGCCGGATGCCACTGATCCGAGTCGCCGCCAATGAAGCCGTAGAAGTATTCGAAGCCCAGGCCGCTTGGCCACAAGTCAAAAGGCCCCGCCTGGCTCGACATCCAGTCCGGGACATTGTGCATCTTGCCGAACCACGAGGTATTGTATCCGTTCTCGCGCAACGCCTCGCCGATCGAACCAGCGCTCTTGGGGACGAGTGAATTGTAACCCGGATAACCGGTGGCCATTTCTGTGATGACGCCACTCGCGACGCTATGATGGTTGCGCCCCGTGATCAGCGCCGCCCGGGTGGGCGAACAGAGGGCAGTCGTATGGAACGTGTTATAGCGCAATCCCGCATCCGCAAGTTGCTGGAATGTGGGCGTCTGAATCGGGCCGCCAAAGGTACTGCTCGCGCCGAACCCGACATCGTCCGTCAGGATTAGAAGAACATTGGGCGCCCCCTTCGGAGCCTCCACGCCCTTCGGAAAGTCCGGACGGGAGTCCTTCACCGTCCGTCCGATGACGCCCCCGAATGGCGGCTGCGGCTTCGGCAGCACGGTTTCCTGCGCTTGCGTCCCATAGATCGCGAGCCCGAAAAACGCGACGCATGTGGACGCTAGGCGGGTAATGATATGCCTCATAATCTTCCTCCCATCGCGGAGCATTTTTTTCTGAGTGACGGCAGATGAGATTCGTAGGCGCGTATGTCCTGTCGCAAAGTGTATTGGAATTTGCGAACGCAGCCTCAAGCGTTTTTAGTATATCCGATCAGACGGAGAGTATCAATCGGCCCGCAGAATTGACCACGGATCGGCGTCCAAAGTTGGCCCATTCGGACAAAGCTAGAGCTATAGCGCATACACTGGCGTAGCTGGCCAGTGGCGCGAAAGGCCTTGGCGATCTGGTCGCCGAGATCGATGCGATCCGTCGCGATGACGATGTATGCCGACGAGTACACAGTCACAATAGACTTGACCAATATCACCATCGTCGGGCTTTTGTCGGACCCTTGCATGTGCCAGACTACATCGCCTTGTCGGCAGGCCGCAGTGTCACGCTCATCGACGCGCTTCAGCAGCGTTTCGATAGTTGAGTCCTGTTGGTAACGTGCCACCTTCTTGTGGAGATGGTCGAACAGCATGTAGCGGCGCACAACCGCATGAACCACCGTGAAGCTTCATGTGCGGCGCGAAATCGAGGGCCACGCGCTTGCCCTCGACGGTTCCAAACGGCCTGGCCGGTTGATGACTTCTTAGGCGCAGCCGGACGGGTCCTCGCACTCCTTCCGCACACTCAACAGCTTGCGCGGCGTTCTGACAGTGCCGTAGCCAGGATCATAGCTGTTTGCCGACAACATGAGCTTGCTTTGCTTGACAATTTCGAAAGGGAGACTCTCTGTAGGGCTCTTTGTATAAACAGGATCTTCCCGATGTCGCCCCCTCGACCCACATTGAGGTCTGATCGTACTCGCGCATCGCGTTGACACAGCTGCGGCCGACTTGCCGCTGGCGCCGATATGGAGAGTGCAACGACAAGCTCAGAGTACTCAGCCGCGCTGCGATCGCCTCTTCGGCCGTCCTGAGCGCCACCCATTGGGGGGCGACTGCCGAGATGGCAAGGCTCCGCCCTCTGCTCGTCCAGGTTCCGCCCAAGGACAGGCACGTGGTCGGTCGATCAACCGGCCGGGGCAGCATCATCGGCGATCCACCGGGCGTCATAGTCGTGGGTGCTTCGACCGGCAAAGCCGGGCATTCGCCACCTTGATCTCCGCCGGCGACGCAGCCTTGAGACAACAACAGATAGATGTCCCGGACGTCGTAATAGGCGTTCACGATCTGCAGCATGTCTTTAGCGGGCGTGGTCCAGCTACCCTGGAACTAACCCTTCTCGATTGAATACTCTGCGGCACGGAGCCCGGCGTCATCGACGCTATCGACCGTTCCGCCCACGGGATTGACTTGAGCGTTCAATCCACGGTGACTAGGTCCAAATCCAGGCGGTGGTCCAAGAACTTGGCGCCGAACCGTTCGAATATCGTCCCGGGCACCACGATCGCGATTCCCGACAGTCAGTCAGTAGATATGTTCGGCGCGTTGTGCTGCTAGCATGAGAAAACAGGTACCTACAGTGTACAACTCATCTTAGTATTGATCCAAACGCTCGTGAATTGCACAAGCAATGGGGTCCGCCGCAGGCGGCGCATCAATCGATCGGAGACACAGCCTTTCAGCAGCGCCCCATGGTCTGGGAAAAACATTCAGAAAACCACCGCCGGCTCTCCGAAGAACTACGATCTAATCCTCCAGCTTATGTTGCCTGTCACTCCCACTCGATCGTTCCAGGCGGCTTGGACGTCACATCGTAGACAACGCGATTGATCCCCTGCACTTCATTGATAATTCTTGTTGCCGCTCGGCCGAGGAAATCCATTTCGAAAGAGTAGAAATCCGCCGTCATGCCGTCGACCGATGTTACTGCCCTTAGCGCGCAGACATATTCGTAAGTGCGGCCATCCCCCATGACACCGACCGTCTGCACCGGCAGGAGCACCGCGAAGGCCTGCCAGATTTTGTCGTAGAGACCCGCCTTGCGGATCTCGTCGAGATAGATGGCATCGGCCTGCCGCAGAATGGCGAGTTTCTCATGTGTGACTCCGCCAGGGCAGCGGATGGCGAGGCCTGGCCCCGGGAAGGGATGGCGGCCGACGAAGACTTCCGGCAGGCCGAGTTCGCGGCCGAGCTCGCGCACTTCATCCTTGAACAATTCGCGCAAGGGTTCGACGAGCTGCATGTTCATGCGTTCGGGCAGGCCGCCGACATTATGATGCGACTTGATTGTGACCGACGGTCCGCCGGTAAAGGAGACGCTCTCGATGACATCGGGATACAAGGTTCCCTGCCCGAGAAATTTCGGTTCCCCACGTCCGTCGGCGGCGATGGTTCTTGCTTCCGCCTCGAATGTTTCGATGAACAATTTGCCGATGATGCGGCGTTTCTGTTCGGGATCGGTGATGCCGGCGAGTGCGCCAAGAAACAGGTCCTGCGCCTCCGCGTGGATCAGCGGTATGTTGTAATGGCCGCGAAACAGCCCGACGATCTCCTCGGCCTCGCCCTGGCGCAGCAAGCCGTGATCAACGAAGACACAGGTCAGACGGTCGCCAACGGCCTCATGGATCAGGAGCGCGGCGACGGCGGAATCGACGCCGCCCGAGAGGCCGCAAATGACACGGCCGTCACCGACCTTGGCCCTGATGGCGGCGATCGCCTCCTGACGAAAGGCGCGCATCGTCCAATCGCGCGAAAGACCCGCGACTTTATGGACGAAATTCTCGATCAGTTTCGCGCCGTCCGGCGTATGCACTACTTCAAGATGAAACTGGACGCCATAATAGCGACGCGCTTCATCGGCCATGACGGCCATCGCCTCCTGCCGCGAGGTCGCGGCACGGATGAAGCCTGGCGGTAGATCGGTCACCGTATCGCCGTGGCTCATCCAGACCGGATAGGTGCCTCCCTTTTCCCACACGCCATCAAACAGCGCGGTCGGCGCCAGAACCTCGACATCGGCGCGGCCGAATTCACGTGTCGCGCCAGCACCGACACGGCCGCCGAGCTGTACCGCCATCACCTGTTCGCCATAGCAGATACCAAGCACCGGAACCCCGGACTGGAAAATGGCCTCGGGCACACGCGGGGAACCGGCATCGAGCACGGAAGCCGGTCCGCCCGAAAGGATCACCGCCTTGGGCGCCAGTGCGTCAAAGGCTCTGGCCGCCGACTGGAACGGCGCGATTTCGCAATAGACGCCTGTCTCCCTCACGCGGCGCGCGATCAATTGCGTGACCTGCGAACCGAAATCGATGATCAATACCTTGTCGTGATGGGTCACAATCTGCGGCAACGGATCGGCTTGGCTCATCGTGGGTTCCTGAAACAGGCCGGCGCGCTGGGCCGGAGACAGTGGCGTGGGTGGAGCAGAAAGAGGATGGACCGCCGCCCGACTGAAAACGCGGGCAACAAGCGCTGTTTCTGTAAACGCATCACATTTTTCCGGAAAGGTTTATCCGCCTTTCCAGATCATGTACGCACGCGGCGACCGTTCCGCCCGTCGAAACTGCCGGAAGGAACAGGGCTTTTCTAACCGGAGAGCGATTTGAAACAAGCCCGAACCGGCGGCAAAAAGGCTTCCCGCCACAATTTTCAGGGCTTCAGGGCGTGGCAGCGTCAACAGCGCTCGAAAATGCCCTTGCGTGCGGATTTGAGCAACGGCCGGTAATGGAGCGCGGCGACGCGCTCCCAAAATTCCTCGGCCAGTTGATCGGAGGCAAATTCAGCGAACAGAAAGCGTGGCCAGAGCGTTTCCGGCACGGCGCGCAGAAATGGGTCGAGAATGAGATTTTCAGCGCCCCCGACATCGAGGCGCAGGACATCGATACGGTCGAGCTTTTCCTCCCACACCAGCGTGGCGAGGCTTTTGGTGGGAATTTTCACGCGCTCTTCCAGCAGCCTTTCCTTCGCTCCGCCGGCAACCCGGAACGCCCCGCGCGGCGGATCGATGATGAGCAGCATTTCCCCATCATGATCGGCGATGGCGCAGGCGAGCGCCTTGACCGTCGCAAAGGAATTCTGGCCGATGTTGAAAACGAGACGCTCGAATGTCTCGGGATTGGGTTCGATGGCGAGGATGCGCGCGGCCGCCCCTGTGGCAGCCGCGGCGAAAAGACTGTAGCCGCCGAAACCGGCGCCAATATCGATGAAGACCGCATCCTGCGGCATGCAGGCTTCAAGGCATCGCCGCTCTGCGGGGTCGAAATATTGCGGAGTGAACAGAAGCCATTGATCGCGCAGGCTGTCATAGGGATAAAGCCGCATTCTCGCGCCGAGCGCCTCGACGTCGAGGGCGCGCCCTTTCATGGCGCGGGCCGCCACGGATCGCACCAGAAAGGCACCTTTGCGTCCGGCCCAGCTCGGCGAAGCGCCGCGCGTCAGATTGAGAAGATGCGCCAAAGCCCCCTGCGGCGCATAACGGCCAAAATGCGACAGATCATTCTCCCCGGCCTGGGTCTTGGATATGTCGGACCGCAAAATGTGAAACCTCCCCCGCACTCGCTCTTGACCAATCTTTTCGCCAACCGGATTTTCGCCCGTCTGCTTACGTTCTTCCGTTAGTGTCAGCTGTCTATCGTGCGCCCTCTGTCGCAAGGACTGCCCGCGCCAGTCTATCGAGCAATTCGGGAATTTTGGCGGGTGATCCGCAACCTGTCCAGAATATCCCCTTCAAAAATGCTTACAATTCGAATAATTTCAGGAGCGTCCGGTCGGAACTCCCATTCCCGCCAAGGATCACGATCAGGACAGTGCGGTTCGGTTGCACAGCCCCTGCGGGCCGACCCGATCCCTTCAGACATCGGGCAGTCCTTGCGCGGATCGCCTCTTTTCCGAAACGGCGCGGCTGCTTATGTTGGCAACCATATCGAACATTTTCGTTTGGATGCGCGGCTGCCGCTCCGCCAGGGCCGCTCACCGGTAAAGTGCGGAATAACGCCGAAATGGCCCGTTTTCAGCGGCTCGTTCCAGCGATATTCTACCGCAAGGCCGCCGTTCATCCGCATGCCAATCAGTCAGGATTACCACCATGACCTTCATCGATGCCGTGGAAAGCGCGGGCCGCAAGACTGGCCATATCAAGCTGCACGGGCCCGAGGCCTTTGAAGGCATGCGCAAGGCCGGCCGTCTCGCCGCCGAAGCACTGGACCTTATGAACGATCTCGTGCGGCCGGGCCTGCCGACGGAGGCCATCGATAAATTCGTCTATGAATTCGCCATGGACAATGACGCCTACCCGGCGCCGCTCGATTATCGCGGCTATCGCAAATCCGTCTGCACCTCAATCAACCACGTGGTCTGCCACGGTATCCCTGACAATAAAGGCATGCGCGAAGGCGATATCGTCAATATCGACGTCACCTTCATCAAGGACGGCTGGCATGGCGATTCGAGCCGAATGTATTATGTCGGCGAGGTCTCGCGCCGCGCCCAGAGGCTCGTGGAGACCACTTATGAATGCCTGATGCGCGGCATCGGCGTCGTGCGTCCCGGCGCGACGACCGGCGACATCGGCGCCGCGATCCAGGAATATGCCGAGGCCGAGCGCTGCTCCGTCGTGCGCGATTTCTGTGGCCATGGGCTTGGCCGCCTGTTCCATGACGAGCCGAACATCCTGCATTACGGCCGCCGCGGCGATGGCATCGTGCTCAAGGCGGGCATGTTCTTCACCATCGAGCCGATGATTAATCTCGGCCGGCCGCATGTCAAAATTCTCGCCGACGGCTGGACCGCCGTCACCCGCGACAGGTCGCTCTCAGCACAATTCGAACATGCGATCGGCGTCACCGAAACCGGCTGTGAAATCTTCACCCTCTCGCCGCGCGGCCTGCATCATCCTCCCTTTCAGCCTGCTGGCGTATGACCAAAAGCCGCATCTCCCGCGGATCGTCTGGCCACACTCCGGAGACGGTCTCCGGAGTGCTGGAAGCCGCTCAGCCTCTAATGACTGAACCGGGCCGCTTCCCGGAGGCGGAAACCGATGGGGAGGCAAATACAAGTCTCACTGGTGCCTCTCCGGGGAAGAGCCGCGGCGCGGCGGCGAAACCGCATTATCACGGGCACCGGGAACGTCTGCGCGAGAGGTTTCGCAATGCGGGTGCAGCGGCGCTCGCCGATTACGAACTGGTCGAACTACTGCTGTTTCGCGCCATTCCACGCGGCGATATGAAACCCCTCGCCAAGGCGCTTGTCGACCATTTCGGCAGCTTCGCGGAGGTGATCGCGGCTCATCCCGACCGGCTGGCCGAGTTCAAGGGCGTCGGCGATGCGGTCATCACGGAATTCAAGATTGTCGAAGCCGCCGCCATCCGCTGCAGCCGGCCCTCGGTGCGGCGCCGGCAGACCCTTTCAAGCTTCTCGGCGCTCATCGATTATTGCCGTATCGCCATGGCCAAGCTCGAGCGCGAACAATTCCGCGTTCTCTTCCTCGACCGCAAGAACGGGCTGATCGCCGACGAAGTGCAGGGCGAAGGCACTGTCGATCACGCGCCGGTCTATCCGCGCGAAATCATGCGGCGGGCACTCGAGCTTGGCGCCTCCGCCCTCATTCTCGTGCATAATCATCCCTCCGGCGATCCGACACCTTCGCGGGAGGACATTGCCATGACCCAGCAGATCGCGGCGCTGGGCAAGGGTCTCGAGATCAGCGTCCACGACCATCTCATCATCGGCCGGCAAGGCCATGTGAGCCTCAAGAGCCTGCAATTGTTTTGAGGATTTATTGCCGGTAATGCCCGGCCAGTAGACACACCCCTGGGTGCCCGCACGGAATGTTTCGGCATCGCTCTCTAACGGACGGATTCGAGCCCTGCTTCCGTGTCGATGTCGAAGAGAATTCCGGCATCAGCGGTGTTCCATTCAAGAACATGGTCGCGGACGGCCTCAATGAGCGTGCGTGCTCCCCGATCGCCCTCCAAATGGCCGATCGCACCAAACAGGGCACGCCCGAGCAGGACCGGATTACCCCACCGGCCCTGATGAACGGGGACGACCGCCGCCGGTTTCACTGGCTGTGTCTGGAAGGCTTCCACCAGTCCGGCAATCAAAGGCGCCGAGACCAGCGGCATATCGCCGAGCAGAACGACGACGCCCTCCACCTGATCAGGCAAGGATGAGACCACGCTTTGAAGCGAGGTCGCAAGGCCCATGGCATGATCTCCATTGCGGACGAAGGTCAGTGGCAAACCCTCCAGCGTCTCTTCGACGGTTTCCGCATCGTGGCCGGTTACGACGAGCACAGGATGCACAGGCGCGGCCAGCGCGGCTTCCGTCACATGACGGATCAGGGGGCGTCCCCGCAGCGAGGCCAGGAGCTTGTTGCCGCCGCCCGTCGCGGCGAAGCGTCGGCCCTGCCCCGCCGCCAGAATGGCGGCGGCAATGGTTTTGTCTTCGCTCATATTTATTTCACGCATAGATCATCAGCCACCGGCCCGCGCCGCCTCAACCGGCTGTGGTCCGCTGCCACGCAGGGGTTTGCGGCCGCTGGCGGCAATGATTTCGGCAATGATCGATACGGCGATTTCCGCCGGGCTCACCGCGCCGATATCGAGGCCGATCGGCGCATGGAGACGGGTGAGGCTTGCCTCATCGAATCCGGCCGCCCGCAGACGTTCAAGCCTTTTGCCGTAGGTTTTGCGCGAGCCGAGCGCCCCGATATAGAAACAATCGGCCTTGAGAGCAGCCGAAAGCGCCGGATCGTCGATGCGCGGATCATGGCTCAAGGCAGCAACCGCCGTCCCCGCGTCAAGCCAAGGGCCCGGCAGGACATCTTGCGGCCATTCAGCGAGAAGCGGCACATCAGGAAATCGTTCGGGCGTCGCAAAAGCGGTGCGCGGATCGAGAAGGACGGGATCGAAGCGGGTCATCCGCGCCAAAGGCACGAGCGCCTGGGCGATATGGCCAGCACCGATGATCAGAAGACGCGGCGGTGGCCGATGGACCTCGACGAACAGGCTGCGCCCCTCGTGATCGAGACTGCCGCTCAGGCCACTTTGCAGAAAAGTGGTGAAGACACCGGCGCGATCCTCGGCCGCGAGCGTCTCATTATCCAAAAGCTCCTGCGCGCCGGTCGCAAGATCGGTGACGAGCAGTGCGCTTTTGCGCGCGCGCCGCGCCGCATTCAGCTGCGCCAGCAGGGCCAACTGCATCAGTCGATCCTTTCCACAAAAACGCGAATTCTGCCTCCGCAGGCAAGACCGGCGCGCCAGGCGGTTTCATCGGCGACGCCGAATTCCAGAAGCCGTGGCTTGCCATCCTCCAGGCTCTCCATCGCCTCGGTAATGATTTCGGCCTCGACACAGCCGCCGGAAACAGATCCCTCGAAACGGCCCTCCCCATCAATGACGAGATGGCTGCCACAGGGCCTTGGCGCCGAGCCCCAGGTCTCGATGACTGTGGCAAGCGCGACGGCGCGGCCACTCTCTTTCCAGGCCTGCGCCAGTTCGAGAAGATCCTGATCCGGCTTCATGGTCTCGATCCTCAATCGGTGCCGTCCACCGCGCATGATTCTTTTGGCCGCGATCCTGGCGACACATCCCTCAAGGCAAATTCCACAAGGCAAATTCGTGGTGAAAATGGCGCGGGTTTCTTCCGCGCGCAAGCAAACCGCGTGGAAAAGCGCAGAAATTTCGCGGGAAGACCTTCAGCGAAACGTCCCGCCCTTATCGTCACCGGACGAAGGGTTTATAGATTCCTATAGTTGGCCGCGATTCGGCGCCAAGGCCGGCACGGTGCGGCACAAGGCAAGAAGCACCTGGCGCAAAGGAAACCCGGGCAAAGGAAACCTGGAGCATGACGCATATCCTCGTTGACGGCCGCTCGTTTCATGTGCTGCTGCAGGGCGATGCCGCCGCGCCCGTCCTGATGCTGGCGCATCCGCTCGGGGCGAGCCTGCACATCTTCGACCGGCTGGCCGAGGCGCTCAGCCCCTTTTTCCGCATTCTGCGCTATGACGCACGCGGCCACGGGGAGAGCAGCATCACGCCGGGCCCCTGCTCCATCGCCGATCTCGGCCGTGACGCGCTAGGCATCATGGATGGACTAGGCATTGAACGCGTCCATTGGCTCGGCCAATCGATGGGAGGCATGGTCGGCCAATGGCTGCTCGCCAACGCACCCGGGCGCATTGACAGGGCGGTGCTCGCCAATACGACCGCGCGGCCCGGCGATCCCAATTTGTGGAACACCCGGATCGCGATGGTGCGCGCCCAAAGCGTTGCGGGCATTGCCGATGCCGTCTTCGAGCGCTGGTTCACTGCAGAATTCCGCGCGGCCCATGCTGAGCTCATCGCTCCGGTACGCGCGCGTTTCGAGCGGACGGACCGCGAAGGCTATATCAGCTGCTGCACAGCCATACGCGACATGGATCTCCACGAAGCGATCCGTGTGGTGAAACAACCAGTGCTGGTGATCGTCGGCAACGCGGATCCTTCAACGCCGCCCGCGGAGGGACATGCTATCGCCGAGTCCATCGCATCCGCGAGGCTCGAGACCTTACCGGCGGCGCATATATCCCACATAGAAGCGGAGGCCGCCTTCACCCGCGCGGTAACGGATTTTCTCACCACTTCCCTCGAGACAGCGCATCCGAAAAAGGAGGCGGCCAAAGCAACACTCATCGGGCGTCCCAATCCCAGGCGGCTGAAACCTTCGCGCGGGCTCGCGAAATCGACGCGCGAAGCCGATGCCGAACACCCCTTGGCACCGCAAGGGAAGAAGGCGAAAGAGAAAGAATCGCACGCAAAGGAACCGAAAACCGTCAAGGCAGGAAAGGCGAAAAAGAAAAAAGCCGCGAGCGAACCCATCATCCGGCGGTTCCCTCCCCCGCCCGCCATTCTCGACAAATCCCTCAGCCGGAGGATCGAAAATGCCGAGCCAAAGCCTGAAGGCAAGAAGTCAAAGAAAAACAAGAACAAGGAAGAGTCCGGCGAGGCCTGATGGAGCGGAGCGCCGCGAAAGTGCACCCGCTTGAGGAGTGGCTATCGCTATCCGCCCCAGGCTTATTGCGTCGTTGCCGCCTTCGGCTCCTCTACTGGCTTGGTCGTCACCACCGGCTTGGTCGTCACCACCGGCTTGGTCGTCACTACCGGCTTGGTCGTCACTACCGGCTTGGTCGTCACTACCGGCTTGGTCGTCACTACCGGCTTGGTCGTTGACGCGGCTTTGGGTTTCTCCGGAGGCTTGGGCGATTTTTTCGCTACCGGCTTGTCATGGGTGCCGGAAGCGGCCGCTTTGGGAGCACCGGTCTTCACACCGGCAGGCGTGGTTTGCGCTGAAGCGGCGGAGGGCTGCTCCTGTTTGAGCGAAAAATTGATTGGCAGCGTGACGTCCATCTCGACGGGAACATTGTCCTTGGTCGCCGGGGCGAAATGCCAGCGGCGCACGGAGGCCACGGCAGATTGGTCCAGGATCTGGAAGCTACTGCTCTTCTTGACCCGGACATCCAGAGGCTCGCCCTTCGCCGAAATTCTCATGGACAGCAAGACGACGCCCTGCTGATTGGCCATTTTGGCCGATTCCGGATAGGCGGGCCAATTTTTCATCACGTCGCTGGCAATCGGATGCGGTGGAACGAAAGCGCTCTCCGGCTTTGAAGCACCCTTCGCTCCACCTTTCGAAGCTTCCCCTGCCAGTGCTGTCGCGGGGGCGTTTTGAGCACGCGCCACACCATCCACATTCAAGAGAAACGGAACGAAAAAAGATCCGAAGACGCATGCGCGGAAGAATGCCGCAGGCAAGCCCGACCTGCCAACCTTTGTCCGGCCAATATTCCCGCCCTGCTTATCCTCTGGAAACTGGACTGCCTGCATTCCCGATGACCAATCCTCGACAGAAATGAAAGAGTGTGGGGTTTCTCTCACCGCGCCCGCTAGAAATATTGCACGCGGCATAGCTTTCCTAAGCTCGGCGAAATGCAGCCATTCTGTCAACCGCCTGTAACCCTTTGCGTCATGCACCTTATTCGACAATATCGGGTGTCTGCCAGCCGATGTGCTGACCCGCATCGACCGCGATCATCTGACCGGTGACGTTCTGCGCCCGTGCCAGATAAAGCACGGCCTCGGCGATTTCCTCCGGCGTCACCGCGCGGGCAAGCGGCAATCCGGCGACCTCCCGCTCAAATCCCTCGGTACCCTGTTGATGATTGGGCAGCACCGGTCCCGGCCCGACCGCATTGACGCGGATGCGGCGCGGCGCGAAGGCCTGCGCCATTGTCTGCGTCGCGGTCCAGAGCGCCGATTTGCTCAAAGTGTAGGAAAAGAATTGCGGCGAGAGATGCCAGACACGCTGATCGACGATATTGATGATCGCCGCTTCCTCCCCCTCCGGCACCTGTACCGCGAAAGCGCCGGAAAGGATGACCGGCGCACGCAGATTGACGGCGAAATGCCGTTCCCAGAGATCGGCGGAAAAATGCATCGCATCGTCGGGCTCGAATAGGGCCGCATTATTCACGAGCAAGGAGAGTGGCGCGATTTTCTCACACACCTGCGCCATTGCGGCGGAGACGGCGGCAAGATCGCCGAGATCGAAAGCGAAGACCTCCGCGATTTTGCCTTCCGCGCGCAGAGAAGCTGCAAGGGCCTCGGCCTGCGGCCGTGAAGCTTCGCTGCAATGAAGCGCGAGACGGTAGTTTTCGCGCGCCAGATGTTCGGCGATCGCGCGTCCAAGCCGTTTCGCCGCACCCGTGACCAGGGCGGCCGGCCACCGATGAACGGATGCGTTTCGGTCCTGCATTGCAAGGCTCCCTGACAATTCCCAGAGCCATCCTCCTACCACAGCTCTGACCGGCAAAGGCGGCAAAGGATGCGGTGGCGCGATGGCACTAGAGCATTTTCCTAAACTATTGAATCATTTCGCGATTTGACTGCCTTGAAAAGGCTCTGTTTTTTGAGTGGAGCGTTTCTGGATATATCCGAAACGCTCTATGCATTTTCCTCCGATTCCCGGAATGTCACGCGATGGATTTTCCGCGATTCTTCCGCAGCGCCTTTGCCGGTTGTGGCGCAAGACGCTTTTCCACGGCCGAAATGCGCGTTATTGCCTATTCACCGCTGCCGAATCGGCAAGGATCCCTGCCTTTGGAGACCCGCATGACGAGACCCCGGCCAGGCGACGATGATGAAACCGATTTCGGTTTTACCCGCGTCCCGTTGCAGGACAAGCAGGCGCGTGTCGATGCCGTGTTCCATAAGGTCGCTTCGCGCTACGATCTGATGAACGATCTCATGTCCGCCGGCATGCATCGTGTCTGGAAGGATCTTTTCACCGCCCAAATCCGGCCGCCACGGAACGCCCCCTACCATCATCTGGACGTGGCCGGCGGCACCGGCGATATCGCCTTCCGCATCGCGCAGGCCGGATCACCGCGCACCGAAGTCACCGTGCTCGACAT
This sequence comes from Beijerinckia mobilis, assembly GCF_000745425.1. Taxonomy (GTDB): domain Bacteria; phylum Pseudomonadota; class Alphaproteobacteria; order Rhizobiales; family Beijerinckiaceae; genus Beijerinckia; species Beijerinckia mobilis. Next base: position 158,689 of record NZ_JQJH01000001.1, read on the forward strand.
CAATGGCGACATGCTGGAAGTCGGCCGCGAACGGGCGCAAAAGCGCGGACTTGCCGAGCGGCTCACCTTCGTCGAGGCCAATGCCGAGGACCTTCCCTTTCCCGATCGCACTTTCGATTCCTATACGATCGCTTTCGGCATCCGCAACGTGCCGCGCATCCCCCGCGCACTGTCAGAAGCCTTCCGTGTTCTAAAGCGCGGCGGACGGTTTCTGTGCCTCGAATTTTCCCATGTGGATGTTCCTGGCTTCGACCGGCTCTATGAAAGCTATTCCTTCAAGGCGATCCCGCTGATCGGCCAGGCGGTGACGGGTGATGCCGATTCCTATCGCTATCTCGTCGAATCGATCCGCAAATTTCCCGATGCGGATCTTTTCGCCGATATGATCGCCGAAGCCGGTTTTTCGCGCGTTTCCTTCACCCGCCTTTCGGGCGGTATCGTCGCCATCCACAGCGGCTGGAAATTATAAGCGGCGGCCAGGGAGCCGGATTGGCGGCGGCTCCGTTACCATTCGCGCGCTGTGCACCCAGAGCATTTTGTCTTCACATTAGATCGCTTAGTGGTTCCATCTACCTGAAAATACTCTAATTTTCTGAGTGGAGCGTTTCTGGATATATCCGAAACGCTCTAGCGCAAACCCTGTCCCGTCTCGTAATCTCAGGAGCGACGGTTGAGCTTTTCGCCCGGGTCCTTCTTGCGTCTTGCCCGCGCGGGCTTCGTGCTGGCGCGCGAAGGCGTGTTCAGCGCGGTCGATCCGGTGATATTGCCGCCGCCCGCGCGGCTGCCGCTCGCGCTCGCCAAGCTGATCGCCCGCCGCGACACAGGCAAAACAGCCAAGCCCGGCGGCAATCTCTCCAATGCCTTCAGCCGCCTCGGGCCATCCTATGTGAAGCTCGGCCAGTTCCTCGCCACACGTCCGGACGTCGTCGGCCCAGTCGTCGTGCAGGAACTCGAACATCTGCAGGACCGCATGGCGGCCTTCCCGCGCGAGACGGCAGTGGGGATCATCGAGACCGCCTTCGGCCGGCCGGTCGATAAAATTTTCGTCGAACTCAGCGAACCGCTCGCCGCCGCCTCCATCGCCCAGGTCCATCGCGCCTTGGTTAAGGATGCCGTGGGCACCCGCGAGGTCGCGGTGAAAATCATGCGGCCGGGGATCGAACGGCGTTTCCGCCGCGATCTCGGCGATATGCTCACCATCGCAAGACTCGCCGAGCGCCTGATACCGGACATGCAGCGCCTGAAACTCGTCGAAGTCGTCGAGACCATGGCCCGCGCGGTGAAAATGGAGATGGATTTCCGGCTCGAGGCGGCAGCCGCCTCGGAATTCGGAGAAAACACCGCCAAGGACGAGGATTTCCGCGTTCCATCGGTCGATTGGGACCGCACCGCAAAGGATGTCCTCACCCTCGAATGGATCAATGGCATTCCGCTGTCCGATATCGCGAGCCTCAAGGCACGCGGCTACGACCTGCCTGATCTCGGCCGCATCGTTATCCAGTCGTTCCTGCGCCATGCCATGCGCGATGGCCTGTTCCACGCCGACATGCATCAGGGCAATCTGTTCATCGACCCGCAGCAGCGGCTGGTCGCCGTCGATTTCGGCATTATGGGACGGCTCAATCTCAAGGAGCGGCGGTTTCTGGCGGAAATCCTGTATGGTTTCATCATCCGCGACTATCGCCGCGTCGCCGAAGTGCATTTCGAGGCCGGCTATGTGCCGCGCACCTACCGGATCGAGGATTTCGCGCAGGCCATCCGCGCCATCGGCGAGCCGATCCATTCCCGCACCGCCGACCAGATTTCCATGGCCAAGCTGCTCACCCTGCTTTTCGAAGTGACCGGCCTGTTCGAGATGAAGACCCGGACCGAGCTCGTGATGCTGCAAAAGACCATGGTGGTCGTCGAGGGCGTGGCGCGCAAGCTCGATCCTAAGCTCGATATGTGGTCGACCTCCGAACCCGTGGTGCGGCGCTGGATCGAGGATAATCTCGGCCCCGTCGGCAAGGTCCAGGACGCCGGCCGCGCGCTCGGACAGATCGGCCGTTTCGCCGCGGAATTGCCCGCGTTTCTGGAACGGACGGAAAATCTGCTCACAGGTCTTGAGACCATCACTGCGAGCGGTCTCAGCCTCTCGGACCCATCGTGGCGGCAAGTCACCAAGGCAACGGCGCGCGCCGGACGATCAGGCCATACCGCGCTGTGGGTGATCGCCATCGCGACCCTTTTGATCTTATGGCGCCTCTACCAGCTTTAATCGGAAGCTACTTGGGGGCTGCCTCTTTTCACAAAATATTCCGTGGATTATCTCTGGTGAGTGAGCCTATATCGTCCACGCAGCCATCCGCGTTCAATCCCGCTACGCTGGCGTATCGAGACTCACCTTGATCTCGATGAGACACGCAGGGTGATCGACACCCTGCGGCGGCCCGCTTATCCGGCAATGAGGAAAGACCATGGAAAAAGCCGGCGGCAAACGCATTCTACTCATCGTCGGCGGTGGAATCGCGGTCTATAAAGCGCTGGAACTCGTGCGCCTCCTGCGGCGCAACGATCATACCGTGCGGGTCGTCATGACCGAGGCGGCGAAACATTTCGTCACACCGCTTTCCTTCGCCAGCCTCGCCGGAACCGCCGTGCCGGAGACCCTGTTCTCGCCCGATGAGGAAGCGCGGATGAGCCATATCGCGCTGTCGCGCGATGCCGATCTCGTCGTTGTCGCACCCGCGACCGCCGATCTCCTCGCCCGTATGGCGCAGGGCCTTGCCGATGACCTCGCCACCACGCTGCTGCTTGCGACGGATAAGCCGGTGCTCGTCGTCCCGGCCATGAACGTGCGCATGTGGATGCATCCGGCGACGCAGCGCAATATGGAGACGTTGCGTGCCGACGGCATCGCGATCGTCGGCCCCGAGAACGGCGACATGGCCTGCGGCGAATATGGCCCGGGCCGGATGAGCGAGCCGCCAGCCATTCTCGCCGCCATCGAGACAAAACTCGCCGCCACGAGTCACATCGCGCATAATCTCACGGAACCGAACCTTTCAGGCCATCGCGTCATCATCACCTCCGGACCGACCCATGAGCCTATCGATCCGGTGCGCTATATCGCCAATCGGTCCTCCGGCAAGCAGGGCCATGCCATTGCCGCCGCGGCAGCGGCCGCCGGTGCCGAGGTCATGCTGGTGAGCGGTCCGGTCTCCCTGCCCGATCCTGCGGGCGTCACCACGCGGCATGTCGAGACCGCGCGGGAAATGCTCACGGCCGTCGAGGATTGCCTGCCGGCCTCCCTGTTCATCGCCGCCGCCGCCGTGGCCGATTGGCGTCCCACCGATAGTGCGGAAGAAAAGATCAAGAAGACTGGCAATGTCCCGCCGCTTTTGAGCCTGGTCGAAAACCCGGACATTCTTGCAACCATCGGTCGGCCGGGTCCGGGACGGCCGAGGCTCGTCGTCGGTTTTGCCGCCGAGACGCAGAATCTGCTCGCGCACGCTCAAGCCAAACTCGAGCGCAAGAAATGCGATATGCTCGTCGCCAATCATGTCGGGCGCGGTTCGGACGTCATGGGCGGAGACTCCAATCAGGTCACGGTCTTGACGCGCGCGGGCGCCGAGCCATGGCCACCCCTCTCCAAGAAAGCCGTGGCCGAGCGCCTGATCGCCGCCTGCGCCAGCCTGCTCGCGGAATCTGCCAGATGACTTATATTCCAACGTCGCATCAGCCAACGCCAGGCCAGAGGCCCTCCGTCCTCGTCAAACGCCTGCCACATGCGCAGGGACTTGATCTGCCCGCCTATCAAAGCGCCGGCGCGGCAGGGCTCGATCTCGCCGCAGCGCTCCCCGAAGGCGTCATCCTCGTACTGGAACCCGGCGGACGCCATCTCGTGCCGACCGGATTCTGCCTTGAAATTCCGCCGCATTACGAAGCCCAGGTGCGGCCACGCTCCGGCCTCGCCCGCAAACATGGCGTCACGGTGCTGAATACGCCTGGCACGGTCGATTCCGATTATCGCGGCGAGATCTCGGTGATTCTGATCAATATGGGCGACGAGCCTTTCGAGATCGTGCGCGGCACGCGCATCGCCCAACTCGTCATAGCCCCCTGCGTTCAGGCCGATCTGATCGAAGTCTCGACATTGAGCGAGACGGAGCGCGGCGAAAACGGCTTCGGTTCGACAGGGTTCAACGCGCCAACACGTGTCCCTCGCCGATGATTCTCCTGTCGCGCCGCAATCTCCTGGCGCTTGCCGCCGTGACCGACATTGCCCTGCACGCCCGCCCGCTCCCCGTCGCTGCCAAGGCGCTCGCGAGCCGTTTGCAATTGCCGCCACGCCATCTCGAAACACTGCTCCAGGCGCTGGTTCGGGCCAATATTCTCAAAAGCGTGCGTGGCCCGCGCGGCGGCTATGAACTCGCGCGGGAGCGGCGCCGCATCAGTGCTGTCGATATTTTGCACGCGGTCCAGAACGAACAGGATATGGAAAACGGCGATTCCTGCGAGCTGATCGATGATGTCCTCGGCCCCTTGGTGGAGGAAGCCGGTCAGGTTTTCCTCAAACAGCTGGAGCAAATGACGGTCGACGATTTCTGCCGTCTCGCCGAAACGAAACAGGTCACATCCTATCCAACGGTCGGACCGGATTTCGCCATTTGATCCACACGCCGCGCGCCCGACTACACCCCAAAAATCATGCGCCAAAAATAACGCGCGGTGACCACTTTTCGGCTTGGCGCATTGACAAAGACAGGGCGCATCGCTCACGTGTCCGGTTCATCGAGCGATCGTCAATAGTATTTTTGAATGGAGCGTTTCCGGATGGATCCGAAACGCTCCATCGTAGAGCCGGCAACGGGAGGCGGATCCATATGACGCAGATTTACAAGGGCGCCACGGGCAAGGACCTCGCAGCAACCCATGGCTATCACGCCGAACTGATGAGCGATGGCGAAAGCGCCGTCTTGAGCCTGCTCAATCTCGGCACCAAGACCTGGAGCATGGCAATCATCGACGATGCCTCGACGCTGACCAGCAATGTCGCCTGCGATGCCTATGCCGCGCAAATCGTCGCAGCACCGCAAACGCTGAAAACGGTGACAGAGGACGAAGACGAAGCCTATTATGACCGTTGTCTCGATCTTGAAGACAAGTTCAAAGCCGAAATCGCCGGCCCGCAGGGCGTTGATGTCGATGACGAGGAAGAAGACGCGGATAATGATTATCTTTAGTATATCTATGGATAATTGACGAAACTCTGCCTTGTTGAAATTCATTGGCTGGAACGTGACTATTCCACTTGACGGAGGGCGGCCAGATATTATTCCCTTAAGGATATAGTTAAGGATCCGTAAGGGATACACGACCTTGAAAGTACGCCGTTTCCGAAGCACCTGTTCCCGGCTGTCGGGCTTGTTCCTGCCGTTTCTCGCCTTTGATGCGCATGCGCAGGCTGCCAAAAACCAGGCCGCGAGCAGTCAAACCACAAGCAGCCAAGCCGTCACAAGCAGAGAAACACTCGAGCTTCCCGTCGTCCATATCGAGGCACTGTCGAAAAAGCCGGTGCTGGCCGGCAGCATTCCGGATACGCCGGAAACCGCCTATCAGGTCAGCAACAAGGCCATCAATATTCTGAGCCCGGGCGGCAGCGGCAATCCCTATCGCGCCATCTCCATTCTGCCGTCCGTCTATGCCCCAGCGATCGACCCCTATGGCCTTGCCTCGGTTCCCGGCGGCAACAAAGGCATCAGGATTCGCGGCGAGGCGAGCCAGCACGGCAACAGCATCGGCACTGTCGACGGTATCCCGCTGACGGGGATCAATCCGGGCCCCGGCTATCAATGGCTGTTCTCCAACGAGAATATCGAAGGCATCGAAGTCTATCAGGGCCCGATCGCACCGGATAAAGCGGGCTATTTCACCACGGCGGGCGTTATCAATACGCGCCTGCGCTGGGGCGAGGACAAACCGGGCCTCGAATTCACACAGGCACTCGGCTCGTTCAATCTCTTCCGCACTTTCTCGCGTGTCGATTCCGGTGCCATGTTCAACAATACGACCCGTTTCTTCGTCTCCGGTTCCTGGACGGATGCGGACAATTGGCGCGGCCCGGGCAAGGGCGCAGACAATAATGCGACCGCCACATTCGGCCTCACGACGCAGATCACCGATCAATTCGACGCCAAGCTTTACTTCAGCTATGCGCATATGCGCCAGAATACATTGCGGCCGCTGACTTATTCGCAGACACAGAACCTCGGCGCCTATCGCTATTTTGATTATTCGGCGAGCCCCGGTGCCGGCTATACCTATATCAACAACAACCGCCAGTCCTATGACGATTGGGTCATCCTGTCGGAAATGACCTATCATTTCGACGGCAATACAAAGCTCACCGTCAAGCCGTTTTATTTCAGCGAAAGAGGCTTCGCCCTTGATGGCATGGCCACCAACGGCATGGTGCGCAACTGGCAGATGAATCACGACTGGTATGGCGTAACCAGCGAGATCTCGACGCGGCTTGCCGAGACCGACGTGAAATTCGGTTATTGGTGGACATCGCAGCTACCGCCCGGGCCGCCGACATCGTGGCAGATGTGGACCCCGACCTCCTCCGGCGGATTGACCAACGGTATGTGGTCGATCCTCGCGCAGCCGACGAGCCGGATGGAAACCAACAGCGCCTATGCGATGATGGACAAGAAACTCGGCGCCCTGCATCTGCAGGCGGGCTCGCGCTTCATGTGGCAGCAGATCGCCGGCATCAATGTCTTCAACAATACCGGCACGAATAATCTCTCCTATGACGCCGCGCTTTCGGCCTCACCCGGCATCAATGGCATGCGCAGCGTCAGCCCTCATACATTCTCTGCCTTCCTGCCCTATCTCGCCGCAAGCTATGATCTGACGCCGGATTTGCAGGCCATCGTCAGTGCGGGTTCCAATTACGGCGGCCCATCCTTCGACGCCTTCCCGGTTTATCAGCAGAATGCCGCTGCTTTCGCCGCCAGAGGCATCAGCGCCGATCAATTATGGAGTTCGATCAAACCTGAGACCTCGATCAATATCGATGCAGGCTTCCGCTGGACCCATCAGGATCCGGTGCTCGGAATGGCCATGCTCGAACCGCGCTTCTATTACGCGCGCAGCCGCAACAAGAATGTTTCCTATGACAATGGCATCGGCATAAACTACAGCCAGAATGTCGGAGAAACCCATGCGATCGGCGGCCAGCTAATGGCGCATTGGTTCCCGAAGGAAGAGCTGGACCTCTTCGCCTCGCTCGGCTACACGCGCAATGTCTTTGATGCCGATCTGCCGACGCTGCCCGGATCCTCTGCCGCAACCATCGCGGCTGCGGAGGTAAAGGGCACGCAATTTCCCGACGTACCCAACTGGACATTCGCCGCCGGTCTCAACTGGCATACACGCGACGCCTGGCTTGGCGGCGGCCAGCTCACCATCACGCCAATCGTCAATTACATCAGCGACCGCTGGGGCGACACAACGCGGACACAATATCTACCTGGCTATGCGACCGTCGATCTCAATATCGCCTATGATTACCAGACGCCGATCGGCCTGTTCAATGCCAGCCTGACGGTAACCAATCTCTTCGACAAGAGCTACATCGGCTTCGTCAACACGTCCTATTATCAGCAGGCTCAGGGCACCAGCGCCTATTATTATCCGGGCGCGCCGAGAGCGATCCTTGGCAGGATAGCCCTGAAATTATGAGTGCGGCATCGTAATAGCGATCCGCCGGGCAAACAAACACCAAAACGGCGTCGCGCGGAGCGCAACGCCGTTTAAAATTCCGTGGGACTGATGGAGTGTACAGAGCCGCAAATCAATGGACGCTTACCATCTGCAGGTGATTTTCCATGGCATTGGCCAAAGCGGCATCCCGGGAATCCGTCAGGATGATCGGCTTACCATCAGCCGCCAGCAAGGCGAACAGATTGAGGCCAGGCATGAGTTCCGGCGCGTCGGGAAACAGACGGCTCACTTCCTCCGAACGCAAGGATTTCAGATAGGCGACCCTGCCGCCGCCGAGACTCGCAAGCTGCTCATCCGTGAGCAACGGAGCGGTGTGTGTATTGTTTTCATCCAGCATGTAAAGCGCCTTTCTTGCAAATTGACATCTTGCATTCCGAAGGGCCTGATTTGAAGTCTGCGAACGCCCTCATTCTCCCGCAGGATCGCCGGAAAGGTTTCCCAATCCGCCAGACGTATCGGTTCGGTTGCACCCTTTCGAGGTTTCAACCGACCGCACCCCTTTTTGGTTCAATTGCGGTCGACGATCTCGATCTTCTGCACCACCCGGTTTGGATCCGGCCTCACCAGATCAATGGACAAGAGCCCATTGGTGAGATCGGCACCCGCCACCTGCATGCCATCGGCCAGAAGGAAGACACGCTGAAACTGCCGGGCGGCAATGCCGCGATGCAGATAAAGCCTCGTCTTATCGTCCTGCTGACGGCCGCGGATCACCAATTGTCCATCCTCGATGGTGATTTCCAACTGATCCCGCGTGAAGCCTGCGACGGCCAGAGTGATGCGCAGCATATCGGTCTGTGCGCCGTCCCGCGCGATCCGCTCGATATTATAAGGCGGATAGCCGTCGGACGTCATGCGCGTCGCGCGATCGAGAGCCCGTTCGATCTCGTCGAAGCCGAGGAGAAACGGGGAATTGAGGGTTGGTAGACGTGACATTTGCAGAAAACATCCCGCGCGAAGCCTTCCGGCCTTCGTTCAGCGACCCTTCCGGCATCGCTGTCGACCACATATGGCATGTGTCGCCGCAGGTTCAAGAGCCCGGCAGAAAAAGCCGTGACCAACAAGGTTAACCAAGACAAGGGCATACGGGAGGTCGAAGGCGCACAGTCTCGCGGCGGCGGCCCGGCCTGGGCGCTTCCCTCCTTTGCGGCCGGGCGTTACAGCATTCCCGGCAGCACGCGGTCCGGCGGCCGGTGACCATCCATGAAGGTCTTGATATTGATCAGCACCTTCTCGCCCATGTCGATGCGGCCTTCGGTCGTCGCCGACCCCATATGCGGCAACAAGGTGACCTTGCCCGCCTTGGCGAGACGGATCAGTTTCGACGAGACGGCGGGCTCATGCTCGAAGACGTCGAGCCCGGCGCCGGCGACCTGTCCGGCTTCCAGCATCCGCGTCAGCGCCGCTTCATCAATCAGCTCGCCACGTGCGGTATTCACGAGAATCGCATGAGGCTGAAGGTGGCTCAGGCGGCGCGCCGAGAGAAGATGATAGGTCGCCGGCGTGTGCGGACAATTGATCGAAACGATATCCATGCGCGCCAGCATCTGGTCGAGCGATTCCCAATAAGTGGCTTCCAAAGCCTCCTCGATCTGCGGCGCGACCTTGTGGCGATTATGGTAATGGATCTGCAGGCCGAAGGCCTTAGCCCTGCGGGCGAGCGCCTGGCCGATACGGCCCATGCCGATTATACCGAGCCGCTTGCCGGTGATCCGCCGCCCCAGCATCCAGGTCGGCGCCCAGCCGTTCCATTCGCTTTCCGGAATGATCCGGGCGCCCTCGACGAGCCGGCGGGCGACCGCCAGGATGAGCGCCATCGTCATATCCGCCGTATCCTCGGTCAGGACGCCCGGCGTATTGGTCACCGTCAGGCCACGCTTCAGCGCGGAATCCACATCGATATTGTCGACACCATTGCCGAAATTGGCGATGAGCCGCAATTGCGGCCCGGCGGCGGCGATGAGCTCGGCATCGATACGGTCCGTCACCGTCGGCACCAGAACCTCGGCGGTGGCGAGTGCCCTGGAAAGCGCCTCCCGATCCATTGGCACATCATCGATATTGAGCTGCGTATTGAACAATTCGCACATTCTCGTCTCGATGACGTCGGGCAATTTGCGCGTCAGAACGACGAGAGGCCTTTTCCGCACCATTAGAATGTTCCCGTATCGTTTCCGGCCGTCCAAACGCCCATTCGACCATCAATCCGGCTGCGCGGTCCAGATGCTCTTCGTGACAGTCTTCGAGACAGCAGCCGCCACGCCGGGCGGCTGCTCTTCACGCCACCTTAACCTTCAGTGCCGCATAGACCGTCGGTCATCGGCATGGAATGGCCTTCGGCGATTGGGATAGTTTCCGGTGCACCCTTCCCAATACAGCCTCTGAACTTCGTAGCAGATGGCGGGTCAAAGACAAGAACGATGCCGGGCGGGCATCCTGCAATTCGATCGCCGCCAAATCGGGCATGGTGTCGAGGTGCTGCCCGACATTCCGCTCACGGGATGTCTCTCTTGATCCTCACCCGACGCACCTGCCCGGCGGGTGAGGCGCATGAGTTTTATGAACCAATTCGTTTGCTGGAAAGTAGCCTCCACTTTCCGGAGCGAAGCGGTGGCCAGACCGAAAGGGAAGAGAAGAGCAATGTCGTATGCCTTGCGGACCGGATCGTTTTTCCGCCGACATCACCTTGCTGTTGCGCCTTCCCAGCCCGCCGATCGACCGAATTTCCGAAACCGATTCTTCTCGGCGCTTCTCGCCCTCGGCTTCTGTTTCGCGGCCGCCGCTCCCGCCCACGCCCAGCAGACCGGCTCCGCCACCGGCCTGCCCTTGCCGCGTTACGTCAGCCTCAAGTCCGATCGCGTGAATCTGCGGGAAGGCCCCGCAAAAGACCATCGCACGACCTGGGTCTTCCAGCGCGCCGGACTGCCGGTCGAAATCACCGCCGAATTCGAGACCTGGCGCAGGATCCGCGATTCCGAAGGATCCGAGGGCTGGGTGTTGCATTCGCTGCTTTCGGGACGCCGCACCGCTTTGGTCGCGCCATGGAAGAAAGGCGAGGATTTCCCGCTCTATGACAAGCCGAGCGATGATGCCGACATAAGGGCCAGGCTGCAGGCCAATGTCGTCGCCAATGTGCGCCGCTGTGATGGCAAATGGTGCCGCCTTACCGGCAAGGGCTATGACGGCTATTTCCCGCAAACCTTGTTGTGGGGTGTCTACCCCGGCGAAAAAGTGGAGTGATCACGGACACAGGTGATCGTGGCAGACATGTGTCTTCGCTCTCACGCGTCTCTTGGATTCATGACCTTTGGTTTGACGCAACAGATCGCTGATCTGGAGCGTTAATCCGAAGGGATTGCACCAAGGAAATGCGCCATGTTGCTTCGGCGGGAGGCCCAGGGGGAAATCAAGGAAGTGGATGGGGTTGAGGCTCTCAAAACCATCGCCATTTCGCAGCCGAGCCACGCCTGGCTCTCGGGCCAACTCGCGCGGCACTGGGGCAATGCGCTTTTTGTGCGGCCCAAGCCATTCGACGAATTCTGCCTCGCCACAGAACAGCACGATATCGGCTGGCATGAATGGGAGCGTGCGCCCGTTCTCAATGCCGCAACCGGTCTGCCGCTGCAATTTTTCGAAATGGCGGGCGCTATCCATACGGACCTCTGGCGCGAGGGGGTGAACCGCGCGCGGAATTTCGGCCGTTTTGTTGGTGTCCTCGTCTCGCTGCATGCGGTGACGATCTTTGGTTTTGCGTTCGATCCGGCCAAGGCGACACCCGACCATGCCGCGAAAGTCCAGAGCTTCCTTGCCGCTCTGAAATCCCAGCGCGCGGAATGGCTGGAAAGCCTGCGCACCAATCCGGCCTATGCGCCCTATGTCAGTGAAACCCTGCTCGACGACAACAGGCGGCTGATCGCTCTGTTCGACCGTCTCTCCCTGGATATTTGTTTCGGCATCACGACGGAAAAGACTTACCCCGATATCCCCGTCGCGCCCGGAAAACGGACGGCGTTACATCTGTACCCTGTGAATGGTGATAAAGGTGTGTTGGCACTCAGTCCCTGGCCTTTTGCCGCGGAAGAAATCAGAGTGCGCATCCTTGGCCGGCTTCTCGAAGGACGTTTCACAACACAGGCCGACCTTGATGCCGCCTTGATGGAAGCCCCTGACTGCGCCATCGAGACCATTCTGCGCGCTGGCTGAGGGGCAGACCGCCCATATTCCCTTGCGCGCACCATGATTATTGCGCGTATAAGGCGCTTAATCGTTTTGCGCGTATAACGCGCTTGGCAAAAAGCGAAGGCGTGAGCACAATGGCGCGCGCCGATCACAGGCGCCCCACGGAGCTCGCTCATGACCAGCGAACTGACCTATCTCGGCTGGACACTCGTCCTCGCCCTTTTCCAGATTCTCGCCCATGCCTTCGCCCGCACCCGCGAAACAGGGCTTACCTATAATATGAGCCCTCGCGACGTGGCGGGACCACCTGCCGGGGCCATCGCCGGACGGCTCGCGCGGGCACAGGCCAATCTGTTCGAAACCCTGCCGCTTTTCGCGGCCGCCGTGCTGATCGCCCATGTGGCAAGCCGCGACAGCACCCTCACCCACTGGGGCGCCTTGCTCTATTTCTGGAGCCGCGTGGTCTATGTGCCGCTTTATATCTTCGGCATTCCTGTCGCACGGACCCTTGTCTGGGGTGTCGGTATTGCCGGCCTCGTCATGATTCTCATTGCAATCCTGGCATGATACCTTCGTCTCACGATCGGTGACGACATCCTTGCACGCCTGTCGCCTGCTTGCAGCCATCTCTCACACTTTGCTGATTGTGGCTGCTCTTCTTGCCACGGCGCAACCGGCAGCTTCTGCGGAAGAATGCCGGACATTCGCCCGGCTCGAACTCATCTTCGGAGGCGATGACAGAGGCCACCCCATCAGCAGCGCCGCCTTCTCCCGTTTCCTCGCCCGCGAGGTGACGCCGCGTTTTCCCGATGGGCTGAGCCTGTTCGAAGGCCAGGGCCAATGGCACGATGCGCACGGACACAGGATCTTGGAATCCTCCCGCATGGTCTTGATCTTTTACATCCCCGACGCCCAATCCGACGAAAAGATCGAGGCCATTCGCAGTGCCTATAAGCGGCAATTCCACCAGCAATCAGTTTTGCGCGCGGATGGCAACACCTGCATCTCCTTCTAACGCAGAGTCCGCGCCCGACGGGCTCTCTCTTTAAGGCGTCTTCGAAAGCCCTATCTATGAGGAGATCGGTGCCGACATCGATCCGTCTATGAAGAGGGGCAAGCCACCCATGGCGAAATCGATCATCGTGACCCTGCCGCACACGCTTGGCCCCGACGAGGCCAAACGGCGCATCGCCGAGCGTATCGACCTTTTGCGCAACGCTTATGTAGACAAGATCGCCTATTCGGAAGCGGTCTGGACCGAGGACCGGGCCGATCTGCGCGTCGTCGCCTTCGGCCAGACCGCGACGGCGCAAGTCTTTGTGCTGCAGGAAACGGTACGGGTCGAGGTGCAATTGCCCTGGATTCTCGCAACCCTTTCGGGCTCGATCCAGAATGTGCTGACGCAGGGCGCGAAAGAATCCCTGCAACTCGGCTATACGCCGAAAAAGGGCTGATCTTTTCCGCTCAAGCTCCGGCCTCAATCGCTGGCATTGCCTCGGCTGGATAATCGACCCCGGTCAGGTACAGGCCGGCCGCGGGGGCAACCATACCACACCGGCGCCGGTCGCAGGCCTCAAGCGCCGCACGCAGATCGGCAGCACTCCATTTGCCGGAACCGACCATTTCCAAGGACCCCACCATGGAGCGCACCTGATGGTGCAGGAACGAGCGGGCGCTTGCCCGGATCTCGATGAGGTCGCCCCGCGCATCGACACCGAACTTCTCCAGGGTGCGGATCGGGCTCGCCGCCTGGCATTCGGCCGCGCGAAAGGTCGAAAAATCATGGCGTCCGATCAGGACCTGCGCCGCTTCATGCATAGCCGCCACATCGAGCCGCCGTTTCACCAGCCAGGCATGACCCGCTTCAAAGGTCAGAGGCGCCCGCCGATTGACGATGCGATAGAGATAATGCCGGCGAATAGCTGAGAAACGCGCGTCGAAAGTCTCCGCCACTGGCTCTGTGGCGACCACCGCGACGAGAGCCGGACGCATATGCGCGTTCAGGGCATCGCGTAGCACGTCGGGCCGCCATTCCCGTCTGAGATCGGCATGGGCCACCTGCCCGCTCGCATGGACGCCCGCGTCAGTACGCCCTGCGCCGCGTATCGTGACGGGCTCGCCATTGATCGCGGCAAGAGCGGTCTCGATGACCTCCTGCACGGAGAGCCCGTTCTTTTGCCGCTGCCAGCCAACAAAGGGCGCACCATCATATTCGATGCTTAATTTATAGCGCGGCATCGGCTTCCGGTGAGGGCAGCAAAGTGCCTTTGGGGAGTTTCACACCACGCAAAAAAGCCTCGACGCTCATCGGTGCCTTGCCGGATCGCTGAATTTGCACGGGCCGGATCGCGCCACCGCCAAGCGCCGCAATCGACAGATTCTCATCCATGATGAGCCCGGGCTGACCGCTGAGAGCCTCATCAGCCTCGGCCGCGAGAATCTTGATGCGCTCCAGCCCTTTGCCGAGATCCACCTCGAAAAAGGCGCCCGGAAAGGGCGAGAGCGCCCGGATCAGATTGTAAATATCCCGCATGGGCCGTTGCCAATCGATCCGTGCCTCGGCTTTTTCGATTTTCTTTGCATAGGTCACGGCTTCGTCGCCCTGCGCAGCGAGTTCGCTTTGCGGCGTGAAGGTGAGCGTGCCCTTTTCGAGTTTGTCCAAACCTTCGACGATCAGCCCCGCCGCCCTTTGCGACAGCAGATCATGCAAAGCACCACCGCTCATCGCGGCATCGATCGCGACTTTCGCCGTCAGCCCCACGGGGCCGGTATCGAGCCCTTCTTCCATGCGCATCAGCATGACGCCGCTCTCTGTATCTCCGGCCATGATCGCGCGCTGTATTGGAGCAGCGCCGCGCCAGCGCGGCAGCAGTGAGGCATGCAGATTGAGCGCGCCGTAACGGGGCAAATCCAGAATACCTTTGGGCAGGATGAGACCATAGGCGACGACGACAAGCACCTCCGGCGCATAGGAGGCCAAAGTCGTCAAAGCCTCTTCCCCGCGCAGGCTTTTGGGCGTCTCTACGGGCAGATGGTGTTCCAGAGCCTTCTGATGCACTGGGGATGGCGTCATATCGAGCCCGCGCCGCCCGGCAGGGCGCGGCGCCCTTGTATAGACGGCAGCGATCTCATGGCCCGCGCCGATCAGGGCCTCGAGAACCGGCACCGAGAAATCCGGTGTTCCCATGAAGACGATACGCAAGAAACACCTTTATCCCAACGGGGCGATATCCCGGGACGGATGCAAGACTCCGCTGGCGGCTGGGCCGGCTCCGCGCCACACGTAGGCGCATATGGGCACCAAACCCGCAGCACAGCGCCTTTATGCGATGCTCGGCGCTTTGGCCTTAGCCTTATCCGGAGAAGGTCCGTCGCGCTTCACCGCCTTGGTGAATTTCTTGACGATGCGCTCGCGCTTCAGACGAGAAATATGATCGATGAAGAGGACACCGTTCAGATGATCGATCTCATGCTGCACGCAGGTCGCGAGAATGCCATCGGCTTCAAGGATCTGCCGCTCGCCCTTGCGGTCGAGATAGCCGACGCGCACCCGGGCGGGACGCACCACTTCCTCGTAGAAATCGGGAATCGACAGGCAGCCTTCCTCATAGCTGGACAATTCGTCCGATGCCCAGAGGACTTCCGGATTGGCAAGCGCCAGAGGTTGCGGCGCGACATCCTCTTCCGCGCCATCCTCGCCCTTACGGCGTTTGGCGACATCCATGACGATGACACGCTTCATGATGGCGATCTGGCTGGCGGCAAGGCCGATGCCAGGAGCGTCATACATGGTTTCCAACATGTCATCCATCAGGCGGCGAATCTCGGAATCGACCTCGGAAACCGGGTCGCAAACACGCCGCAGGAGGGGATCCGGAATGGTGATGATCGAACGAAGTGCCATGGCAAATAGATAGTCCGAAGGGGAAATGACGTCAATTATCAAGCAAGCCAGATCCGCGCCAAGCGGCACTATCACTCTTCAAACGGATTCTTTGGGCCGGTTTCAGGTGGATTTGCTCGAAGAATCTGTATCCGTTGCATCGCCGAGCTTGTCCAGCAATCGGCTCAACGGCTGCGGCAAGGAATCCTGCAAGGTGCGCTCATAAAGCGTGTAGAGTTGGCGCTGGATACCCGCGACAGTCGGACGTATGGCAAGCTGCTCCATGAGCTTTTCCACGCGGGTTGCCGTGGCCTCTTGCGGAATCTCGATCACCTCGCCGCGCGCCGCCACCTCGATCGCCTTGAGCAATTCCTCCATCCGCATCCCCTTGGCGATTACCGGACAGGGGCGACCTTCAAAGTGGGAAGGTTCGAGAATCTCAGCATATCCGGTAAACAAAGCCACTTTGAGCGCCGGAAAACGGTTTGCGATTTCCCTGATGAGATCGGGTCCCATCATCCCCGGCATCGCATAATCGACGAGAACAAGGTCGATGACTTCCGTCTCGGCAAGCAGTGCCAGAGCGGCGGCCCCATCGGCGGCGGTCGAAACGAAATGCCCTGCCTCGGCAATTTCATCGGCGACGACGTGGCGCACCAGAGGATCATCATCGACGAGCAGGATATGGAACCGTTCCATGGCTAGGCCTCCCCGATCGTACCATCTAACCAGAGGAGGAAGACCGGATTTGTTAAACGCGGAAGGTCCGTGCGTGTTCCTGAGCTTTGCACCTCACGGTGCGCGCTGAGGGCGCGATCGGAATCGCGCCCTTTTTATCGGAGACTGCCCGATTGGGCAATTCATCGAAGACTGAGCACTTCCTTGCTTTCCACGGTCGAATTCGCGCGCAGACGATAAACCAGCGGGATGCCGGTATCGAGTTCCATCGAGGGAATGGTCTCGGGCGTCAGACCGTCGAGAACCATGACAAGGGCGCGCAACGAATTGCCATGCGCGGCGACAATCGTCTTCCGGCCATCCAGCACGGCGGGCAGAATGTGCTGACAATAATAGGGCAATACGCGCGCCACCGTATCCTTCAGGCTCTCGCCGCCCGGCGGTGACACGTCATAGGAACGGCGCCAGACATGGACCTGTTCCTCGCCCCATTTCTGGCGCGCATCATCCTTGTTCAGCCCGGAGAGATCACCATAATCGCGTTCATTCAGGGCCAGATCACGTGTCGTCGGCACATCCGGCGTGCCCAATCCGTCGAGGATCAATTTCAGCGTATGCTGGGCGCGCGTCAAAGCCGATGTGAAGGCGATATCGAAAGTGAGTCCGCGTTCCTTCAGCGCCCGGCCTGCCGCCTGCGCTTCCGCGACGCCCTTTTCCGTCAGATCCGGGTCTTTCCAGCCCGTGAAGAGATTTTTCAGGTTCCAGTCGCTTTGACCATGGCGCACCAGCACGAGTAGACGATCCATAGCGCATCCTTCACAGCAAGACCTTGAGCGGAGCCTTGCAGCTCCGCGAAAACGAAGCGGTCTTCACCCCGTAATGGCCGGGCGCGTCCGCTTCAGACCTTATCGCCTCCCTATTCTGCCAAATTCCTGCCGAACCGATGGGCAGGCGGTGGCATTCTTCCCTTTAGGAAAGCAGGGTTGCTGGCGATGCATGACGCTTAATCGGATCACGCCATCCACGCAACGCCCAAGCCGGATACTCAAGCCAAACACTCAAGCTCGAGGCGCTCGTCAGGAACCGCGTAGATCTTCAATGGATCAGGAATGAGCGGGCTGATATTCGCCGCACCAATCATCGCCAACGGTCAACGGCCAATAAGTTTCGGAGGCAGCTTCCGATTCGTGAATCGTGAAAGCGTCCTCTTCATCATTCCCGGTGAGATGGCGTGCTATGGCACCAAGATAATCGGCGACGATCCGGTCGAAATCCGAGCGCGTTTGCGGTGGCGAGCGCCGGCAGGCGCCGCGCGGCCGGTCATCAAAGGCCGGCATATCCGTTTCCGCCACCTGCTCCCAGAATCGGCACTGTGAACAAGTGGTAGCGTTCTGCCCGCCCATGGCCCTGCCCTATCCTGAACCGCCCGGCACCGCGCCCTTCCGGCGCTTGTCAGCCACGATCATGCAGCGGATAGGCCAAGTGTGTCGCGCAAGCGCATCCCGCGCCGGAATCCTGAAACGGCACATTGAAATTCATGCCGGTTTTGAGCCAAATTCGTTGAGATTTAGCCCCCCAGACCTCATTGATCCTGGCAGGACAAGATCAATGAGACGTTTGATGATTCATGAGCGCCGCATCCTGTTCTGGACATCGCGGCGTGGAACGATCTATGCCTTTGCCGTGGTGAAACCCTCGCATGTTGCATGTTTTTGCATCCAGGCGGAATTCCGGAGCGGAATGTGAATGCGGGCCGGCGCGTTGCGCAATTTCCGCTTGCGCTCCCGACAACGAGCGATTTCGACCGGTCAGAAGGCACGATCGTGAACAAGCCCGATATCAACGATTACATGGATCTGTTCAAACGCTACGGAAAGGATTTCGGCGCCGCCTATCTGGAGCCGGAAGACGAGCGTTTCCGTTTTCTTTTCGATCAGATTTTGCGACTACTGATCCAGCCTTCGGATTTCAATCTGACCTTGCCGGAACCGTTCCGGACCACGGCGCATCGCTATCTTGCGGGAGATGAGACGACAGTTGCCCATATGCGCATCGTCGAGAACCGCCATTTCATGCTCAGTGATCTCTATGATTACGTGCACTTGCGTCTGACCATGGGCGGCAAGCCCTGGTAACGGAAGGGCTTTCCTGTCCGAATAGGATTGCTGCTGTTGTTTTCATCCTGCCAGTAGCCAAGCCTTGAAAGAACGATGGGCATCCTGGAGGGGACAATGCGATTCCAGCGTCTTTTCCGATAATATTGAATCGCTTTGAAAAGCCCTGATTTTTGAGTGGAGCGTTTCGGATCTCTTCAAAACGCTATAGCGCCTCCGGTCTTCGAACCGACAAGAACGCACCGCCTCTTTAATCAAAACTTCTCAATCCTCGGCGTCGTCCTCACAAAGGCGAAGATTGACGGGTGCCGGCGCGCCGACGCGGCGCAAACGCACGACTACATCGACGCGTGAAATCTCGTAACCTTCCGGCGCGACAAATTGCTCCGCAAAACGCGCTGCGGCCTCCCCGATATCTTCGATCTCACCGGATTCTTCAAAATAATAATGGCCGTGGTCGGTCGTATTCGTGTCGAAGATGGTCTTGGTCCCCTCGATGGCGAGACCACGCACGAGTCCAACATCGGCAAAGAGGTTCAGCACATTATAGACGGTCGCAAGAGAGGTCGGCATGCGCGCGGAAGTGGCTTCGGCCGCCAGCGCATCGGCTGTCACGTGCCGTTCTCCCTTGCTGAACAGAAGCTTTGCGAGCCCTAGCCGTTGGCGCGTCGCCCGCAGCCCGTATTTTTCCAACAGAGACCGGTGCTGCTGTGTCGCTGCGGAAGACGGCGCGGAAGCATCTGGAAGGGCTCTGATCATGACAAATACCTATGAACGTCTCTGGTTCGGACCAGGGATTCGGACCAAGGATATTGACACATTCGGAATGGTTCCGAATGCGAAGCGAAAATCATCTCATGCTCACGAACCGTTCGGAGACCTCCCGACAGGCTCGTCTACTTGCGAATAGCTTGCACTCGCAATTATAATAAAGCAATGTCCATACCATCATCAGCCTGTCAATCCAAGCCTCGGTGCATTGCCACACCAAGCCATCGCGACGGCCGGCAAATGAGACAATAAGCTATTGTAATTACAATAGATTTAAACGGGAAGACGCATTACGCATCGTGAAGACACAGAGCGTGAGGAAACCCCTGCTTCCATCGCTCTTTCCGCTTGGCGGTGTGCCGGCAGGGAAGGCTGCATTATTGCGGCAACGACCACGATCTGAGTGCAAGCGCGGTTCGCTGCCTCGAAAATCGACACGGCCCAACCCGAAAGCAGACAGCTTTTTGGAAAAATTTAGAGCATGTCCGGTATCAGTCGATCAATTCTGCTCAAAAATTAGAGCTCCTCGGGCCAGCCTATCCCGCGCCGATGCACAAGGCTGCAAAACACAAGGCCACAAACAAAGAGACACGCGGCGGATCTTTCGATCCGCCGCGTGTCTCAGAAAGACCTTTGAGATTCGACGTCTTCTAGACGATCAGCCGAATTTGAACAGCACGCCGAAACCACCGCGCGGATAGTTCCAGGTGATCTCCCCATAGGGCTCCGCCACGACGCGACAGGTGCCGCATTCGACACAGCCATCGGTCGAAATTTCCACCTGGCCGGAATCGGCCTGGGTATAGCAACCGGCAGGGCAGACATGCGTCAGGGCCAGGAGCCGGGATGAAGGCACCGTATGCGGTGTAACCGTGATGTGCGGGCGGCCGGCATCGACGAGATAACGGTTCTGGAAGAGCTTGTCTTCCACACGAACCGGAGTTGTAGTTTCAGTGCTCATCAGCGTTCCTCACGAGAAAACGAAATCCAATTCTGGTTTACCAAGGCTTTGACGATCAGCGCCAGCCCCGGGCCATTCCGAGAACGTCGCCAAGCAGACCTTTGACGCGACGCGTACGGAAGAAGGATTTGACGATCTCGTTCTCTTTGCTTTTCTTGTCCACACCGTCGACACGGAACCATGTCTGCGCCGCCTGGGAAAGAAGCTGCGGATAGGTCGTAAGCAAATGCTTGTTATGGAGGACCTTCGGAAGGTTTTTATACTTCTTCAGATCTTTCATGACGAAGGATTCATCGAGCCGCGCTTTATAAGCGGCTAGATTATGCGCCGTCATCGGTGCATTGCGGGTCTTCAGATCAAGAATGGTTTCCGCCGCGATCCGTCCCGTCGTCATGGCGAGATTGGAGCCTTCACGATGAACAGCATTCACGAACTGGCCGGCGTCACCGACGATCAGCCAGCCGTTGCCGAACAATTGCGGAATGGCCTTATAGCCACCTTCCGGGATCATATGCGCCGCATATTCCTTGACCTCGGAACCCGCGAGCAAGGGCTTCACCGACGGATGGTTCTTGAAAGCTTCGAGCAGCCCATAGGGCGACTGATCGCTCTCGGTGAAATCAGAGATCAGGCAGCCGATACCGATCGAGATACATTCCTTATTGGTATAGAGGAAGCCCGTGCCAACCATACCTTTGGTGATCGTGCCGGCCGCTTCGATCACGACGCCTTCATCACCCTCAAGGTTAAAGCGTTGCTCAACCGTCTCACGCGGCAGGAAGTGCATTTCCTTCACCGCGAGCGCGACCGTATCCGGCTTCGGAATGGAGCGCAGGCCCGCCCGCGCGCCGACGAGGCCGGATACGCCTTCGGCGAGAACGACGACATCGGCATAGATGGCTTCGCCATCGCGGTCGGTGCGAACGCCGATCACCTTGTCATGCGCGTCGCGCACCAGTTCCGTTACGGTGGTTTCGCAAAGGATCAGGGCGCCCGCCTGGACAACGCGCTTCGAGAACCATTTGTCGAAAGGCGCACGGATGATCGTATAGCGGTTCGGCTTGTCCTCGTTGAAATCTTCCGAGCGATAATGCGCGCCGCAATAGGATTTATCATCCATCATCCACAGGCGCTGTTCGATGATATGCCGCTCGAGCGGCGCATCCTCGCGAAAATCAGGAATGATCTTTTCCAGCGCATCGGCATAGAGAATGGCGCCCTGAACATTCTTGGAGCCCGGATATTCACCGCGTTCCAACTGCAGGACCTTGAGGCCGCGGGTGGCCAGAGTATAAGCGCAAGCGTTGCCGGAAGGACCCGCACCGACGACGATCGCATCAAACTTTTCGTTCGCCATATCCGTCTCCTTTACTCAGCCGCAGGCCGGGCGGCGGCCAGGGCGAGACGCTTGCGGAAAGCTTCCGTCAGCGCCGGCAAGATTTTCGTTGCGTCCGCGACAATGCCGACATGCGCAAAATCGAAGATCGGCGCGTTCGGATCGGTATTGATGGCGACGATGAGATCAGCGCCTTCGACGCCGACGCGGTGCTGAATGGCGCCGGAAATACCCGCCGCGATGTAAAGACGCGGACGGATCGTCTTGCCGGTCTGGCCGATCTGGCGATCGGAAGGAATCCAGCCCTTCTGGACGAGCGGCCGCGAGCCACCCCATTCCGCGCCAAGCACTTCAGCGAGGTCACGTACCAATTGATAGTTTTCGGCATTCTGCATGCCGAGACCACCGGCTACCACCACATCGGCGTAAGGCAGGTTGGCCTTGCCGGTCGCGCTGTCGGGCAGAAAGGACAGGACCTTGGTGATGATGGACTCTTCCGGCAGGGCAACTTCATGCCGAATGATACGGCCGGTCTTGCCGGCCTGATAGACAGGCATGGGCGCAACGCGCGGACGCATGGTCGCCATCTGCGGGCGATAGTTCAACGTATAGATGGTGCAGAGCAGCGAGCCACCGAAGGTCGGGCGGGTGGCGGCGAGAGAACCATCCGCATCCACGTCGAGTTCAGTGCAATCGGCCGTCAGACCAGTGAGCAAGGTGGTAGCGACGGAGCCGGCGAGGTCACGGCCGAGATTGGTCGCGCCCATCAACAGGATTTCCGGCTGATATTTATTGACCAGCTCGGTCATCGCCGTCGTGTAAGGCTCGTTGCGATAATCGGTAAGCGCCGGGTTTTCCACAACATAGCACAGATCGGCACCGTAACCGAAGCTGTCCTTGATCGCATCTTCGGTCCCGCCCGGAGCGCCGAGAATGACCGCTGCCAGATCAACCTTCAGCTTGTCAGCGAGCTTGCGGCCTTCACCCATCAATTCCCAGGACACAGGATGAACCACACCGCGTTCGAGTTCGATCAGAACCCAGACGTGCTTGTAGCTCTTGAGATGCTCGGGCAGTTCCTTCTTGGTATTCGCACGGCTGTTCCCAGCCGCTGGAGCCGCGGCTTTCGCTGGGGGAGCTTTTTGATTCATAGTTCCTATCCTTCAAGCAAAAGGCGGCTCAAAAGCCGGCAGCCATTTTCTGGATATCCTGTTCGAGACCCGGCTGACGCTGATTGATTTCACCGATCACAGCATCCGAAATTTCAGCCGGCGTCTTGCCCTGAACCTCGATCTGGAAGGCTTTTTCGGCGCGCGGAGACGGCGCGAACACTTTCTTCACGATCGTCGGAGACCCCTTCAACCCGCAGAGCGCAAGATCCGGAATACCCGCCTCAGCCGCATTCCAGGTCACGATTTCCGAACGGGCGCCGCGCAGAGCATCTTCGATCGAGCCCCGGCGCATGTCGTTCGTGCCTTCGAGCATGGTCACGAGACAGGGCAGCTTCGTCTTGAGGATCTGGATACCGCCTTCCGCACGCCGATGGATGACGATTTCACGCGCCGCCAGATCGAATTCGTCGATCTTTGCGACATAGGTGAGCTGCAAAAGATTCAGCCGCTTGGCAATGCCAGGCCCGACCTGGGCCGTATCGCCATCGATCGTCTGCTTGCCGCAGAAGATGATGTCCGGCTCACCCCATTCCTGCGCAACTTTCTTGATCAGATAGGACAGAGCATAGGAGGTCGCGAGCGTGTCGGAACCGGCGAAGAAACGATCCGTCAGAAGAACCGCACGATCTGCTCCATAAGTCAGGCATTTGCGCAAGGAGGCATCGGCCATGGGCGGACCCATGGTGACCACCGTCACTTCACCGCCGAAGCGGTCCCGCAGGCGCAGCGCTTCCTCGAGCGAGAACAGATCATAAGGATTGATGATCGTCGGCACACCCTGCCGCATAATCGTATTGGTGACGGGATGAACACGAATCTGCGCAGAATCCGGCACCTGCTTAATGCAGACGACGATATGCATTATGAAACCTCTCGATCATGCGTGAAATGGGATAGATCATTTTTTGAGCAAATTTCGGACCATGGACATACAAGCTTGAATAAGAACGTTCTTTTCAGCTTGAGCACCTCCGTCCGAAATCTGGTTTTCAAGTGGCGAACCTTCGCCGAAAAGTAAAAACTATTTCAGAAGATCGGTGAAAGGTACGATCGGCGGTGGCGCCGGCGTCTTTTCCTGCACCGCCTCCTTCAAAACCTTGAAGACACGCTCTTTCATTGGATCGGATTTCTGGAAATCCTCATAAGCTTTTTCCAGAATCTCCTTGCATTTCGTCCGAACAACGTCTTCCGACAGACCCTCGAAATCTTCTGTCGCAAGATATTGTCCCATTCTCTTCATAATGTGCATACGTACGACATTCACCTTGTTGGGATCATAGGGAACGTCCAGCACTTTGAAAAAATCTTCCGCCGACGACAGTCCTTGCAAGGTTTTCAATGTCTCGCTCATAACCCTCACATGCCTCTCATATGTCGCGAATGTCTCATCGCTTTTCGTGAGACCATCCGAGCGCGATGCCCGGGTGTATCATGCCATGCAGCGAACGTGCTCATTCGCATCAGGCCCCGCAAACCGCTAACCGGCAGGGAGCCAGACGCACGGATCCGTCGGGACCCGTCCTTTCAGCAAAATCGCATCGATTCCTGTCGAGCGGCTTCCGATCCGTCCCTCTCGCAAGAGGTATTTCTATAATCGGAAAAAGTGAGGGCCGCTCCAGACCAGCCATCCACACCCGAAAGCGCAAGGGCTCGATCAAATCTTATCGTCTCTCTGTGGAGCACCGGAAACGGGTTCCTAAGCTTTGCGCTTATCCCGTCCGGGGATCAGATACGTCCGGTTCCTTTGGGATCCGAGGTTTTTGCGTCATTGTCACCGTCCCAGAGGAAACTCATCAGGACGCCGCAAGCCGCTCAAACCTCGAGATTAACAGGAGCGTATTCCGACTCGAGACATGAGAGAATTCTTAACATGGCGATCTCATGACGATCAATCGAAAAAAAGAGAATCCGCAAGTGTTGCGTTCTATTACTCCCCGTTTCCCTCACGAAATTACGTTTTCAGACTCCGGAGGGAAAAACGCCACAACGGCTCGCGCAACTACCGACGCCCTATCGACAAGGAAAGATACCCTGATCATGAGCTAGATGTACCGTATTTCTACTTTTATAACCTTTCCAGATTACTGGAATTGCTATGATGAGTCACATCTCTACAGAGTTTTGACTGTTTCGAAATCTAACACCACGACTAATCGAACGGACCTTCGCACATCAATAGTGTAGCCGAAGAGATCAGCGCTCATCCGCTCGGACGTACACATATGCAAATAACACATACCTGCTATCTGCGGCGCATCAGCGCATAACGGACCATCAATTGATCACAAGCGGCGTCCACATGTCGCCGGTATGAGCGCTTGCGATTTTCGCTTCCCGATAGAAATCGAGGAGAATATTACCCGGAACGGAAGCTTTCTCCTGTTCCGCATAGAGTTTAATGCGCGCCAGGACGAATTTCGCCTCATCCGCAGACACGCTGAGGCCCTGTTGCGCAAGTGCGTTGGTTACGGCCCTCAGCCCCGAATGTTTCCCGAGAACAACGTGGTGGGAACGGCCCAGGAGCGCCGGATCAAGCGCTTGATAACATTGCAGATCCTTCAGCAATCCATCGACATGAATTCCGGATTCATGCGTGAAGACAACTTCACCCACAATGGCCTTGGCTTCAGGAATGGACCGTCCCGCGGCACTGGTAACGACACGGGCAACGCCAGCAAGGGCGGTCAAATCAACCTCGGTTGACAACCCGTAAAGCGATTTGACGGCTACTGCGACCTCTTCGAGGGGCGCATTACCGGCACGCTCACCAAGCCCGACAACAGTGACGCTCGCATGTGTCGCCCCGGCGCGCAGCGCCGCCAAAGTATTGGCGGTGGCGAGGCCCAGATCATCATGCGCGTGAATTTCGATCTCCAGGTCGGTACCTGCTCGTAACTGCTCAACCATGGAAAACGTCATGAAAGGATCAAGAACACCCAAGGTATCGGCAAACCGCAATCGCCGGACACCGAGCGATGCGCCCAGATCTGCCAGCTCCCCCAGGAAAGAAAGATCCGCACGCGAGGCGTCCTCGCAACCAAGCGCAACCTCAAGCCCCTTATCGCGGGCATAGGGAATGAAGCGACTGATCATATCGCGGGCATAGGCGCGATCAGCGGAAAATTTTGCTTTGAGCTGAATATCGGAAACCGGCAGAGATAAATTAATCATGCCGACGCCTGACGCGACCGCTGCGTCAATATCTTGCCGCACCATGCGACACCATGCGATAATTTTCGCAGGAAGCTTTTCCGCAACAACATCGCGGATTGCGGCAATTTCTCGCTCGCCCATCGCGGGCGTGCCCGCTTCAATTTCTGGAACGCCAGCTCCCGCGAGCGCTTTGGCGATGGCAATTTTCTCTTCCGGCGAAAAAGCAACACCGGGGGCCTGCTCGCCATCGCGCAATGTCGTATCGTTGAGAACGATCGGCTTCTTGACCGAATCCTTAACGGAACCCGCCATCGCAGTCACCAATTCCGCTGGGGAGCACGGTAGCGCACGTTCGCCGAGACTACTTCTCCCCACCCATTACAATCAATGCAACCGACGATCAGAGCTTGGGCAGGTTCGATCCGACCGGAATGACGCGGATCATGCGTCCCGTCGCTTCGACCAGCTTCGCCTGCACGCCATTCAAGGTCATGGAAGAGAGCTGGCAACCGACACAAGCACCCGTCATCTTGACGAACACTTTGTCTCCCTGCACATCGATCAACTCGCAATCGCCCTTGTCGCGCTGCAGATTCGGACGGATGCTTTCAATCGTTTCCGCGATCAATTGCCGACGCGCAGCCGCAACAGCATCGGAGACAACCTCGGCAGCGCCTTCCTCGGGAGCCGACTCGACCACTTTTTCCGCCGGATTCAACATCACGCGTTCCTTAGCTAAATGATTTGCCGCAAGAGCAGGAATTTGTCGCGTTCGGATTCTCGAACACGAAACCCGCACCTTCCAGGCTTTCGACAAAATCAATCTGCATGCCAGCCAACAGCGGCTGAGACAGCGAATCGACAAAGACTTTGACATCGTCGCCCGCGTCGACGACCGTGTCGCCATCACGCGATTGGGAGTCGAGACCGATCTGATACTTATAGCCCGCACAACCGCCTGCTTCGGCTTTCACACGAAATCCGGCGCCATCTTTCCCAGAACGCACCAAGGCGGCTTTTACAGCGCTGAGCGCACTGTCAGTAAGGGAAATCATCCGCAAACCTCCATCACTTATATGTCGCTAAGGAAGCAAACTCTATACCAAGACATAAACTGTTGATTTCATGAATTCAACGTAAAAAGATTTATTGTCATGAATCCAACAAATCGGCAATCGCGACTTCCATACAATCCCCGGGAATCCTTGCTTTTCGCGTCATTTTCATAAGCCGAAACAACAGCATAAAAATCACAGGATACCCAGCCGTTTGTCAATTCCGGCGGTGCAGACATTCCGCTGGGAGAAGAATTAGCTCATGACCGAGGCTCTAATGCATTAAAAATAGGTCTAGGCTGTTCCGAAATTGCGATCCAATGCCAAGAGGCAATGCTTCCCTCGACGCAATCTGCAACATGGAAAAAGAGCAACTTTCTTCAACAGCCGCAATGCGTTCGATTATGATCGAGTTCATGAGCATCGCGCTAGAATGCGTTGAGCGCGTAGTCCGTTAGAGCATTTCCGTAACACGGAAATGCTCTACAGGAGGCATCATCAACAGAAAGGAGGGATCACGCGGCCATCTGATCGGACTCAGAGGAATTCGTTCGCTTCATCTTTGGCTGCGAGACGAGCAGAACGAGCATTCCGGGCGAGAACGGCTTCGCCGGAATCATCGCCATAGCAAACATTAAATTCAGAACAGGAATCGCAGGTTGGCGAGGGACACATCGTAAACCCCTCTTCTTCGCACAACGAACGATAAAGGAAACGCTTCCAACGCATGTTGCGCGTATTTTTCGACGCCAGAGAATAATAATGCTGCTCGAGGAGACGTCGCAGGTCCGACCGCTCGGCGAGACCGAGATCTTCCCAAAGATGATTATCTTTCAAGGATCGATGGGCGATAATGCCGGCAAGCCATTGGCCCACTTTATCGCCTTCGGAAACATGTCGCAGCAAGAGGCCGCGCACCATCAATTCCTCATCATCGCATTCAGGCGCCACTTCGCTTGGCCCTGCACCCTGAACCAAATGATCCAGGTGGAGATAGGCGAGCATTTCACGAAATAGCGGCTCGTCCAGACCGAAATCAAAAAAGCGGGGCGAAACACCAGGCTCCGCCTCCACCAGAATATGCAGCACCAGCAGCCCAAGAACCTGCCTGTCGAAGCTGTCCGCGGAAGGGATATTTTCCGCAGCACTGCCAGAGGCACTCAAGACAGGTTGATCATCGGCAGCGAGCATTGGTTTGCCTCCACAGGATCCCCTAAAATGCCCAATAGCATTTTAGGGGTCATCATGCGGCAAACCCATGCGCGAACGTCGGGTTCGCCTCCAATCAATAAGGCTCGGAGGCCGATTAGACTCCAAGAGCCTCGGCTTCACTCGCCTTCGTATGGGTCTGGCAATCCTTCGGGCAAACACGCGCGCAGGCGCCGCAGCCGATGCAAGCACCAATGTCGTTCATCGCCATGACCTTGCGATCGAAATCGTCATCGTCCTCGTCTTCGAGCTCGACAATGTCACCGTCTTCATTGACACCCTTGAGGGTCATGACATCGCGACCACAGACTTTATAACAACGGCCGCAGCCGATGCAGGTCTCCGGATCGATAGCGGTCAGGAATTCCGGCTCCCACATGCGGCCGTCGCGCGTATTCTTCGCTTCCATTGGAATAATCCTCTTGGCTGCAATTTCCTAAGCGGCCGAAATATTGCTCAATTCAGCGCGCTTGCTTTCAAGTATTTCAAACGCTTCATGGGCACGCTGCGCAACGCCTAGAATCTGCTGCCAATTAATGGGGAGTTCTTCCGACAAATCATGCAGATCCATTTTCGCCTGCATGGCTTTCGCAGAAAGCTTCTTGATTTCGGCCTTCAATTCGTCAACATCACTCACCTTGAGCGCCCCTTTGTTTCGAACCAATCAATATTTTGCGACTTCCGGGAATTTCTCGATCATGGCGACACCCGCGGCGACTGCCTTGGCGCCTTCATCCGCGAGCTTGTTGAGGCTGTCGTAGCCATAACGATGCACATCGCGCAGCATCTTATTAACGACGATCAGACGGCCCGCCATCAGAATGATACGGCCGAAACCTTCATGCGACATCTTGATCATCGGCGAAACCATGCAACCGGTTTCACGCTCAATCGTCAGACCAATCGCATTGTAGAACAGCTCAAGCCGCCAGATTGTCTCCGGATCGGGATCACCGACGAGCGGGATTTCCTTGCGCTTCTGCTTATCGACGATATAGGGCTCGATCAGGTCGTAATCGGTTTTGCCTTCCCAGGTGCCGTGCATATCCTGGGCCCGCCATTGTTTGACGAGTTCCTTCACGAAAACCGTATCCATCGCCGCCAGATCTGGCGTTGCCACTGCCGCTTCAGACATCATACACCTCAATCATCATCATAATCGACTTCAACCTTGTCACCGCTCTTGGCGAGCGCCTTGCGCAACCACGGCGGCGGAGCCGGCGCCTTCAAGACATCCTGCAATTTATCGAGGAGGTCGGCGATCGACTCGGGTTCCTTGACCTTCATCGGGAAAATATTGTTGGCGACCACACGGGCCGCGCCGGAGCCGCCGATCGCTGCGACATAGAGGATTGCGCAATCCTTGATAGCGGCGATTTTCGGTTCCAGTTTGTCTTCGTTACCATCTTCCTGCAGGTCACCGTTGAACTCGATCGTCTCGAGGAACTGATTGCCCGCGGGCGTCACGCTGTAAATGGAAATATTCTTAGCCCAGCCGAAATGGGCGTCAACGCGCTCCAAATCCTGGGTCGCAAATGCTACTTTCATCGGACCTCCTGCACCAAATCTTGCGCGCTGCTTGTGTTAATGCGTTGTCGATGCCGGCGCATGCTCCGAGGCATGACCTTCGACCGGATGCGGATACCACGTGTCCGGCCTGACAACATGCATGTTCTCAATGAAGACATTGGCGATCTTGAAGATCAGATCACGCGCTCCACGATAGCCGACACTAGTGATATGCGCCGCACCCAGCCGGTCAAAAATCGGCAGGCCCATGCGGAACAAGGGAATATGCAACCGGTCCGCCGCCTGACGGCCATGAGCATGAGTGATGAGGAGATCACAGCCCGGCGCCATTTTCTCGAAATCCTCGAGATCACCGACGAGCACTTCCTCGATCGGCACCTGTTCGAGTATGGGCTTGTCGTTGGTCGTCACCGCGACCTCGATCTTGCATCCCATCTCATGCAGGAAGTTCGACAGATCGTAAAGGAAGTCCGGCTCGAGACCGATGGCGAGTTTCTTGCCGCCTGTGTGGAAATGGCCATCGAGCATGGCATCGACGAGTTGTCCGCGTTGCCGCTTGATCTTGTTCGGCACTTCCCGACCACTGATTGCGGCCAGATGAGCAATGAACTCATCCGTCGGAATCAAGCCAATCATCCGGTCGAAAATACGGAACGGAATCCCGGCCTTTTTTTCAAGGGTTTCCGCTGCCAGCCGCATATGCGAACCGAGAGCGATGGCATGGAAAGCATCCCCGAGATCGGCGATCTCTTCAAGAGAGATACCGCCAAGCGTCGTCGGCGTGAAATCCTCCGGAATATGCCCATCGAGCGATCCAGCCAGATCCGGCAAGAAATAAGGCTCCAGACCAAAGGCTTCGATAATATCGCGCAATTCATCGAGATCGCCGGGTGTCAAATGACTTCCCGGCAGAACGACCAATTTCTTGGGATTGCGCGGCGCATCCACCTCGACGGGTTTCACCAGAGTTTCAATAATCTTCGCGACAGTCTTCTCCCAACCGTCCTGGAAGGCATCCTTGAAGTCGGGTGTCGACACATAGACGAGCGAAACATGCTCGAGTTCGGGATGCTGTTGCCGCACGAGCTTGATATAGGCGTCAACGTCGTCACCTTTGGTTTCGGTGACGCCGGTGGAGCAGATACCAATCAGGCGGGCCTTCTGCTTGTTGGAAATATTGACGATCGCCTGCTCGACATTCTCATAACCGCCGAGAACCGTCGCAACCTCGCTCATGGCTGTCGTCTGCAGCGGGATCGCTTCCTTGAAATGGCGCACGAACAACACCAGCCCGAAGCTGGTGCAGCCCTGCGAGCCATGGAACAGCGGCATGGCATCCTTGACGCCCATGAAGGCGAGAGCACCGCCCACCGGCTGGCTCATCTTCAAAGGATTGACCGTACAGGCTTTCTTATTGAATTTTACAATAGCCATGACGATCCCTCATCATTCAGCCGCGATGCGCGGAACGGAAGCAAGAACCTCGCCAAGAATTTCCTCGACGGTTTCACCGCAGCTGCCACAACCGCTGCCGGCTTCCGTCTCCGCCGTGACTTCGGCGACGGTGCTGAGCCCCTTCGCGCGAATGGCGTCCTCGATCGCGCCGACAGTGACTTCCTTGCAGTTGCACACTTTCTTGGCACGGCGCTTTTCTTCTGCTTGCACCGGATCAAGTACGACAGCTTCGGCCGGCTGCAGAACATCCGCGATGATATCTTCAATCGTACCGCAGCAACCGGTGCAGCCACCGCCCGCATTGGTCGCCGCCGTCACATCGGCAACCGTCTTCAGGCTGCCCGTACGGATCGCGTCTTCGATCGTGCCGAGATCAACGGATTTGCACTTGCAGATCTTTTTCGAACGGCGCTTGGCTTCCGCCTTCGCCGGATCGGCGGCGAGTTCAGCAGCTTCGCGCGCCGCCTCGGCTTCAGCCTTGGCCTGCCAGGTTTCAGCCGGATTCTGCCAGGGAGCAGCGCGGCGCACTTGTTCCCAGATCGGATTGTACAGCGCCTTGTCGATTTCCTTCACCAGCGCGACCATGCCTTCATAGCCGGCATAGGCGTGATGGCGCTCCTGGTTGATGTCGAGCCACGGCATCGACGCCTTGAGCGCAATAAACTGCGAGCGGCCGCCGGACAGCATGATATCGGCCCGCGCATCCTTCAACATATTGTACATCTCGCGCGGCGACATGTCGTCGAAGGCATGAGCATCTTCGCCCATGAGTTCCTTGATTCGCTCTTTATCTTCCTTTGTCGACTTCTTGACACTGGTTCCGACAATTTCGAGACCGACTTCCTGAAGCGCCGCGACCACCGACCAGGATTTGACACCACCGGTGATGAGCAGAACTTTCTTGCCCTTGAGGCGAGGCGTATAGGCGGCCATGGCCTCCCAGGCCTTCTTCTCTTCGCGGGCGATAACCGCCTCGGCGCGATCCATAAATTCCGGCGGCGCGCCCTGGTCGATGACCAATTGGGCAAGCTGGCGAATGGAATCGCTCATATCGCCGATGCCGTAGAAAGACCCTTCGAAATAGGGGATGCCGTAGCGGTCCTCGAGCTTGCGGGTGATGTTGATCATCGCCTTGGAGCAGACCATCATCGTCGCCTTGGCACGATGAGCCTGAGCGACTTCGTTATATTTGGCATCACCCGAGATGCAGGAGATGATGCGGAAGCCGATTTCCTTCAAAAGCGGCTCGACCTGCCACATTTCGCCGGCGAGGTTATATTCGCCAATGATGTTGACGTCATAAGGCGTCGTATATTCCGGTTCGACCGTGCCGATGACATGAGCAAGCAGTGCCTCGCCCGCGAGCTTGTTGCCGAGATTCTTCGGTCCCACGAAGCCGGGGGAGTTCACCGGGACGATCGGCTTGCCGAATTTCTTCGAGGCCGCCTTGCACACCGCATCAATATCATCGCCGATCATCGCCGGGACGCAGGTTTGATAAACGAAGACCGACGGCGGGTTATATTTTTCGATGATTTCCTTGATGCTCTTGTAGAGCCGCTTCTCACCGCCGAAGACGACATCCGTCTCATTGATATCGGTCGTGAAACCCGTGCGATAAAGCGACGAGCCCGAGGAAAAGGCACCGCGATTGTCCCAGGAATTGCCCTCACAAGCGATCGGCCCATGGACGAGATGAGCAACATCGGTGATCGGCTGTAGAGCGATCTTGGCGCCATCGAACGCGCAACCGCCAGCCGCGCCACCCGGCTGCAATTGTTTCGTGCACCCCTTTTTCTTTTCCTTTTCAGACTTGCCGGCATTTTTGGCGCAGCCAGGCTCGTTGAAAACGTCTTGAATTGTGGCGGAAACACTGCTCATCGAAATCTCCTCGGCGCTTTCCAGCCAGTCTTTCTGGCCGGGCCTCGATGCAGCGCATGCTCATGAATCGCACAGCGGCTGCCTCACGAGGCGTCAATCTCGCATCGAACGGACGGGATGCTTCTAAAAATCTGCCTCTAGCACTATGCTAGCAAGAACTATGCACTCGGCAAGACAAACATTCCAGTTCACGGAAGGTTTTTAGAAGCATCCTCAAAGACACAGTGACGCATTCGGAAAAGACTTCTTTTGAATGCCTGTCAAAAAGAAAGCGGGATGGAAACGGACCATGTGAAAATGGACTCCGCTTCACCCCGCTCTGAAAATCTTTCGCCGAAGCAAAAAGGAGAACAGCTCGCGCTGTTCTCCCAGTTTCGATTAGCGAATGATGTCGTAGCTGAAGTCCGAATGCGCCGGAACGATCGTGTTCTTGTCGATTTCTTCGAAGATACGATCGAGGATCCAGACGAGGACGTTAAGACCACCCTGGTAACCCCACACCGGATAACGGTGATGATGGTGACGATCGAAGATCGGGAAGCCGATACGGATCAGCGGGGTACCCGTGTCGCGTTCCAGATACTTGCCGTAGGTGTTACCGATCAGGAAGTCCACCGGCTCCGTGAAGAGCAGCGAACGCATGTGCCACAGGTCGCGCAGCGGATAGACATGGCAGTTCTTGCCGAACGGGCTGGCGGCCAGCATGGCCTGAACCTTTTCAGCCCACTTCGGCGAACCGTTGGTTGCCAGGATGTGGGTGGGTTCGCCGCCATTTTCCATCAGGAACTGAGCGAGACCAATGCAGAGGTCCGGATCGCCGTAGATCGCGAACTTCTTGCCGTGGATGTGGGCGCTGGAGTCAGCCATCGCGTCGACCAGACGGCCGCGCTCGAGCTTGATCTGCTCCGGAACCGCTTTACCGCTGAGGCGCGAGATTTCAAGAAGGAAATCGTCGGTCGCCTTGACACCGATCGGGTGGTTGAAAGCAACGGTCTCGTGCTTCCATTCTTCACCGATGTACTTCAGCGTCTTTTCGGTGCAATATTCCTGCATCGAAATGGTCGCCTTGGCGTTCACGGCAGCGACGGTTTCGTCGATCGTGGTGCCGCCATCGAACATGCGGAAGGTGCCATCGGTGGGCGTATCCCAGACATCGCTGTTGTCGGCGATGATCGTGTATTCAACACCCATCATGTCGAAGAGGCGCTTGATTTCACGCAGGTTACCGACGGTGTAGGGGTCGAAGCCACCGATGAAGTTGATGGTTTCATTCGGAACGCGCTCGAGCTTTTCAGCGGTGCCGGACTTACCACCCCAGAAATGTTCGAAAACACCCTTCAGGACGTTGTCGTAGCCGGTGATGTGGCTGCCGACGAAGGCCGGGGTATGCGCGAACGGGACGTCATAGTCCATCGGGACCGAGCCCTTGTCCTTCGCGGTCTTGATGAAGGCGTTCAGGTCGTCGCCGATGACTTCCGCCATGCAGGTGGTGGAAACCGAGATCATCTTCGGCTTGTAGAGGTTATAGGTGTTCGCCAAACCGTCGATCATGTTGTTCAGGCCACCGAACACGGCCGCGTCTTCCGTCATCGAGGACGAAACGCAGGAGCTCGGCTCCTTGAAGTGACGGGAGAAGTGCGAACGATAATAAGCGACGCAACCCTGGGAACCATGGACGAAGGGAACCGTGCCTTCGAAGCCAACACCCGCGAAAACGGCGCCGAGCGGCTGGCAGGCCTTGGCCGGGTTGACGGTCAACGCTTCACGCGCAAAGTTCTTTTCACGATATTCAGGGGTCTTGGTCCACTCGACAACCCTCTGAACTTCATTTTCCGCGACCGGGTTTTCGAAGTTCTTCTTCTTGTTCGCGAGCATCTCCCGATATTCCGGCTGACGGAACAAGTCGAAGTGATCGAGAACGTGATCGGCGTTCTGAGGCATGCTGGAAAATCCCTTTTATTGGTTTGTCTCGGTGCACCCCGACATATGCCCTCCTCCGTGAGGAGGAGGGCACGGGGAGATATTAGAACGGAGCCTTGGTCAAACCCCAAACCGGGGAATTGATGGCCATGTCCATATCGCGAGCGAAGATGGCGAAGCCATCGTAGCCATGATACGGGCCCGAATAGTCCCAAGAATGCATCTGACGGAAAGGAACGCCCATCTTCTGGAAGACGTACTTTTCCTTAATGCCGGAACCAACCAGATCGGGCTGGATCTTCTCGACGAACTTCTCGAACTCGTAGCCGGTCACGTCGTCGTAGATCAGCGTGCCGTCCTTCACATAGTGGGTCGTGCGCTGATAGTCGTCGTTGTGGCCGAATTCATAGCCGGTACCGACAACTTCCATGCCGAGATCTTCGTAAGCGCCGATGACGTGACGCGGACGCAGACCGCCGACGAAGAGCATGACCTTGCGGCCATGGAGACGCGGACGATACTTCTCGATGACGGCGTCGGACAGAGCGCGATACTTCGCGATGACCTTCTCGGCGTTTTCCTTGATCCGGTCATCGAAGTGGCTGGCGATCGTGCGCAGCGATTCCGCGATCTTGGACGGGCCGAAGAAGTTATATTCCACCCACGGCACACCGTACTTTTCTTCCATGTGGCGGGAGATGTAGTTCATCGAGCGGTAGCAGTGAAGAACGTTCAGCTTCGCCTTCGGGGTCGCCTCGAGTTCGGCGATCGAACCGTCACCCGACCACTGAGCGATCACGCGGAGGCCCATTTCCTCGAGAAGGATACGGGACGACCAGGCGTCACCACCGATGTTGTAGTCGCCGATGATCGCGACGTCATACGGGGTGAGCTCGATACGGGCAGGCTTGCCTTCCATCTTGTCGAACACCCAGTCACGAACGGCGTCGTTCGCGATGTGGTGACCGAGGGACTGCGACACGCCACGGAAACCTTCGCAGCGGACCGGAACGATGGTCTTGCCGCCATATTCCTTGGACTTCTGCTTCGAAACGGCTTCGATGTCGTCACCGATGAGGCCGATCGGGCATTCCGACTGAACCGTGACACCATGGTTCAGGGGGAACAATTCCATGATTTCGTCCATGATCTTCGCGAGCTTCTTGTCGCCGCCGAAGACGATGTCCTTTTCCTGGAAGTCCGAGGTGAACTGCATGGTCACGAAGGTGTCAACACCCGTCGTGCCGATGTAATAGTTACGACGCGCCGCCCAGGAGTACTGACCGCAGCCGACCGGACCATGGCTGATGTGGATCATGTCCTTGATCGGACCCCACACCACGCCCTTCGAACCGGCGTAGGCGCAGCCACGGATCGTCATCACGCCCGGGACAGACTTGATGTTGGACTTGACCGAGCAGTCCTTGCCACCTTCCTGGAACTGGTTGAGGTGCTTGGCGCGGTTCTTCTTGCTCTTTGAGGGATAGGCCTCCAGGACCTCAGCAATGAGTTCCTTGTTCCTCTGCTTGATTTCTTCGATTGTTTCGGGTGCCGATAGGCTCATGCCAATCTCCTGAAGTATTCGTCGTAGTGTAAAGACCGGCCCCTCCGGAGAGGGGCCGGCTTAAGGCCAATTAGGCCGAGAGCTGCTCGGCGGTGAGGCCGACCTGGGACTCGTCGACCTGCTTCATGATGCCGAAGGACATCAGGATGTCTTCGAGTTCGTCCATGGTGATCGGGGTCGGGATGATGCCGTTGCCCTTGTTCGCATGGACCTTGTTGGCAAGCGTACGATACTCGTCGGCCTGCTTGGAATCGGGAGCATATTCAACAACCGTCATACGACGGAGCTCAGCATGCTGCACGATGTTGTCGCGGGGAACGAAGTGGATCAGCTTGGTGCCAAGGCGCCGGGCGAGCTCTTCAGCCAGCTCGAGTTCCTTGTCGGTCTGACGCTCGTTGCAGACGAGACCGCCCAGACGGACGCCGCCCGAGTTGGCATACTTCAGAATGCCCTTGGAGATGTTGTTGGCCGCATACATGGCCATCATCTCACCGGACATGACGATGTAAATTTCCTGAGCCTTGTTCTCACGGATCGGCATGGCGAAACCGCCGCAGACCACGTCGCCGAGAACGTCGTAGGAAACGTAGTCAACGTCTTCGTAAGCGCCGTTTTCCTCGAGGAAGTTGATCGAGGTGATAACACCACGACCCGCGCAGCCAACGCCCGGCTCCGGACCACCCGACTCGACGCAACGGATGTCGAGGTAACCGACCTTCATGACGTCTTCGATTTCGAGGTCTTCAACGGAACCAGCGGCAGCGGCGAGGCTGAGGATGGTGTCCTGGGCCTTCGAGTGAAGGATAAGACGGGTCGAGTCAGCCTTGGGGTCGCAGCCGACGATGAGGATCTTGTGGCCCATCTGGGCGAGGCAGGCGAGGGTGTTTTGGGAGGTGGTGGACTTGCCGATACCACCCTTACCGTAGAACGCAATCTGGCGCATTTAAAGATCTCCTAAGTGCCGTTTTGCTATTTAACCGTGGACCCGAGACGCATGATTCCTGCCACAATTCCTGCATCAGGTTTCGATACGCCATGGCGGCGCGGGACACGACACGTCACATGCCTTCATATCGGCGACGCATCCCTGCGCCTTCTCTCGCAATCAGCGTGCCAATCTTCCGGAAAATGTGAGACTGTTGAAAATATTTGCATTTCTGGCGACACGCCGAAATGTTTGGTCGTGTTCAGATTCCGACAACGCCTTTTTGCTGTCACGAACGAAACAGCATTTCTGAATGGCGAGCCGAGCGATGAGGGGACGCCACGACCTTCCGAACAAGCGACACATTGAATAAAGGGGGCGTAGAAAAAAGGGTCGAATTGAGCAGCGCCCGGAATTCAAAGCGCATGTGCGTTTAAGTCCGTTTAAGAATTGCAAACAGGATTGGGCACGCCGGGCGGGTCGCTCGCATTTAGTATAGAGTGCCAAACACCCGCGCATCTCAAGCGCGGTCCAACGAGCGAATAAACGAAGCGCAACACGTCTGGGATAGCAGCCCTTGCCGCTCGACCGGCCGATGCGCTAAAATCCGAAGTCAATATGGCTGCCGGGTATAAAATTTGCTGCGGCAGTGCGATCGACAGCGTCGGGCGACGCATTCAGGGAGCAAGGTCAATATGCAGATCGGCGTCGATAATGACCGCAGGGTCGAAAACAAGCGCGTCTTCGTCATCGACAGTGACGGTGTGACGGGTTCCATTCTTCAATTCATGCTCGAAGATCACAACGAGACGCATGAATTCGCCTCGTTGCAGGAAGCATTCGATTCCTCCGAGAAGGTGGTCTATGGCAAGACCGAAAAGACGATCCCCAATCTGGTCATCGTCGGCGTCAATATTCTCGAGGAAAAAGGTCTTGATGCTCTGAAAGAGATCAGCGCCAAATTTCCGGACGCAAAAATCGTCGTGCTCGCCGATAATGCGGAAAACCCTCTCGCCAAGGAAGCCTTGGCAAAAGGCGGTGGCGCCCACGGCATTCTGACCAAACCCTTGACCGTCGAAACTGTACGGCGGAAGGTCGACATGCTTCTCGGCCGCCTGAAGAGCGAATTCGTGCAATTGACTGATTTCAGCTTCTGAGATCTCTCGGTTTGCCTATTGAAAGCGCGGCTTTGCCGGGTTTTGTCCTGGCAAGCCGATCGATCCGCTGACGATCACATTTTGGCATCGGACCGAGCAGCCAGGCGTCCGGTGCCTTTTTCATGATCGTTTCAGATCCATTGTCGTTCTGTTGCGCAGGCGATGCCAGACCGCGTAATCCCCACCTTCGCGCGGAAGGGTTCGCATCCCGCGCGAGTGATGCTGCTGCCGCAAATCGACAGGACCATAGGATGATCCATGGCGCGCGGAACCGGACAGTCCCTATCCCTCCTCCTGGCAGTCTTGTCCAATCCTGCTCGCCGCTTCCCAATTTTGCTTCCTTTCGAAACCCGCGAACGATTAGCACGACGCGTGCTCGCCTTCCGGTCGCGCCCGTGGCCGGCCTGATGAAAGGCGGCCCGTCATCCTTCCGGAGGCTCACGACCATGCATATCGTCTTTTACGAAAAGCCCGGTTGTTCCAATAACACCCGTCAGAAAGCCCTGCTTGAAGCCGCAGGCCATGACCTTGATGTACGCAATCTTCTTGTCGCACCCTGGACGGCGGAACAGCTGCGTTCTTTCTTTGGTGACCGGCCTGTCGCCGAATGGTTCAACAAGGCGGCCCCTCAGATCAAATCCGGGTCGGTCAATCCGCAAACACTCAATGCCGATGAAGCAATCGCGTTGATGCTGGCGGAACCGATCCTGATCCGCCGGCCCCTGATCGAAGCCGCGGGGCAGCGTCGTGTCGGGTTTGATCCGGCTGAAATGGAGGCCTGGGTTGGCCTGCAGGCACCGCGCGTGCAAGGCGTGGATCTCGAAAGCTGTCGGCGGCCCGAAAAAGCGGCGCCCTGCCCGGATCAGCCGCCGCAAAAGGAAGCCCATTCATGACGACCGCGCTGCCCCCCGCCAATGCAGCGGATGTGATCCTTGCCTATCATCAGCGCACGAAACATAAGATGGACCGGTATGCTGCCGGTCCCGAAACCCTCGACTGGTCGGAACAACCCAATCCATTTCGCTCCTTTGCTGGCGCGGAGGCGCGGCTTCTGCCCCTCAGTGCGGAAGCTTTCACCACGCCTTTTTCCGATATCTACAATCCCGAGCGCGTGGCCGCGGCACCGTTCGACGAGACCTGCCTCGGCGCGCTTCTGCAATTGTCGATGGCTCTGAATGCCTGGAAGGAATATGGCCCGGACCGCTGGGCCATGCGCAGTAATCCTTCGAGTGGCAATCTGCATCCCACCGAAGCTTATGTGCTCGCCCGCGGTATTCCCGGCCTCGCGGATGGCGTGCATCATTACACGCCCACCAACCACGGGCTCGAGTTGCGGTGTCCACTGGCCGACACCCCTGCTCTTTCGACTTCGGCCGATGAACCGGCCTTGTTCATCGGCCTTTCCTCCATCCATTGGCGCGAGGCCTGGAAATATGGCGAGCGGGCCTTTCGCTATTGCCAGCTCGATGTCGGCCATGCCATCGGCGCCCTGCGCTATGCGGCAGGCACGCTCGGCTGGCACCTCCGGATGGTGGAAGGCCTGACGAGTGGTGAGATCGCGCAATTGCTCGGTCTCGACCGCGACGGCGATTTCTCGGGCGGTGCCGAGCGCGAGGCTCCCGACATTATCCTGCGCGTCGTGCGCACACCCACGGCCATGCCGATCAAGGGAAACGAAACCGACTCCTGGCTGAAGCAGCTCGCGGATTGGCGCGGCAAGGCCAATGTGCTCGATCGTCACCATATGTATAAATGGCCAGTGATCGATGAAGCTTCCGCCGCGACCAAAAAGACCGAACCGAAAGCCGAACCGCACTATCGAGGCAATTTTCCCGGTATCGGTGAAGGAACAATGGAGCCTGCGCCTCAGGTGATCCTCAACCGGCGCAGCGCGCAGGCCTTCGATCGCACAGCGCGCATGGGCAGCGGCTCGTTCTATCATCTCATCGACAGATTACTCGCGCGCGCGGTCGCGCCCTGGGATGTCTGGTCCTACAAGCCGCGCCTGCATCCGGTCTTCTTCATCCATCGTGTCGATGGGCTGGAGCCCGGTCTTTATATTCTGCTCCGCAACGCCGATGCGGAAATGCGCCTGAAACAGGCGACGCATCAGGAATTCGCCTGGAAACGGCCGGAGCATGTTCCGCCGCAATTGAATTTCTTTCAGCTGCTGCCCACCGATTGCACAAAAGTTGCCCGGACCCTGCATTGCCATCAGGCGATCGCCGCGGATTCCTGCTTTGCCCTCGGCATGCTGGCGGAATTCGACGACATCGTCCGCGACGAGCCCTGGCGCTACAAGCAATTGCATTGGGAAGCCGGCCTCATCGGCCAGGTCCTTTATCTCGAAGCGGAAACGCTCGGATTCCGCGGCACCGGCATCGGCTGTTTCTTCGACGACGCGATGCACGAGATTCTTGGCCTCAAGGATGCACAATTCGCGACGCTCTATCATTTCACAGTCGGCTTGCCCCTGATCGACACGCGTATGCTGACCCTGCCCCCCTATGGGGAGCGTACGATCTCCACGGCATCCGACACGGCTCCGACGGAAGGACAAACCATGGCTGAGGAAGCGAGCTTCGAACGCATCGGTATCGACACCGCACGGCAATTGCTGGCTGATGAAAGGACGCTGGTGCTCGATGTGCGGGATCCGGGTTCCTACGAAAGCGGCCATATTGAGGGCGCAGAACATGCGACGGAAGCCAATCTGTTCCATTTCCTCTCGACGACGCCGAAGGATACGCCGGTTCTGATCTATTGCTATCACGGCAATTCCAGCCAGGTTTATGCAAAGACCTTCGCCGATTTCCGCTTCAAATCGGTCTATAGCCTCGATGGTGGCTATGAAGGCTGGCGCAAGGCCAATGGCTGAGACGCGACGCGACAGTTTCTCCTTCCTGCCCTCCCTCCGGTATGTCCGGATGTTTCCGCAACAGGATCTTTCTCATGGCTAGCTATCGCAGGATCTCGATCGACGAGGCGCGTGGCATATTGGGCGCAGACACTTCTCCCCTCGTAATCGATGTCCGCGATCCGGCTTCCTTCGAAAAAGGCCATATCGAAAAAGCCTTGCGCGTCGATCTCACCAATCTCGAAGGGGTGCTGAAGGAGACGCCGAAAACGACGCCAGTCCTCATTTATTGCTATCACGGCAATTCGAGCCAGGCCTATGCCAAGGCATTCAGCGCCGCCGAATTTACCGATGTCTACAGTATGGATGGCGGCTATGAGGAATGGCACAAGGCCGAAAGCCGGGCCAATGCCACGCCGATCGAGGAAGCACCTCCGGTCGAAGGCCTCAGCGATGCGCTCGAAGCCTTTCTCAAGGAACATGGCTATCCCAAGGGCGGCGTCAATGCCGTGACTCCGCAAGATCTCATGACGCCCCTGATGCGTGCGGCTCATCTCAAGGCCAAGCCGATCGTCGCCGAATTGTTGCAGGCCGGCGCACGCGTGGATGCCAGCAACAATGATCAGAACCAAGCCTTATGGCTGGCCTGTGTCGGTGACGATCCCGAGATCGTCGACATGATCATCGCCGCCGGCGCCGATCTCAACCATGCCAATATCAACGGCTCAACGCCGCTGATGTATGCAGCCTCGGCCGGCAAGGCACAGGCCCTAGCCAGGCTTCTCGCCGCTGGCGCCGATCTGGACTATCAGGTCGATGGTTTCAGCGCCATCGATATGGCCTCGACACTCGAATGCCTCAATATGATGCGCGAAGCAAAACGTCAGGCAAAAGCCGCCAAAGCCGCAGCGGGCAAATAGAGCCGCTCCATATCCAATGAATCTGGAGCGTTTCGGCCCGGAAGCAACAATGCAGTCCGTTTGCCAGCGGGATCGTGATAAAGCATTCTGATTAGTTTGAAACGCTTCACAATCCCATGGCTCTGAAAATACTCTATTTTTGAGCCGTGTATTTCTGGATATATCCGAAACACACGTCCACTCTCGTGATCCTGAAGGGTTACATTTCAAGAGGGTTACATGCCTGAGCTGCTGACTCTTCTCGCGGATTCAAGGGACGGAAAACATTTCGAGATCACACTCGAACATACGGAAGGCGATAATGGCGTACTCCGTCTCGAAAGCTG
Organism: Beijerinckia mobilis; assembly: GCF_000745425.1. Lineage (GTDB taxonomy): Bacteria > Pseudomonadota > Alphaproteobacteria > Rhizobiales > Beijerinckiaceae > Beijerinckia > Beijerinckia mobilis. Next base: position 201,508 of record NZ_JQJH01000001.1, read on the forward strand.
GAGCAGCAATCTCGACCACCGCCGCGATGAGCCATCCCGCGATGACTTTCTGAAGCTTTACGACATTCGCTTCGATCGCGTTCAAAGGCTCATCTGCAAAGCGAAGATGAACGGTTCCTATCCGACAATCACTTTCATGTTTGCTCCGCCACAAGATGGCAAGCCAGCAACCATACGCGCTGTCATTGCCGATACATTCGCCAGCCAGGGCGACGGAACGCTGGATTATACGCTCGATTCCGTCGATTATGAAAAAGTGATGCGTTTCCTGTCGGAAGCCGCGTTTCCGATGATCGAGGCATCCGTCATCAAGAACGAGAAAGCTGTTCTTCGCCGGTGACGATGGGCGAGCGCACTCCCATATGGGCAGGCGCCGCACCAGCAATGCCGAAGCAAATCAACGGGGCTTGATAGAGCCCTAAATTCTCAACGTCAGACGAACTTTGGACGAGATGCGCGAGTGGCTCTTTGATAAACGGCGCCAAGCCTGCTTTCAAAGATCCTCCTCAACGGTCAGGCTGCCGCATGTAATTTTCGAATTCGGTACGAATCCCGCTGTCCTCGCCCTCAGGAGCATTGCCACTTCCCATGGTGCGATCGGCGGGATTTCCGATGACATCCTTCGGCACCATGCTTCCAGCAGCCTCATCACCAAGGACTCTTGTTGCTGGTCCGGCTTTTATCGTCGCGGGCGCCGATTGCGTCATCGTATTATAGCTAGGGGTGGTCGGTGCCAAATTCACCTGGGCAAGAGCCGCATCCGACATGCCGATGAAAATCAGGGCGCCAGACAAGAGATTTCTCATTTTCATTTGCCGATCCTCGCCAGACAGAATGAACCGCTTCAACGCCTGTTTGAACGGTAAAGCTGCCAAATGCAGCCTCCTTTCACGCAACGCCGACGACAATATTTTAGATGCTATTATTTTAAGCGCAAACAGAAGCGCCGAAAAGCAGAACGGATAATCCGCCTTCCGCTCATCTTTCCAGCGGGAAATATCTGGTCATCGGTTTCATTTGCCAAGAGAAGCGTGTCGGAAAACAACAGACGCTCTTTACGGATGAGACGCCGACAATCCTCAGGCTTTCTGGAGCGTTCCGGACCTATCCGAAAACGCTCCAACCAGGCCAACCACGGCATTTTACGGCATTTTCAGGCACGCTCGCCTTCCCGACGATTTCCAGCCGGCTTTTCCCATCGCCAGGGATCGAATGCGTCTCCGCGGCACGAACGAAGATGGCGCGAGAGAATTTCATCGCTTCAATGCAAAAAGATCAAGAGAGATCCACCGCATAACGCTTGAGATCTTCCAAGGCGCAATAAGCAAGCGCGCCTTCATGCGTCGCCCTCAGAACGACACGCGGCATTTTGCCTGCCTCGAAGGCTTCCTGCCAGCGCGGCGCGCAAAGGCACCAGCGATCTCCCGGCTTCACTCCGGGGAAGCCATATTGCGGCAGGGGCGTGGAAAGATCATTGCCACTCGCCTTGGAAAAAGCGAGGAACTCTTCCGTCGCCACGATACAAACCGTATGGCTGCCTATATCCTCGGCGGAAGTGTCACAGCAGCCATTGCGGAAAAACCCCGTCAATGGATCGAAGGAACAGCTCTCCAGCGGTTGTCCCAGCACATTGCGCGAAGGCCTGCGGCCCCCATTTCCCGTATCATCTCTGAACATGAAGGCTCCAAGCCGAAAGGAAGCGGCGAACGCTGCGTCCGCCTGACCTTGAGAAAAGCTGGCGAAAACTAGGTAGAGACGGCATGCGCCCCGGACCCGTGCTTCCCTCTTGTCCATGCAACAGCAAAGCCGAGCTCCCCTGCCCGTATGAAGACGCATTCTCCCGCAGCCTGTCACTGGCGATTGCCACACAACCAGACGGCGATTTTTCCACGTCGGGGGTTTACGTCAACAGCAAGCAACGTTCATGAGTGCGATTTATCCTGTGACACAGACAATGGCAATAACAGCGCGGCGCCACCCGCAGTGACCACGGCAGGATCCGGCTCTCGGTCCAGTCCCGATGAAACGCGAAGTGCTAAAGACAATTGTTTCATTCCGAACATGGACCTCTGACAGAGAGATCTCACATAGACGTGAAGAGGAGATTTGTCTAAACTGACTGTCAGTTGGTTCTTCCATGTGGCCGGTACGGGGGCGAGGCCAGCTGCGAGAACGCAGGCATGGAGAGACGGCTCGAGCCCGGTCTCGTCGCCTGGAGCAGTTTTGATCGTTGCACAAAACTCCTCTCGGATGCGACGAGACCGGGCCAATCCCCGGAACCTACGGCTTTGCCGGCTCACGCTGAAGGGACCGCCCCACGGGTTTGCCTCCCTCGCGTCAATTCGCCAGATAGATCCCAAAGGATCGCGGTCGCAAAGCTGCGGCAAGCCCCCCCCGCTTTCTCACTCCCCATGACGATGCGCGACGCCATCAAAATGCCCGAGAAAGCCGCACAGCCCCTCCCAATCGTGGTCCGGCGCCATTTTAAGGTTAAATCCCCTTTAACCGCTCCGCTCTACTTTAAGGCATGAACAGTCTGCCGAGGCCGTTGGGGCACGCTTTGGCCGTCCCGAGCGAGTCCGCCTGATTGATGGAGCCGTTCTCAAAGAGAACAGCTCGCCATCATGGAACACGTGAGACGCATGCGAACGACCTCACATTATACCGTCATGGATCATATTCCCGAACCCGTGCGCATTTTTACGGCGCGGCGGGGCGCGGAAATCGCGGGCCTTTGTCTTCTTTTCGGGATGATTTGCCTCACTCTGGCGCTTGCCTCTTGGTCGGTCCAGGATCCGAGTTTCAACCATGCGGCGGATGGTCCGATCCGCAATTTCGCCGGCGCGCCCGGCGCCATCATCGCCGACCTGCTCATGCAGATGCTCGGTCTGTCAGTTCTCGCTTTCGTGCTGCCGCCGGCCTTTTGGGGCTGGCGGCTTCTGACCACGCATAAACTCGACCGACTCGGAACCCGGCTGGCTCTATGGTCGATGGGCATTCTCTGTATGGCCGGCGTCGCATCGCTGCTGCCGCCGACTCATAGCTGGCCGCTGCCGACAGGCCTCGGCGGTGTTCTCGGCGATGCCATACTCTTCCTGCCTCAGAAGCTTTTCGGTTCGTTCCGCGTCGGCCTGATGCTTGTCGGTGCCGTGCTCGCCATCGGCACCCTGCTGTTTCTCGCGGCCAGCATTGGCCTGCAGCCGCATCCGCTCGATATGGAAGATGTTGCCGAGGACGAAGATATTCCCGCCCCCACGCTCGCGCGCGCCGGCAAGGATGAAGATGTTGCCGGCGCCCCGGGACTTCTGCTCGTCGGCCTCACCGGCCTGGTCCAGCTCGGTCTCGCACTCAAGGGGATGATTGCACGCGCCCTTGAGCGGCGCCGGAACATGGCCCCATCGTCTCCTGCTCCCTGGCAGGTGGGTTGGCGCGAACATCACGGTGATTTCGACCCGCCACTCGATCTCGCCGCCGAGCCGTTGCAATGGCTGGAACCAGCGCCCGAACCGCCCCCCTTCGAGCCAAGCGCCTATGCGCCGCGCGCGACCCGTGAGGCGGCCCGCCGTCAGCGCGCCGCTGCCGAAACGCGGCAACCGACGCCCGTCGACGAATGGCCCCCCGCTCCAGAGGAAGCAGCGGATGATTATGATTTCGCCGCGGATCTGCCGCCGCTCAGCGTCACGCCGCCAGCCCCGCCGCTGAAACCCAGCGCCCGGGCTCTGCAGGAAAGAAATGCGGGTTCTGCCGCCACGCCTTTCCGCGTCTCAGCCCGCAACGCCAATCAGGAATTCGAACTGCCGCCGCTCGCCATGCTGAGCGAGCCGAAGAAACAGACCACCCGCCTTTCCGAGGAAGCTCTGCAGCAGAACGCCCGCGTGCTCGAAGGCGTTCTGGTCGATTTCGGCGTCAAGGGCGAGATCATCAATGTCCGCCCCGGCCCGGTCGTCACCCTTTATGAACTGGAGCCCGCCCCCGGCATCAAATCCTCGCGCGTGATCGGGCTTGCTGACGATATCGCCCGCTCCATGTCGGCACTGTCGGCGCGCGTCGCCGTGGTCCAGGGCCGCAATGCCATCGGCATCGAATTGCCCAATCTGCGGCGGGAAACCGTTTTTCTGCGCGAGCTTCTCTCAGCCCAGGATTTCGAGGAGAGCAAGCACAAGCTCGCCATCGCGCTCGGCAAGAATATCGGTGGCGAACCGATCATCGTCGATCTTGCGCGGATGCCGCATCTGCTCGTCGCCGGCACCACCGGCTCGGGCAAATCCGTCGCCATCAATACGATGATTCTCTCCCTGCTCTACCGGCTGAAGCCGGATCAGTGCCGGCTCATCATGGTCGATCCGAAAATGCTGGAACTCTCCGTCTATGATGGAATCCCGCATCTTCTTACGCCTGTCGTCACCGATCCGAAAAAGGCCGTTGTCGCGCTCAAATGGGCGGTCCGGGAGATGGAAGACCGCTACAAGAAAATGTCGAAGGTCGGCGTGCGCAATATCGATGGCTTCAACAGCCGCGTCGCCGAGGCCGCCGCCAAAGGAGAAGTGATTACGCGAACGGTGCAGACCGGATTCGACCGCGAGACCGGCGAGGCGGTTTACGAACAGGAGGAAATGAACCTTTCGGTTCTGCCCTATATCGTCGTGATCGTCGATGAAATGGCCGATCTCATGATGGTCGCCGGCAAGGATATCGAAGGCGCGATCCAGCGTCTCGCTCAGATGGCGCGCGCCGCAGGCATCCACCTCATCATGGCGACGCAGCGCCCCTCGGTCGATGTCATCACCGGCACGATCAAGGCGAATTTCCCGACCCGCATTTCCTTCCAGGTGACTTCTAAGATCGACAGCCGCACCATTCTGGGCGAGCAAGGCGCCGAACAATTGCTGGGCCAGGGCGACATGCTGTATATGGCCGGCGGCGGCCGCATTTCGCGTGTACATGGTCCCTTCGTCTCCGATGGGGAAGTCGAAAACGTCGTTGCGCATCTGAAGACGCAGGGGCAGCCTGATTATCTCGATGCCATCACCGCCGAGGATGAAGAGGGCGAGGCCGACGAAGCCGCGAGCCCCGGCAGCATGGATGCCGAGGAAGGCGGCGATCTTTATGATCGCGCAGTAGCAATCGTCCTGCGCGACAAGAAATGTTCGACCAGCTATATTCAGCGCCGTCTCTCGGTAGGCTACAACAAGGCCGCCTCATTGGTCGAGCGCATGGAACAGGAAGGCGTCGTCAGCGCGCCCAATCATGCCGGGAAACGCACGATTCTGGTCGGCGGCGGCATTGATCGCGGCGCCTTCGACCTTGCCGCAGAGGGATGATCATCAGGCCGAAGTGAGCAATCAGGACGAACATACAGACAATCAGATCCCGCCACAGAGGTTTCATCGGGATCACGCATGATCATCGTATTCCATGCCGTATTGCGGGCCGCAGAATGATACAATCAACCGTTTTCAACAGGCCGTCGTGCTGATTGCGAGAGGGCTGCAACGGCTTCAGCGGCTCTCCATCGCCGCCCGGATCTTCCCGGAATCCTCCCTTGTCGCAGGATTATAGACCACCATGGTCAGGTCGGTGCGGCCATCGACCGCGAAAACCGAAAATTCAAAGGCGATCGGGCCAAGAACCGGATGCCTTATGTGCTTGATGGCCTCGCCATAAGTGCCGCTAACCTCGTTGTCACGCCACATCTCCTTGAACTCCGGGCTCTGTCGGCAAAGCTCTTCCACAAGAGGTCCCATCTCGACCGCAGCCCCCGCACGGACGGCGTCCAGGCGAAACGCACCCAGGGCAAATCGCGCGACGCTTTCCCAATCATATTGCGCGGTGCGGGCGCGCGGGTCGAGAAAGAGAAAACGCAAAATATTGCGCTGATCCGGCGGAAGCGACCCGTAATCCATCAGCAACACTGTCGCCGCGCGGTTCCAGGCCAAAACATCCCAAGTCGCCGTCCTTATGATCGCCGGGCTAGGATCCAAGGCATCGAGCACGCGCTGCAGCCGTGGCGTGATGGCGCCATTCTTTTGATAGCGCGCTTCAGGCGGCCGGCCGAGGCCGAGCAGAAAAAGGTGTTCGCGCTCGATATCAGTCAGCATGAGAGCACGGGCGATCCGGTCGAGCACATCCGCCGAGGGCGCTCCCCCACGGCCCTGTTCGAGCCAAGTGTACCAGGTCGCGCTGATATTGGCCCGCTGCGCCACCTCTTCCCGGCGCAGACCGGGGGTCCGGCGGCGTTCCGGGGAAAAGCCGAAAGCGGTAGGATCGAGCTTCATGCGCCGATCCTTCAGATAGGTCCCAAGCGCGTTCTCGTCAGAGGAAAACTCGGTCATCCTGTTATTTGTTTTACTATGATAATCTCACGACTTTACCAGAATAGATCAGCAGCCGAAATTTGTCTCCAATGAAACCCGGAGACAGAGTTCATGCGTGTATTTGTAACTGGCGCAACCGGAAACATCGGCTCGGCCGTCGCCAAGGAATTGATCGCGGCAGGCCATCAGGTTCTCGGCCTCTGCTGCCGCGAGGAGGAGAAAGCAAAAGGCCTGACCGCCGCCGGCGCAGCGGTCCATCGCGGATCACTGGAGGATCTGGACAGCCTGAGAACCGGCGCCGCGCAATCAGACGGCGTCATACATCTCGCCTTCAATCATGATTTCTCGAAATTCGCGGCAAGCTGCGAGGACGACCGGCGTGTCATCACGGCACTGGGTTCTGTCCTTGCCGGGTCGAGCCGTCCACTGGTCGTGACCTCGGGGACCGCTATCGCCAATAGTGTGCCCGGTGAACCGGCCAAAGAAGACAATCCGATCGTCGGTTCTGACCGACATCCCCGTGCCGCTTCGGAAGAAGCCGCCCTCGCCGCAGCAGCAGCGGGAGTCAATGTCACAGTGGTGCGGCTCCCCCAAGTCCATGATCCGGTCACACAGGGGCTGATCACTCCAGTGATCACAATGTATCGCGAAAAGGGCGTATGCGCCTATGTCGGCGATGGCGACAATCGCTGGCCCGCCGCCGCTTTTCCCGATGTGGCCCGGCTTTACCGATTGGCTATCGAAAAGGCCGAGCCCAACGCAAGATATCACGCAGTCGCCGAGGAAGGCGTCCCGATGCGAGAGATTGCCGAGACCATCGGCCGGCGCCTGCAGCTTCCGGTCAAATCCATCTCTGCGGAGGAGACGGAGGCCTATTTCGGCTGGCTCGCCAGTTTTGCGGGTCTCGACCTTCCGGCCTCCAGCGAGCAAACCCGCAAAAACCTGGGTTGGATCCCAAGCGAACCAGGTTTGATCGCCGATCTCGAACGGCTTCAGTTGCACGATCACTGAGACAAACAGGATGTAGCGTCAACCTGCCCTGCTCCAAGCAAACTTTCCAAAGTTTGCCTCCTTCCCAAAAGGATTCCCTGCGGGCCTTGCTGCCGCGATAGAGTTCTGCCTCGCCGTACACATTGTTGCTGACACTGCCCCGCCCAGACGACATCACGCCGATCAGTCCTGTCGGCGAGACCAATGTTTCCAGACGCTCGATCACCCGCATTGGGCTCAAGGCGTTGGTGAGCATGATCTGCACGAACATAGCGGGGGAGCCGGCTCCAATCGTATCCGTGTCATTGGGATTGCTAATCCCGGCATTCACGAACAGCATGTCGACCATCCGCCCCGCTAAACGGCCATACAGCGCGGCAAGCTGATCCGACTTATTGATGTCGAGAGTCTCAATTTAAAGCGACCGTCACTTATGTCCGCGAGTTCGTGCAACAGGGTTCGCCCGCCTCCGGCGCGCACAGTACCGATGACATACCACCCCTTTTTCAGGAATTCGGCCGCCATGGCATGGCCGAGACCTCATCAGGATGCTAAGCCCGCTCACCGCTGGCTGCGCGACATCGCGCCCTCGATATGCCGGCGAGCCTATCCGCGACGGCGAGGATGACGATGATCCGACTGGTAGGAGCAGGTTACGGCCCTCAAACCGAAGCCAAAGGGATATGAGAGGGACCACTGCCTGCAGGTAGTGAGCCGGTTCCCGCCCAGCACTCACACGCCCTACATCCATTGCACGCGGCTAAAACTCGACGTCATCGCGATCCAAATGCTCGTAGCGGCTCGCCGAGATGACCATCACATATGATACCCTCCACACCCGCCGGCATCAGCGTCCTATAGAAGGCCAACCTCACCCTGCTTACTCAAAACAAATGACCATTGAGCCAATCGTCGTCAACCATCGAAAAAATCGATCGACACGCTCGCACCGCACGCGGGTTGGCCCAAGGCTGCGGGCGGCCACGCCATATCAAGGATCTGAAAGCACCGAAAAGAAAACCAGAAAAGCCGCCCTAGGGCGGCTTTTCTGGTTTTCTTTTCGGTAATAAAATTTGGAGCGGGCGAAGGGATTCGAACCCTCGACCCCAACCTTGGCAAGGTTGTGCTCTACCCCTGAGCTACACCCGCATCCAGAAGCGCTGCGTCAGCGCCGTGGGCACCATATGGCCTAAACTTCTCACGAATGCAACATGGCTTCGCAAAGAAAATGCATTTCCGCCGGATCTCTTTTTCCTGTGTGGATAAAGAGGACGGACGACAAGGCTCAGGCTTAGCGATATGAAGCAGGTCTCCCTCTTCTCCTGCGCGCCAGAGGCGCAGGTTTATGCTTTCTCCTGCCTATGAGGGGGACTAATAACGAATATGATTCCCATTCTGCTTTTTTGTGCCTGGGAATTTGCTCCGTCTAATAGTTTCATGGCATGTCTTCCCGGAAGATGGGTTGAAGAGGTTTGAGATCATGGCAGGTCCGGAAACACCAGCAATGCTGTCCCCTGAAGGGGAAAAATCATCGTCCATTGCCGAGACGACGACCGGGACTTTTGGCCAAGATGTGATCATGGCCTCCAAGCAGCAACCGGTGCTGGTCGATTTCTGGGCTCCCTGGTGCGAACCCTGCAAACAATTGGCGCCAATCCTAGAAAGAGTGGCGAAGGCTGCTAACGGCAAGATCAAAATCGTCAAAATGAATATCGACGAAGACCCTCAAATTCCGGCCAGACTGGGTGTTCGCTCGATTCCCGCCGTGATCGCCTTCAGCCAGGCCCAACCTGTCGATGGATTCATGGGAGCCTTGCCGGAAAGCCAGGTGCGAGGCTTCGTCGAACGTCTCGTCGGCCCACTTGAAGAAGAAGAGGATCTCCTCGCCATCGCGGAAGGCCTGCTCGCGGCCGAAGATCCTGTAAGCGCCGCGGAAGTCTTCTCTGCAATTCTGAAAGAGGATCCCGGCCAATTCGCGGCTGTCGGCGGCCTCGCCCGTTCGTTCCTCGCTGCGGGCCAGATCGAAAGCGCGAAGAAGATTCTTCTCTCGGTCCCTGGAAATGCGGAACGTGACCCTTCCATCGCGGCGGCAAAAGCCGCCGTCGAACTGGCAGAGCAGGCAGCTTCACTTGACGACGCGGCCGAACTGGCCCGCAAGATCGAGGCAGATTCTGAGGACTATCAGGCGTTGTTCGACTATGCTCTGCTGCTCAACTCAAAAGGAGAGCGTGAGGCAGCGGCATCAGCTTTGCTGGATATTTTCAAACGCAATCGTCAATGGAATGATGAAGCCTCGCGCAAGCAATTATTGCAATTCTTCGAAGCCTGGGGCCCGATGGATAAAGCGACAATAGCGGCTCGCAAAAAGCTGTCCGCTCTCCTGTTTGCCTAGGCGTCTAATCCCGACGCTAATGGCGTGGTTCAAGAAGAAAATGATTGGGCATGCAAGGATCTCCCATGAGCATCAACACGCCTTACCGTAGCCCCGAGGAAATGCCTTCTCTCTTTCCCCTGTTTCCGCTCTCCGGCGTCCTGTTGCTGCCGCGAGGCCAATTGCCCTTGAATATTTTCGAGCCTCGCTACCTAGCCATGGTGGACGATGCTTTGAAGGGAGAGCGAATCATCGGAATGATCCAACCAGATACGGATGCTCCTGGCCTTGCGGGCGTTCCGCCATTATTCCAGGTCGGCTGTGCCGGGAGGATCACGCAAATCAGTGAAACCGGCGATGGCCGCTACCATCTGACCCTGACGGGGATCAGCCGGTTTCGAATCCTCAAGGAAGCCGAAGTCGATACGCCCTACCGCCAATGCTATGCCGATTTCAACTTCTTCGCCACGGATTTCAAACCCGGCTCGGGAGAAGAATATGTGGATCGAACAAGCCTGCTGCGGACTCTACGGGAATTTGCGGAGTTCAATGATCTGCAAATCGACTGGAAGAGTATCAACGACGCTCCAAATGAAGCTCTTGTAAACGCATTATCAATGATGAGCCCTTTCGGAGCGAAGGAGAAGCAAGCGATCCTCGAAGCGATCGATTTGAAAGCCCGAGCGGATGTGCTTATTGCCATTACCGAACGTGAATTGTCACGTGGGCGACGGGAATCGCCCCTGTTACAATAACACACATTCCTAGATATCCATCGAGCAGGCGACTGATCTTAACGGGCGGTCATTTATAATTGTCGCCTGCAATGCTATACTTGTATCTTGGGCAATTTTGTCAGGAAAAGCACGCTTCCATCCTCTTCATTCATCACCTGCATCATTGCCCAGAGGGCTGTAATATCCGGCGAAGAATGGGGTGCCGACGCCATCGACAGGATTGAAGACACCATATCGATAACCTTCATTAGCGGGCACCCAGCTTTCAAAACGCGCTGTATTTGTCGCGATCGCAATTTGTAACGGATCCAGGTGAGGAAAAGCCCCCCAAGGTCTGCCGCGCGTCGGGCCACTGGCGTGACCATGATCCGGCAAAGGGTAGAAACCGAACCCGGACTCCGGATCTCCAACAAGCGCAACATAACGTCCGTGTCGCCGTCCCGCCGCATAACGTCGCGTGTCGTCTCGGCTTCTGCTAACCGGATACAGATAGGTTATATGTGTTCTTCCATCGGGGAGAACATGTACGACTTCTTTTGGAGAAATAGCGCCAGACCGTTTGTCAACCTGCTGTCCCGGATGACCCTTTAATCTGCTCGAGGTCAAGGTTTCTGCATGAATGGCTGATAACGGAAATGATATTCCCACGATAGTGCAGATGATTTGTCCCCAACCACGCCGCATAATCAGTCTCCAGGAAAAAGACGACAATTCCCGACGAATGGAAGTCTCAAGCATTGTCTCCACCCGGTAGAAGTTCTCAGATCGACGGCCTTCCAATCGATCAGTGAATGATTGTATCGTCGCCGACAACAGATGAACCGTCGCCTCCCTCGCCGGAAGGCATGCCCCTCTGCCCATCCAAAACATTCCCGGTTCAGGTTGCGCGCCAGGGATCAATGACAGCGACGCCGCATCCGATGAAATCCTTCGTCTTCTGTGTAGCGATAATAGCCCCATAGGTTCTGGCCGTTGCGGCAATCATCGCATCTTCAACCTCTATCGGGATTCCTGCAGTTTCACGCGCATGCCGAATTTCGGCATAGAAGACAGCGCAAGAACTATCAAAAGACAGAATCCGATCACGAAAACCTGTTTCAAAGAAAGTGACGACGCGCGCAACCAGATTGTCCCGCTTACGCCCGGCCGGCATTAACGCGAGGCCATAGCGGACCTCGGCCTTGCAGATTGCCGCAGTGAAAAGTGTTTCTGGTGTTTGCGCCATAATATAGGAAATGACTGCGGAATTCGGTTCCACTTTCATCAATTCCGCGATGACGCTTGTATCGAGAAGTATCACGATTGATCCGGCGGGTTGTATGAAGAGCTGGAGAAGTCGATGCTGGCTCGCCTGGCAGAGCCACCGCGCGCCGGAATATTGACGTCGGTTCCATTGACCTGGCCAAAAAGACGACGAGCAAGATCCGCCAATGTTTCGCGCGCGGGGATTTCCTCTCTTGCGACGGCAGTCCGCAACAGCTCCCGCGCTTCTTCCTCCAAAGAACGGCGATGCGTCGCCGCCCGCGCTTTCAGCCGGGCGTGGAGCGCATCATCCACATTTCGAATTAAGAGACTGGCCACCTTTAAAAACCTCAAATCCTGTGAGCTGGAACTGAAAAGCCAAGACTCATGCAGATGCCGCACATGGGGACTCAAGCCCAAAAAACAAAGTATTATCAATCGCTATTTCGAGTAGCATCATCTCGCTAAACGGGCAATGCCTCTTAATCGAAATCCCCCGTCCGACGATTGTGGAACGTCTATTCCCGCATGAAATGATCGAGAATAAAAGTAATTTTTCTGAGGCCTCAGCGTAACACGCCGCCGCATTCCGGCGGCTCCGAAACGGCCACCAAAGATAAAGACCGCATTTGCGATCTCTTTATATAGAGGCGCCTTTCCGTCAGAGAAGAAAGCATTCCTCATCTCATTCTGAAACCGTCCGAACCCCCTACCATTATCCACAAGGATAAACGACGCTGCAGCGCACGCAAGCCATTATCCTGGAAACCTTTATTGACCGTTCGATCAGAAAATTATTTCAGCCAACCCCACCGCATTCCATCGTGATCAATGCACATTTGCATCGCATGAATTTCCAGAGCGGACAGGACCTCGCTGTAGCCATGACCGTTGCCTTTTATCTCTGATAGGGAATTTGGCATCTCCAATCATATGACCTCCCGATGTTTACTCGAAAATGGAAACAAGAATGGACCAGAGGAGCGAAAAACCACCCCCAAAAACGCGATTTCCTCGTGAAAAATGAAACAACTAGCACAACATAATTATGTCTTATTACAAGGCGCCATGGTCACGGCCATCGTTGACATTTTGGCAATATAACGCCTTAATACATCAATCGCTGATTACTGAAATCTTCCAAGAAGAGCAGCAATTCCTAAAGCGAAAACGCTTAGATTGCGTTTGCAGATGTTGTGTTCTGCTGCATTTAATAAACAACGCCTCTATCGTAGAATAAACTATGGAGAGCTTATGGATAATCATATCGAAGCAGAAGTCGAAAGCCCTCCGATCGAAACGATCTGTGTCGTAAATGGAATTTTGAAAACCAGATGGACAGATGAACGCATAGCCCGCCTCGGCTTTCTCGTCGGCCTTGGCTGGTCCGGCGAGCGGATTGCAGCCGATCCATTGATACGATCGACGACGAATAACATACACCGTCAGGCACAACGCTTCGGTTTAAGGTTCAGAGCAGCCTCAGCAACACAACTTCAAAAGCCGATCCGAGAGGTGTTGGACGCTGCGGCGATGAAACGCGGTATCACCCAGGAAAAACTGATCCAACTCATTCTGGCGACATTGGCGCAGGAACCGACTCTTATCGATAACATTCTCGACGACGGCGAATAACAGCAAGTCACAGCTTCTTTTAAGCCAGGGATTATGATGGATCAGTCCAACAAATCCACGAAAGTCCGAAAAACAAGGAAAAGCAGTCGAACATTATTCGAGCCGACAGACGAACAAAGGCGACAGGTAGAAGAAATGGCAGGATTTGGCCTTCCCGAGCGCCTGATTGCAAAGTCGATGAATATCGATGAAGCGATATTAAATAGATGTTTCAAGAACGAATTGGATGTCGGGATCATCAGGGCGAATATAAAGGTAGCGGAAAACCTTTTTCGACAAGCAATTAAAGACGATCCGAAAAGCATTTCAGTTGCAATATTTTGGGCCAAGACACGGATGGGATGGAAGGAAACGATTACGAACGAAACACGTATCTCTTTCATTGAACGTGATCATCTTGATCTTGAAGTATGATGAGTATCCGTTTCAGTGTCGCCCAAAACCACGCAAGAGAAGTTCTCTCTAAACATCGATATTCCTGTATCTTCGGCGGTACACGCTCAGGGAAAACGTTTCTTATTTTGCGTGCCATCATTCACCGCGCGCTGCGCGCCTCCAATTCGCGTCACGCGGTATTGAGGTTTCGAGGGAATGCCGCGCGGGCATCGATCGCCCTCGATACATTTCCTGTTGTGCTACAGCGTTGTTTTCCCAATCTCGATGTCGTCGAACATAGGCAAGAGGGATATTTCCAGTTCCGAAATGGATCGCAGATCTGGATTGGTGGTTTGGATAATCAGGATCGTGTCGAGAAAATTCTCGGCCTCGAATTCGTCACGATTTTCCTGAACGAAGCGTCGCAGATTCCATATTCGTCAGCAATCATTGCATTTACGCGTCTGGCTCAGGTCGTCCCCGAGCTCAGACAACGGGCATTTGTCGACCTCAATCCCGTTGGCAAGAATCATTGGACGAACAAGCTTTTCATCGAGCACCGGGACCCCGTGACCATGGTACCAATTCGCAATCCGGAAGATTATGGGTCCGCTCGTCTCAACCCGATCGACAACGCACATAATTTATCGAAGGACTTTCTCGACAGTTTGGATAATCTTCCCGAAAAGCAGCGTAAACGCTTCTACGAAGGCGCCTTTGCCGACGAAATCGATTGCGCCTTATGGGATTACGAGCAAATTGCCGCCTGCCGCTGCCCAATTGATAATATTCCAGAATCCGATCGTGTCAGTGTAGTCGTTGCTGTCGATCCTTCCGGCGCATCAAATAGCCAGGATATGAGTTCGGACGAAATTGGGATCATCGTCGCCGCCCGGGGCAGAAACGGAAAGGGCTTCATACTCGCCGATCGATCATTACGAGATGCGCCCTCCGTCTGGGGTCGTATCGCTATACAAGCCTATCATGAGTACCACGCCGATTGTATCGTCGCAGAATCAAATTTCGGCGGCGCCATGGTTGAGGCTGTCATTCGCGCCGCAGATCCGAATGTGCCCATAAGGATGGTGACAGCTTCACGAGGAAAGGTGATCCGTGCCGAACCTATTTCTGTGTTATATCAGCGTGGTCTTATACATCATGCAGGACGATTCCCCGTTCTCGAAGAACAATTATGTCATTTCACAACCCATGGCTATGTCGGAACAGATTCACCAGATCATGCAGATGCTATGATCCATGCTATGACTTATTTACTCTGCAGTTCTAACGATACAGGTATTATCGAGTTCTACAGACGCATAGCCGACAAAAGTCCATTTCCTGAATAGCGGATAGTCCAATCTATCACAATTATGAATTATGAGCACACCGTCAGCGGTGCCACTGCAGCGTCTCCCGCAGGAAATCAATCTATAAAAAACAAGGATGCTTCGATCAATGGTAGAACGCCGTGGTATTCAGGGTATCCCCTTGTCACCTTATCAGATCAGCATTCATTACAATAATTCATATTCTCAAAATTCGTCTGAAGGGACTTCAGATTGGTTTGGCCCACAGCGACCAATGCCTCCCATAGCGCCACCCGAAGTCTCAGGACGCCAATGGGATTTTCAGCCCGGATACAACCTTTCGTCAAGTACACGATTCAATAATACAATAGGCTTCCCGGAATTACGCGCATTTGCTGATGGCTATGATCTCCTGCGTTTGGCCATTGAAACTCGTAAAGATCAGGTTGTCCGGTTGAAATGGTCGATCAAGCCGCGGGTCGCCGGCGCGTTCGATTCTGCAAAGCTGGAACAAATCAATCGATTTTTTTATAGACCAGACGGACACCATACATGGGACACATGGCTCCGTATGATCCTGGAAGATCTTTTTGTTATCGATGCTGCGACAATCTATATGCATCGGGATCGGGGCGGACGCCTAATCTCTCTGATGCCGATTGACGGCGCAACAATCAAGCCCGTCATCGACGATTGGGGGCGCATCCCGCAACCCTTCTATAAAAACGGTGAAATTGTTTATCCCGTTGCCTACCAGCAAATTCTCAAAGGCCTGCCCGCTGTTGATTACACAATACGTGACCTGATCTACCGCCCCCGAAATGCGCGCACACATCGTGTCTATGGTTACAGCCCCGTCGAGCAGATTATTTCAACCGTCAATATAGCGTTACGACGCCAGGCATTTATTCTCGATTATTACACAGAAGGTAATATCCCGGCTTCATTAATTGGTGTTCCAGAAACCTGGACCCCCGATCAAATTGCTAGTTACCAACGCTATTGGGATGCTTATTTTGACGGTGTCGAAGGACGTCGACGGAAAGCCAAATTTGTTCCCGGAGGCGTGGCCAAGACCTTTATTCAGACACAGGAACCAGAACTCAAAAATCTGTTCGACGAATGGCTTGCTCGTCTTATCTGCTTTGCTTTTTCTTTATCGCCACAAATGCTGGTTACTCAAGTCAATCGGGCGACAGCAGAAACTCAAAAGGATCTCGCTGAGGAGGAAGGTTTATATCCTCTTCTGTCATGGCTCAAATATTTTATCGATGAAATCATCGAGAAGGAATTCGGCGCTCCAGAATTGGAGTTTTCCTGGGGCAGTGACACCAAAATGGATCCCGCCGTTCGCGCGACTATTCTCGCCGAATATATCAGCAAAGGCGTCATGACGATCAACGAAGCGCGATCCGAGCTGGGATTGGCTCCTCTAGCGGAAAATGCTGCCGACAGACCGATGGTCCTGACAACCGACGGATATGTACCATTACAAATATTTGGAGACGCCCAATCCACCAGAGAACAGAACTCCAATATTGACTCGCCGACATGAAATATACACAGGATAACGATGTCGCATCCTTTGCTGTTTGTCCCCCTCACAAAAATAGATCAAGAAAAGCGGCTTGTCTTCGGGATCGCTACCGCCGAAAAGATCGATCGCTCCGGAGAAGTCTGCGACTATGCTTCAACGAAGCCTTTGTATGAGCAATGGTCTCAGGCAATTGCCCAGGCAAGCGACGGTAAGTCATTGGGCAATATTCGCGCTATGCATCGTGACCTTGCCGTCGGCAAAATCATAGCAATTTCATTTGATGACGACGCAAAGCAAATAGAAATTTGCGCCAAAATCATCGATGATTCCGAATGGAAGAAAGTCGAGGAAGGAGTTTATACCGGCTTTAGTCAGGGCGGTGTTTATGCAAAGCGATGGATCGATGACAATGGTGTCACTCGATATACCGCAGACCCATACGAGATCTCCTTGGTGGACATGCCATGCCTACCGACTGCTACGTTCCAGATCATCAAAGCCGGCGGTCAAATGATCGAAAGAACGTTTAAAATAGGAACTCAGGATCCAACGCTTGAGGGATTGCAGCCGGAAAATGACGCTGTTGATGCAGGTCAGATCTGTTTGGATACTGTCATTCTGGAGTCCTGGAGCAAAGTGACAACAATTATCCAGGAATTGGAAAGCATTTCAGAGGAAATATCACTCGTACCTTCATCAGACACACAAGACTCGATCAACCACGCGGAATTCGCTGACTATATTAAGAGTCTCTGCACAATTCTCACTAGCGCTCTCACGGGCCAAATCGCCCAGTTATTTGTCGATTGTCCTGATGATTTTGTACAAGCTGCAAGTTCAGACGGTGAGCCCACCCAAAAAAACCTACGTAATCGACACTCGACGCTCACGAAAATTTTGCCTCTCTCCCTGAATACCTTTCTGGCAAAAACGCGTCTTTACAACAATCGTGTCGCGGAAGATGACCGTACCGTTCCAAAAATTGCGGATGCTACAAAAACACCGAAGTCAGATAAGCATCAGCACCTGGAAAAGGCTTTGACTGCGGCTGTGGAATTAGCCAATACGACACATCAGCTCATCGAGGATCAATTACTCCCGACGTTACACAAAATGTCTGATCGGCTCGAGGCGATCGAGTCTCAGCCACAACCTCTGCCATTTACGACCGAGACACGGCCCTTAAGCAAAGCACAAGACACAAGCGGGTGGAATGTCGATGATCTCGATCAAGCATTCAGTCAGATGAAATCAGAAGAACGAGAAATGTTTATTTTCAAATATCTGCTGAACCAGCCAAAAAAAATGGGCTTGGCTCACCGGTAAGCCTCGGTCGGAAATAAGATTCTTACCGAGCATTTTTCCGCG
Organism: Beijerinckia mobilis; assembly: GCF_000745425.1. Lineage (GTDB taxonomy): Bacteria > Pseudomonadota > Alphaproteobacteria > Rhizobiales > Beijerinckiaceae > Beijerinckia > Beijerinckia mobilis. Next base: position 219,387 of record NZ_JQJH01000001.1, read on the forward strand.
AAAAACGTCGTGAGATTGGGCTTTTCTCATCCCACACGCAACCAGAATCCCATCTATATTTCAGATTATTATTAAAATTCGAACTATTTATAGGAGAATTGTATGACGTCTACTGCCCTGGATGTCCTCGAAAAGCTCAAGGTCGCGCCCGCGATCAATGATCCACGCTTCGTCAAGAATGGGACATTCACTCAGAGCAGCTCTGCCCTAAGCGGACTGACGTATTATGATCTCGAACTTGGCGCCAAGCTTGTTTATCCTGTTCTCACTCCGCTCCGCAATATCATTCCCCGTGTTTCTGGCAAGGGTGGTATTCAAGCGTCCTGGCGGGCCATTACGGCGATCAACGCGGGTGGAATGCGGCCAGGAGTATCAGAATCGAACCGCGGTGGCGTTCAGACGATTTCAACGCAGGACCGCGTCGCCACTTACAAAGGAATAGGTATAGAAAGCACTGCCTCCTTTGAAGCATTTTACGCTGCTCAGGGCTTTGACGACATCCGCGCGCTCGCCGCAAAAACTGGCCTTGAGTCGCTCATGCTCGCGGAAGAAAGCATGATTCTTGGTGGCAATAACTCGCTGCCGCTTGGTTCAATTACCGCTCCCACCATCAAAGCCCTTTCGAGCGGAGGATCGCTTGCGGCCCAGACGTGGTCTGTCATTGTCGTTCCGCTATCCCACGATGGAATGATCAACGCCTCTGTCGTTGGCGGTATTCAACAAAATATTCAGCGCGCCAACGCAGATGGTTCGACAGATTCGTTCGGCGGCGGTGCCGGCTACAAAAGCCCGAGCGCAACGATCACCACCTCTGGCTCGACTTCTTCTCTCACGGCAAACGTTCCTCCGGTTTCCGGTGCCCTGGGCTATGCGTGGTTTTGGGGGGCGGCGAACCAGGAAACATTGGGTGCCATCACTTCGATCAACTCTGTGATCATCACCGACCCTGCAACCGGTACGATGAAAGCAACCTCGCTGAACAATAGTTCAAGCAGCGATCCCACTGATTATTCCGTAAACAACCTTGCATTTGATGGCCTGCTCACGCAGGCGATGCGTCCTCAATCGGGGGCTTATTATGCCATCCAGGGAGCAGGAGATCCGGGGGTCGGCACGCCACTTTCCGGGGATGGTGCCGGCGGAATTGTCGAAATTGATGCGGCACTCAAATCACTGTGGGATAATCTACGCTTGTCACCGGATACGATCTGGGTGAGCAGTCAGGAGGCTCTCAATATATCGAGAAAGATTCTCTCCGCCTCAGCAAATTCTGCGCAACGATTTGTCTTCAATTCGGAACAGGGAATGATTGGTGGTGGCGTGATGGTGCGCACCTACCTCAATCGCTTTTCGATGCAGGGTGGATCCGTCCTCGACATCAAAATTCATCCAAATATGCCCTCGGGGACGCTTCTCATGACGACAAGTCAGCTGCCCTATCCTCTGTCGAATGTCGGCAATGTCATGCAGATCAGAACGCGACAGGACTATTACCAGATCGAGTGGCCGCTGCGGTCACGTCAATATGAATATGGTGTCTACGCTGACGAGGTGTTGCAGCATTATTTCCCGCCGAGCATGGCTGTCATCACCAATATCGGCAACGGCTGACGCCATTTCGCATCACCCCCCAAAGAGGCTGACAGAACGTCAGCCTCAAACCCTGAGTGTGTGAGGCTGTATGGCGTCGATCTACGATCTTGTCAGTCTTTCAGATTATAAAAATTATATGTCTTTATCGCAGACAACAGATGATTTACGTATACAAACCCTCATAACATCCGTAAGCCGCGCGATTCTGACAAGATTAAATAGGGGAAATCTGCTCCCAACACCTTATCTAGAAGTTCGAAACGGGATGGGCCAGAGTGCCTTTTTCCTGGATAATTGGCCAGTAACCTCCATATCCTCCCTCACAATCAACGGCCATTTAATTTCCCCGATTCGAACAGATACCGATATCTCATGGTGCGGATCTGGCTACATTCTCGATGAGTTTGACGAGCAACCGCCAGGCAAGCCCCAAATGGTGACGCTTCGCGGTGTTAGATGCCACCACGGTATCGGGAATATCCAAATTGCTTATACCGCTGGCTACCAGGTAAACGAAGCCGTTAATCTCTCCTCGGCAGCGGCGTGTGCGGTTACGGTGAAACAACCTTACGGCGCGTGGGCGAAAGACATTTTTGTTGTTGATACGAACAGCCGCGTGTTTACGACAGTAACCAGCAATCCTCAATCCGGCCAATATACGGTAGATCAAGGAAATTATCTGTTTTCCACCGCCGATATTGGCACTCAATTATTAATTACCTATGCATATATACCAGCGGACATTGCCTTGGTAGCAATGGACTGGATTGCCGATAGACAAGCTTATTTGAATCGGATCGGCTACTCATCAAAGTCTCTGGGAGGCCAAGAGACTGTTTCCTATCTCGTCAAGGCGATACCAGATTTCGTAGACGGCATCTTACGTCAATATATGAAAGTGATGTAGCGACACGCATGACGGCTATCAATGACACTGTTGCATATGAAAAAATTCTAAACCTTCCCGCTGGTATAAAAAAAAATATTTTCGATCGCCTCAACGCCTCGAAAGCAAAGGTAGGTCGTAAGGGAGATCCTTTCGATATGTTCATTGTCACCGACGATGACCAATTGTCGGCGACGATCGTCAAAGAGAAATGGAGTTCCGTGAAGGGAAATTCCGGGCGCCCCGGTTTTCCGGCTGCCAACCGCGCATTGAATGGGAAATCGCGCGTCTCTCTCACACCATTGAAATCGCATTCTCTGACGCAGTTTAGAAAGCCCAACATTGCCCAAAAGAATTTTGCGGCGACAGAACAGGTTCCCTCCCAATTTGAAGGGGAACTCATGGCCATGGCATATGCTGCGATCGATGAGGCTCTATTATGAGCGGAAGAGAAGATGCAATCATTGCTTTATCCGGGCTTCTGCAGACAGCTTATCCATGGAACTCAGCCCCTTCCAGGAGATTGAAACTTTGGTCTGATGTTCCACAAAACCGGCGTCCTGCGCTCTTTGTCTTTGAGGGAGGCCGCGAGCAATATAATTATAGTGGGGTCAATTGTAAGCGGACGATAGAAATACGTCTGTTTATTTATACAAATGCGCATGACAGCGACGGCTCAATCGATTTGAACAATATAATGGATGCCATCGACAGTGCGCTTCAGCCGGTCGGCGCAGATATTCAAACCGGCCGCCAAACCCTTGGTGGAATTGTGCATCATTGCCGTGTCGAAGGGGAGGTTTTCAAGGACCCGGGCGATCTTGACGGCGACGGGCTTCTCATCATTCCGATCCAGATACTACTCCCCTAACGCCCTTTGTCATTTATTGCCAAACTGGAAACATCGATTATGTCTATTTATAGCTTTGGATCCGGCATTCTTTATGGCCTGCGGACGGATATCGCAAACGCCACACCCGTCAATTTTGGTCTCATACAGGATGTCTCCATAGACGAAACGCCAACCATCAAAGAGCTTTACGGACAAAATCAGCGTCCAGTCGCCATTGCGCGTGGAACCATCAAAACAACAGGCAAAGCGACTCTCGCCAGAATTTCGGGATTGGCGATGGCTCATCTATTTTACGGGGTTACGCCGAAAGCGGGACAGCTGGCGACGCAATTCCAGGAACAGCACACAATCCTTGATACCGGCTTGCTTGATACCAATGTAAATTATCAGCAAACATTTGCAGATGATTATGGTGTCGTTTCCGCAGCAACTGGTCTTCCATTCGTAAAAGTGGCCGATACGCCAACCACCGGGCAATATTCCATCAACGCGGGCGTTTATACCTTTGCCACGGCCGACGTCGGCAAAACAATTCTTATTACCTACACCTATGATATGCCAGCAACCGGCCAGAGCTTTACGATTCAAAATCAGCTTCTTGGCACGACACCGATGTTCCAATGCCAGTTTTATACAAGTTTTAATGGGCAGAGCGTGTCACTCAAGCTGAACGCCTGCACGGCAAGCAAATTCTCCTTTGCCACAAAATTGGAGGATTTCACCATGCCCGACTTTGAGTTTTCGTGTTTCGCGGACGCTGCAGGCAACGTCATGACTTGGTCGTTCTCCGAGGTATCCTGATATGATGAGGACAAATGCAAAGCAAATCCGTCTTGGTCACAAGGAATGGACTATTCGGCCATTGACCTTGGGACAGGTGCAGGCAATTGAGCCGGTTCTCCTCGCAAGCGACGGCGCAGGTACGATCACGACAGCCCTCGCGATCCTTCGCGTCGCCCTTTTGCGGGATTTTCCCGCGGATGTTCCGGCGCTGGAAGATATTGAAACCGACGCCAATGAAATCAGCGTGGCTATGAGCACGATTCTGCAGCTCGGTGGATTTATCAGGGAGGTTCAGCCGGGGGAGGATCGTGCCGGGGAAAGCCCGGCACAGACTGGCGATGGATCTACGCGCGCCTGACGACAGTGCTCGGCTGGTCCAGCACACAGATAGATGATATGGCGATGCCCGATCTGATTAATCTGTTTGCATACTGGCGAGAGACGCCACCTTTGCATGAAATTTTTTGTGCTATCTATCAGATCGGATCCCAAACATCACGCCGAAAACCGGATGTAATTGTCGGTGACAAAGATCCAAGTGGTATCGGAGATCTGATTCAACGGTTTCCGAACGGCTTTATTGCGTAACCTTATATAATTTACGTTTCCATACTTTGATACGGACTTAGATAAAACTCGGCCGATCGCGGTTCCGGCGGCCAGCCGAGTTTTTCCAAGAATCCGCAGCTTTGGACTGCAATGCCTTTGTTGAGTAAAGCAGGTGTCAGTATTTTTTTTGCGAACCACATCTTCTCTTGCATGTCTTGAACAAACATTTCTTCCGGCAGAGAATTTCCAGGACATCCGAATTCCCTTTTAATGCGGGGTTGGCATTTGGCTGATAACGAAATAGCAATCAAGTTCAGCGCGGATGTTTCCGCATTGCGCAGCGCTACCCAGGAAGCAACCGACCGGCTGAAGAATGTCGGTAGCTCGGCGCAAAATGCGGCGCAAACGACCTCCAATTCTTTTAACCAGCTCAATACTATATTTGATTCCGCCAAGACAGGCGTTCAGGGCTACTCGCAAAATCTCGCGCAATCGAAAAGCAATTCCTTGGAAGTGGCCTCAGCCATCCAGGCAATCACGGTTTCTTCCGTGGAATTGAACCAAAACCTGGAACGTTTGCAACAAGCAAATACGGCAGCGCAGGTCACAGAGGCGGAACGCTATGGTGCACTCATGAGTCAGACGGACTTTCGGCGCGCCTTGATCCGAGAGGAAGCCCAGGATTATCAGTTAGGCTATCAAGAGGAATTATCTGCATTGCAACGCGTCAATGCCGATAAGCTTGCCGCAATCAAGGCTCATTACGAGGCATTGAAGGCACTTCAAAATCAAGGTTCGGTTGAATATAATCGCCTGAGCGATACGCAGGTTCGCGTGGAGCGTCAGGCTAACCTCGAGCATTTGCGTGATGTGCAGGATATCAATCGTCAATTGGTTCGGGACTACAGATCCAGTTTCGTTATGATTGGAGACAATGCGACAAAATCCCTCATGGGCATGCTCGAGGGACAAAGAACCCTGAAAGAATCTGTACGCGGCATGCTGCTCCAGATCATTGAAATGTTCGTGCAGGCGAGAGTACGCACAGTGGCGGAGTGGTTGGCAGGCACGATGGCGCAAGCACAAGCATCCGTCGTGAGCGAAAGCGTCAAAACTAGCGCGGTGTCAGCGGGCACGAGTGCCCGCTCGGCATTGGAAAGCAGTGCCTCCTCCGTCTCGATGGCCGGTACTTTTACCAACGTCCTTAAAAGTATTCTGGCCTCGGCGAGCCAGACTTTTGCCGGTATTTTCGGCTTCTTATCGCCTGTTTTGGGTCCGGCGGCGATTGGCCCTGCAGCAGCGGGTGAAGCGACAGTATTGGCGGCGGCAAGCGCCTTGCCATCTTTTGCCGTTGGCGCATGGTCCCTGCCGAATGATATGGTTGCGCAAGTACATCAGGGCGAGATGATTATTCCGGCAGGTCCCGCGGCGATGATGCGGTCCGCATTGTCGAGCAGCGACCGTGGCCCGGTCACTGTCCAGCATTCAACAAATTTCAATGTGAGTGCACTCGACAGTCAAAGCGTCTCACAGTTCTTTCGACAGAACGGAAAACACATTATGCGTAGCATTAACGATTCCGTCCGGGTGGGCGCACATCTAGGATTTTCAAAACTTTCAAATCTGTGAGAATGCGTGTACTTGATTACGCCCAATAGCGGTCAGGAAAATCGATGCTGTACACGCCGTTCTGTATAGCAAGATGGCAGCCCATATTATCCGCTTTGATGCATTCAGCTGGCGACGTCACGCCCGCTCCTATGATCCCGCAGGACCGGGGTACCTGCGGCGGATCGGGCTCTCCCGATTTGTCCTAATAAGCAACGCTGATCTGCGCGAAAAGCCCGCGAGCATTCTGGCCGCCGGCAAGATGGAAACGATATTGCACACTGACATCGACGAAAGAATGGGGCGCATGATAATCATCGCCGCGAAACCACAACCGGCCCGCGATTCCAGGCCCAATGCCGAGCGCCCACGGCGTGCCGTAAACATTATCGTAGCGGCCGCCAAGAGCGACATGCGGCGTCAGCACGAGCCCATCTGCGACGCCATCAATCCGGAAACTCTCGCCGGCTCGCCATTCGTAATTGGCGATCGTCTGCGCGCTCACGACATAGCGGACCACCTCGCCATAGAAATTCCACATGAACCATGAGGGCATGTCATAACGCAGGTCGAGCCCTTCCCCCTGCGAGAAAGCGGCGCGCAGCATCCATTCATTTGCGGGCCCGTAGCCGCCGGGGTTCCACATATGCGCGCCTTCCAGAATGAGATTGAGGTCGGCAAAAGGCTTGCCCCGCGCACCTGCAAAGACCTGAATCGTCTTCGTTCCAGTCGCTCCACCCGTCTGGTCGTAGACCGTTTCGAAAGCGCGGGCGAAAAGTTCGACGATCGTGCGGTCGCGATAGCCGATGGCCGGAGGACGCCAGTAAACCTCACCGCCAACCTGCGCGACATCGCCGGTGCTGCGGCTCAAGGGTACGAGAAAATTCGGTATCGTGCCCACGGCGCCATAAGCAGCCACGGCATTGATACCCCATTGCCGGTCCAGGTCTGAAATCTGCCGCTTGACCTGAAAGATCTGCTGCGGCGTCATGCTGATCACCCCCGAACGCGCAGCATCGACACCGGCTTTGAAGAAGTCGATTGCCGCCTGATTGTCGAAAGCGCGCATCGACGCATAGCCAGCGTCGAGCAAACCATTACCCTTCAATTCTCCTGACGCCCGCGCCTCGGCGAAGAAGCGGGTTGCCTCGACATGGGCTCCCGCCCTTTCGGCGAGATAGGCCCGTTCCAGCCCGTCGAGACCATCGAGAAGCCCCACCCGCTCAGCCCCTTCATAAAGGCTCTGCGCCGCATTTGACTCGCCAAGTGCGTTCAACGCGCCGACCTGACCGCCGAGCGCCGCAACTTTCTGCCTTCGTGTATGCGCCTTCTCCGCTGCGGCGTTAAACGCGGCAAGGGCATATGCGCCAAAGACCTCCGCGTTCCCGCCGGACAACGCGCTGGGCGCGCGTTCCACGGGATCGATTCCCGCGTCAAAACCACTGAAAAAGGGAATGGCACGCGGCCGCCGGGCTTCCTGCTGCAAGGCCGCATAGACATTGCCGCGCGCTATGGAGGCATCGAAACTGCCATCGCCGTCGAGGGCTGACAGTGCTGCGAGCGCCTCTTCACTCCGGGCCGCCTGAATCAATGCCTCAACACGCGCCACCCGCCAGGAACGCCGTTCCGCAATGCTGGCACCTGGCAAGGCGAGTGCCGCCGCAAAATCCTCTGCCGCCTCGGCCGGCTTTTTGAGCCTCAGGCGCAGATTTGCCCTCATGGCATAAAGACGCGGCGCCGGGCCAAGAGCGGTGAGAGCCACGCCGGCCGCCTGTTCCGCCGCGCCGAGACGCCCCGCATTCGTCAAAGCATCGACAAGAAGCGCCCGGTAAGCGGCGTTGCCCGGCGCTTCTCGCACCGCCATTGCGGAGAGGGAAGCCGCCCGCGCGTAAGCGTGTTCGCGCATGGCGCCATAGGCGGCCGCAGCCGCCCTATAGCCAGGCGGTGGCGGAACTGTTTTTTCCGGTGGCCGCAGCAAAGCCGCCTCGGTCGTCGCCAGCAGTTTCTGGTAGGATGGATTATCGGGCTCAAGCCGTACCGCTTCCTGCGCCCGTTCGTGAGCCTCGCGATAATTCCTTTGCGCGAAGGCACGATAGGCGCCCTCGGCTGCCTGAAACGACGGCAACTCACTCCCCGGCCGTGTCGCCGCGAGCACATCCTGCATATCCTTGAGGAAATCCGCATAGGTTTGGTCGGAGGAGCCTGCTGCCGCCTGCCGCGCAGCTAGGAGCGCCGCAGCATAATCCCCCTGGGCGAAAGCGCGATGCGCGGCCTCGAATGCCTCCTGCGCGGATTTGTAAGAAAGCTGGGCGGCTTCGCCCTTCCCCTGCTCTATCGGCGCCTTCCCGGCATTTTCCTGGCCTTCCCGACCTGCTCCCCGCACACGGCGGATCTCGGCGAGAACCGCGAGCAAAGCACGGCTGCCGTCGCCACCAGCGACGAAGCGGTCGGCCTCCGTCTCGGCCTCGTCCAGGCGGCCGGAACGTTCCAGTGCCTGAACGATATAAAGGCGGAATTGCGGGGCGTCGGGACGTTGGCGCAACCCCTCGCGCGCAGACGCGAGGGCTTTGTCATAGTCACCCTGCGTCAAAGCCAGTTGGGCTTCCTCGGCAAGACGGAAGGCTGGCCCAGATAAGGGCAGCGGCACCACATCTGCCTGGGCAATGACCTCTCCCGGGCTTGCGACAACAGCCGCGAATGCACCGCACAGACCAAACAGATGGCTGCGAAGAATGGTGAAACTGCCGGGCCGGGGGCGCGAGCCGTTCTGCTGCCTCCCCTTCATGGCGCGCCATCCTGCGCGATCTGATGCGCTGCCACCGGCGTTTGCCCCTCAGGCTGAGCCGCATATTGGGCTGCAAGCGCCGCCTCGATCATGGTCAAGGTCAACACCCCCCTGCGCAAGAGATATTCACCGACGAGCCCATCCACCTCCGGGTCGTATTCATCAAGCGCCTCGGCCAGACGTGCCTTGTCGACAAATCCATGGTCGATCATGAAGGTACCCCTGGCGGCACCCTTCTGCCGGCCAATCGCTCCAAAAGCGGTGCTCTCACCGTCGAGGAGACGCAGGGCGGCTTCAATCTCGCTCTCGCGGGCAATACGGAGGCCGGGAATTGGAAGGAAGTGCGCCGCCAATTCCTTTGCCGCGAACGGCGACAAAGGAGCCGCAATCGCAAGGCAAAGACGGGTCTCCCCCTCCGCCCGATAGGGAACCGCGTGCCAAAGGTGCCAGGGATGCTGTGGCAGGCCCGCGGCGCCGTTACGGACCATGAGTGCCGTCAGATGCACGCGCGGAACCTGCAACGCATAGGCGACCGCCTCGGCAATGGTCTCCTCGTCGAGCGCGCTATGGGAATGGGGCACATGACCAATCGCCTCGGCGGAAGGATAGAAGTGCATCGTCTTGTCCCAGCCAAGCGGTGTGCCGAAGAAGAGATTGGACAGAAACAACCGCCAAGCGCGCACGGTCGCGGCGAAATTGACGAAATTGGAGATCAAGGCGCGCGGCAACGAGAGCACACCATGTTCCCAGCCATAGAGCTGGCGGGTGAAATAGAAACGCTGGACAAGACGCAGACAGAGCGCCACGCCATTGGCGGCAAGCAACCAGAACAGCACGGGATGCAGGAGGAACAGCGAGGGATAACGGCCGGGCCACAGGCCGAACATCGCGATGACATAAAGGACGATCATCTGCGCCGTCACGAAATAGGCGAGAACCACGACGAGAGATGTCACCAGCCCTTTGCGATCCCGATAGAGAAAATATTTTGTCGCCAGCGATCCGCGCCACCCGATCTCCCGCCAGCCCTGAAAGCTGATTCCGAGCGTCCAGCGCGCCTTTTGACGGTAGGAGGTGCGGAAAGTATCAGGAAAAAATTCGCGCACGCAAAGCGGCGCATCAAGCCGCATGGGTTCACGCCGCCCATAGCCGAACCAGCGGTGACGAAGGGTGACAAAGGAAACCGGAAAACGGCAAAAGGCAGAGCGCATGCCATATTCCGCCAGCCGCACGCCAATATCATAATCCTCGGTGAGAACGGAGACATTGAACGGCTGCTGGTCACGCTCCTGCGACAACAGCAGAAGCGCGCGGCGCGAGAAGCAGGTGCCGACGCCCGCCGAGAGGACCATGCCGGACAGACGCTCACGGATGATGAGATCCTTGCCGTGCCATTCCGCGAACTCGTCCATATAAGTGCCGGCAATCAGCTCATACCATTCACGTTCGAGCGACATGACCGGGATCTGGATAAGATCGGTACCCGGAAGAAAGCTGTTGAAGAGCCGCAGCTCGAGCGGATGAACGACATCCTCGCTGTCATGCAACACGACACCGGCAAAGGCGACACCATGCGTCTGCTCATGCGCGAGAATATCGCGGACGATCCAGTTGAGACAATCGGACTTGCAGGTCGGGCCGCCATGCGGGACGGTCACACGGACGAGATGTGGATAACGCCGGCGCATACGTTCGACTTCCGCCGCCGTGCGCGCATCATTGGCATAGACACCAACGAAGATAGCGTAATGCGCATAATCGAGCGTGCCGACCATGGTCTCGACCATACGGGCGATGACGTCATATTCGAGCCAGGCCGGTACCATGATGGCGATCGGCTGCTCGGCCTTGCCTTCGATCTCGGCGAGACTAGGTGCCTCGTCCGATGATTGACGGCGCAGGAAGAACCACGCCTTGCGACCCCAAAAACAGGCGTCGACGAACAAATCGTCAACGCTCGAAATGAAAATGACGATTGCGCAGGCGATCACCGCACGTTCCAGCGCGCTGGAATAATCGGCGATGAAAAAGGGCCAGTAAAGCGGCATCAATTCTCCCGTTCAGCCGCGCGGCGGCGTGCACGGCGAGCGGCAAAGAGCAGGATCAAGAAAAGAAAGCCGGTCCCCAGCGCGACAGGCACGGCCCATTCCCGCGGGTTTTGAATCAGCGCATCGACCCCCGTTTGTGGAATATTATCTTGGGGAGGAAGCACAGCACCCGGATCGCGGCGATCAAATTCGGCCGCGACGCCCTGATCGGTGAGAATGGCGATATCGCCGTGGCGCAACAGGAAGGGCTTTTCAATGCGTGGCGCGGAGCTTCCAACCCGGTGAAACAGAAGGCCCGCCGCTTGATCCGAACGTGCCACCTCGATGACGGCCAGGCGGTCGAGACCCGACACGTCGAGCAAGGGCCGATCGGGCTGCGACGGGATGACCAGGCGGCCGTCGCCACGCACGACCTGCAGGCTGGAAACGGTCTGCGGCGGGGCGACATCCATCGCGAGGAAAGGATGCTGCGGCGCTGCGGCGGCAGCCTCGCCGGAGACGAGAATCAGACCCGCATGGCTCGGCGAGAGGCCTGCGGCATTGGCTATGCGTGCTACATTGCCGAGCGTTCCCGGCGCGTCCTCAAGATAGGCGCGCGGCAGAATGAGCTCGGCCTCGCCGCCAAGCTGTTCGCGCAGGCTCAGGAAACCCCGGCCCGCGAGCGGAGGACCAAGCCGGATGGCACTGGACGGCAGGATCGAGACGGGGAATGGCTGCGGCGTCTCGCGGCATCGATCACTGGAAGGCTGCCGCTGAATCTGCACCTGCAGCATATTGATCGGCGCCAGCGCATAGGCTGGGATGGTGGCAGCGAGCCGTTCCGGCTTTCCGTTGGCATTCAGCCGGCGCGAGGCAAGCAGATAGCCATTGAGGAAGACCGAAGCGACCGGAGAGGATTCCGACGCACCCGGCGCGGCGGCAATATCGATCAAGAGTTCTTTCGGCGAGCTACCTTGCAGGGCACCTGCCCCGATAGCGAAATTGACCGTCCATTCTCCCCGCGCGACAACGTCGAACGACGCCGGCGCATGACTCAATCCCGTAAGCGCGACGAAGTCGCCGTGATCCTGCGGTAAAGTCGCGGCCTCAACGCCCAGCGACCGCGCGACCATGATCTGCCGCCAGAAAACATCGAACAAAGCCGAGGCCTTCGACGCCGCCTGCGTGCCAATGGCGATGACCGGACGAGCCGCGAAGCGGCGCAGAGCAATCTCTTGAGGCGGCACGGCCTCGCCGAGCGATGCAGCGGCCTTGCGCCATTCGGAGAAAGCATCCCCCGCCCCGGCGGCCACGGCTTCCTGCTCGATCGCCGAGAGCGCCGCCGCCATGGCGCTCATGAGGGAGGGATCGGCGACGGCAAGATCGGCGTCGATACGCCCGAGCACGATCAAAGCACCGAGTTCGCCCTGCGATGCGATCTTATGCGGCCCTGACGCCTTGAGTGCAGCAAAGGAAGGCAGTTTCGCGAGCGGTTCGGGAAGGGAAAGATCGGAGAGGCTGATCGTTTCGCCGACAGACGGAAACGGCTGGATATGGGGACTTTTGCCAAGCCGCTCGAGCGCCAGAACCAGCCGCCAGGCGGCATCATAAGCATCCTGGCCGAGTTTGCGGCCTCCGATCAACACCACCGGATGCGCCGGAAGCGCGCTCCAGGCGACGAGTAAAGTGTCGATTCCGGTGCTCTGGAACGAATAAGTAAAGCGGGTCGTCTGATCGATCGTGAAATTATTGCCGATCGCCCGCTCATCGCCACAATAATCGCCCTCGAGTACAGAGCTCCAGGCGGTACCGAGGCGCAGAAAGCCGCTCTTGCGTGGACTGCCGTCAACACCGAGGAAAACGGAGACGGCCCCGGCATCTACGCTCGGCGCACGGCCAGCGACCGGAAAGCCGTCAACCGACAGCAACAGCGTGGTCTTGCCGCCATCGACGCGCAGATAATGGCCCGTGAAATCAATGGCGGGGTCGATCAACGACACACCCACCGGCACGGGCAGAAAGAATTCACGCCGCGCATCGAACGAACCGAGCACGATCGGTTCGTTGAAACCGAGATCGGCAAGGCTCAACGATCGTGTGACGGTAACAGGCGCCGCGAGAGTGCGAAAAGCGGCGCTGGCATCGTCCGCGCCATAGGCCACCGGCCTCAGCACCGTTGGCGCGAGGGCCTCCGGTAAGGGCATGAAAGGCGCAGCTGTGACAAGAGAGACGGCCAGGAAGAAAGCTCGCCGCCAAGAAGAGCCGAATGCAGACCAAGGCGCGTTATGGCGCTGATGCGGGCGCGACGACGGGAATGAAACCATGGTTTTGCATTTCCGAAGGTGAGGTGGCGGCAGGAAAACGAGCCTCAAGCGACGCGGCGGCCTGGCTCGAAAGCTTCAACGGGCCGGCCGAGCAGACTGGCATGGATGCGCTCAGCAGCGTGGCCATCGCCATAGGGATTGACCGCTTGGGCAAAGCGCGCGTAGGCGGCAGGATCGTCGCAGAGCGTCATCACCGCTTCGACGATTGCGGCGGAATTGGTGCCAACGAGACGCACCGTACCGGCGGCGACGGCCTCCGGCCGCTCGGTGACGCTGCGCAGCACGAGAACCGGCTTGCCAAAGGTCGGCGCTTCCTCCTGAACCCCGCCGGAATCCGTGAGAATGATAAACGCGCGTTCCATCAAATAAACGAACTGATAATAGGACAATGGATCGATCAGATGGATGTTGCCGCGCCCCGAAAGATGCGTGAAAACCGGCCCCGTGACATTCGGATTACGGTGAACGGGATAAAGGATTTCAACGTCCGAACGCTCGGCGATACGAGCCAGCGCCTCACATATTCCTTCGAAACCGGCGCCAAAATTCTCGCGCCGATGCGCCGTGACGAGAATCAACCGGCGCGTGGAATCAAGGAAAGAAAATTGCTTTTCCAGGCTCTCGCGCAGCCTGGGCGTGTTCTTGATTTTCGCGACCGCCTCCTGCAAGGCATCGATGACCGTATTCCCGGTCACGAGGATGCGTCCGGCAAGCTGTTCCGAGGCAAGATGGCTCGCGGCGAGCGTGGTAGGCGCGAAATGAAGATCAGCCGCGACATCGACAATGCGGCGATTCATTTCCTCAGGGAAAGGATGTTTAAGGTCGTATGTGCGTAGACCCGCCTCGACATGACCAATGGGTATGCGCCAGTGGAAGGCTGCGAGACTTGCCGCCATTGTCGTCGTCGTATCGCCATGAACAAGGACGCGATCGGGCCGGATGGAGTTGAAAACATCATCCATCCCCGACAGGACACGCGCAGACAACCCGTTAAGTGTCTGACCCGCAACCATGACATCAAGATTGATATCTGGAGTAATATCGAACAGATCAAGGACCTGCGTCAACATTTCGCGGTGCTGCCCTGTGACACAGACCGTCGTCTGTATCAATGGATCCCGCCGCAGACGCGAGACCACCGGCGCCATTTTAATGGCTTCCGGGCGCGTCCCGAAAACGCAGATGACACGCACACAGCCCCCTCAGTTCATATCATGACAGACCGGTTCAGGCTGTATAACCCTTTACAATGCAAGGCAAGCGCAATTCCCCATGAACGAAGCTGCTGCCGTTTCATTTCACCTGCTATAACAGCATTATCACACAAAAGTTATCAAGCCGATCCCACCCGAACCAGCGGGCTCAAATCAACGCCTCTGAAATTTCAATCGCTGCTTCGCCCACCGGATTGAACGGACAATCCCTCGCCGCAATGCCTCACTAAATCTGTTGTATTTTATGATAATATAACTCTTTAATCTGATGAAATTATAAAGTCTTTATTTTAACTCTGCCATATATTGGTTATGTCCAACGACGGAGGCGCGGTAAAGCAACGATCATGTAACATTCCAAGTCCGTCATTGGAACTCAATGAGCAAACTGCAATTCCACCGGTATGAAACCGCAAGCCCCGTCTCACCAAGCGAGACATAAAGGAAGGGCGAAAATAACGATGCGCAGTATCTTCTTGATTTTGGCTTTGGCCAGTATGGCCCTGATCGGGATCGGCGAGATCGCTTTCGCGTCTGGTGGAAGCTGCGTCGAAGGCATCGTCTGGCAGCCCGACAATTTGACGATCAATCCGCATGGAGATTGGCACGAACTCGGCGTCAACACGCTGCTCGTGCAATGGACCGCTGTCGATGGCAAGGCATTCGTCCACGGTTCAAGCTTGTCGCCCTACGAACAAACCCCGGACTGGCACCGCATCGCCAAAGCCCCTTGGGCCCAGCGTGTGATTCTTGGACTGGCCGGCGCCTTTTCCGAGGCCGCCGCACGCAACGATATGGCAAAACTTGCCCATCTTTCGGCACGGCTGACCAATGTGCCAACACCACTCAATGTCAAAGGCTATTATTTTCCGGTCGAAGCTGATCCGACCTGGGCGAATGTCCATGAACTGCCGAAGATTCTCGCCCTTCTGCCTCGGCCACTTTGGATAAGCGTCTATGATGGCAGCAATTTGGGTCCAAGCCATTTTACCGATTGGCTCGCCAGCTGGCTGCCGCGAGATATCAACGTTCTTTTTCAGGACGGAGTCGGCGCGCATAATCGCGATCCATCGGTCGCCGCCGCTTATGCGGATTCGCTCGTCAAACGATTTGGGAAGGAACATATCGCAGTCATCAGCGAGGCGTTCCGCCCGGCAATCGGCAGTGGGTTCCGCGCTGCGACGGCGGACGAATTAAAAACACAGATCGCGGCTGAGCATGGACACAGACTGTTTTTATTCGATGGTCCTCATTACGTTTCAAACACACTGGTCAAACATCTCGTGACCACCGCCGATATCGGCCCTGCCACATCATGTCAGCATTAGGCAGACCCTATCCAAATCTTCCGAAGCTCTAAAACACCTTCAGTCAACAATTGTAATGTTTGCCTGAAGGTTTTGGTCGTGGCTTCGACATTGAATGCTGGTTTTTATAACAAGCCGTCTTACCGCGTGGCGTCTCGCACGATGCTCGAAACGCCCTATGCTTTTCTAAAAACAGCGAGCCGAAAAGCAGTCATCCGCTTTTCGGCTCAATACCCAGTCTGCCTCACGGCATAAGCGCTTTGGGATAAACTGGCGGGAAAGCTGTCAAAGTCCCGGCCCCCACGGAGATGGGCGCCAAATCCGCTAGCCCCATTCCAACTGTGACGACACTTCTGGATGGAAGGCTTCTGGCCGTTGCGGCGAGCGGATCTCTATCCAGCTCATTCCGAACCATCAATTCTCCGGCGTCCCCGTTCCCAATGCGCCAACAGCACGCGCCTTCACATAGGCATAGATTTCGTGAATCTCGTCGGGTTCAAAGAAGCCCGCCCAGCTCGGCATGCCTTTGTCCTTGCGGCCCACCATGGCAACATTGGTGAATTCGCTTTCCGTCATGCCATTGTTGAGCGACTGACGAAGATTAGGCGCATAGGAACTGCCGATCGCATCCTCGCCATGGCACCGGAAACAATAGGAATTGTAAGCGGCATAGCCATGGAAGACCGTCTTCGTGACCTTTGTGGTGCTACCGGGCGCGAAGATCGGAAAATCAACCGTAATCGGCTTGCCGTCAACGGTGTAAGTGTAAGTTTTCGTTTCGCCCGCCGGTGTCGCTGAACCGGTGGCAGGGCCGGATTTCAGACCGAGGATCCAGGATACAATTTCCTTGATTTCATCGCTCGAGAGCTGGGGATGCGCTGGCATGGGGATATTGCCCCAGGTACCGACATGGCCCTTGGCAATCGCCTCGGACAGAATGTCCACGGCCTTGTCATCGGTCGCGAATTTCTTGGCTACCTCCTGGAACGCCGGGCCAACCACCTTCTGGTCTATGGCATGGCAGGAGAAACAGTCACTTCCCTTGGCGATCATTTCTCCCTTGGATGCGGCGCCAGAGGAATCGGCCGCAGATGCCGCGATAAGTCCAAAATCCGGGACCGTCGCAGCGATCGCGCCGACTCCCAAAACAAGTAACATTGCACCATATTTCATCGATTTTTCTTTCAAACCCAGGATGTGATGATTGCAGGAGCAGGCCAGAAGATTGCCGCACGGCTCCGCTCAAACAGCCAAGGGATCTCGCGTGTTTTGAATCGCGTTGCGACCGATTGTAATCGACAACGCCCTAGAATGGTTCATTGACGGAGTGACGCCCCGTATAGAATTTCACACCACTATCGTTCAAAGCCGCATCAAGCTCCGCCCTATGCGTGTCGATGACCTTGTCGAGCGCTTCCTTCAGATTGTTATCGTTCTTGCGCACGCCCATGGACATTTTATAGGCGTAATTCACCTGCGGCAGACCCGGTCCATACTGCTCCGGCGGCACTTCCCGAACACGCAAATCGGGATAGTCTTTCAGAAAATAGCCAATTGCCGGTTGCCAGGTGATCATGACGTCCACTTGCCCGTCCTGAACCGCCTGCAACATAGCCCGTGGCGATTCCCTTGGACTTTCGGCAACATTGAAGACAACGGCATTGTCAATCAAACCAAGCATTTTAATCGCTTCAACGGGCGTCGTATCATCCTGAAATCCGATCTTCATTTCCGCGAGCGCCGGCGAGGTCATGGCGGTGACGGCGCGGTTATCGGATTTCCTGGTCACGAATACATAAGCCGATTGATAATAGGGCTTTGTGTAACCATCTTCTTCATCCCCATGGGGAAAATCCATGACGACGTCGCACCTGCCCGCATCAAGCGTATCAGCCAGGAAATTGGTAAATCCTCCCTGACCACGCTCACTCTCCCAGACATAGCTGAGTTTTCGACCCATCGCCTTCGCGACGACTTCGGCAACCTTGTTCTGAAACCCTTCTCCATTACGGTTGGAAAAAGGAAGATAATCAGGATCGGCGCACACTCGCAAAACATTGGACACAGCGGAGGCGTCGGCACCGGCGACCTCATCATTCTTCGCCAGGACAATATGCGATGCACAAGCCGTAAAGAAGATACTCGCGGCAGCCAATCTCGTGGATATTCCTAAACGCATGGCAAGCAACTCCCTCATGATACGGGAAAGGCTCATAGATGCCATCCTGAACCGAAGATGGCATCGCCCCGGACAGAATCCGGGGCGCGCTTCAATCAAGTCCGGAATTATTCACCGGCTTTGGATGGCAGGGCAAAGACCATCAGCGTACCGCCGAGATTCGTGTAATTCGGCAATGACGCATTCAGTCCGACGGCGCCCAGTCCTTCGCTGCCTTTGTGCAGATTATTGGCCATACCGATGGCCGCCCAACCGCCGACACCGGAGAGCACGGCTACATATTGCTTGCCATTATGCATATAGGTGATCGGATTTCCGATAATTCCGGATGGTGTTTTGAACTCATAGAGTATCTTGCCAGTCTTGATATCGACGGCCCGGAACATTCCGGTCAATGTCCCATAGAAAGCGACATCACCGGCAGTGGTCAGCGCACCGCTCCAATCCTGGAACATATCCTTGATTTCCCATGGGGTTTCACCCGTCATGGGATTATAGGCGATAAATCTGCCGCGATTGCCGCCCGGCCCCGGAACCATATTCACGATCGCGCCGACGAAGGGGAAGCCAGCTTTATATTTTACGTTGAATGCCTGATAGCTCATACACAGATGATTGAGCGGGGCATAGAAAAGTTTTGTATTCGGATTATAGGAAACCGGCTGCTGGTCCTTGTCGCCTTGAGATGAAGGGCAGATGTCCGTAACGTTTTTGTCCGCCTCGGTCATCTTATCCGGATTGACGATAGGACGGTTGGTCTTCGGGTCGATCCCAGACGCCCAGTTCACAGAAGAATCATATTTCGTGATCTTGATCGGCGAGCCGGTCTCGCGATTGAGAACGTAGGTGAAACCGTTTCGATCAAAATGAACAAGTGCCGGGACGGTCTTGCCCTTGTCTTCCACATCGACAAGAACCATCTCATTCACGCCGTCGTAATCCCACCCATCATGCGGCGTCATCTGATAGGCCCATTTGGCGTCACCAGTATCGGCATCGCGGGCGATGATCGCCATGGACCAGGCATTGTCACCGGGCCTCTGGCTCGGGTTCCAGGTGCCCGGATTACCCGTGCCATAATAGACGAGGTTCAGCTTCGGATCATAGGCATACCACCCCCAGGTGCTGCCACCGCCGACCTTCCACTCGTCCCCCCGCCAGGTCTTGAGACTGGAATCCGCACCGACCGGCTTACCCGTGGCACCATCGATTGTTTTCTGTGGATTGAATTTGATATCCTCGTCCGATCCTTCGCTGTAGGCACGCCAGAGCATCTTGCCCGAATGGAGATCATAAGCAGTCAGATAGCCCCGGACACCGAACTCGCCGCCCGACATACCAACAATCACTTTGTTGCCGACAATCATCGGCGCATTCGTCATGGTGCTGCCCTTTTTAGGGTCAGCATTCTCGGCCACCCAGATCACTTTTCCGGTATTGGCATCGAGCGCGTAAATTTTGCCATCCAATGCATTGGCAACGAGGATTCCCTCAGCATAGGCGGGACCGCGGTTCACCACGTCACAACAGGCGACCGGCGGCGCATCCTCGTTAGGCGGGGGCATGAATTTCCATTTGATCTGATCAGGATGGTCCAGATCAATCGCATAGACATAATTGGGATACGACGTTTCATAATACATCGTATTGCCGATCACCAGCGGCTGCCCCTCGAGACCCCGAAGCGTGCCGGTGGACATCGTCCAGGCGACCTGCAGATTCTTCACATTGTCGCTGTTGATCTGCTTGAGCGCGCTGTAACGCCAATTATCATACGTGCCCGTCGGAATGACCCATTGATTAGGGTCTTTCTGCATCTCAATCAATGACTGCTTGCTGTCAGCTGCTTGCGCATGCACCGTGGAAACCACAGTTCCCATGCCGGCGAGGGCAAAAGACACCGCACCCAACACATGCCGGCACGACTTCCTACGAACTTTCCTCATTGAGCTTCCTCCAAAACGCATTGTTCTGATTTGCTGCGCTTTGCCTGACGTGTTTTATTACTTATCTCGGTCTTATATTTATCATTCAATATACAGCTGGCCATTAGAACCGGCCATATTGCACTGCAACAATCACAGACTCCTACAAGGTGACCGAACCGGCGCAGTGCAACGTCGCGAATATGGAAAACATCCCGGTATCATCAGGATGTTTTCATCTTATTCGGCGGCATTCTTCACTCTCCTCCACGCATGATCAAGAACTTTTTCTTCAACCAATCTAAAATTTCAGAAACTCTTGTTCATGCCTGAAGCGAGCGCTTAATGCAGGCAAAAAATCTTGTGACGCTGCCGCTGAATTCGATTTGAATATGCGCAATCCGCTCCGTATATTTTCACATATCTTATTGATTAATAATATTCTTTCTACTTCTCTCCGAGCTGAAGCGATGTATACAAACGGAACAGGAGAGACTGCCGGGCACGGATAATGCCTCAGCCGGAAGTGATTGCCTAAAGATTCTCAATGAAGTGATAGACATTAACAATCGAACCTTCCGGGCGCGCCGATCATGCGTAACGAACTATAGCGCAGGCATGAATGACGACGGGTGAGAAACGGATTTGGCGAGAAATCAGAAACAGGCTTTCCCATACCTTTCAGTCTTAGCCAGCCGCCGTTGCATTGATCACGCCCTCCAAAAACCTTCGAATGTTTTGGAAACGCCTGGTGATCGATGTGGTTCAGCCCCTAGGCAAACCCGCCGGTGCGAGGGAGATTTTTAAGAAAAATCTCTCCCGGCGGGATTGACCCAAATCATCCGTCGATAATATTTCAATTAAAGCAATGTCTTATGCCTGTTGCACCTCACTTCGCGACGCAGCTTTCCTGATGCCCATCGCGAGTCAAAGTCGCATTTTTACCTTTGATCCAGAACTCGATTTCGTCATCAGCGTAACGGCCACCATCAGCCGAGACGACTTGCGGCAAGGTTATTCTCTGTTCCGATCCGTCGAAAATCAGCATCGCCTCGCCCGGTCCGGCCTTGGGCGCAGAGAAATGCGCGGTCAATCCCGAACCGCGACTGCAATCATAGTGGACTTCCATAGCATGTACGTTGCCGCTGATGATCACGGCGACAATCATTATTTTAACAGACAATTTCCCGATGGCATGACACATAGCTTGACCTTTGACGATTGTCTGCATCCATCACAGGATCTGTGATCAGCGGAATGTCGGATAGACATCCTTGTAAACGAGATGATTGTTTCTGCTCCACATCCTGTCAAATTCCTTTTTAAAGCGATCCACCACGCTCTTTTCATTGATGATAATCATGTCATTGTCCTGCGCCTTGAGGCCGGACGCCGAGAAATTGGCGGAGCCGCTCCTCAGAAGGCGTCCGTCAATTTGATAGGATTTGAGATGCATCAAGGGTTCAGCATGCGATTTAACCTTGATCGTGACACCGCGTGTGCGGCGTAAATCCTGGAGTGCCTGAAAAGGCCTGCCGTGGTCATAAATCTGACTCTCGTAGAGATAAACACGAATAATGACCCCGCGTTCGGCGGCACGGGTGAGAGCCTCTATTACCGCCACATCCGTCAATACATAAGACGCCAGATCGATGTCATGTTGAGCCGCCTCGATCAACGCAACGTCAATCCGTTCGAGATTCTCTTCAGGGGCATAGTGGAGCTCGATCGCGGCCTGATCATGGGCATGGGGTAAGGCGGAGACGCTGGCAAGGATTAGCGAAGCCGTCAGCAACGTCAGGGAAACACGTCTACGAACAGAAGATTGCATCATGAACTCATGGAGACAAAAATATTTATATCGTAAAAATTTTGGCGTAATAAAGATCCGCCCCAAGAGATATTTGAATAAAATAAATATATATCGTGCCAAAATCAGACATTTTTATTTATTTCTGCAAATATAAATCGCTAAAATAAGTATTATTTTTATATAGAATAAAATTTTACTGTAATCGGCAAAATTCGACCAGAAATTTCCTGTCAAATTCACTCACCTATCACAATGTCTTTCCTGAAAAAGGGAAGCGCGAACGCTCAGACCGGTTGCGCCGCAGCGCGGTAAAACTCGGCGCGATAGATGGCATTTCTGATGCCGCTCCGGTGCCGCGCTTTAGCCGATCTCCTCTCCGCAATTGCGACACACGCACGCGCCGGTCCGTCATCGCCCGATAAAGAAGGCTTTACGCTAAGTCGCATTCATCCCAACCTGATGGGATGAATGCTGTCCAGCGGAAAACCATCGCCCGCGCGGGCTGGCTCTCAACCTGTCATTCTCATTGAGAACTGCTTGGCATGACAGCGAGCGTTTCGTTTTGCCCGGTCAGGAAGATGCATTTGCGCGAGCCCCGCTATCGAGCTCGATGATTTCATTTGTAATTTCTTCTTGCCGCAGCTGCCTTGACCGCGCGATGAGGCCGTCGAGCGTCTTTGCCACATTGGTCTTTGCGGCAATCATCGCCCGCATGCGGGCTTCATTCTCGGCGGCAAAGGAGAGAATGACGGCTTCACAAAGCTCGGCAAAAATATATTCTTCGGCGAGCCTTGCGAGCAGTACCGCCGGCGGCAGGGTGATCAGAGGTTGGCTTGCGCCACGGGCGAGCGGAAAACGGCCGAAATCAAAAGGAACCAGCACTTTTTCCGTAACCTCGGCCGCCGCACTGCCGCCTGGGATCGCATGAACCACGGAAATTCGCGTCAGGTTGCCGGCACCAAGACGGCGATAGAGTTCCTCGATAATGCGGCTGGCGAGCGAGGCTGCCTGCCCCACATGAGCAATCATGGGTGCGGACCAGGCAATGGTAAATTGACGTTCCGCAGCGACCATCAATCCTCGATCACCAACGAGCAATAATGCCGTTGGCCGGCCCGGCTCCAATTTGATCAGGCGGTCCGCAGCATCAAGCACATGTTCGTTGAAGGTCCCGGCAAAACCCTGTTCAGCGCAAAGCGCGATAATGCCATGAACTCCGGCTCGCTTCTCGCCACTCCCCTTGCTAGAGGGCACCTCTGCGGTTCCCTCCGGCAAAAAGGCCAAAGCATGGCCAATGGCTTCACCGACTGTCCGCGCATAAGCGCGGACTCCGTCGAGCCGGCTGCGTGCTTCCCGCGACCGCGAGGCGGCGATGCCGCGCATTGCCGTGATGACCGCGGAGAGTTGCCGCACGGAAGCGATGCGCGCGGCGACATCGCTGAGCCGTTCCGTCATGCCTTTGATCCCGTTGTCCCACGATCCTTGTCATGGGCGCCGACATGCGCATCTTCCCGCAACGGTTTTTGGTCCCCCGCCGGGATGTGCTCTTGAACCGCGCCTCGAACCGCGCCTTGGACCACTCCGTGCGCCACTCCCTGGGCGAGCAAGCGGACGGCAGCGATCAGCCGCTCCTTCAGCGCATCATCGAGTGAGCCGTCCTGCGCCAGCGCCTTGGCGGCGGACTCGCCCACTTCGGCATCGATATGGCTCGCGAGACGGGTGCGCAGGCCAGGGATCGCATTTACCGGCAAATCGTCGAGCACACCGGCACCAAGCGCGGCGAGCAAGGCAATTTCATCAATCGTCCGCAAGGTCGAGAATCGGGGCTGGGTCAACAGCGCGCGGATGCGCTCGCCGCGCGTCAGCTGCGCCTTGACCCGCGTATCGGTAATGCCGCCGAAGCGGGTGAACATCTCGAGCTCGAGAAACTGCGAATAATCGAGACGGATGCGCCCGGATACCTGTCTCAAAGCCGGATGCTGCGCCTTGCCGCCGACCCGGCTCACGCTCAGGCCGACATCCACCGCCGGGCGCTGGTTCGCCGCGAAAAGCCGTGTGTTGAGAACGATCTGCCCATCGGTAATGGAGATCAGATTGGTGGGAATATAAGCGGAAAGATTGCCGGCATCAGTCTCGGCGATCGGCAGGGCGGTCAGCGAGCCGCCTCCGAGTTCCGGCGCCAGTTTGGCTGCGCGCTCGAGCATGCGGGCATGGAGGTAGAAAATGTCACCCGGATAGGCTTCGCGTCCCGGAGGCTCGCGGGTCAAAAGCGCAAGCTCGCGATGTGTTGCCGCATGTTTGGTCAGATCATCGATGACGATCAGCGCATGACCGCCGCGATCACGGAAATATTCGGCAATGGTGAAACCGGCGAAAGGTGCGATCCATTGCAGCCCCGCCGAAGCAGAAGCCGAAGCGACGACGAAGATACAGCGCTCCGGAGCACCATATTGCCTGACAGCCTCGATCACCCGCTCGATCGCCGTGGCCCTTTGGCCGACAGCGACATAAACCGAAATAACATCGGTGTCCTTCTGGTTGATGATTGTGTCGACCGCTATCGCCGTCTTGCCCGTCGCCCGGTCGCCGATGATGAGTTCGCGTTGGCCGCGGCCAAGCGTGAACAGAGCATCGACGACGAGAATGCCCGTATCCATCTCCTGTGACACAAGATCACGCTCGATGATCGCGGGTGCCGGACGTTCCACCGGATGAAAAGCTTCGGCGACGACCGCCTCGCCGCCATCGAGCGGACGGCCGAGCGGATCGATGACACGGCCGAGAAGCCCCGGACCGACGGGAACCCGGACGACTTCCCCGGTGCGGGACACGCCCGAGCCCGCTTCGATCGTCGTACTCTCGTCAAGGATGACGGCGCTGATCGCATCGGCGTCGAGTGCCAAGGTAAAGCCGCTCTGCCCGCTCTCGAATTGCAGTAATTCGTTCAGCCTCACCTCGGGCAAGCCGGAAATGCGCGCAATACCATCAGCAATCTCCTCGACACGCCCGATCGATAGAGCTTCCGGCGACAGCTGCGTCTGCGAGACTTTTTCACGGCCACGCTGCAGCCATTTCTCCGCCAGTTCCGGTCCGGCAGTGTCGCCGCCGATCACATCCTTGCCCACAACACCCTCCCCCGTTTCGCCATCATCGGCAGGACTGAAGCCTGTGTTTGCGACGGTATCCGTAACCGTAGTCGTGTCTATGCTCATCGCGCCTCCTGTCCGGATTGCGGCAATTCCGGCTGTTTCGCGCCTGGCGCAATCAGGGCGGCGGCAATACGGGCGAGATCGGCGCGGAAATTGTTGCGCACCACGGCATGCGGCATGTCGATTTCAAGGCCCGCAATGAGCTCCGGCGCGACCTCGACAAGGATGTCGACCGGCCGGCCAAGGGCCTTGGAGAGCTCGGTATGGCAGGCTTCGGTTTCCGCCTCGGTCAGAGCGCGCGCCGCTTTGAGCCGCAAGGGGGCGCCATGGGCGCCCACCCCTCTGCGAACCGTCTCGGGCAGTTCCGACAGGCCTTGCGCGAGCCCCGGCACAAATCCGGTGATACGCGATTCGTCTGGCAAGCGGGACAAAAGCTTGCCGGCAATATCGGCCGCGAGCCGGCTCGCCTGATCGGCGAGAGCGGCGGCATCGCTTTGGCGCTTGCGGGCGATATCGGCCGCCGCCGCCTCCCGCAATTTATCCGCCGCGGCGCGGGCTGACCCTAGTATCGCATCCGTCTCGGCCTTCGCCTCAAGTTCCGCCTTCTTAAGGACATCGGCATGGCTCGCGGCTATAGCCGCCGCCGCCTGCTGCGCCTTTTCCTGTTCCGCCTCGGCTTGCACACGGGCCTTGCGCGCGTCTTCGAGGGCCTGGGCGATGGCCGCCCGCCGCTCAGCGACAATTGCAGCGACCGGCTTGAAGAAAAACCGGCTGAGTATCCAGACGAGAACAAGGACGTTGATCGCCTGCAGGCAAAGGGTCCACCAGTCGATATGCATCTTGGCCTGCGGTTTAGTGGACGAATGGATTAGCGAACAGGACCAGAAGCGCAATCACAAGGCAATAGATCGCCATTGTCTCGATCATCGCGAGACCCACGAAAAGCGTGCGGGAGATCGTCCCCGCCGCTTCCGGCTGGCGGGCGATGGCGTCCATAGCGGCGGCGACGGCGCGGCCTTCACCGAGCCCCGGCCCGAAGGCGCCGAGGCCGACGGCCAGCGCCGCTGAAAAGATGCTGACCATTTCGACCATATTCGTATCGGCAGTGCTCATGGCGTCTCTGGCTCCTAATGAGAAGTGTTGGGGGATGAAATCTTGCGGGAAGGGGCAGTTTCGCTGATCGCGGCTCCGATGAACACACAGGCCAGGATGGCGAAGATATAGGCCTGCACGGCGCCCGTCAGAATATCGAGCGCCATCAGGGGAATGGGCACGAGAAGACCGGCCAGCGAAAGGATGATTCCAATGATGAAGACACCGCTCATGACATTGCCGAACAGGCGGACCATCAGCGAGAAATTGCGGCTGATCTGCTCGACGAGATTGAGCGGGATCATCACCCAGCTCGGCTCAGCAAAAGTCTTCAGATAGCCGAGAAGACCAAGCGCCCGTATGCCATAAACGATGGTGGCGAAGAAAACGATGAGCGCCAGCGCGGCATCGGTTTCGATATGAGCGGTCGGTGGTTCGACACCGGGGATGAGCGACGTCCAATTGGCGGCGAGCACATACAGGAAGATCGTACCGATGAGTGCCCGGTAACGCGCGGGATCGGCCTGCATCGTCTCCGCGATCTGGCTGTCGATCGCGCTGACCACGGTTTCGAGGATCGCCTGCGCGGTCGAGGGAATACGCTGCAGCCGGCGCGTCGCCAGATAAAATGCGACACCGAGAACCAGCATGATCACCCAGGTGACGGCAACCGGCGTGGTGACAGGCACCGGGCCAAGATGAAACAGCGGGGTAAGCGTCAGCGGTGAATTCAAGACGCGCCTCCTCCCGCACGGCCGCAATCGGCCATTACCGCCGCAGCGCAACCGGTGCGTCTGTAAGGTTTCATCGTAGCGCTCTTCGTCACACGGTCTTCCTCATCACTGGCTTTGCTCAAGGACGGTGCATCCATTTCCAGGCGGACCAGAAACCCATGCCGGCGCCGATCATGATGAATGGGGCGGAAAAGAAGATGCCGGTACCGAAATAATGATCGAGCGCCCGTCCCACGAGCATAGCAAGAAGGGTCGGAATGACGATGGTCCAGCCGAGAACACCGATCTGGCCAAGGCGCGCGCCGAGTGAGGGTTCCGGATTTTTCATGCCTTCCCTGACGCGCTCGGCGGCCTGGTGGGCGGCCTTCACCAGCCGATCACCTGAATCGCCACTCGCCGCGCCTTTCCCCTCGCCGTCCTGGTCGGCGTTTGGATCGGATCCCGTCATGACGCATCACTACCCTGCTGCTCCAGAATCTGGATCGTTTCGCCGGAATTCAGATAATGCATCAATTGACGCACGGCATTCGCATGGAGCCGCATTTCCTCGACACGCGCCCGGCGATCAGCATCCGTCTCCTCGGCGCGCATCGCCACCACATCGGCTTCAAGCCGGGTCAGATCATCTCCGAGCGTGCCCTGACGGCAGGCAATGTCAACACGCTGTCCCTCCGTTACCGTGAAGACGCCGCCGCGCACCGCACAATAATGGACAATGTTGTCCGTGCCGTGCCAGCGGACCACGGAAGCCGGCAAGACGGTCAACAGATCAGCATGGCCCGGCAGAATGCCGAAACCTCCGCTTTCATCCTCGGCCCGCAGGGAGGTGACATCCGCACGGTCGACAAGCACGGCCGAAGGCGTGGTAATGGTGAGGTGCAGCGCCGCACTCATGCCGCCTTGCCTTTCATTTCCTCTTTCGCGGGGGTCTGCACCGCCGGCTGGCCGGACGCCTTGCGCGCGGCCTCCTCTTTGTCCCGCGCCTCCTCGATCGTGCCGATCATATAGAGCGAGCTTTCCTGCCAATCGTCGCAATCGCCCGCGAGGATCATCCGGCACCCCTTGATCGTATCGGCGACCGGGACAGTACGGCCGGGCACGCCGGTAAATCCTTCGGTCACGAAAAACGGCTGGGCAAGAAAACGCTGCAAGCGGCGCGCGCGCTGAACGATCCTCCGGTCCTCAGCCCCGAGTTCTTCCAGGCCCAGCAATGAAATCACATCCTGGAGTTCGCGATAATGCTCGATCGTACGGCGGACTTCATCGGCGACATCGACATGCTCCTGGCCGACGATCAGCGGATCGAGGAGCACCGATGACGAGGTAACCGGATCGACAGCCGGATACATGCCTTCCGCAGCCATGGCGCGAGAGAGAACCACCATACTGTCGACATGGCTGGCGATGGTCGTGACTGCCGGATCGGTAAAATCATCCGCCGGCACATAGACGGCCTCAATCGCCGTCACCGCCGCACCGCTCACCGAAGCGATCCGCTCCTGCAAGGCCGCCACCTCGCTCGCCAGCGTCGGCTGGTAGCCGACCCGCGAGGGAAGACGCCCCAGAAGGCCCGAAACCTCGGCTCCAGCCTGCACGAAGCGGAAAATATTATCCATGAGGAGCAGAACGTTGCGGTGGCAGTCGTCGCGGAAATATTCGGCGATCGTCAGCGCCGTCATCGGCACACGCCAGCGCGCTCCCGGCGGCTCATTCATTTGCCCATAGACAAGCACGGTACGGTCGAGCACCTTCGAATTGGTCATGTCGAGCAGCATTTCATGCCCCTCGCGCGACCGTTCACCGACACCGGCGAAAACCGAAATCCCCTGGTAGCCCGCGACCATGGCATGGATCAGTTCCATCACCAGAACCGTCTTGCCGACTCCGGCGCCGCCGAACATCGCAGCCTTGCCCCCCTGGGCCAGGGGTGTCAGGAGGTCCAGAACCTTGATGCCGGTCGCAAAGAGATCGGATGTGCCGCGCTGCTGCGCCAAGGGCGGCGCGGTGCGATGGATCGGCCGCAAGGGTACTGTCTCCGGCAGCGGCGCGCCTTTATCGCCGATGGCGCCGGTAACATCGAGCAGCCGGCCGAGCACCGCGTCGCCGACAGGAACCTTGATCGGTCCACCCGTCTTTCTGACGGCATCACCCCGCCTCAGCCCCGTAGTCGCCTGCAACGCTAGGGCCCGAACGCTCCGTTCGTCGAGATGCGACTGGACTTCCGCGATGACCGCCCCCCCCGCCGGATCCTCGATGACGATGGCCTCGTTGATTTCGGGCAGGTCCGCATCGACGAAAGCAATATCGATCACGGCCCCACGAATGGCGACAATCCGGCCGCCGGGCCCCGTCGCTACATCCTCATGCACTTTTGAGGCTGTCATAGAGGTCATCTCCACGGCTCCGCTTTGCTGATCAATGGATATGGAAACCTAAGGCATGCGGCATGATAGAATGGTATCGCCCGGAGCGATCACGAAAGCGATGTTTCCCGTATATGATCGTAATCCCTTCTGAAAATTTGAATCAGAAAATTTATGCGCACCGAATTTCAGCGCATACATCAAATATCTGAAACCAAATTATTTTTTAAGAAAAACGATGATATCTCTCGAACCGTACCGCAGGTTTCGGTCCGACGCAATTCCGAGTATCCTCTGTTCCTCTCCACGACGCAACGCGGCTTGGTCAATCACAATCAGGTGAGCATGCAGTTCTCCAGCCTTTCGTCGATTTGACCGGTCCACAAGCGTCGACGGCATCACACCAGCAAGAGGATCCCATTTCGAAAATATCCCGATGAAAACGGCCGGAAACGATCATTCCGTTCGCCTGGACACCGGTTGCCATACCGGTCTGCCCGGCGGCGGCGCCCGGCGCCGATGCCGGAACGCTTCCTTCACATCTCCCGTCCCAGATTTGCTTCGTGCAGGAGCCTTCATGCCAACGCTCTTCGATCCCCTCACCCTTGGCGACCTGACGCTGCCCAATCGCGTGATCATGGCGCCGCTGACACGGCTACGCGCCGGAAACACGCATATTCCCAACGCGTTGATGGCAGAATATTATCGCCAGCGCGCCTAAGCCGGCCTGATCCTATCCGAAGCGACCCCGGTCACGCCGCAAGGCATCGGCTATGAAGGAGTGCCCGGCATCTGGAGCGAGGCGCAGGTCGACGGCTGGAGCCAGGTCACACGCGCCGTGCATGAGGCTGGCGGCCGCATCTTCATGCAGCTCTGGCATGTCGGGCGCATCTCCGATCCGTTCTTTCTCAATGGCCAATTGCCCGTGGCGCCCAGCGCCATCGCCGCCAAAGGCCACGTCAGCCTGTTACGGCCGGAGCGGCCTTACGTGACCCCGCGTGCGCTCGAAACCGACGAAATCCCCGGCATCGTCGCAGCTTACGAGAAGGGCGCCGCCCATGCCAAACTCGCAGGCTTCGACGGCGTCGAAATCCATGGCGCCAACGGCTATCTTCTCGATCAATTCCTCCAGGACAGCACCAATCATCGTACCGACCGCTACGGGGGATCAGTCGAAAACCGCGCCCGCTTGATGCTCGAAGTCACGGATGCCGCCATAGGCGTCTGGGGTGCGGGACGAGTCGGCATGCATCTCGCGCCGCGATGCGATGCCCATACGATGGGCGATTCCGATCCCGCCGCGACCTTCTCCTATGTCGCGGCCGAACTCGGACGCCGCAAGATCGCCTTTCTCTGCGCACGGGAAGCCGTGGGCGCGGATAGTCTCGGCCCGCGCCTGAAAAAAGCGTTCGGCGGTCCCTATATCGCCAATGAAGGTTTTACTGCGGACTCCACGCAAGCCGCGCTGAATGAAGGTTGGGCCGATGCCGTGGCCTTCGGCAAGGCGTTCATCGCCAATCCCGACCTGCCGGAACGGCTGCGTTTGAACGCGCCGCTGAACGAGCCTGATCCCTCGACCTTTTATGGTCCGGATGCACATGGTTACACCGATTATCCGACATTAGAGCAATAATTCTCGGGAATCGTCATTCCAAAACTTGCGCCGGAACATCATGAGCGCGAAAACGGCCAGAAGATGCGCTCCCTCTCGACCCGCTTGCCTCATGGATGCAAGCGGGTCTTAATGCCGGCGATCGCAACCCAATTCTCTCTCTGCTTTTCATTCATGGCATTCCTTACCCTTCAGCTCTCGAAACTGGCCGGTTTTTCCTACCGTGCCGCGCAAACGCTCACGCGCCGGGCCTTGTTTATCCTCGGCGGTCTGACGGTTGGCGGCGCGGCGGTCTTCATGGCCTTTTGCGCCGATCAGGTGCAGAGCGTCTTCACGGCACTCATTACCCGCTGGCCGACCGCACCCTTCCTCATCGTTCCTTTCGGTTTTGGCTTCGCCTGTTTCTTGTCCCGAAAAGTCTTTCCCGGCTCGCAAGGCAGCGGTATTCCGCAGGTCATCGCCGCGAGGCGCGTGATTGACGCCAATGCGCGCGTCTCACTCGTGTCGCTGCGAATCGCGATCGGCAAGATCGTGGTGATGCTGTTCGGCCTGCTCTGTGGCGCCTCGATCGGCCGCGAGGGCCCCACCGTGCAGGTCGGCGCCTCGATCATGGCCGCATTCGGAAAATCCGCACCGGCCCTCATCCAGCCGGTTCTGCTTCTCGCAGGTGGCGCGGCGGGTATTTCCGCAGCTTTCAACACACCGATCGCCGGCATCGTCTTCGCGATCGAGGAATTGAGCCGCTCCTTCGAGGCCCGCACCAGCGGTCTCGTGCTCGGCTGCGTCATCGCTGCCGGCCTCACCTCTCTCGCCATCGTCGGCGATTATACTTATTTCGGGTCCACTAACGCCATTCTGCCACTCGGTCCCGCCTGGATCATCGTGCCCATGTGCGGCATTATCGGCGGCTTCGGCGGCGGTCTCTTCAGTTCGATCGTGATCTTCTTTTGTGCTGGCGAGGGCTCATCTCTCGTCAAGCGAGGACCCATTCTCTTTGCGATGGCCTGCGGTCTCGCCGTGGCTTTCTGCGGCTTCATGGCGGACCAATCCATTTACGGCACCGGCTACGAACAGGCCCGCGCCATCGTGCATGGCGACGGCACGCTGCCTTCGGATTACGGCTTCTACAAATTTCTGGCCTCGACCTTTTCAGCCATTTCGGGGATTCCCGGCGGCGTCTTCGCGCCATCCCTTTCGGTCGGCGCCGGCCTCGGCGCCTTCATGCACCATATCTTCCCCACTGTGCCGCTCGGTGCCCTCGCGCTTCTCGGCATGGTCGCCTATCTCGCCGGCGTCGTTCAGACCCCGATCACCTCTTTTGTGATCGTGCTCGAAATGACCGAGGATCACGCAATGATCATCCCGCTGATGGTGACTGCGCTCATCGCCAATGGTGTCTCCCGCATCATCTGCCGCGATGGCCTCTATCATGCGCTCTCCCTCCCCTTCGTCGCGCAACTGCCGCCGGACCAGGTTCTGCCCGAACCATCCGAAGGAAACGAGGTGCTCGTCCTATGAACGATCCCGCCTCATTCGATCCGGAGCGCTCGGCGCCTCCAGGCGAACTCGCGCAACTGACGCCGCTGGTGCGACGCATGCTTGCCGGCAACGCCAGTGCCATGACCTACAAGGGCACCAATACCTATGTCGTCGGCCATGGCGAGGTCAGCATCATCGATCCCGGACCTGAGGATCCCCGCCATATCGAGGCCCTGCTCGACGCGCTGAACGGGGAAAGAATCGCGCATATTCTCGTTACGCATACACATCGCGATCATTCACCCGGCGCGCGTCTGCTCAGCGAAGCGACAGGCATACCCATTCACGGATGCGCCCTGCCCGAACCGGCGCGGATGGCGACCCCAGCCGAATGGACGCGTTTTCAATCGGTGCATGATCAGGGCTATGCGCCGGCGTTGATTCTGAAGGACGGCGAGTGCGTGCAAGCGGGCGATCATACGCTCACCGTAATCGCGACGCCCGGTCATACACAAAATCACCTGACCTTCGCGCTCCAAGAGGAAAGCAGCCTGTTTTCCGGCGACCACGTGATGGGCTGGTCCACGACCGTGATTGCGCCACCCGACGGCAATCTCAAATCCTATATTGCTTCCCTCGAGAAATTGCGCCGGCGTTCGGACAGGCTCTATTGGCCGGCGCATGGTGGTCCTGTCACCGACCCGCAAAGGCTCTTGCGTGGTCTCCTCCAGCATCGTAACGCACGAGAATCCGCTATCCTCAACCGGCTTGAAGCCGGGGATGAGGATTGCGCGACAATTGTACGCAATGTCTACGGCAATATCGGACCGGCGCTGCAAGGAGCGGCGTCTCTATCGGTTCTCGCCCATCTCGAGGAACTCGTTGAAAGCGGCAGAATTGACACGTCGGGCCCAGGTGGTTTGGAAAGCCGGTTTTTCCCAAAACTTTTGCGAAAGCCTCCCGAGAACTGACGCAAGACACCCCCGGTGCGGAAATTTCGCGTTCCCTGGAGCATTTTCCAATAATGTTGAATCGCTACGTGATTCCATCGGCTTGAAAATACTCTAATTTTCTTTCGTGGAGCGTTTCCGGATATATCCGAAACGCTCTAGGGGGCGCTTACCTTTTGTCCCCCTGACGATGGTGCGCCAATGCGCACCCGCTCCATCCCCTGGAGACAAAGATGCGTGCTGTCGGTTATCAATCCTCCCTCACCATCAACCAGCCAGAGTCCCTTGTGGATATCGTATTGGAGACCCCCTCTCCCAAAGGGCGCGATCTCCTGGTCGCCATCGAGGCTGTATCGGTGAATCCCGTCGATACGAAAGTGCGCATGCGCACAGGGGCTGAGCCCGGGTCATGGAAAGTGCTGGGCTATGACGCTGCCGGAACCGTCGTCGCGACGGGCCCCGACGCAAGCCTGTTCAAGCCGGGCGATGCCGTCTTCTATGCGGGTGCGCTTGACCGGCCGGGCACCAATGCCGAATTTCATCTGGTCGACGAAAGAATCGTCGGACGCAAGCCTGTCTCGCTCGGATGGGCAGAAGCCGCCGCCCTACCGCTGACCTCGATCACGGCATGGGAGACACTATTCGACCGGCTCGACGTCAAACGGCTGGTTCCCGGCGTCAAACCGGCGATTCTGATCATCGGCGGAGCCGGCGGGGTTGGCTCGATCGCCATCCAGCTGGCCCGCCGGCTGACTGATCTCACTGTTATCACCACCGCCTCACGCCCCGAAACACGTCAATGGGCAGAAGCATTGGGCGCCCATCATGTCCTGGATCATTCGACTCCGCTCGCGCCGCAAATAACGGCTTTGAGCCTGACGCCGGGCCTGATCTTTTCAACGACCCATTCGGACAAACATCAAGCCGATAGCGCGCAAATCATCGCACCGCAGGGCCGGTTCGCCTTGATCGATGACCCGGCGACATTCGATATCGGCCCGTTCAAGCGAAAATGTATATCGATCCATTGGGAATTCATGTTTACGCGTTCCCTGTTTCAGACGGCCGATATTGCAGAACAGGGCCAATTGCTCAATCATGTCGCCAATCTGATTGATGAAGGCGTTCTGCGATCCACTCTTGCTGATCGCTTCGGTCCCATCAATGCCGTCAATCTGAAACGGGCTCATGCCTTGCTTGAAAGCGGCAAGGCCCGCGGCAAGATCGTGCTCGAAGGCTTCGCCTGACGGAGCCTCGCTCTCACCGAAAACCTTCGGGCCGATAAAATACGCGTAAACAATTGCGGTGAACAGATCAAACCGGATGGAAAAGACATTCCTTCCGGCTTGATGGGGACGAAACGTAAGGTGCATCGCTTATGGTCAATGCGAGGCCTTTCACGCAGCCCGGCCAGCCTCCTTTCGCCGGCGCTCCAATTGCCCGAAACCTCGTGGCGCATGCTCACTGCGATTGGTGAGACGATGCCAGGCAAGCATGATCAATCTGCGTGCGGCAACCAGAAGAGCAGCCTCGTCTCCATAGAGGATTTTGAACTGACGATAGTGAATACGCAACGGACCTGCATTTTCAGCCAGCGACTGTGTCATTTCGATCAGTGCCGCATGCCTCGCCCAGACGAAAGGATCAAGGACATCGCCCGCCTCATTCGTTTGCGGGAAGGATTTTCCAAGCCCGAAATGATCGAAAAGTTCATCGGCGGAACCATAACAACGGATGTCGCCGATTAATCTCAGCAATTTGATTGCCGAACCCGAATCCATCCCCACGATACACTTGACGCGCCGGACCTGTGCGCCTTCAAGCACATGCCGGGCCCGATGGCCATCATGGGACGACAAGGACAGTCGATTGTCTGCGATGGTCTCCGCGATGCGATACTTGCTTCCCGTTGCCAGAGGCTTGGCAGGATGCCGCGGCGCGAAAAAACCCGAGGTACGGCAGACAAATTTGGCCTTCTGAATCTCCCTGCGCCGTCTCGCTGTTTTCTTCTGCCCCGGCAAGCTGCCAAGCAAAACATTCTGCCCCTCGAACCTTTCCTGCCGCCGACGAGGTGAATTCGTGGTCCAATCAGCATCGGAATGTGCTGACTGGCCGTCGATTTCCGCCAGAATAGAGTCTTCAGCGCGCAAAACTGGCTCCATCATCACGGAAGGCTCTTGTTTCACTTCGCTGGTCTTTTCCATCCACAGATTATCATTTTCGTGGAGCGGACCTTCATCGCAAGCCGACGCGGTCATAACCCGGCTAGACGGTGCGGTTCCTTTGCGTTCCAGATTTCCGGGTGCAGCGAACTGTCGACGCCAATCCGATTTACGCGACCCGAGTTTACCTCCCCACCACGTCAAAAGGTGCGCATTCAGGGCAAGTCTCAGCCAGCCGAACAGAGCGAAGACATAAAAGCCTTGATGAATGAAATATAGAAGATCGTCTGTTCCATCCTGAGTGATTGTTCGCTTAACGGGCACCCAGGAGGCAAGGCCGGTGAGCATATTACACCCTGGCGTCGGGCAATGACGGCCAGGCAGGCCACGATAGATGACGCGATTCATTTGCGGACGTCCGCACGCGGGACAATCACTCATGATTGTGCTCTCCGTTTCTTGATGGATCAGGACGGAAGGATCCGCGCCGGTTCCAGAGTGTTTGGGAAATATCCGCAAACGCTCCACTCATAAATATTCGTATTTTCAATGCAATAGGATCGCAAAGAGAACCTATTGCATTGAAAATGCTCTCGTCCATCGCCCGATTGATCCAATATGCGAGTGACACACACATTTTTGTAAAAACAACACATACCACTCGAAAAGAGGTATCCGCTTTTCGGGTTGACGATATCGTCACCGATCAATCAGCCTAGCCTGTGCAGGTAATGGACAAGCATGAAAGCCGTTCCATCCTTGATAAGCGACCATATGACGCCACGCAGAGTCAGCGAGAGCAAATAGGCGATCGGAACCCAATCCGTTCAGCCGGAAGCCGATCTTTCTCAGCCAAGCCATTTCAGGTCCTAAAAACGCGCGGCACCGTCGCTCAAAAGAACAGACGTATGGACGATTTCCATCGTCCATTCGCAAACGCCCCCCTTCCCGAGAAGGCGACGTTTCCTTCCGACGAGAAACCTTCGAGCTTTTCCGTTTGTTGGGATCCTCGTATCATCCGCAACAACAAGCATGCTCTTAATGGTTTGAGAGCGGATTGATCACTTTCGTTCCGCTCGGAGACAGCCCAAAGTCCTGAATACAGGGCTGATGCGGTTATAATGCGCGAAAACCGCCCGAACGTCAAATACCCTAATTATATTACGATCAGGAGTGCATCGGTTTTCATTTTTAATGTCTGAACAGTCGAGGAATATTATGATTTTTTGACGGCGGCGTTCATGCTGCCAGCCAGAATCGCCGCTTTTGCCTTCAGCAAGTCGATATTGGGTATTCACATCTCCGTGAGGCCAATCTCCAGGCCTTTGAAGGGGCTTTAACCGCATTTGCAAGCATGTTTCGCGGGTTAGACGGGATATTTGTTGCCCGACAGAACCAAACCCTGGCGGAAGAATAGAATTATATACCACTACTCCTAAGGAACAAGGTGGTATCCTCTTATAAGTCATTGGAATAAATGAAAGATAAGAAGAGGACCCGGCGTTTCCTACGAAATTCGGGTATATGAGAGGGCACGATCACTTCCCTGTCATTCGCCGAAAATGAAATCGGCCGAGAGCGATGCCCGTGGCAATATGCGTTGCGATCGTTTCGCGAACGAATACCCTTCCGAAAGCTCCCAAAATAGACGCGTGTTTCCCACTCCTTTCATTCAAGCAGAGGGAGAGGGAAGCAGGAGGAAGCGGTTCAGTCTGTCATCATCCATAGGCTGTGAACCGCGCAACGCCAGAAAGGAAGATGATGAACGACAGTCAGCATCCCGGACAATCGCCAGCCCCATCCTCCGCCCATGCCACGCCGCAGATGGGACGTTTCGATTTGCATGAACTCGCGGCGAAATTCCCAGCAACAGCAAAAACGATGCTGCTCGATACCTATCTGAGCGATACGCCGGAAGCGAGCGTGCGTCTGTTTCGCCCCTACCGTGAGGTCCGTCCGCATTATCACGTCGGCTGCGACGAAGTCCTCTACGTGCTGTCCGGAAAAGGCACCTTCTGGATGCGTGATCCGTCCGAAACAGCACCCTTCGGGCCCGGCCAATTACTGATCTTCCCCCGGCGCACCGTCCATGCAATGCCGAGCCTTCTCGAAACGCCGGTCGTTTTTCTGGCGATTGATACGCCGCGCCGCGCGCCCGACGATATTATCTTCGTCGATTCCGCCGATGGTACCGCTTCCGATTTCATCGCAGCCATAGAATAAATCGACGATCTCAGGCTTTCCGGGAGCAAGCAGATGTTCAAGGGTTGGGTGATCGACAAGATCGATGGCAGGCAGACGGTGGCCCTGCAGAATATCGATGAAGCACGGTTACCCGAAGGTGAAGCCCGCGTGCGGATCGACTGGTCGACCATCAATTACAAGGATGCGCTGGCGCTCACCGGCAAAGGGCCCGTGGTCCGCCAATTTCCGATGGTGCCTGGCGTCGATCTCGCGGGCCATGTGGAATCGAGTTCCGATCCGGCATTCATGCCCGGCGATGCCGTCTTCGTGAACGGCTGGGGCCTCGGCGAGACGCATTGGGGTGGCCTTGCGGAACGCGCGAGCCTGAAGGCCGCCTGGCTCCTGAAACCGCCGGCGGCCCTTTCGCTCAAGGACATCATGGCGCTCGGGACCGCAGG
The DNA here is from genome assembly GCF_000745425.1 of Beijerinckia mobilis. GTDB lineage: Bacteria > Pseudomonadota > Alphaproteobacteria > Rhizobiales > Beijerinckiaceae > Beijerinckia > Beijerinckia mobilis. The sequence continues at coordinate 257,416 of NZ_JQJH01000001.1, forward strand.
CTATACCGCAATGCTCGCGATCCTCGCGCTTGAAAACCATGGGCTGAAGCCCGGCACCGACACGATTCTCGTGACCGGCGCCTCTGGTGGCGTCGGTGGTTTCTCCATCGCCTTTCTCGCGGCGCTCGGCTACAAAATCATTGCCTCGACCGGACGCATGCAAGAGGCCGATTATCTCAAGGCGCTCGGCGCCAGCGATGTTATAGACCGCGCGGAATTATCATCACCCGGCAAGCCGCTCGGCAAAGAACGCTGGGCGGGCGCGATCGACAGCGTCGGTGGACATACACTCGCCAATGTTTGCGCCTCGACCCGCTATGATGGTGCCGTCGCCGCTTGCGGGCTGGCGCAAGGCATGGATTTTCCGGCGACCGTGGCGCCCTTCATCCTGCGCGGCGTCACACTCTACGGGATCGACAGCGTCTACAAACCGAATGACATCCGCAGGACCGCCTGGGAACGGATTGCGCAATTGCTCGACCGGACACAGCTTGAACGCATTACCCATGAACGGCCCCTCGCCGACGCGTTGACTGTCGCGGAAGAGCTCTTTGCCGGCAAGGTGCGCGGCCGTGTTCTCATTAAAATCGACGCATAGAGAGTAGAGAGAAGACAGCGGAGGGTGCATGCAGATTCTGCGGGCGCCCTCAATCCTCCTCGCCCTGCAGCTCTGCCATGAACTGACGGATCATTTCAGCATTGGCGCCGAAATCATGCGGCAGATAAAGCGTTCGGGCACGGATGTCGATCCGCGACCCAGTTCCTTGCGGCCTGATACGGATGGCGACATCATTCGGCAGACCGAAAAAGCGATCCCGCGCGATGGCATCCACCCGTCCCGCATGCGCCGCACCGACGATACCGCCTGAAGGCGGCACTGATTCGACGATTTGCCAGCCCTTCTCCGCCGCGAGCTGAAGCACGACGTGATAGGCCGCCCCCACATCACTATCGAGGATAAGGGGCCCCATATCGGGAGCCTCGGCGATCTGCCTTTGGCGCATATCATTGGACAAAACCGAAGAGTCGCCGGACGAAACCTCAGACAGGTCCCGGAGCCGCAAAGCACGCGGGCTCATCGAGAAGTCGGGCGGATCGTCGAGATCCGTCGAAACATCGGTCAGAGCCGGCAAGCGCCAGGCAAGATTCGCAAGATAGGCTGGATAGGCGAGCAAAAGCAGGGAGAGGAAGAAGCCTGTCAACATCGCCCCGAACCCCTTGCATCCTGTGCGCCACAGAACGCTCATGGCGATGAGGGCCAAAAGGAGAGCGCTGAAGGCCAGCACAACAGCTGCAAAGAGCAGAGCCACGGCCAGATGCCGATCGACGCCCTTGATGTAAAATCCCTGGAACACGAAACCGTAGCGGCAGCCTAAAATACCGACGGCGGTGAGAAGCAGAGAGAGGAGAGCAAGCCGGCGGCTCCAGAGTGCCGCGGCTGAAGTGGGCTCCTCGAAAACCCGCGGCCGCATGCGGACACTCCTTTCCCGAAGAAATCCGCGTTCCCAAAATAGAACCCGGGAAAATCCTTGTCAGAGAGCCTCTGTTAACCGCACGGCTCCCATCATCGCTTCATGGAGACGAATGCTAGAGCGTTTCGGATCGATCCGGAAACGCTCCACTCAAAAGAATCAGAGCCTTTTCGAGGTGAAGAGAATCGCTACACGATTCAAGAGACTTGAAAATACTCTGGTTTTCCAAGCGGAGCTGCGCGCAGACAGCAAAACCTCCTCGAAAACAGCAGTTGATGAGATGGGCTCACGAGCGAGGCACCGATTCAGGCTCGGACCCCTTCCTTACGACAGATCCACAACGAATCAGCCAGCCAGGAACCAACATGTCCAAAGACGAAATCTCTCAGCCCCAGTCGGGAGCCCGCGACCTCCTCGCCCGCCTCTACCGTGAGATCGGCATTTCCGCCGTAGCAGCCGCGCTTGAATCAGTTTCCGCGCGCCCGGAAGTCGAGGACACCATACGCTCCGCCGTCGTCTCCTCCATAAAGAAATTGTCCGGGCATGAGCATGACGTGCACAAGAGCGAAGACAATCAGGAAAAGGCCGCCTGACCTTTTCAACGTCTGGTGATGATTGGCGGCCAATTGCCGCCAGTCTCCGGTCCTCTGCCAGCACGCTCTATCTGGAACTCAATCGTCGTCATCATCGGCTTCGGCGCGACTGCCCTGATCGATGATCGCCAAAAGACGCAGGGCCCCCATACGGTCCTTCAGATCGAGTTCCGCCACTTTCAGCAGAGCTTCACGGCCTTCTTCGATACGGCGCAGGCGCGCGAGCAGCCAGCCATAGGCACGCAGCGAAAAAAGAAAGACCCGCGGCTCGCCATCAAAATTATTGAAATCCGCATGGTCCCCGGTCACCTTGTGCCAATCGTCGGGAAATGAATTGCGGCGCAGGGCATCAACCACCCAGGCCTCGACATGCGGCAGGGCCTCCCTCAAGCGGCGACGGTAATAATAGAATTTATAGGCGCCGAAATGAACCGCGAGATGGTTCGGCGCCAGCGACAGCGCCTGCCGGATATAGGCTTCCGACGCTTCCTCATCCTCCCAATGCAGCCCGACCGCGTGCAGGGCGCGTTCGGCTTCCGCCGGAAGATCGCCCCCGTAATAGCGCCGTTCCAGCCAGGCTTCGTCATCCAGCATCATTACCCTCATTCATTCTGCGGCCTGCTGACCGTTGGTTCTTCGTTGGCGCGGGATGCAGAGAGCTGGATCGCTGGGCGGTCGCCTCTTCGCAAATCCCGATTGATTTTCCGAGCGCGCAGGGGTGGAATATTTTCTCACCCCCTTCTGACACGATATTTCGCCTCACTTCCATCGCCGATCAGGCGCCGTTCCAGGAGCGCCAGCATTATTTTCCGTTCGAAGGGAATCGACGCCGGGTTCAAAATGTTTGAAAATACTTTTGTTTATTCGTGGCGCTAGTGCTTGCATGGCAAGATCGTTCCACGCGAAATCGGCGTTTGAGCATTTCTATGAGGGGAGCGTTTCCGGATCGATCCGAAACGTTCGAGCGGGAGGCTGTGATGGTACGTCTGGTCGAGGAAAAGGACGCCCCGGACGAGGTGCGTGCGGTCTTCGAGGACATCAAGGCCACACGCAAGACCGACTGGATCAATAATTTCTGGAAGGCTCTGGCGCGGCATCCGCCAAGCTTGCGACTGCTCTGGACACAGGTCAAGCAGGTGATGGCGCCAGGTGCTCTCGATCCCCTGACCAAGGAATTGATCTATATCGCTGTCAGCGTCACCAATAATTGCCATTATTGCATCACCTCCCATACGGCCGCGGCGCGCGCCAAAGGCATGACGGACGAGCAATGGGGGGAACTTTTGGCGGTCGTGGCTCTCGCCAACGAGACCAATCGGCTCGCAGTCGGTTATGATGTGCCGGTGGATGAAAAATTTCTGCAGGAATAAGGCCAGGGCTTTTTCGCCAGGCTCGCCGCGATGTGCAGGCGAACCGCGAAGAAACGAAAGAGACCATCCATGTTCATTATCGCACGCAATATCGAAGGGCCGCGTCTTCATTGCGAGGCGCTCATGGTCGACAAGAAGACATTTTCGGTCTGGCCACCCGATACAGAAGAAGGCTGGCGGCGCGTCTATAAGTTTCGTGACCGGCTTCAAGCCGAGGTCATCCGCCTTGAACTTGATCCCCTAGGGGAACAGCTTAAAGTCATTGACGCAGTTTATATTCCGTAGCCCATGGCGCGATGTTCCGGCATCCAGCAGGCCGCCAACGGCACAAACTCCAACAAAATCAACAATAAAAAACAAAACAGAGGAATGACCAAGGTCTAGGCCATCCCTCCGCTGAAAGACAGAACCTTCTGCCGAAAATTTCGACTTGTCAGTCCTTGCGATATTTTGTGATATATTGGTCAATCAGGTTGTTTGCTTCGGTCGTGTCGAGCCAACCTTCCGTCATTTCCTCGGTCTTGAATTCACGGCCGAGATTGAATGGTTCATCATAGCCCTTCAAATGGAGCAACGCGCCCCATTTTCCGCTCGGCAATTTGGCGACAACGACCTCTTCCCCTGGATTGAGGTTCATAACGACAAGTCTCCCTAGAGAAATCAAGGCAGAGAAGGAAAGATCCCAACCTTATCAAAAAACGGGCCAATCAAAGCATATTCGGGTGCTACCGATCTGCTTCGCTTTGCAACGAGCACGCTCTGATCAAAGCAAAACGGCCCCAGGTTGCGTCGGGTGCACTATGTTGCCATCCCTTCCGGTTGTCTCCACGAAGCCCTCCCTCCGGGATCAAAAACAGTATAGCACCTCCGCACAACCGCTTGGCCCCTACAGCAACATGAGAATAGGTTCAAGTCTCGCCTTAGCGTCATCACCCGGGTGAGCCCCGCCTCGCGGAGTGCAGGTTTCAGATGGGGGACATCGCTCGGGAGATTAGGCGGCTCAGCGAGGGAGAAGAATGCGCAAACCCTCTTGCTAGCTTGCGGCGCATTGCCAGATGCGGTGCGTTAACCGATCATAATGTCCTCTAACGGATGCGGCTCAAGCGTCACGACATATCTCTGCGCACTCGCTGATTGACGAGTGCGGAACCGGACAAATGAAGAGGGATAAGGGGCATATCCTGCCCTGTTTTGATGGTGGGCGCACACAGGCTCGAACTGTGGACCCGCTGATTAAGAGTCAGCTGCTCTACCAACTGAGCTATACGCCCATCAAAACAGAAGAACGTCTCTTGGGCAGTGCGACCGCCGGAAACGATGAAGGGCATTTAGCAAAGGCTTGTCCGCCTGTCTAGCCCTTCATGGCATCTTCATGAAAGAAGATTCCGAATTCGTCACTTCCGCAGAGGCAAGGACCGAAATCCCAACTCTCTAGAAGTCATATCCATCGAGATTTGGGATGATTCAGGCTTCGATAAAGCCCTGGAAACCCACTTGAATCCCCGCCCGCGCAAGAAGGCAAGCGCGGGCGGGGATAAGATTATGTGCGCCTCCGCTTAGTGAAAGGCGCCTCTCGGAACGCTTATCCGGCAAGGCTGTCGCTTGGCCGGTTCTTGTTCCGGCGGACCATCAGCTTGTTCAGCGCCGCAATATAGGCCTTGGCAGAGGCAACGAGCGTATCGGGATCAGTGCCGCGCGCCGTGACCGTTTTGCCTTCTTCCGTCAGCCGCACGGAGACTTCGGCCTGCGCATCGGTGCCTTTGGTGACGGCATGGACCTGGTAGAGTTCGAGCGTGGCGCCATGCGGCACCAGAGCTTCGACCGCATTGAAGATCGCATCGACCGGCCCATTGCCCGTGGCCTGATGGGTTTTTTCAACGCCATCGATCGACAGGGTGAGCGCCGCCGATTGCGGCCCCTTGGTTCCCGCAATGACGGTGAGCGCGACAACCTTGATTCGGTCGTGAGCGTGAATGATCTCATCGTCGACGAGCGCGGCAAGATCTTCATCATAAACGATCTTCTTGCGGTCCGCTAAATCCTTGAACCGCGCGAAAGCCTCTTCCAGGGCGTTCTCGCCGAGTTCGTAGCCGAGTTCCTTCAGTTTTTCCTTGAAGGCATGGCGGCCGGAATGTTTGCCCATGACCAGCGAGGTCTTGTGCACGCCGACGCTTTCAGGCGTCATGATCTCATAGGTCTGCGCATTCTTCAGCATGCCGTCCTGATGGATGCCGCTCTCATGCGCGAAGGCATTCCGTCCGACGACCGCCTTGTTATATTGCACAGGGAAGGAACTGACCGCGGACACGAGTTTCGAGGCGCGCGTCAACATCGTCGAATCAATGTTGCTATGATAGGGCAGCGCATCCGCACGCACGCGCAAAGCCATCACCACCTCTTCCATGGCGGCATTGCCGGCGCGCTCGCCAAGACCATTGATCGTGCATTCCACCTGCCGCGCGCCGCCCTTGATGCCAGCCAGCGTATTGGCGACGGCAAGGCCAAGGTCATTGTGGCAATGAACCGAGAAGATCGCCTTATCAGAATTGGGGACCCTCTCCCGAACCGTTTCGAACAAGGCCTGATATTCTTCCGGTGTCGTATAACCGACAGTATCGGGAATATTGATCGTCCGTGCACCGGCCTTGATCGCCGCCTCGACGCAACGGCACAGGAAATCCATTTCCGTGCGGGTGCCGTCCTCGGCCGACCATTCAATATCCTCGACGAGATTGCGGGCACGCGCGACATAAGTGCCGATCATGTCGAGCACTTCGCCTGGCTCTTTCTGCAGCTTGTATTTCATGTGCAGCGGCGAGGTCGAAATGAAGACATGGATGCGCGGCCGCACGGCATCGCGCAAAGCCTCGGCGCAGCGATCGATATCGCGCGACGCAGCGCGTGCGAGCCCCGCCACACTCGCGCGTTTGACACGCCGGGAAATTGCCGAAACGGCTTCGAAATCGCCCTCCGAAGTGACCGGGAAACCGGCCTCGATCACATCGACACCCATTGTGTCGAGCAGTTCGGCGACCTCGATCTTTTCATCGAGATTCATCGACGCGCCCGGCGATTGCTCGCCATCCCGCAAGGTCGTATCGAAAATGACGACCTGTTCGGTATTGGCGGTTTCGGTTTTGATATCGGAGGTGGTGCTGCTGGTCATGGTCTGTTCCTGGGTTCGAGGTTTGCCGTTCTGTCGAAAAATCCCCTGAGTGCCCAGGCAAAGCCCGGCCGGCTCTCAGGGGCGACTAAGAAGCAGCAGCAAAGAACCAGGAAGGCAGGCGCCGACGCGGACGGGAGCGGGGATGGTGCCCGTCCTGATCGTCTGCGTATGGGACATGCCGAAGCTCACGTGTGAGAATCCTGCCGTGGTGGACCGTTTCTCCAGAATAAATGAGAAAACAGGTCTCGCAATCCGCAACGACGGCGCGGCAAAGCCGCAGGCACAATGTTCCGGACGAATTTTGATGCGCCTTCAGGCACATGGTTATAGACGCGAACGTGACAAATTGCAACCGGTGTCGGAAACCACCATCGAAAAACGCTCGAGCAGAAGCGCTAAACCCGTGAACCTCACGACAGGGTCTTTCATCGCAATTGATCGTTCATCCGATTGCTTTCGGTCCAAAAACCTGACTTTATGCAGCCGCGAGGGGATCGGCGCTCCGGAGGTTTCCGCGAGCGGTCGTCGCCATTTGGCACGCCTTCCATTCGACACTTTCCACTGGGAAGGGATCACATGGCTGTGACCGGGTTTATCCCGAGATTGCAAGGCCTCGATTGCCTTTCATGGATTTTCGCTCCAAAAAGCGGTGTCGATGCCGCAATGCCTTCCGGGCCGGAGGCCTGCGGAATGCGCATAATTCCCGCACCCAATTCGATGGAGATCCCTTGGCCGCGCAATTGACTCTGGCGAGCCCCCTTTTCAATGCTTGGCACTTTCGCGAACTGATCCGCGCCGTCGTGCGCCGGGAACTCGCCGCAAGATTCCGGGGCTCGATCCTTGGCTGGCTGTGGGCCGTCTTTGGCCCCCTCGTCATGTTGAGCGCCTATACGATCATCTTCTCCAATGCCGTCGGCGTGCCCAATTCCGCCAAGGGCGGCGGGCTCGGCACCTATGCTTTATCGATCTTTTCGGGCCTGATCGTCTTCAATCTGTTCAGCGAGCTTGCCTATCGCGCGCCCGGCATGCTGCATGAACATGTGACCTTCATCAAGAAATCGATCTTCCCGAGCGAAACGCTTGCCTGGACGGCAACGATCCGCGCGCTGGTCTATGCCGCCATCAGCGCCGCAGTGCTTCTCGTGTTCCAGATCACGCTGACGCATCACCTGCCCTGGACGATTGTCCTCTTGCCCCTGGCGCTCATCCCCTATGTGATGTTTCTTCTCGGAACCTGCTGGTTCCTGATGGCGCTCGGCTCCTTCACCCGCGACGTCGCGCATCTCATGATCTCGATCGTACCGGTCTTGATGTTCGCCACACCGATCTTCTATACGATTGATGACGTGCCGGTGCATCTGCGGCGTGCGATCCATTTCAACATCGTCGGCAATTACGTCGAGATCATGCGCGACCTGCTGCTGCTCGGCCGCATACCGGGCCCCTATCTGATGCTCGGCACGCTTGTCGCCTCACTGGCGACCTTCTATTTCGGTTATCGCATCTTCATGCAGTACAAGGCTGTCTTCGTCGATGTCATCTGATCCAGTGATTTCCTGCGACCATGTCGGCAAGGCTTTCCAGCTCTATTTGCGCCGCAATGACCAAATCAAACAGACCCTGTTCGGTCACTGGAAACAGTTCTACCATGAACATTGGGTCCTGAAAGATATCAGCTTCGAGGTCGCGCGGGGGGAGAGCTTCGGCATTATCGGGCGCAACGGCGCCGGCAAGACGACCCTCTTGCAGATCCTGTGCGGCATCACGAGGCCATCGCACGGCACGGTAGAGGTCAAAGGCCGCATCGCGCCGATCCTCGCACTCGGTACGGGATTCGATTATGAGCTGACCGGCCGCGAGAACGCCATGATCGGCGGCGCGATCCTCGGCCTGCGCCGGTCGCAGGTTCTCGAACGGCTCGATGCGATCGCCGCCTTCGCCGATATTGGCGAGTTCTTCAATCAGCCTCTGAAAATGTATTCGAGCGGCATGGCGGCGCGGCTCGCCTTTGCGGTCTGTGCCCATGCCGATGCGGATATTCTGATTGTCGACGAAGCTCTCTCCGTGGGCGACGCCGAATTCGGCGAGAAATGCGACGCCTTCATCCGCGATTTCGCGAAGCGCGGCACGATCCTTTTCGTCTCCCACGACCTGCCGGCAGTCGAGGCCCTGTGCGACCGTGTGGTCTGGATCGATGATGGGCGTGTGCGCGCCTTAGGCAACCCAAAGGAAGTGGTGGCGGATTATCGCGCGACGCTCGAACATCCAGCCTCCGCCCATTCCTCCCAGCCGACCGCACGCACCGCCTCCCGCGCCGATGCGCCCTCATCCGAGGATATACCGGCCCCACAAGCACTGCGAGCATGATTGCAAGAGCATCGCGCAATAATCAGACAAACGCGCGATGCCTCCCGCTTTGCATAACGCAGGTGTTGTCACGATGACATCTTCCGATAACGTTGAATCGCTGCGCGATTCCATTACCCTGAAAATGCTTCGTTTTTGAATGGAGCGTTTCGGATATATCCGAAACGCTCAACCCGCTTATAATTTGCCGACGATCGTCTTCAGATCGGCGATGAAACCCGGCGCGATTTCGGGATTGGCGAGAGCAAAGGCGACATTGGCGGAGAGGAAGCCCAGTTTCGAGCCGCAATCATAGGTCCTGCCGCTGAAACGAACACCGTGGAAGGCTTGCGTCTTCGCCAGCGTCTTCATGCCGTCGGTCAATTGAATCTCTCCGCCCGCACCCTTTTCCCCATGTTCGAGGATCTCGAAAATCTCGGGGTTCAAGATATACCGGCCTGAGATGATGGAATTGGAAGGCGACGTTCCTTTGGCCGGCTTTTCGATCATGCCGGTGATTTCGAACGTATCCTCATATTCCTTGCCGAGCGCGACAACGCCATATTGATGCGTTTCTTCCGGCGCGACTTCCTCGGTGGCGATAATGTTGCCGCCATGTTTCTGATAGGCGGCGATACATTGCGCAAGACAACGCCCCTTGCCGCCACCATCCATCGTGACCATGTCAGGCAACAGGACGGCGAAGGGCTCATTGCCGACAATATCCCTGGCGCACCAGACCGCGTGACCGAGACCGAGCGGCGCCTGCTGCCGCGTGAAGCTCGTCGCGCCGGGCTTGGGCAGATCGGCGATCAGCGCGTCATATTCCTTGATCTTATTTCTTTTGAGCAAAGTATCCTGCAGCTCGTAGGCGACATCGAAATGATCTTCGATGACCTCTTTGTTGCGGCCGGTAACGAAGATAAAATGTTCGATACCGGCTTCCCGCGCTTCATCGACAACATGCTGCAGGACAGGCCGGTCAACTACTGTCAGCATTTCCTTGGGAACGGATTTGGTAGCAGGAAGAAAGCGTGTACCAAGACCTGCGACGGGAAAGACGGCTTTACGAATAGGCGTGGTCATTTTCTATCCTGGTTGATGCAGATCGGAAGCAGAAATCCTCGCTTGGACAGTTTCGTTCCGAAAAGCCGGCCTCAAGCAACAATACCGTCGAACGTCTTCCACGATATCGATCCCAATTCGGCGGACTTCCGTCTCAAGGCGACTTCCGGCCTTCATCGAACAGTTCCATTGAATGGACTTTCAGAAAAACCATCGGATCTGGACAGGCAGCCGCCAGGACCAAGCAATGCGGATGCTTATTCTTCCAGGAAAACGGCAATTTCTTGAACAGAATGACAGAATATCGCGAGGACGTGTCCAGACGAATCGAAGATGACTTCATCTAATACAGAAATTTGGCAAAATAGTAAATTGATACAACAGAACACTCTCATACCACGCCTCATTAATCATAACCTGTTATGATTAATGAGGTTCGGCGCTAAACCTCGAAACCCCAGTCGTGGACCCCATCTCGATGAATCATATCCGTCGAGATTTTATACCAGACCGAATCACGGCCTCATTTCTCATGTGAGGCAAAAGAAAAACATGGGCGAAACTTTGACCCCGCGTCGGATTTCGACAGATGCTCTTATTCCTTCGGGATGGCATCACCACGCGTCTTCTGTCTGGTCATCCGCCGAACCAACACAAAAGGGATCGAAAGTAAAAGACTTTCGATCCCTTCTCGACGTCAAAAATTTACTTATCAAGCGGCGGCGATTTCGGATGCCGTCATACCGCATACACGGCATCACACAGCATACATCATGGCCAGCTCCGTCTCTCAGAACGGCGTGATGACACCGTAATAATCGTCGATTCCACGCCCTTCCATACGCGACCAGTCGTAGTCTCCCTCACGCGCGATTCTCGGGGCATTTTCCAGTTTGGTCACGTCGAGATCATTGATCTCATAGGCGTCGAGCTCCGGATTATAGGTCAGCTTCTGCCATGGTATCGGATAGAAATCCTCGCCTATGCCAAGGAAGCCACCAAAGCTCATCACCGCATAGGCGACCTGTCCAGTCCGCTTGTTGATCATCAGCCGGGCGATTTCGCCGATCCGGTCACCATTCGCATTGCGGACATCGGTGCCTTCCACCCTGTCACTGGCGATCAGCGCATGAGTTTCCTCAAGACGCGGGTCGGTCGCGTGCAAATTCTCCATGAGTCTCCTCCTTAGGGATCTCGTCTTACGAAACTCGTCTTGGGGATCCCGTCCCCTACCGTTGCGGCAGGTCTTGAATCTCTCTCGTGAACGAAGAATCCTGTCGGCGGTTCCAGAACCGGGCTGCGACACGATCTGCCGCCGTCCCGGCCCGTCCGCCGAAAGACGATCCGCCGGGGACAGCAAGAGGAGGATGCATCGATGAAAGGGATTCTCTTGCCTGTGGAGGATCACGCAATAATGGACGCAGTGATGGAGACAGCGCTTCTTCTCGCCCGCAAGTTCGACAGTTTCATCGAGGGCGTGGCACTCGGACCCAATATCGCAGAGATGGTCGCCGCGGACTTTTCGCTAAGCGGTGTCATTCTCGACAGTCACACACGACGGGATTTTCTCGAGGCGAGCAAGCGACGCTTCACCAATTTCATGGAGAGCCACTCGATTCATCCACAAAGGGGAGAAATGCCTGGTCTTTCCTATGATTGGAAGGGCGAGACGCTCATGTCGGATAATGGTGTTGGCGAATATGCGCGGGTCTTCGATCTCGTCGTCGTCGGACGCCCCGGTCCCGAGGCGCAGCAGCCACGCCGCTCGACCTTCGAAGCCGTCCTTTTCGAGAGCGGCAGGCCAGTTCTGCTTGCCGTCGAAAAACCGCCGGCAACGCTTGGGGAAACCATCGTCATCGCCTGGAACGGCCAGACGGATACTGCGCGCACCCTCGCCTTCGCGCTGCCGCTGCTCCTTCGTGCTCGCGACGTCATCGTCATCACTATTCCGGGCTTGCGGCAACCCGGACCTCCGGAGGCCGACATTATTCGCAGCCTGCGCCGGCACGGTGTCAAAGCCCGCGCCCATTGTCTTTCAGAAGCGCAAGCCGCGCCCGGTCACGCGGTGCTTACAGCCGCGGCCGAGCTCGGCGCCGATCTTCTCATCAAAGGCGGCTACACGCAGAGCCGGCTCCGCCAGCTGATTTTCGGCGGGGCGACGAGCGAAATTCTCGCCGAAACCACACTGCCGGTTTTCATGGCTCATTAGAGATAAAGCCTTTCGCTGGTCCGCAAGGGATTGGCTCCAAGAGCGAGAGCAGCTCAGGTATTTTGGACCCATCCTGGCCCGCGCCCCAATTCTCCTCAAAGCGGCGATTTGCTCACCGTCTGTCGCGCCCCGGCCTCGCCGCAACATGGCCCTCACGGTCTCGGAACATGGACCGAGCGTAATATTTCGAAAGCGAATATGCGTTGATAGTTGGGCTTTTTTCATGCAGGAAGGATCATCTCCTCGCTCGGCGCTCGTTATTTGCCCGACAGGTCCGCCATCTGTGCCAACCGACGCGGCGATGCGCCGCTCCCATAAGCTCCGGACGCCGCGCCCGGACGAAAAGGCTCACTCTTGACGACGTCCTCGATCCTGGGAACCGGAGCCTATGCTCCCAAAAAGCTCCTGACCAATCAGGACCTCGAGAAGATGATCGCAACGACCGATCAATGGATCACCGAGCGGACGGGGATCAAGACACGCCATATTGCCGCCGAAGGGGAAACCACGTCCGACATGGCGGTCTGCGCCGCGCGCGCCGCCCTTGCCATGGCGGAAACCAGAGCCGAAGATCTCGACATGATCATTGTCGGGACGATTTCCGCAGATATGCCCCTGCCCTCCTGCGCGGTTATCATCCAGGCCAAGCTCGGCGCGCGCAACGCCTTTGCCTTCGATCTCTCGGCCGCCTGTGCTGGTTCCCTTTACGGCATGAGCATTGCCGATCAATTCATCCGCACCGGTAAGGCGCGCAGGGTTCTGGTCATTGGTGCCGAACTGCTCAGCCGACTCATCGACTGGAACGATCGCAACACCTGCATTCTGTTCGGTGATGGCGCCGGCGCGATCGTCATGGGTCCCTGCGAAGAACCAGGGCGCGGCCTTTTGTCCACCCATCTCCACACCGACGGAACCACCGCCGACTTCTTGAAAATTCCAGGCGGCGGCAGCCTCCATCCGCAATCGGAGGAAGTCCTTGCCAACAAATGGCACAAGGTTGCGATGAATGGGCGCGAGATCTACAAATTTGCCATCCGCGTGCTGCCTTTGGCGCTCAACGAAGCCTTGGAAGCAAATGGCCTGAAACCCGAGAACGTCAGCCATGTCATCGCCCATCAGGCCAATGCACGTATCGTCGAATCGGTCCTTGAACGCGTCGGCATTCCGCAAGACAAATGCTGGATGAATCTCGATCGCTACGGCAATACCTCGAGCGCATCGCTGCCCATTTCCCTTGATGAAGCCAATCGCGCAGGCCGTTTGCAGAAGGGCGATATCATCGCAATGATGGCGATTGGCGCCGGCATGGCCTGGGGCAGCGCCCTGATGCGCTGGTAGCCCCCTTCTGATCCACAGAGGAACAGGCAACCAAATCCGCGCTGCCGCGTTTTCCTTGTGTCGAAATGGAGGTTTCCATGATGCAAGGCCAGCAATATTCCCTTGAGAGCACAATTGAAGCGAGCAAGGTTGAAGCGGGCACGGTTGAAGCAGGCAAGCAGGCAGAGGAACTTCAAAAACAGACCTATGCCTTTCCAGCAGCGGGGCCGCATGCGCGCCACGAGCTGATCAATTTCGACGCGACGCCCGGAACAGGCATTCTCTCGGGCGACCGTAGCCCGGATCAAGGGGATGAAGTCGACGGCGCCGCCGGCTGATTGCTCCAAGCGCGATAGCGTCGGCGATCGCGCGCCCCTTCGACGGTGACAATGGTGTAAAGACAATCCGGGGGAACCAGCTTCCCCCCTTTTGTTTGTGTTCATCGACCCCGTTTCGAGGCAAAATAGGCCGAGAATGGGCGTGTCACTTGATCGCTCGTCGTTGGAACCAAAACGATCCCGTCGGAGACGCCTCCGATCCGGCAGAAGCAACGGCCAGGATCCATTTGCGTTTGAAATCATCTAGCGGTGGATATGTCCTCCCCCTTTCCTTCGCCTCTCGCGTCCCTTCTTCCGCGGCACCTCACGCGCAAACCCATTCCTCTCGTTTTGCTGCTCGGCGCTCTCGCCGGCCTTGTCTTGACGACCGCCGCCAGCGTCTCCCTCATCGAATTGCGCAAACGCGATTTCAATGAGGCGCGCGACCATCTGTCCATGCTCAACCAACTTGTCCTCGAAAATGTCGAGAGGGCAGTCGGCGCGATCGACCTCATCCTCCAAAATTCGCAGGAAACGATGCGGTCGAGGAACAAGCTCGACGCCGGACATTTCGACACATTGGGTCAGGATGAAACGACGCAACATCTTCTGGCGACGGCTGTGAAAAACTCTTTGCCGCTGGAATCGCTCGATCTGATCGACGCCGACGGTCACCGGCTCGTGAGTTCCAACGATGCGGGCCTCCCCAACGATCCCGCCAATACCGACCTCACGGAGCAAATGCTTCATGCCATGCGTGAGAATCAGGATGGCCGCGATCTATTCATCTCAGAGCCGTTGCGGAATCCTCTGACGGATACGCGGACCATGCTCCTTGGCAGGCGTCTTTACAGCGATTCCGGCGTGCTTCTCGGGGCTCTCATCGGTCAGATGGACCCTGCCTACTTCCGAAATCTGTTTCGGATCATTCGGAAAAATCCGGATATTGCCATAAGCCTCTGGCGACGCGACGGCACCCTGCTGACGCCCCAGCGCCAGACTTTTCCTTTCCCGAAGGTCTGGATCACCAAACTGTTCCAGGATTTCGATAGTGCCGGATCGGATAGCCATGCCGCGATGGTCGAACAATTCGAACATGGCCCTTCGCGTCTCGTCGTTCTCAACGCCTCATCGACATATCCTCTCGCCGTCATGGTGAGTTTTGCAAGCAGCCAGATCTATCTCACCTGGTGGCGTACGGTCATCATGGCCGTAATCGGCTGTCTCCTCTGTTTTCTGTTGATCAGTTTCGCCATCTGGCTGTTGACACGGCAAATGCTGACATATGACGCGCTCGATGTCGCCATTGCCGAGAAAAGCCAAGCCATTGCCGCCCGCAATGAGGCGGAGGCGCAGCTACGGCAGGCGCAGAAGCTCGAGGCGATCGGCCAATTGACCGGAGGCATTGCTCACGATTTCAATAATCTTTTGACGGCAGTCCTCGGCAATCTCGAACTTCTGAACCGGCATGTCGAAGGCGGTGACGCCAAAATGCAGCGATGGACACGCAATGCGCTTGAAGCCGCCAAACGCGGTGCCTCGCTCACCGCCCGTCTGCTCGCCTTCTCAAGGCGTCAGCCGCTCGAACCCAAAGCCGCCGACCTTCATGCCATGCTCTTGTCGATGAACGATCTCTTGAGCCGGACACTCGGCGAAAACATCCAGATCGAGATGCAGATCGCACCGGATCTCTGGCAACCCTTTGTCGACATCAATCAACTCGACAATGCGATTTTGAACATCTGCCTGAATGCGCGCGACGCCATGGAGGGACGCGGATGCCTCACTATCGCTACACGCAATGTCACCAGCGGCGAATCCGGCGCCAGCCTGCCGGGAGAAACAGCTGACGAAGCCACCGGATATCTGGAAGAAATCAGCAGCAATATCATCAAGGGAGATTATGTGCTGATCGAGATCAGCGACAAAGGAGCGGGCATCGACAAGGCCATTCTCGATCGTGTTTTCGAACCGTTTTTCACGACCAAACCCATCGGCCAGGGGACCGGGCTCGGTCTCAGCCAAGTCTACGGCTTTCTTAAACAAAGCGGTGGCCATATCGAGATCGAAAGTGAAAAAGGCATCGGTACCAATGTCCGGTTGTTCCTGCCGCGCGCGCGCCTCGACAGCGAAATCGCGCAGGGCGAGGAAAACGGGCAAGGCGCCGATCCACGAGGCCATCGCGAAACGCTGCTTCTCGTCGAGGATGATGACGAAGTGAGAACCTATTCCATCGAGATTCTGAAAAACCTCGGATACACGGTTCTTGTCGCCACCCGCGCCGAGGAAGCCCTCGGCTATCTGCGTCAATCCCGGGCAATCGATCTTCTGTTCACCGATATCGGGCTGCCAGGCATGAACGGGCGCGAACTCGCCGAGGAAGCATGCAGGCTACGCCCCGGTTTACCGGTGCTCTTTACCAGCGGCTATGCGCGAGCAGGCATTTTCGATGAAGAACCTCTCGGACCCGGCGCGCAATTGCTGCGCAAGCCCTTCACTCAGAAGGAACTGGCCTCCCGCCTGCGCTCGCTCCTTGCGAGGCGGCAGAAAGACACCAGAGGCAGTAGGGTCGAGACGGGAAAAACCCTAATGTAGCCGCGGACTAAGCCAGCTTGGTCACCCCTCTATTTCCAATGGCGCCTCGAGCAAGGTGACGATGCCTTCGATAGGCAGATCCACCCAATCCGGACGGCTGATGACTTCCTCCTCCAAGGAAGCGAAGGCTTTCGACAGAAGAAACAGACGCAACAATCTCGACCGTGTCGCATCATCCTTGATCCAGACGATACTGCCTTTCGCCGCTTCCATATAGGCCTCGATGAAGACACGCGAAAAGCGTATGCGCTCCTGTTTGAGCCGGCTCGCCGCCGTCGAGCGCGGAAGCTGCCTGACAAGATCGCGCCGCGCGGTTTCGACAGCATAGGCGAATGACCGCACCATATCCGCAATATCCCGCAGTGGAGAGGCTTTGGCACGCCGCCACGCCGCACTACGGGTGCCGTCGGCTTCGAAACCGACGATGATGATATCGTCCTTGACGACCAGCAATTGATCGAGATGATAATGGCCATGGATGCGGATCTTGATCGCGCCGATCGGGATGGCAGAGAGATCATCGATCAGCCCCAGACATTCCTCGCGGCGCGCCAGCAGATCACCGCAGGCGGTCCTGATATCTTCCGCAAGATTGTCCTGCCGTACAAGCTTTTCGAGATGGCTGAAACCACGCATGGCGCATTCACGGGCAACCGACACTTCCGCCTCGACATCATCAAGACTCATAGTTTCAGTGGTGAAAGCCCCATCGTCCATCGTCACCGCAAGCGCCTTATGCAGTTCGGCAGTGCGTTGACCAAGCCTTTGCATATAGGGCAGGTAAGTCGCGAAACTGTCGATCGACGCCAGTTCCGATTGCGTGGCGGCCGGCGTCAGCGATTGCGCTTCGAAAACACGTTTCAATGCATGCACCGTCCAGTTCCAGGCATTGCCCTGTCCGCGAATGAAGGCCTCCACGAGAAGCAAGGTAGTGCGTGTGCCATCAGCCGCGACATGATCGAGCGTACCGAGCAGTGCGGGCACATTTTTGAACCCCGCGACATCGGTCAGAAAGAGACTGCTCTCGACTTGCGGGTTCACACCCGGCTCGGGGTGGCGGCAGAGTTTCACGATCATCCTGTTGGCGAGGACCTGCGCCTGGTCGCCGCCGGCAATTTCAACCAGGCGGACAGGAAAATCCTGAAGCGCCAAATCGCCGGTGAGTCGAAGAGCCAAAGCCTCCGTTGCCTGAAAAATGAGCCTGCCGCCTTCCTCGGTCGGCAGCACGTCGCCCCGGCGCATGGCATCGACAAGAGCAATGGGAAAAGCCGGGCTGGCATCGGCCTCGAATAAAAGTCCGGTCATGTTCACGCGGCGCAGCCTTGCCGCCGCATGGACGAGAATATCGTCAGATTCAATCCCGGCCTCGGCGGCCAGTGGAGTGAACCACGCCTGTTTACCGCCGCCTTCAAAGGTTACATCGAGAAGAGGCAACAGAAAACGGCCATTGCGTCGATCGCGCAAAATGCCGAAATCGCGCAAAACCACCGCCGTGACGGCATTGCCATTCGCGCGTCCGGCGGTGGAAAACCACGGCCGCGATGCGAGAAAGCGTGGCGCGACCGTGCGTTCGAAGGCGATGCGTTCGCGGTGCCGCAAAATGGTTTCGAGCTTGCCTGTCGCGACCAGCGTGAACAGTTCCGGCTCCGGTCCCACTTTCTCCTGCTTTGTCATCGCCTCGATTTTTTCGAGACGGAACCAGAAAAAGCCATAGGCCGCGAGCGTGAGCAGATAGGGGGCGCCGCTGATGGGTGGAAATATGCTGCCACCCATGAGTTCGATCGGCGCCGCCCCCCTGAATTCGGAAAGGTCGAGTTCCACCGCCTGCGCCGAACCGGAAATATTGACGACACACAAAATCGTCTCGCTATCCTGAACGCGCAGATAAGCAAGCACGCGGCGATTGGTAGGATAGAGAAAACGCAAGGAACCACGGGCAAAAGCCTTATGTGCACGGCGAACCGCGATCAGCCGGCGTGTCCAGTTGAGCAGACTCGTGGTGCTCGCAAGCTGGGCTTCGACATTGATGGCGCTGTAGCCATAGGTCGGATCCTGAATCACCGGCAGAAACAGACGGGCAGGATCGGAGCGGCTGAAACCGCCGTTGCGATCCACCGACCATTGCATCGGCGTGCGCACGCCGTCGCGGTCACCGAGATAGATATTGTCTCCCATGCCGATCTCGTCGCCGTAATAGAGAACCGGCGTGCCGGGCATGGAATGCAGCAGGGAATTCAAAAGCTCGATCTTGCGGCGATCATTGGTAAGAAGCGGCGCAAGACGACGCCGGATGCCGAGATTGATACGCGCACGCGCATCGGCAGCATAGAAAGACCACAGATAATCGCGCTCCTTGTCCGTGACCATAGCGAGCGTCATCTCGTCATGATTGCGCAGAAAGATCGCCCATTGCGCTCCCTCGGGAATATCCGGCGTCTGCCTCATGATGTCGGTGATCGGATGCCGGTCTTCCTGTGCGAGCGCCATATAGATGCGCGGCATCAGCGGAAAATGAAACGCCATATGGCACTCATCGCCATCGCCGAAATATTGCGCCGTATCTTCCGGCCAGAGATTGGCTTCGGCGAGCAGCATACGGTCCTGATAACGGGAATCGAGCGCGGCACGGATCTTTTTGATGATCGCATGCGTCTCCGGCAGATTGTCGCAATTGGTCCCTTCACGTTCGACGAGATAGGGAATAGCATCGAGGCGCAAGCCGTCGACCCCCATTTCGAGCCAGAAATACATGATCTCGAGCACCGCTTCGAGCACGCGCGGATTGTCGTAATTCAGATCCGGCTGATGCGAATAGAACCTGTGCCAATAAAAGGCCTTGGCTTCCTCATCCCAGGTCCAGTTGGATTTTTCTATGTCGAGGAAAATAATTCCCGCGTCCCTGTAGCGCCGATCGTTATCGGACCAGACGTAGAAATTGCGGGCGGCAGAGCCGGGCTTCGCCACCCGCGCCTTCTGAAACCACGGATGCTGATCAGATGTGTGATTGACGACGAGTTCGGTGATTACCCGGATGTCGCGCAGATGCGCTTCATGAATGAAATGTTTGAAGTCGCGCAGCGTCCCATAGGCAGAATTGATGTTGCGGTAATCGGCGATGTCATAGCCATCATCGCGCAGCGGCGAGGGATAGAAAGGCATCAGCCAGATGGCTGTCGCACCGAGATTTTTGATATAGTCAAGTTTCTGCGTCAGCCCCTTGAAATCGCCAATTCCATCATTGCCACTATCGAAAAAAGATTTCACATGGAGCTGATAGATAATGGCATCGCGGTACCAATGGATATCATTCCGATCGATCATATCGGGAGACTCCCGAAGACAGAAGAAGACGTCGAAGTGATCAAGCAGGCCCATTCCCTCTGGGCATCCGGCTTGACCGGAACCGGTCAAAGCCACCAAGACCTTATTTAAGGGAGCCTTTTGGCGCCGCGACCGCTAGGCGCCCAGATAGGGATTTGGCCAACAGAACACCATGCAATCGTTAGCATTTCGGGACGATGGATCCATCATCCCGAAAAGAGGAAGTTTTCTTAAGGCTCGATTCAGGTATTCATCGAGAGACACGCCGGCTCGATACCGGCCAGCATAAGCGTGGCCTAGTTCCGGAGAGATCCTAGCCGGTCTGATAATAGCCTTCGCTCAAGGCTCAAGGCTCAAGCGTCGGCCGGGGAGAAGAATCCACGCGTGAGCAGATGATGCCCGAGGGGCTGGGGAGTTTTTAGGACCGCGTTTTGATGAGGCATCGCTTTTGGAGTCCCCGTCTGTTCCCGTTTCGGACCAGCCGCGACAGGAGCATTACCGGTAATGACCTCACAAGCCTCCATGGCAGGCTTTTGCACAGAGCCAAGTGACGACCAAACTTCGGGCGGACTCACCAAAGCCGGCGCTCGAACACCTTTAAGCGGCCGTTTTTCCAGATGGGCGAGAAAATTGCGCGACCAATTGGCGACATCATTCGCGCGCAATGTCTCCATCATGGCAGAGAAACGATACCGGCGTTCCTCCCGCGACATGCTGAAAGCCCGGGCGATGGTCGCTGCCATACCCTCGGTATCATGCGGATTGACGAGAAGAGCACTTTCCAGTTCCTGCGCAGCCCCCGCGAATTGAGAAAGCACCAATACGCCCGGATCGTCAGGGTCCTGCGCCGCCACATATTCCTTGGCGACGAGATTCATGCCATCGCGTAACGGTGTCACGAGACCCACACGGGCCAAGCGGTAAAGGCCAGCGAGAACGGAACGGCTCAACGTCCGGTTAAGGTAGATGATCGGTGTCCAGTCGATATCGCTCAGCTTGCCGTTCACGCGTCCGACCCTCTCAGCCACGGCGCGTTGCAATTGGGCATATTCCGGCACTTCCGAACGTGATTTCGGCGTCACCTGAATCAAGGTCGTTCGCGCCTTGACGGCCTGCGGCGAGCGTTCAAGGAAGATGCCGAAGGCTTCGATACGCTGTTCGATCCCTTTGGTATAATCGAGCCGATCGACGCCCACAGCCAGCGGTCGACCATCATAATTGGCCTTGGCGCGCCGGACGAGCGGGTTTCTTTCAGCGCGGGTGGCCTCCTCCGCGAAAGCGGCCGTATCGATGCTAATGGGAAAGGCACGGATCTGAAAATCATGGCCATTGAGCCGGCCATTTTCGGAGTCGAACAGCTTGCCGATCCCGCTCTGGTGCAAGGCCTCGCGGAAATTACCGGCATCATTTTCGGTCTGGAATCCGATCAGGTCAAAAGCCGTCATCGCCCGCAGAAGACGGTCGTGAGACGGAATCGTCATGGCGATATCGACGGCCGGCCAGGGAATATGATGAAAGAAACCAATCCTGTTGGTGCACCCCATCTGACGCAGGAACGAAGCCAGCGGCAGGAAATGATAATCATGTACCCAGAGAATATCCGCTGGCTTCAGCAGATCGATGAGACGGCGAGCAAAATATTCATTGACGCGAAAATAGCCCGCCATATCACGCGTCGAAATCTCGGCAAGGTCAGCACGATAATGGCAGATCGGCCAGAGCACGCGATTGGCGAAACCATGATAATATTCATCCATATCCCGGCGCGAGAGATCGCAAACGGCGTAAGTGATGGAGCCTGCCGCGTGCTCACGCAGAGGGGTTTCATCGTCGTGACTGATCTTGCCAGACCAGCCGAACCACAACCCGCTACGGTCCTTCAACACCTCAGCGAGCGCGACGGCAAGACCGCCAGCGCTCGGTGTTCCCGCGACGGAGGGCGCCGGTACTCTGTTCGAAACAATAATCAAACGGCCGAGGCTCTGCGTTACGCTCGATTCCTCTCCTCTATGGACGTGTTCCGGAATAGCCATGAGCACCGTAACCCCTCTGATGTCTGGATTCTCCAAACAACGGCTCAAGTCGGGATTCGTTGCAAAGCTGAACCACGCCCAATCACATCGACGTATAATCGAGCGCAAGTCCTCCAAGCGACGACCTCAATACTGCACCGGCTCAATCAACGCCAAGCCGCTCCTCCCCGATAGAACGACGTGTATCACGAACCACGCGGTTCCGTGCAACAACAAGGGCATCAAGCAGTTAAAAGGCAATAAATGTACTCGCCAGGAAATTAAAGGCATGCCCCTGCCCCTTTGTATAAGTAACGCTGGGGTTATCCGTATAAGTGGCTCCAACCGTAAGCGATAGTCCTGGCCGGAACTTCCAAAGATAGGAAGTCGTAATCGAATTACTGGCGTGGCGCGCATAGGTGCCCGTTGTAACCGCAGTCCGGTTTGTCGCATCGGCATAATAGGAGCTCAACACATTATGTTGATAGACCAATGAAATCATATCATTCGGCCGCGAATCGAAAAGTCCGAACGAATAGAGGCGAGCCTCATAATATTGGCTGAAGATATTGGTCTGGGGTGGTGCATACATGAAGGAGACACCGCCGTAGATACCGCGATGAGCTGCGGTCGACGATGTCGGCTCGAATTGGACGAATTGCCGATCGAACAAGGCATAAAAGCCGGAATTTGTACTGCGGCCTCCCGTATCATAATTTTTGAACAAGGAAGAATTATAGATTCCGCCAGCCCTGAACCAGGTATAGGGTTTATTCGGCTTTGCCACCTGCTTATAACCAATTTCGTCGATGTAGAGCGCGCGCGCGCCAGCAAGGTCGAAATCAAGGCCAACCGGATTCAATCGCACGCTGTCATAAATGACGGATGCTGTCGGACTCAAGCTTCGTGCTACGCCGAAGTGATTATAGAGATTTTCTGTCATATTATATTTGAGAGAAAGTGTCGGTTGCGTTGCGAGAACCGCCGACAGGCCAAGCTGGATGGGAATCGACGAACTGGGACCAAACGGATTTTGCATCTGGCCGCCAACATAAATGCCGACGAATGTCTGCGCGTTTGAGAGATAGCCGACATTGAGTTCGACTTTTCTGTCGAAGAAACTTTGGTAATAGGCGAGCCGATAGAAGCCGTAATTGGTTGGAATATAGGGATGCCATGTGCTGTTGACCAAATCGCTACCGATCTGAATCTGACCATCCGGAATGCCATACCGGCTGAGATCAAAAGTCAGGAACATAGCGAACTGGCTGTTCACGCTGCCACGTTGACCCCAATAAGTCTGCTGGCCCTTCGGATTGGTCAACGGCGTATTCAACATGTTGACTGAAAAGGCAGCTAGATCAAGGGCGAGAAAGCCAATCCCATATTGTGCCAGGGTTGAGCGCCAACCGTCTGTATCCTGTGTCAATGTATTCGCATAAGAAAAAAAAGGAATATTCCAGCCACGCCACCCAAAGCGCTCATCGAGTTCCTTCAATGTGAGCCTGCCTGTTTGTGGAGTACTCGCCCCAGGATCGGCAGAGGTTGCGACAGGGGATGCTGCGTCGGCAAGCAACATTTGGGGAGCGATCGCACAGATGGCACAAGCCATCATAAGGCGCTGGAGAAGGGATTTGACGTACCTCCCTCCAACTGAATAATGATTATCTCGTCGCGATCGATGTACGGGCCGATTGTCATACCACCCACCAGACGACTCAACAGCGGCATGGATGTCGTGATGCCCGTATTTCATTTCAACTCCCCGATATTTGTATGTTGTTCTTGCAATGTGAAACGGATATGAGCGCCTTCGCGCGATTTCCAGATCCGTTCTCCGGCCTGCCCCTTTAGGCACAACTTGCCGCCCCGATAGCAGACTGAATGTGACTGAAAAACAACGCCACAAGAGCGTTACCTGAGGCAGATGCGACGGACGCCGATATCACCATAATGAGTAAATATATTGTCTTATTAACGCATCAAAACACCGTCGACAAGACGGCTTTTATCTCACTAATGATGAATGGTTAAAAAAGATATTCCCTGATGGACAATTCATAAAAATATGACAATATACTTCTTATCGGCACTTTTTAGAAAGAGAGTCTTTGTGAAAGCTGTCGTCCTTGAAGAACGCGCGAGCCATGGTGTCAGCCTGCGTGACATGCCCGACCCCGTCATACCTGATGGTTGGACTAAGGTGCGCATGCTGGCGGCATCGATCAATCGGGTCGATCTCTACATGCGTGATAGCGGCGTCGGTATCACACATGAACTGCCGCTGATCATGGGTGTCGACGGAGTCGGCGAAATTGCGGAGGCTCCGCAAGGCACGGATCTCACTCCCGGCGACCATGTTATCCTTTATCCTTATGAATTCTGCGGCACTTGCCGGCATTGTCTCGCGGGCGATCAGCCTTTATGTCGTTTTGCGCGCATCCTTGGCGAACACCGCCATGGTACTTTCGCCGAATATGTCGCCATGCCCGTGCGCTCCCTCGTCAAGCTGAAAACTGGAAGTCGCCTTGATCAGGCCGCGGTTTTGGGCGTTGCCTATCTCACCGCCTGGCGCATGATCTTCGGCAAGGTGCCGGTCTCGCCTGGAAGGATCGTGTTGATCCAGGGAGCTGGAGGCGGTGTTTCCTACGCCGCCATGCAACTCGCACGAATAGCCGGCGCGCGGGTGATCGTCACGACGACCGGTGAGAAGAAGCTTGCGCATTTCCATGCGCTCGGTACCGAAGTCATCGATTATCGCAATAATGATGTCCCCAAAGCCGTGTTCTCATTGACTGAAGGAGAAGGCGTGGATCTCGTCGTCGATAATATTGGCGAGCAGACCTGGGGTGCGTCGCTGCGCTCACTCGCCCGTGGCGGTTCCCTCGTGACCTGTGGAGCGACGACTGGCGCTCATCCTTCAGCGGAGATCCAGCGTCTGTTCGTGCGGCAATTATCGGTTCATGGCTCGACGATGGGCAATATGGAAGAATTTCGTCAATTGGTCAGCACATGGCAGGCTGGCGGATTTGTTCCGCTCATCGACAGCATCTTTTCCCTGGGCGAAGTACCAGCGGCCTTGGCACGCCTCAATGATCCATCTCGCATGGGCAAGATTTTGATCCGGATTGCATGAGCATCACATGACCTATGAACATATTCTCATCACCAGGCAAGGGCCAGTCGGCATCATCACGCTCAACCGGCCCGAGGCATTGAATGCGCTCAATCACGCGCTCACCAGCGAATTGTCCGCAGCCGCCGGCGTTCTGGATGATGATGGCGAAATTGCAGCGATCATTGTCACCGGCTCGGATCGCGCTTTTGCCGCGGGTGCCGACATCAAGGAGATCAAGGATAAATCCTTTGCCGAAGTCTACGAAGAACAATTCATCACCGCGACCTGGGAAGGGATCGCCCGGCTGCGCAAGCCGACGATCGCGGCAGTTTCAGGCCATGCCATCGGGGGCGGCTGTGAACTTGCTCTGATGTGCGATATCATCATCGCATCCGAGACGGCGCGGTTCAGCCTGCCCGAGACGACCATCGGCATCATTCCCGGCGCCGGGGGCACGCAACGCCTGACGCGCCTTGTCGGCAAGGCCGTCGCTATGGATATGATCCTCTCGGGGCGGGTGCTTACGGCCGAGGAGGCTGTTCCAATGGGGCTCATCAGCCGCGTCGCGCCGGCAGGCACGCACCTCGTCGAGGCCATCGCGCTCGCCAACCATATCGCTGTCAGTTCCCGCCCGATCGTGCGGCTGGCGAAGGAAGCGGTCAACAAGGCCTATGAAACCCATCTGCAGGAAGGACTTTATGTCGAACGGCGCCTGCTCTATTCGACATTCGCTCTTGATGACCGGCGCGAAGGCATGAACGCTTTCGCTGAAAAGCGCCGTCCGCAATTTCACAATCGCTAAATCATGAATGACGGATTTTGTTACCGCGCCATCTGAAATTGACAAACGCTCGAAATGATGTCTTCAAACGCTGATCTGCCTTACTGCAAAATCGCGGAAGGCTCCCGAATATTTCCGGGATGATACAGCCATGGGCTCAGAGCCGTTTCACTCTTACACACCATCGGCCGGTCATGGACTTGCCCATGATCCGTTCTATGCGATCGTCGGCCCCCGACCGATCGGCTGGATTTCATCGCTGGATGAACAGGGACGTTCCAATCTCGCACCATACAGTTTCTTCAACGCTTTCTGTTTCAAGCCGCCGATCATCGGTTTTGCCAGCAGCGGTTGGAAGGATACGGTCGCCAATATCAAAGCAACGGGAGAATTCGTCTGGAATCTCGTCACTCTTCCTTTAGCCGAGCCGATGAACATCAGTTCGGCCGCAGTGCCGCATGAGATCAGCGAATTCGATCTCGCCCATCTCGAAAGATTGCCGAGTGAGATGGTGCGTCCGCCCCGCGTCGCCGCGAGTCCTGTTCACTTCGAATGCCGGCTGACTCAAATATTGCAACTTCAAGGTATCGAAGGCGTGCTGTTGGAAAACTGGATGGTGTTTGGAGAGGTCGTGCGTGTGCATATCAGGGCCGACCTCGTGGCTGACGGCATTTACAGAACGGCTCGCGCACAGCCGGTCCTGCGGGCCGGCGGCAGGAGTGAATATGCGTCCATCGCGCCGGAGGCTATGTTCGACATGGCGCGGCCCACGGGCGATGAGGATCTCGCACGGCTCATTGAAGCGGCTGTAGGACCCGCCCGGGACATTTCGTCAACATGAAATCTTTATTCTTCGCAGGAGCCTGCCTTCGACACCTGGTTACATAGCGCGGGAAAGCGGCTCTCGAGTTTCGCACGAATAGGCGGCGGCACGGAAATTTTGCCAAAGTTCGTGGCGGTGACGAAAACGCAGACGAAGTGGGCAATGAAACAGGCAATGTCGTCCTGGCTGCCGGTCACTTCGAATGTCATGGAGCTATTGCCGAGTGCGATCGGTTCAACGCGGCAGAACAATGGCGCCCGTGGCGTGACCGGCTTTTTGAATGTCATTTCCATCCGGACAAAGGGAATGGCGAGCTCTTGATCCGTATACATTTTGAACCAGTTTACGCCATCGAGGAGATCCTCCCAAAAAGCGTCGATGGCTTCGAGCGCGAATTCCGGTATGCGGCCGGTATAGGCGATGCGCGCCGGATCACAATCGCCGAAGCTGACCCTCCGGCGCCAGACAAAGCCCTCATCGCTCATGGTTCACTCCACGTCACATATTGGGATAATTCGGCCCGTCACCGCCCTGCGGCGTGGTCCAGTCGATGTTTTGCGACGGGTCCTTGATATCACAAGTTTTGCAATGGACGCAGTTCTGGAAATTGATGATGAAACGCTTTCCCTTGTCTTCCTCATCGAGAATTTCATAAACCCCCGCCGGGCAATAACGCTCTGCAGGTTCGGCATAAAGCGGAAGATTGACGTCTATCGGGATTGACGGATCCCGCAGGCGCAGATGCGGTGGCTGACCCTCGGCGTGATTGGTGAAACTGAAGGCAACATTGGTCAGACGGTCGAAGGAAAGAACACCGTCAGGCTTGGGATAGGCGATGGGTGTGAAATTTTTTGCAAGACCGGTTGCAGCCGCATCGCTTTTGCCGTGTTTCAACGTGCCAAACAGGCTGAAACCGAACAATTCATTCATCCACATATCAAAACCGCCGAGCGCTAACGCTGTCGCAAGCCCGAAGCGGGACCAGAGCGGTTTGACGTTGCGGACCTTCAGCAAATCCTGCCCTACCACTCCGGAGCGCAGCTCCGTCTCATAGGCGGAAAGTTCATCGCCCGAACGGCCCATGCTGATTGCTGCGTAAGCGGCCTCGGCCGCAGTCTTGCCGGAGAGCATGGCATTATGATTGCCCTTGATGCGGGGAACATTGACGAGCCCGACAGAACAGCCGAGCAGCGCCACACCAGGTGCGACGACTTTCGGGATCGACTGCCAGCCCCCTTCCGAGATCGCCCGCGCGCCATAGGCTACACGCTTGCCGCCCTTCAAAAGTTCGGCGACCATCGGATGATGTTTGAAGCCTTGAAACTCCATATAGGGAGAGAGATAGGGATTCTCGTAATTCAGATGCACGACAAAACCGATGCAGAGCTGGTTCTTCTCCATGTGATACAGGAACGATCCGCCACCGGCGTTAGAACCGAGAGGCCATCCCATCGTATGCGTCACCGTCCCCTCGCGGTGCTTGGCGGGGTCGATGTCCCAGATTTCCTTGAGGCCGATCCCGAATTTCTGCGGACAATGGCCACGCGTGAGATCAAAACGCGCCATCACTTCCTTGGCGAGTGAGCCGCGTGTTCCTTCGGACAGAAACACATATTTGCCATGGAGCTCCAGACCGGGTTCGTAATTCGGTCCGATGCCGCCTTGTGCGTCGCGCCCGAATTCGCCGGCGACAACGCCCTTCACTTCGCCCTTTTCGCCATAAATGAGCGCGGAGCAAGCCATGCCTGGAAAGATCTCGACACCCAGCGATTCCGCCTGATCGGCCATCCAGCGGCAAAGATTGCCCATTGAGACGATATATTTTCCATGGTTCGACATCAGACGCGGCATCGGCCAGTTTGGAAGGCGAATTTGTCCGGCCTTACTCAGAAGGTAAAAATTGTCCTCGCGAACCGGCACGGTGATCGGTGCACCTTTCTCCCGCCACTCGGGGATCAAGGCATCGAGACCCACCGGATCGAGGACTGCGCCTGAAAGAATATGGGCGCCGACCTCGGAACCCTTTTCCAGAACGATGACGGTAAGATCGGGATCGAGTTGCTTCAACCGGATGGCGGCGGAAAGACCTGCGGGGCCTGCGCCGACAATCACGACGTCATAGGTCATGATCTCGCGTTCGATGCTGGACATCATGATTCCCTTTTCCGGTATTCTCGATCGCGGTTCCTGGATCAGGCGGGATCGCATACGCTATTGTAAATTGAGGGATGCAAAGCTGATGAGGTGGAAAGTCCCGATGAGTGTGTCTCATCGGGACTTGGACGTATGACCTACGAGGCTTTTGCTTCGATGTCAGAGCTTGCTTGTCAGTTCCGGCACGATCTGAAAAAGATCGCCGACGAGCCCGTAATCAGCGATTTGGAAGATCGGCGCCTCTTCATCCTTATTGATGGCGACGATCAGCTTGGAATCCTTCATGCCGGCAAGATGCTGGATGGCACCCGAAATACCGACGGCGATGTAGAGCGAGGGCGCGACCACTTTGCCCGTCTGGCCAACTTGCCAATCGTTTGGCGCAAATCCCGCATCCACCGCCGCGCGGCTCGCGCCTACAGCAGCGCCGAGTTTGTCGGCAAGACCGGTAATAACGGCGAAATTCTCCTGCGAGCCGACACCGCGCCCGCCTGAGACGATCACTTTCGCGCTAGTCAGTTCCGGCCTGTCACTCTCGGCTATCCTCTCTTCAATCCATTGCGAAAGCTCCCGATCAGCCGGGCCGGAAACCGTCTCGGCTTGGGCTGCTCCACCGGGCTGGGCAGCGACGAAGGAAGCGATGCGCACGGTCAAGACCTTAACTTTATCCGCTGATTTCACCGTCTGGATCGCATTGCCGGCGTAAATCGGCCGCTTGAAAGTCTCTCCATCGACGAGCGCAATCACGTCCGAAATCACCATGACATCAAGAAGCGCCGCCACGCGGGGCAGCACATTCTTGGCACAGGCGGTTCCCGGAGCCGCGATATGACTATAGGGGCCGGCGATCGAAACGATGAGATCGGCAAGCGGTTCAGCCAGCCCCTTGCCATAGGCCGGGCTATCGGCTGCCAGAACCTTGGAGACACCGGCAAGCGTCGCCGCCTGCGCCACGGCTGGCGCTATGCCTTCCCCGGCAACAAGCACATGGACATCGCCGAGACCGCTGACTGCGGAGAGTGCCCGCGCTGTCGCGTCAAGACCAAGGATACCGCCCTTAACATCCGCAATAAGGAGAATCATCATAATCAGAACACTCCCGCCTCGTGCTTGAGTTTGACAATCAGCTCATCGACGGAACCCACCTTCACACCTGCCTTACGGACCGCTGGCTCATCGGTTCTGAGCACCACGAGGCGCGGCGTGACGTCGATGCCGTAATCGGCGGCAGTTTTCTCCTCCAAAGGTTTCTTTTTCGCCTTCATGATATTAGGCAACGACGCATAACGTGGCTCGTTCAGTCTGAGATCGGCGGTGATGATCGCCGGCAATTTCACACGGATAGTCTGCAACCCGCCGTCCACTTCACGCGTGACATCGGCGAAATCCTTTTCGACTGTGATCGCCGAGGCGAAAGTCGCCTGGCCCCAACCGAGCAGCGCCGCCAGCATCTGGCCAGTCGCATTCATGTCATTGTCGATCGCCTGTTTTCCGGCAAGAACCAGACCCGGCTTTTCCGTCTCCACGATTTTGGCAAGGAGCTTGGCGACCGCCAGAGGCTCGATGTCAGTGCCTGGCTCTGCCTCGACAAGAATTGCACGGTCAGCACCCAGGGCAAGCGCGCTTCTTAATGTTTCCTGCGCCTGTTTCACGCCGATCGACACCGCGACAATCTCGGTCGCAACGCCTTTTTCCTTCAGGCGGACGGCTTCCTCGAGAGCGATTTCGTCAAATGGGTTCATCGACATTTTGACATTGGCGAGATCGATACCGGAGCCATCCGATTTTACACGGGCCTTTACATTGTAGTCGATGACACGTTTCACCAGCACGAGTATTTTCATTCTTTCCTCCCCGGTGCATATTCGGTTTTCGTGCCAAACATGCTTTATTCAATCATCGGTTCGAGAGCTCGCGTCAGGCTTCAGCAAAATGCCTGTATGCCGGTAATCGCGCGGCCGAGAATCAAGGCATGAACGTCATGTGTACCTTCGTAGGTGTTCACCGTCTCGAGATTCACCATGTGACGGATGACCTGGAATTCTTCGTGAATGCCATTGCCACCGTGCATGTCACGTGCAAGGCGGGCAATCTCCAGCGCCTTGCCGCAATTGTTGCGCTTCACGATCGAAATCATCTCCGGCGCGGCATTGGCTTCATCAAGGAGCCGTCCGACGCGTAAGGATGCCTGCAGCCCCAGCGAGAGCTCGGTCAGCATATTGGCGAGCTTGAGCTGATAAATCTGGGTGCCGGCGAGCGGCTTGCCGAATTGTTTGCGGTCGAGACCATATTGACGCGCAGCCTGGAAGCAGAATTCGGCGGCGCCGAGAACGCCCCAGGCGATGCCATAACGTGCCCGGTTGAGACAGCCGAAAGGTCCTTTCAAGCCCTCGACGCCCGGCAAAAGCGCCTCTTCCCCGACCACGACATCCTGCAGGACGATTTCGCCAGTGATGGATGCACGCAGAGAAAGCTTGCCGCCAATCTTCGGGGCCGAGAGACCCTTGAGGCCCTTGTCGAGCACGAAGCCGCGAATCTTGCCGTCATGGGCTTCGGATTTAGCCCAGACGATAAAGACATCGGCAATCGGCGCATTCGAGATCCAGGTCTTCGAACCGTTGAGCACATAGCCGGTCGCAGTCTTTTTCGCGACGGTCTTCATGCCGGCCGGATCAGAGCCCGCATCGGGCTCCGTGAGGCCAAAACAGCCGATCCATTCGCCGGAGGCGAGTTTCGGCAGATATTTGCGGCGATGATCTTCCGAGCCATAGGCATAGATCGGATACATCACCAGCGAGGATTGCACCGACATCATGCTGCGATAGCCGGAATCGACGCGTTCGATCTCACGAGCGACAAGGCCATAGCTCACATAACTCGCGCCGACCCCGCCATATTCTTCCGGCACTGTGACGCCGAGAAGGCCCATGCCGCCCATTTCCCGGAAAATCGCGGGATCGGTGATTTCGTCACGGTAGGCGGCAATGACACGCGGCTGCAGCTTTTCCTGCGCATAGGCGCGGGCGGCATCGCGCAACATCCGTTCTTCCTCGGTCAACTGGCCGTCGAGGCGGAATGCATCCTCCCAGTCGAAGCGCGAAAGGTCTGGCATATCCTTCGGCTTCAGCTTCGTTTCTGCCATCATGACATTTCCTTTCACATTCATCAGTTTCTCTCCAGAAGCAGGGCCGCCCCCTGGCCGACGCCGACACACATCGTCGCGAGTGCGTAGCGGCCGCCGCCGCGTACGAGTTCAAGAGCCGCCGTCCCCGTGATCCGCGCGCCGCTCATGCCGAGGGGATGGCCGAGCGCGATGGCGCCGCCATTGGAATTGACGCGAGGGTCATCATCGGCAATACCGAGCTGCCGCAGCACGACCAAAGCCTGGGCGGCAAAGGCTTCATTGAGTTCGATCGTCGCGATAGTGTCGAGACTGATGCCGGTCCGCGCACACAATGTTTTCACCGCCGGCACGGGTCCATAACCCATGATGCGGGGGGCGACACCTGCCGACGAGGCCGCGACGACACGCGCAAGCGGTGTCAACCCGAAGCGCCTTGCCGCCGCTTCCGAGGCAATAATCAAGGCCGCGGCGCCATCATTCACGCCGCTCGCATTGCCCGCGGTGATCGAACCGTCCGGACGGGTGATCGGCTTCAGCCGCGCAAGATCAGCGAGCGTCGTCGCCCGCGGATGTTCATCCTTCAAGACGTCCAGGGACTTGCCACGGCCGAGCGGCACTTCCACAGGAAGGATCTCGGCCGCAAAACGCCCGCTCGCCTGCGCTGCCGCAGCGCGCTCTTGCGAGCGAAGGGCGAAAGCGTCCTGGTCCTCACGGCTCACGGCATAATCATCGGCAAGATTCTGTGCTGTCTCGGGCATGGAATCGGTGCCATAGGCGGCGGCAATGCGCGGATTGACGAAGCGCCAACCGATCGTCGTGTCGTAAATTTCGCTGGCGCGCGACCAGGCGGAAGCCCCTTTCGGGATCACAAATGGGGCCCGCGTCATGCTTTCGACGCCACCGGCAATGGCGAGATCGATATCGCCCGTCCGTATAGCGCGCGCCGCCGCAGCCACAGCCTCGAGTCCGGAACCGCACAGACGATTCACGGTGACGCCCGGAACGTTTGCGGGAAAGCCCGCGAGCAGCAAAGCCATGCGGGCGACATTGCGATTGTCCTCACCCGCCTGATTGGCGCAACCCATCCAGATTTCCTCAACCGCGCCGGGGTCAAGCCCGGGATTGCGTGCGAGCAGAGCCGCGAGTGGCAAAGCGGCGAGATCGTCTGTGCGCACAGGGGCCAAAACCCCGCCGTAGCGGCCGATTGGCGTGCGAATGTAATCGCAGATGAAGGCTTGCGTCATGGTTGCTCTCCGAAACTATCGGGATCAACACCTTCACGAACGGCACGGCGCAGCAGATCCGGCACTTTCCAGGAAAGCGGGTCGGCTGCGGCATAGGCCTCGATGCGGTGCAGGATTTCAGGCAGACCAACACGGCCGGCATAATGGATCGGACCGCCGCGCCAGCGCGGAAAGGCGTAGCCATGGATCATCACGAGATCGATGTCGGCGGATTTCGCCGCAATGCCTTCCTCGAGAATATGGAATCCTTCCTCGCTCATGGCCGTGATGGCGCGCCGGACGATTTCATCATCATCGAAGGGCCGCCGTGTGATACCGGCCCGCGCTGATTCCCCGATGACAAGAGAGTCGATCAATGCGGAGGGCGTTTGCTTCCCATTGTCATAATCATACCAGCCTGCGCCGGTCTTGCGGCCGAGCCGGCTCGTCTCTTCGACGATCCTGTCGGCGATCGGAATGTAGCGAAACCCCGGCTTCGTTCTCCAGCCCAACCGTTTACGATTGGCATAGGCGATATCGAGACCGGAAAGATCCTGCACCTCATAGGGGCCCATCGCCATGCCGAAACCACGCAGGGCTGCGTCGACCTGCCAGGGCAAAGCACCTTCGATGAGCATGATGTCGCAGATCTGCCGGTAACGGGTGAGAATGCGATTTCCTATGAAACCGTCGCAGACACCCGCGAGAACCGCGATCTTCTTCAGCCGCGCGGCAAGCCGCAAGGCGGTCGTAACCGTCGCCGCGGATGTCTGCGCCCCGCGCACCACCTCGAGCAGCTTCATGACATGTGCCGGGCTGAAGAAATGCAGGCCCAGAAATCGTGACGGGTTACTCAGACCGTCGCCAATGCGATTCACATCCAGAAACGAGGTGTTGGTCGCGAGAATGGCGGATTGCGGTAAAGCCGCATCGAGCGCGGTGAAAACCTGGCGCTTGACGTCCATATCCTCGAACACAGCCTCAATGGCGAGATCGGCGGCAGGCAGGGCGTCATAGCCACTTTGAAAGCGCAGGCGCGTGGCTTCCTCCGCAGCAGCAGCCTCCGCATTCATCTTGCCGCGTTTCACCGACTCGGCGTAGAGTTTCGCGACATTGGCGCGGGCCCGCTCTCTGGATGCGGTATCGGTTTCGACCACCGTCACCTCTATTCCCGTACCGGCCAGCGCATAGGCGATGGCCGCGCCCATCGACCCGCCGCCAACAACCACGGCCTTGCCGATCTCCGCACCTCCCGTCTTGCCTTGAGCCAGAGCCGCGCGTTCGGCAAAGAAGACATGACGCAGCGCGCTTGCCTGATCCGATGTCTTGAGCGCGAGAAAGGTTTCACGTTCAAGAGCGAGGCCTTGCGCCAGCGGCAGACGGCAGGTGGCCTCGACGAGGCCGATCGCCTTCTGCGGAGCATCTTGGCGCGGATTGCGACGGTTTGCCTCTCGCCTTGCTGTCTCAATGGCTTGCGGATCCAGAGCGGGCGCAGGCAAGGCGCCCGTCACCGGCCGTTCAGGCAGCGGATGGCTGCGCGCGGCCGTGACGGGATCATCCATAAGGCCATCGATGAGACCCAACCGCTCGGCTTCCACCGCGCCAATCACCCGGCCTTCCGCAATCAGCGACAAAGCGGGTGCGAGCCCGATAAGGCGCGGCAGCCTCTGCGTTCCACCTGCGCCCGGCACGACGCCGAGAGTCACTTCCGGCAGCCCCAGAGTGGCCTGTGGCGCGGCGAGCCGCAGCCGGCAGGCGAGCGCCAGCTCAAGGCCGCCGCCAAGCGCCGTTCCGTTGAGGGCGGCAATGACCGGGACAGGGAAATTCTCAATACGCTCGACGATCTCGGGAAGAACCGGAGGTTGCGGTGGCAAGGCGAATTCCTTCGCATCGGCCCCCGCGACAAAGCTCTTGCCGGTTCCCGTCAGAATGACGCGGGTTGCGCCAGCCGCCTCGATTTTGTCGAGCGCCGCCATCAATCCTTCACGCACCGCATGGGAAGTGACATTGACCGGAGGATTGTCGATGGTGATGATCGCCAGGCCGTCATCAAAGCTTGTGTGAACACATTCGGACATGACAAATCACCGCAGGAACGGAGCAAGCTATCAGTCAGACCGCCCTCATGTATGAGGCATGGTCAAGACGATGGATCTCTGATTGGGACGGCAGTATCACAGCTTGGCCTTTTCATAGGCTTCGCGTAACATGTTGCGCAGTACGAATTTCTGAATCTTGCCGGCGGCAGTCGCCGGCAGACGATCACGGATCTCCAGGCGCTCAGGATAATATTGCTTGGCGAGATGCCGACTATCGAGAAAGCGGATCATGTCCTCGAAGGTCAGCGTCGTTCCTTTTCTTGGAACGATGAATGCGCAGGCCCGTTCGCCAAGCCGGTCATCCGGATAGGCGACGATCGCCACCTGCTCGATGTCGGGATTCTCGTAAAGGAGTTTTTCGACTTCGACGACGGGAATGTTCTCGGCGCCACGGATGATGACATCCTTGGAGCGGCCGCAAATCCGGACATAACCTTGCGCGTCGATACGAGCGATATCACCTGTATCAAACCAGCCCTCTGCATCCGTATTGTTCCATTCCGGCCGTTTCAGATAGCCGACAAAATTGGAACAGCCGCGGACATAGAGCTCGCCTTCAAGACCCTTTGGGACCGGCTTACCGTCCGCCCCCCGGATCTGTAACTCCATTCCGGTCAGCACAAAGCCATCCGTGTTGATCGACCGTTCATCAGGGTCCGCAGGAGAGACGACGGACACAGCCCCATTCTCCGTCATGCCCCAGGCCGAGATGATCTTCGTGCCGAGACTTCGCCGTGCCCGCTCGACCAGAGAACCAGGGATCGCCGTCCCGGCGCAAAGAAAGATGCGCAATGAAGAGACGTCGATACCAAGTTCATCGACAATGGCGGAGAGATCCATAAGAAAGGGCGTCGACGCCATGGTGAAGGTGACACGCTCCTCGGCAATCAACCGCGCGGCGGCCGCCTTGTCCCATGATTCCATCAGCACCATACGGGCGCCGAGCATCACCGGCAGCAGAAGGCCATACATGAAGCCCGTCTGATGAGCCATCGGCGAAGCCATCAGGATGATGTCGGACTCACCAAGTCCGAGCCGGTCGGCATAGGCGACGAGGTTTGAATACATCGTATTCGCCGTATGCATCACGCCCTTTGGCTCGCCTGTCGTGCCAGATGTGTAGATCAACTGGCAGACATCGTTCGCATTACCGCGATCACGGACACTGATGTCGCTGAGCCCCGGTGTATCGTCGAGTGCCGGATCCATCAGCATCACATCGAAACTGTTCTTTCCCTCACCACCGATGACGATGACATGATCGAGAGCCGGCAGGTCGGAACGCAAGGCTGCAGCCATTGCCTCATGGTCAAAACCGCGAAACACCTTGGGGATCACGAAGGCGCGCGCTTCCCCGTGCCGCAGCATGAAACGCAGCTCGTGCTCGCGGAAAATCGGCATGACCGGATTGAAGACGATCCCGAGTTTGCGGCAGGCGATATAGAGAACGACATATTCCCAGACATTAGAGAGCTGACAGGCCAGAACATCATCTTTGCCAAGTCCCAGCCGATGGAGCCCGGCGGCAGCGCGCCAGGAAAGCCGGTCGAGGTCCGCATAGGTGAAATCATGCCGTTGCTGAGGATTGAATGCGATGCTCGTAAGCGCCAGGGCATCAGGCTTTTCCGCGAGCCATGTCTCAAAATAGTCGAGGAGAGTCTTGCCCGGCCAGAGACGTTCCGCTTCCATCTTCACGCGGCGCGGCTCGAGCAAAACAGCATCGAACTTCATGACGTTCCCCCGCTTGTCTGTGTTGTCCCTCATCACCCGACCACGTTCAATCTGATCGGCATGTCCGGTGTCATGTCACCGCTGCGTATTCGACATTATCCCGGATTCATTTGAATCATACCCATCGGATTCCGGCATCAGGCTTTGATACCTGACCGCTCACGAGCGATAATATTTTTCATGATATGCGCGGTCCCATCCCCGATCTGCAGACCCAACACGTCGCGCAGCCGTTGCTCGAACGGCAGTTCGTTGGAATAGGCCGCATGGCCATGGATGAGCAGACAGGCGTGGATCGTTTCATAGGCGAGGAGCGGCGGCCACCATTTAGCCATGGCCGCCTCGGCGACATGCGGCAGGCCATTATCCTTGAGCCACAATGCATTGTAGCTCAACAGACGCGCGCCTTCGATCCTGGTGTCGAAATCGGCCAATTGGTGCGTGATGC
This sequence comes from Beijerinckia mobilis, assembly GCF_000745425.1. Classification (GTDB taxonomy): domain Bacteria; phylum Pseudomonadota; class Alphaproteobacteria; order Rhizobiales; family Beijerinckiaceae; genus Beijerinckia; species Beijerinckia mobilis. The sequence continues at coordinate 294,700 of NZ_JQJH01000001.1, forward strand.
CCTGGAAGGCAGCGAGCGGCTTCCCAAACGCATGGCGCTCGCCGATATAGGCCCAGGTTTCGATCAGGGATTGACGCGCCGTGCCGAGGCATTGCAGTCCGATCAGTGAACGCGAGAAATCGAACCCCTGCATGACCTGTACGAAGCCCTTATTCTCCTCGCCCAGAAGATGGTCGGCAGGCACTTTCACATTGTCGAAGAAAATGGAGCCGCGCCCAATCGCATGTTGACCCATATCGGTGAAACGCGTGGTGGATAGGCCCGGTGTATTCATCGGCACGAAAATGGCCGAGATACCATGCGCTTTGTCTTCAGACTTGCCGGTGCGGGCGAAAACCACCGCGCCGGCGGCCTGATCGGCAGCCGAAATCGATGTCTTCTCGCCATTGATGATGTAATAATCCCCGGCCCGTTCCATCTTCAGGCCGAGATTTGCCGCATCCGAACCACCACGCGGTTCGGTAAGCGCGATCGCGATCATGATTTCCCCGGCGGTTAACCTGGGCAGCCAGTGGCGCTTGATCTCCGGATTGGCGAAGCGATTCAGGATCTGGCCGTTCAACGAGGCAAGAATGTTGATATAGCCAAAATTGAAATCGCCCCTCGCGATCTCTTCTATGATGACACCGGAATAGAGGGCACCAGTGCCGGACCCTCCGTATTCCTCCGGCAGTTCCGGCGCGATCAGACCCAACCCGCCCATTTCGCGCACGAGATCCTTGCCAAACACGCCTGTGCGTTCGCGTTCGCGATAGCCCGGTGCCAACCGCTCTGTCGCGAATTTGCGGGCAAGATCGCGCAGCGCATTCATTTCATGCGTATCGAAAATTGTCGGGTTCATCTGTCTTTCCTGCCTGAATCACAAGCTTTTTCTTGGAGCACGGATAGTAATCATGTCCGTGCTCCTCTGATTGGACAGGGTGCCCACCGAAACAAGCCTGTGGTGACATGCTCAGCGGGGAATGACAGCGCCTGCACTTGCGCGCATCAGAGCCACCCGCCTCACCGTCTCTATCGTTCTGGCGAGTGCCTGGTAAGCGGCATAGGCCGGAATTGGCCGATGATGGAAGATGTTGTCGCCGGGTCCAGGCAAGACATTTCTATGCTCATGAAGCCCTCCCTTGATTTTGTTTTTGTTGATTGTTTCGTCGCCGGCCATGACGGCTGGCGGATCTCTCTTTTTGATCGCTATTTGCCGAACCGCCGAAAATCGGGCTTGCGCTTTTCACGGAAAGCGACACCGCCCTCCTTGCTCTCATCCGTATCATAATAGAGGCTGAGCGCACGCATTCCGAGAGCGGAAATCCCGCGGATGTTTTCGCTGTCGGCATTGAAAGAGACTTTGGCGAGCGCCAGCGCGGTAGGCGACCGTTCCATCAATTCAGCGACCCAACGATCAACTTCGGCATCAAGTTCTTCATGCGGTACAACCGCATTGACGAGACCCATGGCAAGCGCTTCGGCAGCACTGTAACGTTTGTTGAGATACCAGATCTCGCGGGCGCGCTTCTCACCGACGATTCTCGCCAGATAGGCCGTGCCGAAGCCTGGATCGACGGAACCAACTTTGGGTCCGACCTGGCCGAATTGAGCCTTTTCCGAGGCAATCGTCAGGTCGCAGATGGTGGCAAGGACATTGCCCCCACCAATGGCAAATCCGTTGACACGGGCGATAACCGGTTTCGGTACGTCGCGGATAAGACTTTGGAGTTCGTCAATCGGCAGACCGATCACACCCCGCCCATCATACTGGCCGTCATGCGCTGATTGATCTCCGCCGGTGCAGAAAGCCTTTTCGCCCGCTCCCGTCAGCACAATGACGCCGACCTTGCGATCCCATCCAGCGGTCTGGAAAGCGTGGATCAGTTCATCCACCGTCTGGCCACGGAAGGCATTGTATTTATCAGGCCGGTTGATGGTGATCCAGGCAGCACCATTCCGGATCTCATATAGAATGTCATTATAGGACATGATCGTTTCCTGTTATATGCGATCCCGATTCAATTGATTGCATCAGAGCATGATCAATCCTGTTCGGTATCGAGCCGATACCTCGTCAACACGGCATTCATCGCCCGGGTATGATACACATCGGAATCTCTCATCAGCCACTCATCTCAGCCACTCATCGTGAGACCACCGGAAACCGAAATCACCTGGCCGGTGATGAAAGCGGCGTCATCGCTCGAAAGAAACAGAATGGCCCCGGGTAAATCGTCCGGACGGCCCATGCGGCCCATCGGTACCGCTTTGGTAAAGGCGCTCCGCAATTTCTCCTTGTCGCCGGCTGCCTCCATGAAGTTTTCCAGCATTGCCGTCTCGGTGACACCTGGACAGACTGCGTTGAAGGTAATGCCGTGGCGCGCATGTTCGCGCGCAAGCGTCTTTGAGAAGGCGATGATACCGGCCTTGCAGGCGGCATAGACCGATTCCCCTGAAGAGCCGACACGTCCGGCATCAGACGCGATGGATACAATCCGTCCGGCCGCGCGCCGTGCGACCATCGAAGCGAGGACCGGCTTGGTGATATTAAGGACCGATCGCAAATTGATATCGATGATCTTGGACCAGAAATCCGGCTCGGATTTTAGAAAGGGTACGAAGAGGTCCCAACCCGCATTGTTGACGAGAATATCAATGGGACCGAACTCCGCCTCGACTTTGCTGATTGCCGATGCAGTCGCGGCATAATCGGTGAGATCGACGATGAGGGCCATCGTATCAGCGCCAAGAGCCTTGACACTCTCCACCACCGCTAGCGCCGCGGTTTCGCCAATGTCGGCAACAACGACGCGCGCGCCTTCCTCGGCGAAACGTCGGCAGGTCGCGGAACCGATACCGCCCCCACCCCCGGTTACGACAACAGTTTTCCATTTTAATCCTCGCACTTTTTCCTCCCTTCATGGCGCGGAACCGTCGCCCGACAAAAGCGCTCCGCATATAATTCTTAGATGGAAGACAGATCAGCTCTTGGCTTTGTGGTAATCCATGTTGCTCGAATCACAGTTTCCGCCGAGCTCATGGGACTAGAATAGGCTTCCGGGTATATATGTCAATATATTTACGTAAATTGGCCTGGGATTGCCTCGGCATATCCTATGCTAAGATGATCTCTTCAAGGAGGTGAAGTCATGGTAGCGAAGGACGCCGGCGAGGCTCGGGATTTGTCCTGGGGATTGAGCAATCGACTTTTCTTCAAGCTCTACCAATGCGCCAATATGTTGCATAAAACCGGGACGAGGGCGCTGGAAGATTATAGCATCACCACGCAGCAATGGGCGGTCCTCGGTGCCCTGACGCGCCCGGCTTTCGAGAAAGGGGTGGCCGTCAACGATCTCGCAGCGTTTTTGTTGGTCACACGCCAAAATCTGGCTGGTGTCCTGCAGCGCCTCGAGACGATGAATTATGTAGAACGCACAGTCGACTCGAATGACAACCGCTCACGGCTTATCCGTCTGACGATAAAGGGCCGCAGTCTTTGGGACGCCAATATGCGTCCTGTCATCGCGGATTACTACCGTGAGGCATTGTCAGGCTTTTCGACCGAGGACAAGATTCATCTGGTTCATTACCTCGATAAAATGTTACGCAATTTCAATAATCTCGATTCCGAGGCCCATGGAGAGGGCGGCGCTTGACAGCGGATGAATCCAACGCATTGCCAGGTCACTAAAATCCGGCCCGTACCCTTGCATCCGCAGTCAATGACTTGGCGATGATGATTTGCTGAATCTGGGTCGTGCCTTCATAAATGCGGAACAGCCTCGCATCGCGGTAGAGCTGTTCAGCGCGATATTCGCGAATATACCCGTTACCGCCATGGACTTGCACATTGCGGTCGGCAATGCGGCCTACGGATTCCGACGCAAACATTTTGGCGCAGGATGACTCGACGCTCACATCCTGGCCAGCGTCGCGCTTGCGCGCGGCATCAAGCGTCATGCAACGGGCCGCATAGGCATCCGCCTTGGAATCGGCAAACATGGCCTGCAGCAATTGAAAATCGGCGAGAGGCCGGCCGAACTGCTTGCGGCCGACGGCATAGACTAGCATGTCATCGAGAATGCGCTCGGCGAGCCCGACGCAGGCGGCAGCAATATGCAGACGGCCCTTATCAAGCACTTTCATTGCCGTTTTGAACCCCTGGCCTTCGATGCCACCGATCAGCGCGGTGGCAGGTAGACGGCAATCGTCGAAAATCACGTCGCAGACATGCGCGCCCTGTTGGCCCATCTTCTTTTCCGGCTTGCCGGTCGAAACACCTGGCGTATCGCGTTCGACGACGAATGCCGAAACGCCGGCGGCGCCCTTCGTGCCGGAATCGGTGCGTGCCATCACCGTGAACAATCCGGCATGAGGGGCATTGGTGATGAATCGTTTCGTACCATTCAGCACATAGGTGTCGCCATCACGCCGCGCCATTGTCCTGACCGAGCCGGCATCGGAACCGGCATCCGGCTCGGTCAGCGCGAATGAGCCGATCAGTTCACCTGAGGCGAGACGAGGCAGATATTTCGCCTTCTGCTCGGGTGTTCCGTCAATGGCGATACCCTGCATCCCGATGCCGACATTGGTGGCAAACATCGAACGGAAAGCGGGGGCCGCCCGCCCGAGTTCGAACACCGCGAGCACTTCCTCCTCCATCGTCAGGCCAAGGCCGCCATATTCCTCGGGTACGCTTAGGCCGAACAAGCCGAGGTCACGCATCTCGGTGACGATATCGGCGGGAATCCGATCGGTCTCAGCGACTTCAGCCTCGGCAGGGATGAGCCGTTTGTCGACAAAACGGCGGATCGTCATGAGGAATTGTGAAAGCGTTTCTGAATCGAGCGCCATGAGAGTGCCCTATATAGGTAAATATATTTACATATTAGCGTGCAAGGGCGCTGCTCGCAAGACGTTTCATCGGGACTGGAGAAATGTTGGGGCGACAGCGTCGCCGAGCCATGATCGGCTGGGGTAAGGTGATCGAATACGAGCTTGCCCAGTTGAAACGATCGTTCTCAAGAGCAACGATTGAGGAATTCGGGCTCGCCCTTCAGGAAAGCAAGAATATCCTGCGCCAGCTTCAGGTCGCCATGGTCGAAAGCCAGATGCCGGAGTTCAACGCCCCAGTCGCATTGTACGGTTCACTCTGCCATCCGCCTGATCAAGGGGAACGGGCTGGACACCAGGCACTCCCGTCACATTCATCAGCATGACGAGGTGATCTCGCCGTCCTTGGTCAAGGCCACCACCACGAAACGGATCCCCCTCCTCGACTGGCGACCTCTCTCCATTCGTGTCGCCGCAGGGCTCCGACTTCGGCCGGCGATCCTCCGCCGTGCCGTCGCCGCAACTCATCCGTCAGAGCGTGAAGGCCATTCTTCACGGCCGATTTTCCCAGTCCCCACAAAATTGGCAACGCACACTCTCAAACCAGTAACAGGTCAAAGTTACGTATGCCCTTCCATGGAAGGGAGCGCAAAGGGACTGTTTTGTTGAAGGACCGTCGCGTCGGGGAGTTCCTTGTTGTCCCAGCCGCCGCCTAAATCAACGATGAGTTTCACGGTAGCCAGCAGACGGTTCTGCTTGATCTGAAGGACGGATTCCTGTGCGCTTACGGCTGTTTGCTGGCTCGTGATGACTGTCGTATATATCGCCGTGCCATAGCGATATTCATTCATGGAGATATCAACCGCCTTCATGGCGGCATAAACAGCGCGATCCTGCTGGAGGCCCTGTTCACGCAAGATTCGTAAACCGGAAAGCTGATCCTCGGTATCCTGCAGCGCGCTCAGGACAGTCTGCCGATAAGTTGCAACGGCGCCGTCATAATTGGCCTGCGCTTCTTCAACGGCAGCGGTACGCGCACCGCCGTCGAAAAGCGTTTCGGAGGCCGAAGCGCCAAGCGACCAAATCCGGTTGCTGAGACGGATCAAGGTCTGCAACGGACTCCCGCTATATCCATAACTTGCGGAGAGAGAAACCTGCGGATAAAAAGCGGCTATATTCACTCCGATTGCAGCATTATATTCCGCCATGGTCCGCTCGGCGGACGCAATATCGGGCCGCCTCTGTAAAAGCACTGCAGGTATGGTGACGGGCACATTGGGGATGGTCGCAGGCATGCCAGCGCGCGCCAGCGTGAGATCGGCTGGCGCCTTGCCAATCAGGACAGCAATGGCGTGTTCATATTGTGACCGAGCGACATCGGTCGCTGTGGCACTTGCGCGTGCCGCCTCAAGCTGATTACGGGCCTGCCATTCATCGCTACCACTCGCCGTGCCGCCGATATGTCTTGTTCGCACGATCTTGAGCGCTTGTTCATAAAGGGTAGCATAACGCTCAAGTAGCTTTTTGAGCGATTCTTCATAACGCAATGAGAAATAATCCTGCGCCAGCTGTGACTGATAAGACAATTTGGCGTTCTCGATATCTGCAGCGCTCGCCTGCGCCGCAGCCGTCTGCTCTTCGATTCCCCGCCTGATCTTGCCCCAGAGATCAATCTCCCAATCGACACTCATTTCGGCCGCATAAGTGTTGCGGGTTGAACCAGCATTGTAAGTCGTTCCGCTTGTCGATGTCGCCGAGCCACCCTGGCCATTGCGGGCGAAGCTGAACGTGCCAGTCAGGGTCGGATAGAGATTTGCCTGCGCCGCCATGACGAGCGCGCGCGCATTACGATATTTGGCCTCATATTCCTTGACGTTCTGATTGGAGATGGCGACTTGTTCTTCCAGCGAATTGAGGACTGGATCGTTGAAAATCTTCCACCATTCCCCTTTCGGGAAGCCAGCCAGCATTGGCGAGGCGACAGTCCAGCCCGGTGCCGGCTTTGCCTCCTTGAAGCGCGGGGACATGATCGCAGCCGGTTGGATATAATCCGGGCCGGCCATCAGGCAGCCTGAAAGCAACAGGGCGCTGAGCTGGCAACAGATCAATCTGACTGTGCGATAGTAGCCTGACGGCGAGAACCTCTCATACATTCCAATATCTATCCAATCATCAGGCACTGACAAATCGATTAGGCGAGACGGAAACGCCTCATCGTGGATCTGAAGATTCTTGGTCCCCATTCACCGAGCCAATCGAGATAAATATACACGACGGGCGTCGTGAAGAGCGTCAGCACCTGGCACACCGCCAATCCTCCAACAATGGCGATGCCAAGAGGCCGACGAAGCTCGGCACCATAGCCATCGCCGAGAATCAACGGCAAGGCTCCCATAGCAGCTGCAAGCGTCGTCATAAGGATAGGACGGAAACGCAGAAGGCAGGCCTCAAAGATTGCATCTTCCGCCGATCGCTTGTCGTTGCGCTCCGCATTGATGGCGAAATCAACGAGCATGATCGCATTCTTTTTCACGATGCCGATCAGAAGGATCAGGCCAATCAGCGCGATCAGGTCGAACTGTTCACCAAACAGATAAAGGAACAGAAGCGCGCCGGCGCCCGCCGATGGCAGAGTCGACAGAATGGTTATGGGGTGGATGTAGCTTTCATAAAGGATTCCGAGCACCACATAGACTGTACCAAGCGCGGCAAGAATGAGGATAGGCACATTGCTGGAAGAGCTTTCGAATTGTGCCGCAGTGCCCGCGAATCCGCCATGAATGGAGGACGGTATCTGCAGACGCACCATTTCCTCTTCGAAGATCTGCTTTACGTCCGAAAGCGATATGCCCTCGGCGAGATTGAACGAGATTGTGGCGGCCAGCGTTTTTCCCTGATGGTTAACAGAAACGGCTGTCGTTCCTCTCGACACGTCAGCGACGACGGAAAGCGGCACGAGTGTTTCCGCGCTCGAGGAAACCGCCGATCCGTTGGAGGCTCCGTTGCCACCAGCAAGACTGTTGCGGATCTGATTGGTAAAAGACTGGCTGTTCTGTGATGTTGTCGTATCGTCACTTGACGAGGAGACACGGATGGAATTGCTCTGAGTGCTGCCGCTGGCAGTACCACCTGATGTGCTGACCCAGGATTGTGTGAGGATCTCCGGATTTTTCCAATATTGCGGCTGGACATTCATGACCACCCGGTATTGATTGAGCGGATTGTAAATGACCGAAGCGGAACGCTGGCCGAAGGCATCATAAAGTGCATTCGAGATCAGTTGCGCGGTCAAATTAGTCCGCGCTGCGGAATCCCTGTTGATCGCGATTTCCGTCGAGAGGCCACCTTGTTGCACGTCGGAAGAAACGTCGAAAAGTTGTGCATGACCCTGTAGCGCTGCTGTTAGCCGCGGCACCCATTTGTAGAGAGTCGCAGCATCATTTCCCTGCAATGTAAATTGATAGGCACCATTGCCGCTGCGCGGCCCAGAAGGCAACAGACTCGGAACCATGGCGATGAATTGCGCTCCGACGAGAGTGGCCATGCGCTGGCGTAAACTCGCCATCGTCTGCTCGATCGTGTTTTGACGCTCGCTCTTGTCCTTTAAATCGATGAACATCGTCGCCTCGTTCGAGGAATCACGACCGCCGATGAACCCGACGACATTGGCCACATCCGGATTTTCAAGAAGAAATCCTTCGGTCTGCTTCAGTTTCTCCTTCATGCTTTCGAAGGAGATAGATTGATCGCCGATGAGATGAGCCATAAGTGAGCCGGCATCGCTCTCGGGAAACAGACCTTTCGGCATGAGAACGAAAAAGATCGCCATAGCAACGATCGTCAGCGGCAGGGAAAGGAATACGAGCCGCCGATGGTGCAATGCGCGACGCAGCAGGCGCCCGTAAATCTCCTCCACACGGGCAAAACTCTGTTCTAGCCAGCGCGCGAGACGTGCGGTCCATGTGGCCGGCGTACCGGATTCTGTCCGATGATCGCGCAGGACGTACGAACACATCATCGGCGTCAGGGTCAAGGATAGCCCCATCGACACGAGCACAGTGATGGATATGGTGACAGCAAATTCATGCAGAAGTCCACCGATGATGCCACCGAGCAACATAATCGGAAGGAAAACCGCGACAAGCGAGATTGATACCGAAAGGACGGTGAAGGCGACTTCATTCGCACCATCGATAACGGCCACCCGCCTCGGCTTGCCCATTTCGAGATGACGGCTAATATTCTCGATGACGACAATGGCATCATCGACAACGAACCCCGTCGCGATCGTCAAAGCCATGAGAGACAGGCTGTCGAGCGAATAATTCATGAGCTTCATAACACCGAAAGTGGTGACGAATGAAGCCGGAATCACGATTGCCGGGACAATTGTCGTACGGACTGAACGCAGGAAAAACAAAACGACACCAACAACGAGAACCACAGAGATGAGAAGTGTCAGCTGTGTATCTGCAAGAGCGGCCTGGATCGTATAGGAGCGGTCCGTACTGATATGCAGTACTACGTCGCCAGGCAGCGCCGATAAAAGGACCGGAAACTGGGCACGGATCTGGGCAATCGTCTCGACGACATTCGCTCCAGCGCGCGGAAAGATGATGGCGAGGATGGCCGGCTCTTTGTTGAAGAAGCCACCGGTCTCGACATTCTCAACCCCGTCTTCCACAATGGCGACATCCTCCAGACGCACAGCGCGCCCGCTGCGATAGGCGATGATCAGATCCTGCAGATCCTTGGCCTTGTGGATCTGATCATTGGTGCGTAGGATCAACCGTTGTGCGCCCCGGTTTATAAAGCCCTTCGGTGTATTGGCATTCGCCGAAGCCAGCGCCGCGCGGACATCCTCGAATCCAATGCCATATTTGGAAAGTTTCAAAGGGTTCATCTCGACACGGACGGCAGGCAAGGCGCTGCCTCCCAGCATTACCTGGCCGACGCCGGTTACTTGCGAAAGGTGTTGCTGCAATATATTCGTGGCGACATCATAAAGCTGCGCGGAGGTTCGTGTCTCCGATGTCAACGCAAGCACCATGATCGGCATACCCGCCGTATTAGCCTCCCGGTAGGTCGGATCCTGGCGCAGCGTCGCTGGAAGATCCGCCCGAGCCGCGCGTATGGCGGCCTGCACATCACGTGCTGCGCTGTCGATATCCCGCGAGGAATCAAACTGCAGCGAGATATTGACTTGCCCGGATACCGATTGCGACGTCATCGCATTGAGGCCCGAGATCGTGCCGAGATGACGCTCGAGAGGCTCGGCGATCGTGGTCGCGATCTGCTCCGGCGTTCCGCCAGCCTGTTGAGCTGTCACCTGGATCACCGGCAGATCCACATTAGGGAGATCGGCCACGGGAAGCAGCCGGTAACTGATAGCACCAGCCAGAACCATACCGACGACCACCAGGATGGTGCCGACCGGTCGACGGATGCAGAGGTCAATCACCGACATTTCAGATGTCCCGGTCTGCCACGGCTTCCATGCCCGAATTCCTTCCCCACCACGCTGACCACCGCTGCCGTAGTCTTTCCATGAAAAGATAAATCACGGGCGTTGTGAAAAGAGTGAGCAATTGACTGACCGCAAGACCGCCAATGATGGCGTAACCAAGTGGCCGACGCAGTTCCGCGCCGACACCGGTCCCCAGCGCCATCGGAACAGCTCCAAGCATTGCCGCCAGCGTCGTCATCAGAATAGGGCGGAACCGCAACGTCGCCGCTTGTAGAATTGAGGCCATCGGTGTCTGGCCCTCGACACGTTCTGCTTCAAGAGCAAAATCGATCATCATGATCGCGTTTTTCTTGACGATGCCAATCAGGAGCACGATCCCGATGATCCCCATAATGTCTAGGCCAGATCCGGTCAGCCACAGCACGAGCAAGGCCCCGATCGCCGCTGACGGCAATGTCGAAAGAATTGTCAGGGGATGGATAAAGCTTTCATAAAGGATGCCGAGCACGATATAGACAGCGGCCAACGCAGCCAGAATGAGCCAGGCTTCGTTCGTCATGCTGCTTTCGAAAACCGCCGTCGTGCCTTGAAACGAGCTCCGGAACGTGACGGGTGCATGGAGTGTTTCTTGAGCTTTCCTGATGGCATCGATTGCGTCACCGAGCATATATCCGTCCGCGACATCAAAAGAGATTGTTGCCGCCGGGAATTGCGCGACATGAGTGATCAACAGCGGTGCAAAGGACGGTTTTATCCTGGTCACTGCCGTGAACGGAACAAGACCCGAAGTCGGATCACGTGTGGGCCCGGTCGTGCTCGCGCCTGTCGTCGCAGTGCCCGCCATATAAAGTTCATCGAGCGGTGCCGGATGTTTCTGCAGCGCAGGATCAGCCTCAATGATCAATCGATATTGGTTGGATTGCGTATAGATCGTCGAAATCTGCCTTTGGCCGAAAGAATCGTATAAAAGATTATCAACAGTCTGTGGTGTGATGGAAAAACGCGCGCCGGTGCCTCTTTCGAGCGTGACATCGAGCGCCAGCCCTTCCGCCTCGAGATCCGAGGCGACATCCGCAATGGCCGGAGATTTCTTTAGGATTGCGACAAGCTTCGGAACCCATTCGGCAAGTTCCTCGCTGTTTGAATCCTCCACAAGAAATTGATACTGCATCGCCGAAACATTGGTGTCCAGCGTGAGATCCTGTACTGGCTGAAGATAGAGCTTCGTACCGGGGACATTTCCCGTTTCTTGCCGTAGACGATCGATGATCGTAGCCAGCGAGTCACTTCTGTCAGCATGGGAGCGCAGATTGATCTCGAACCGGCCGCGATTCAATGTCGTATTGTCTCCGTCAACCCCGATATAGGATGATAGGCTCGCGACATCATGATCACCAAGAATCGCCTTGCCGAGACGGGACTGGAGATCCTTCATCACGTCGAAGGAAATTGATGCATCCATCAACGAGACACCCTGGAGCACACCTGTGTCCTGTTGCGGGAACAGGCCTTTGGGAATGATCACGACGAGGATACCGGTGATGACGAGGCTGCAAACGAAGAGGAGAAGGGTTAGCGTCTGGTGCCTCAGGACAGTTTCGAGAGCCCGCTCATAGGCCCGGATCGTCTTTTGGATCACTTCGTCAATGGCGGCATACCATGCCGGACGGGTCTTGGCATGGGACTGGTCCTTGAGCATCCGCGCGCACATCATCGGAACGAGTGTCAGCGAGACAATGGCGGAAAGAATGATCGTTACCGAGAGAGAAACCGCAAACTCATAGAACAAACGCCCGATCACATCCCCCATAAACAGGAGCGGGATGAGCACCGCTATGAGCGAAACAGTCAGCGAGATGATTGTGAACCCGATTTCACCTGCTCCGGTCAGAGCCGCTGTCCAGCGGTCCTGACCTGCTTCGATATAACGAGCAATATTTTCGATCATGACAATCGCATCGTCCACGACAAATCCCGTCGCGATCGTCAGCGACATCAATGACAGATTATCGAGGGAGAAGCCCATCAGATGCATGATCGCGAAAGTACCGACGATCGACAGGGGCACGGAAAGCGCAGGAATGAGAGTCGCTGAAGGATCATGGAGAAAGATGAAGATCACGCCGACAACCAGCCCGATTGCAAGGACGAGCTCGAACTCGACATCCTCCACAGAGGCGCGTATCGTGACAGTCCTGTCGGTGAGCAGCGTGATCTTGAGCCCGGCTGGCATATCGGCCTGAAGCAATGGAAGCCGAGCCTTGATGGCATCCACCGTGCTGATGATATTGGCAGAAGGCTGCCGACGGATATTGAGCAGAATCCCGGGCGTGTCATTGGCCCAGCCGGCAAGCTGCGTATCCTCGGCGCCCTCGATGACCGTCGCTATATCGCGCAGCCGGACGGGGCCCTTGCTCGTATCGGACCAGGCAACTACCTGGTTCATCAATTGCGCGATGCTCGAAATCTGGCTATTGACATGAATCGTCAGACGTTGGTAACGCCCGCTGAAATCGCCTGACGGAGAATTGACGTTCACATTGCCTATGGTCGTCCGCAACGTGTCCATGTCAAGGCCGTAGGCTGTCGCCTTCGGTACATTGACATGGATACGGTAAGCCTTCTTGTTGCCACCAGACAGAGAGACTTCTCCGACTCCTGAAATTTCGCTGATTTTCTGTTCGAGTCGCGTCGCAACGTAATCCTGAATATCCTGTAATGGCATTGTTTCGGAAGTGATCCCAAGAACCAGGATCGGAGTATCGGCCGGATTCACCTTCGAATAGATGGGAGGCGCGGGAAGCGCGGAGGGCAATAGAGCATTGGCGGCATTGATCGCCGCCTGAACTTCCTGCTCAGCAACATCCAGTACGGTCGATAGGGAAAAACGCAGGGTGATAACGGACGCACCGGCTGAGGACTTAGAAGTCATCTGCTCCAGGCCCGCCATCTGCCCCATCTGACCTTCCAAGGGTGCGGTGACGGAAGTCATCATCACCTCGGCGCTAGCCCCAGGGTAAAAGGTGCGGACGACGATGGTCGGATAATCAACCTGTGGCAAAGCGGAAATCGGCAGAAAATGATAGCCGACGAACCCCATGAGCATGATGGCGACCATGAGCAGCGTAGTCGCCACCGGTCTCTCGATGAATAGTCTCGAAAGGTTCATTGCACGTCCCGCCCAGCAGCGTCTGGAATCGTCACTTTGCTTCCGGCATGCAGGCGATCGACACCCGACGTGACGACTCGCTCACCAGCCTTGAGACCGGTCTTGACGACAATCGTTTCTCCGCCACTCGTCCCCGTCGTAATATTGCGAACTGCAACGGTATCGTCTTGCTGGACGACATAGACGAAGGCTCCATTAGGACCTGTCTGCAATGCCGCCGGCGGCATGAGCAGCACAGCATGCTCTATATCAACCAGCAATTGTGCGTTCACGAACTGGTTAGGAAAGAGCTCCTCAGTGTCATTGGGAAAAATGGCTCTGAGCCGAACCGTTCCCGTTGATGTATCAATTTCACTGTCAAGGCTGCTGACGGATCCTTCCGCCAGCTTCTCGGCATTGGCACTATCCCATGCCGCAACCGACAGTTTTCCTTTACCTTGAAGAGATTTACGAACCATCCCGAGTTTATCCTGGGGGACGGTAAAAATCACAGATATCGGTTTCATCTGCGTCAGAGAAACAAGGCCATTCGTCTGACCTGCCGTGACATAATTACCCCGGTCCACGGCACGAATGCCCACACGGCCTGACGTCGGCGCCTTGATGTGACAATATTCGATATCAAGCTTGTAGGTTTCTACCAAGCCTTGATCAGAAGTAACTGTGCCCTCAAGCTGCTTGACCTTATACTGCTGGTCTTGAGCAGTCTGCGCATCAATACTATCGTGCTTCAACAGCTTTTGATAGCGGAGGTCGTCCATTTTGGCTTGAGCAAGCTGCGCTTCATCAGCCACAAGCTGCCCCGTATATTGTTTGAGCAACGCTTCGTACGGACGCGGATCAATCAATGCCAACAGATCGCCTTCCTTTACCTCTTGCCCCTCGGTGAAGAGGACTTGAGTCAGATAGCCATCTATTTTCGTTTGTACCGTGACGTTTGTAATCGGAACGACGGTTCCGAGCTCACTTAGAATGACAGGCATATCCCCGGTCCGGATAGTTGCTATAGCCACCGGTATCTTCTGGCCGCCCGCACCGCTTTCAGATCGCGCCGCCTGAAAGGAAAAATCGCCAAGGGCAAGGCACGCGAGCAGTATGATAGCGCTCGTAGGGCACCAAGCTGTATGCACTATGGTCCATTTGGTCGCGCCACATTTTCGTGGCGTCTCTTGGCCAAGCATAATTTTCATTCTCTTTGCGGATTGATGGAAATCTGGGAAAAGGGTTGTGATTAAAACTCACGAGGAGATCATAGCCGCGAGCCGCCGGTCCCTGTTGAGAGGAATAGCGATATGGGCAATAAGGCCGTGCGGTGAGGCATCCGCAAACACCAGCTTCCCATAATGACGATCAACAATGGCTTGCACGATAGCCAATCCTAATCCGAGACCACCCGGAGAGGTCCGCGCCGGATCAAGGCGCGCGAAGGGAAGGATTGCGGTTTCTCGGAAAGCGGCCGGAATACCCGGCCCATCATCCGTAACCTCGATCATGGCGTAATCATCCTGACGCCACAAATTGACCGAAACATTTTCTCCATATTTACAGGCGTTGTCGATGAGATTACTTATTGCGCGAGATAATGCCACTGCATCGCAGACACACACAAGCTCGGCATTACCGGAGAACACGACATTTTTACCCATGTCGGTGAAATCCGAACACAAACTCTCCACCAGAGATCTAATATCCACGACTTCCGTTGACGCCACTTCCACTTCTTCCTTGAGAAAGGCAAGGGCCCCATTCAACATGCGATTCATCAGGATAAGATCACGCCGCATAGCAGCCTGGTCGAGTTCTTTTCCGCCCATCTCAACCCGCAAGGAAAGACGGGTCAAAGGGGTCCGCAGATCATGCCCTACCGCCATGAGGATTCGTTTGCGTTCCTCAACGACATAAGCAATTCGCGCCTGCATACGATTAAAGGTGCAGGCGACATTTCGAATTTCCGCGGGACCTTTTGCGGGAAGCGGAGCTGGTGAAATATCATAACCAAATGCCTCAGCGCGGGAGGCCAGCACGGTGAGAGGATGATTGATCCGGTGGATACACCAAATCGAAATAACAATGATCATGACCAGGAGAGACCCGAAGGCCACAATCAAGGGTAATGTCATTCTTAAAATCTGCGGCCAATGAAAATGGATACTTTCCCGGGCAAGCACAAAGATGCCTTGAGAGGGCAGATACACCGAAGCCATCGTGTCGCCATCTTCACCGAGAGCGCAGGTCTTGACGATGATATTTTCCTCTTCATGTCCGAAACGGACATTCAAAATCCGGCGCAACAATTCACTCAAATGATTCTGCGCCAAGGGAAGACATTCCAGCGGATGGCCGATCTGAAACATGAGGTCTTTTGTGGAAATCCTCTCGGCAATAGAGGTCTTCACGCCTTCCGGAGCAGACCGGATTGCCTCAATGCCGGTTTCGATAGCGAGAGCATTTGGCCATGGACCGTCGGGCAGAGGAGGAACGTAGGGTCGAAACTCATAAAACAGAGCGGCAATCAAAAAAATTGTCGCGACCATACAGGCTATCAAGATACAAACCAGCTGTGCCGAAATCGTCCTTGGCCCGTATAGTAAACGGCTGATTTTCACTTTACTCTCTCCGACGAAGCCCCATCGAAAGAGAAGATATAGCCGTCACCCCGTACTGTTCGGAGGAGATTAAGCTGCCCTCGCCCGTCTGCAAGCTTGCGCCGCAGGCGGCTTACAATAAGATCAATCGTTCGTTCCTCCACCGCTTCTGCATCACCGTACAGTAATTCAATGATCCGTCGGCGCCCCAGTAGCGCTCCTGCATTTTGGCAAAAGGCCAGCATAAGGTCCGTTTCGGAACCTGTCAGCGTAACGCGAATGCCTTCTGAGCTGTAGAGAGCCCTCCGCGAGGGAACGAACGTCCAATCCCCAAAGCGAAATTCTGGCGTGGACGGAAGCATCCCCGATCTTTGGCCCCTCGTACTGCGCCTTAGAATGGCCCGGATTCTGGCATCCAATTCTTCAAGTTCAAACGGCTTGCCGATGTAATCATCGGCTCCAAGCTCAAGCCCTGCAATCCGATCGCAGAGTTCGTTTGATGCAGTAACCATTATCACTGCTACATTGGAAATCTGTCTTAGGGATTGACAAATCGCTTGCCCGCTTTCATGCGGCAGCATGAGATCAAGAAGAACGATATCAATGTCACGTTCCTTTAGAAGCGCCAGAATGTCGGATTTTAAAAGGGAGGCAGACACTTTGTAGCCGCGACCTTAAAAGAACCGCCTCATCAGCTGCAAAATGTCGGCATCATCCTCGACAATCAGCACATTAATGTCACTCGTGTCTCCACAATTGTCCGACATGCCAATTATCAAACTTCCTCTCTCGTCCGGCAATTGCGTCCTGTTCCGTATTTAGAAAACGAGTTTGCCTGATCCAGATTGATTAGGAAAGCGCATCTCGACTAAGTGAATCGTTTTTTTCGAAACTGAAAAATTCGCGTTTCATCACTTCGGGAGGGGCTCTATACGTTTACATCATCAGACGTAACCATCAAGACGTTCAACACAATGTTGTGATTGCTCAGAGGTTTCAGCTTCTGACCGAGGAAGTACGGCTGGACCGCTGGCGTTGACGCAATGAATGCTGCTCACGCAAGACTTTCCTCGGGAGACTCGCAGGCGCTCCCCCTTTGCCCAACAAAGGGTGCGGATCAAGGAGCTTCTTCGCCTCTTTGCCCATACTGCTCGAGGTCCCGTCGAAAAAAGGCTTTTGTCTCGCTTGGCGCTGCCTACGGCTATATTTGATCTCCTCTTTCTATGTGCAATCGTAAAGGCAAACAGGCACCTGATGCGTTCTGCAAGCCAGCCACAAAGCAAGGCGCCGATGATCTGTCCGAAATAGCGGGTCGAAATGATCACCGCTGTTGTTGCCGAGCTAACGAAAACAGTCCTCACAATCGCATGGGATACTTTGCTGGTTAGTGACAATGGCACTCAAATTATCAATCACTTGCCGACACCACTGACAACCTTGCGCATACCACTTTACCAGATTGCCACGGCTGCGATGGATCTATTGGATCATATTCCTGACATTGGAGAACCACCTATTCAGGCCTCCACCGACACTCATTCCGCGGAAGTCACGAGCATCGATTGGCATTTAATCATACGATCGGTCCGCAAAACGCTGCTGTCGCAAAGATAGCGCGCTCTTAGGCCGCTCTCATCGAAGAAGAGAGCGGCACCCACGGCGCTTTCGCAATGAAGAACAGCGGAGGTCAGTATCTTTACGGACAGGCTCTGAATTAAACCAGAAGACACCATCGCTTTATTCACAATACGTTTCCGAAGCAGCATAATTGACGCGTAAATTCAGAACATTCGCGCTGCAGACCGAAGCTTGCCTGCTTTCCTCACACCCTTTGACCATGGCTGCGGGCCAGATCTGCTTTCCAAAAACAGAAGGAATGCCGAGGTTTGCTGCTTCAACACCGAGGAAGGATCGTTTTTCCTACTGTTACGGAATGTAACGGGAATTGACTCGTCTCAGTCAACTTTTGTGCATAAAGACTTGTGCCGTGTTGAATGGTCATGCATCTTCTGCCCGGATGGTTTGGTCCTCTTGCGGAACCCTCCATTAAAGGGCGCGCTGCCGAAAATGGACAGTGCCGAAAGTGGACAGATGCTTTCCAGTGGGATAGGCACCTTTCGAGCTACCCCTTGCCGTTCGGCCCATTCATCGTCGTTCGGCCTGATGCAATAAATGGTAGAATTCGTTCGACCGCATGGTAATTTACAAGATCAGTCGAATAACGTCTGGAAATGGAAACCGGCCGATGCCTCTCTTTTTTGGATGCCTGAAGGATATCGGCTGCGAAACGATTAATGAAATGCTTAAACTTCTCTGAGTTGATAAAGCTCGTTCATCGAAGCCCTCGCGACCTCATTTCCGGACTGCCTATACGTGTCGAAATTCCACAGCCTCGCCGATTTTGCCACGAAACGCTTCAGGCTTGCGGGAAAGGCCTACCTTGAAAACGGGGACCCTTTCTTCGCGCCCATAGACCGTCTCCGGCAGGAAGCCGAGGAGCGCGGCGATTATTTCGTCAGTTTCGCCAATTACGATTATCTCGGCCTATCGAACCATCCGACGATCAAGGCCGCCTGCGCCGAGGCGCTCGAAACCACGGGCGTTGGCGCCCTTGCCTCCCGGCTCGTCGGCGGCGAACGGTCGGTGCACCATGGTTTTGAACAGGCGCTCGCCGATTTCCTCGGCACCGAAGATGCCCTTACGCTCGTCAGCGGCTATCTCACAAACGTCACGACCATCGCCCATATTATGGGAACCCGCGACGCGATCTTCATTGATGAATTATCGCATAACAGCATCGTCAGCGGGGCCAAAAGCGCGGTCGCCGAGACCATCATCTTCCGGCACAATGATCTCGCCCATCTTGACCAGCTTCTGACCGAGAAACGCGGCCAGTTCCGCAACGCTCTTATCATCGCCGAAAGCCTCTACAGCATGGATGGCGATGTCGTCGATCTGCCCATGCTCGTTGCCCTCAAAAAGAAGCACGACTGCTGGTTGCTCGTCGATGAGGCCCATTCGGTGGGCGTGCTTGGAGAGCATGGACGCGGGATTTGTGAATTCAGCGGCGTCGATCCGAACGAAGTCGATCTGATCATCGGCACGCTCTCAAAGACATTCGCCTCCTGCGGCGGCTTCATCGCCGGCAAGAAACCCGTCATCGAATGGCTGCGCTATACCCTGCCGGGCTTCGTCTATAGCGTCGGCCTTTCCCCGGTCATTACGGCTGCGGCGCACACTGCCCTACAACTGGTGCAGAATGAAAGCTGGCGGATCGAACGATTGAGGCGCAACGCCGAATTCTTCGTCGAACTCGCGCGAGAGGCAGGTCTCGACACCGGGCCCGCCATCGGCCGGGGCGTCATTCCCGTCATGTTCCGCGACAGCCATGAGACGCTCGCTGCTTCCGCCTATCTCATGGAAAACGGCTTCTATGTGCCGCCGATCATCCAGATCGGCGTTCCCAAGGATCAACCGCGTCTACGCTTCTTCCTCTCCGCGTCCCATAGCGAAGCGGAAATTCGCGGCGTCATCAATCTCCTCTCCCAGATCGCGCAGGCCTGTCCGGCCACGGCTCATTCGATCAACGCTGCCGAATAGTTCGTTTGATGGCGAGTGCGTCCGGCATGATCGAAATTCTACCCGTCGAGGGTCTGGCCCGCTTTCTTGCCTTCTGCCGCGTGCCACGCCTGCTCTATAAAGGCATATCCGGTTTTGCGGCTCCGCTCGATGCCGAACGCTGGACGCTGCATGCCGCAAAATTCAATCCGCATTTCAAACTGGTCGAATCCCAGGCTTGGCTCGCGCGCAAGGATGGCCGATGGGTCGGCCGCGTTCAGGCGCAGGTCTATCATGAAGATTGTGCTCCGCGCGGCGCCTCACGCGGGCAATTCGGCAGCCTCGACACCATTGACGACCAGAGCGTCGTCGATGCCCTGCTCGAAACAGCGGAAAATTGGGTGAGGCAAAAGGGCATCGGCATCATCCATGGGCCCTTTTCCCCATCGATCAATAGCGAAATCGGGCTTCTGATCGAAGGGTTCACGGCCGTGCCCATGGTTTTCATGCCGTGGCATCCGCCCTATCTCAAGGTCCTTGTCGAAAATCGCGGTTACCAGAAAGCGCGCGATCTGATCTCCTACCGCTATCGTCTGGCGGAAATGGACGACAAGATTGAAAAATCCAGCATTGCCGAGCGCCCCGAATGGCGCGACCGGCTGCACATCCGCTCCATCGATTATTCCAACCTTTCCGCCGAAGTCACCACACTCGTCGATATTTTCAACGATGCCTGGGCCGAGAACTGGGGTTTCGTGCCGCTGACCCATGAAGAATTGATGTCGACGGCGGAAGTCCTGAAATATGTGACGCCGGAGGACGGCAGTTTCATCATCGCGCTCGACGGCGAGCCACAAGCCTTCGGCATCATCCTTCCCAATCTTTTCGAGCTCATCGACGGTTTCAACGGCCACCTTCTGCCGCTCAATTTCGTGCGGCTGATCGCACGTATGCGCAAATCCGCCTACAAGACCGGCCGTCTCGCTCTTTTGGGGATCCGGCGGTCCCTGCACCGTAAACCGGCCGGTGCCGCCGTGCTGTTCGCTTTCGTGGAAGAAGCGCGGGAGCGCAGCCGCAGACACGCGCTGGATCAGATCGAATTCGGCTGGGTGCTTGAAGATAATGTGGCGATGCGCCGGCCGATCGAATGGCTCGGCTCCAAGGTCGACAAGATCCATCGCGTTTACGAAAAGACTCTCTGATTTCCAGTTCCATGGAATTGATGCGGTGGAGAACTGGCTTCTGTCACCGCTAATCCGATTGTCCCGCAAACAGTCCGACCAAACAAAAAGGCGCCCCTGCGGGCGCCTTTCCGAAAATCGGATGAGCCTGGATCAAGCAGCTTTCTGCGGTTCCACGGCTTGTTGATCGACGACCTTCGGGGCCGATGCTTTTACCCCATTTTTGCTGATCGGAATCTGGCGCGGCTTCTGCGCCTCGGGGATTTCACGTAGCAGCTCTACATGCAGCAGGCCATTTTCCAGATTGGCGCCCGTCACATGGACATGATCGGCGAGCTGGAAGCGTCGCTCGAAGGCGCGGGCCGCAATACCCTGATACAGGGTCTCGGCCTTGGATGAAACCGGCTGCTCCTGAGTCTCCTTGGAGCCGCGGATCAGCAAGGTATTTTCCTTGGTCTCGATCACGAGATCGTTTTCGCCGAAGCCCGCCACCGCGAGCGTGATCCGGTAGTTGTTTTCACCGGTACGTTCAATGTTATAGGGCGGATAGCCACCGACCCCCTCGTGATTGACGCTCTGGTCGATCATGTTGAACAGGCGATCAAAGCCAATGGTCGAACGATAGAGCGGAGCAAGATCGAACTGGCGCATGTATATCCTCCTGAAGAAGCGATATGAATCGTGAAGTTGTAGGAAAAACAGGCGATTGCCCTGTTTTCCTGTTGCACGTCCGCAAGTGGCCCGTGCATTGACTGATTTGGGATGGCGCTTTGGAGCTGCAAGGGCTGAAGCGAAAATTTCATGCCCGGAACGCAGTAGGCGCGCAGCCAGGCTTAAGCACGCGCTGCGCCTGTGGCATTCCGGGCGGATGAGACGAGAAGAGTCAGAAGGCCGCGACTAACCTTGCCGGCGGGCTCACTTCACGAAAACATAGATATCGACTTCTAGACTCGGATCATCCTCGGCCTTCAGATCAGTCAGATATTCCTCGATGAAGAGATTTTGCGCTTCGAGATTTTTCTCATCGAGGTAAGTGGTGATGAGGTCGTATGTGGAATCGATCGAATCGTAGGCATCGCGATGCTGGAACTTGAGCGCCTTGCCAGAGGGCGACTCGCCAAATTGCACCGCATTGCCGAGATGAACCTCGCCTTGCGGCTTTTCCGTAATCGGAACCATGGCCTCGAATTTGAAGCCTTTTTCATCCGTCTCGGTAAATTTCGCCAGCGGATGACCGGCCTGTGTCAGTCCGGCGGCCTTTAGCTCACCCTCGATCGTGGCGATCTTCTCGCGGATTGTATCGAACCCCTTGTCCCATGTCGTCGCGCCGCCGAGCAACAGGACCGGGCGGGCGACAATCTCGATCGTCGCGACCTGTGGCGAAGGCACCTCTGTCGCGCCTGGTTCTCCCAGAGGACGCGGCATAGACGGCGTTTCCGGTGCCGCAAGCTCGGTTTTACCGCTGCTTTCCGCTGGCGCGGGCTCGGCGAAAGCGGGAGCCGAAAATGGACCAATGGCCGCTGTGGCCAGCAGGGCCAGAAAGCCGAAAATGCAACAAACGATCCGGAGACAGAAAATCCGGCCGAATGGCCCTATGGCCTCACCACATTTCATGCGTCGCTCCCGGCTTGAATCGGACCCCGACCCGACTGCCTCCTGCTATAGAACATTGCCGTGCGATGCGGAACGACCCAGCATTCCCGCCTGCGATTAATCCAATGACCACGACTGCTCCCGTGAATTCTTGGCTGTGAATTCTTGGACGCGAATTCTTGGCCCCGAATTCTTGGCAAGGAGACAGCGTTTCGGCACCCTCCAGCGACGCTGATCCAAAAAATATGGGCATTTCCAGAGGCATGGAAATCACCAAGCGGTTCACGCTCGCCGGCAAAGGCTCCATGGACCTTTACGGGTTCCAATATGAACGGAAGCCGGCTAATCAGCCTTTTCATTGACCATGGTCAATCGACGAGACCGATTGACATCGTTTCCCATGCATCGTTAGGTATCCTAGCGGAAACGGAGCGGAAGCCGGTGTGAATCCGGCGCGGTCGCGCCACTGTCATCGGTCTTTCTGGAGCACCAGCGTTCCAAGACTGTCAGCCAGACCCTCTCCCTCGCCGCAAGCGCCGGATCTCGCCGGCTTTCCTTATTCCTTGGAGCCGATGTCTCATCGTCTCCACCCACAGGGACGCGTCATCCCGGGAGTTTTCCATGTCCAATCCTTCGACCCTCACTCTTGCCCCGCAGGCCACGCCCGTCGCCAAACCTTTGGCCATTCCGTTGCGCGCGATCCTGCCCTGGGCGCTGTTTTCTTCCCTGATCTTCCTGCTTGCACTTTATTTCATCGGTGTCGAGCAAGGTGCTCTGGCGATTTTCAATGGGACGGATGTGCATGAATTCGTGCATGATAGCCGTCATCTCCTGTCCTTTCCCTGTCACTGAACCTTCCCTCTGCTCGGCCCGGTCTTTCCGAGCCGAAAAATGTGCCTCTGACCAAAGATGCCCTAACAAGCGCGCGTTCACGGCGCGCCTGATTGCGCATCCGTATCTTGCGGGTAGAGCACGGCCATCCGCGTGAAGGGATCTTCGACTGATGATCGGCAGACTTTTGCTGCGCGGAATGGTTGTCGGCCTTTTCGCCGGTCTCCTGGCTTTCGGCTTCGCGAAGCTCTTCGGCGAACCCGAGATCAACAACGCCATAGCCTTCGAAACGCGGATGGAAGCCCAGGAACATGGCGAAGAAAACGGCCAGGAACATAGCCATGCGCATAGCCATCTGCATGGCGAGGAAGCGCACCACACGCATGATCACGCCACGCATGATCATTCCGCAAGCGCGGAGACCTCAAGCCCCGAAATGATGCCGGAACCTGAGGCGATCTCGCGTGCGACGCAGGCGGGTCTTGGACTTCTCACCGGCATGACCGTCTATGGCGCGGCGATGGGCGGGCTCTTCGCTATCGGCTTCGCCTGCATGCAGGGGCGCGCCAATGGCTATGGCGCACGGACCAATTCGGCGCTCCTCGCTCTCTGCGCTTTCACCGCGTTGGTGCTCATCCCTTTCCTGAAATATCCGGCCAACCCGCCCGCCGTGGGCCAAGCGGAGTCGATTGGTCTGAGAACGGCCTGGTTTTTCATCATGCTGGCGCTTTCCATCGGGGTGCTTCTGGCGGCGATTGCCCTGGCGCGCTGGCTTTCTACCCGCTATAGACTTTGGAACGCCCTGCTCATCGGCGGCTCTTTCTATTGCCTGGCGGTGGGGCTTCTCTATCAGCTATTGCCAAGCTTCCATGAAGTACCGCCGGGCTTCGATGCCGATCTTCTGTGGCGTTTCCGCCTGGCCTCGCTCGGCATACAGGCCATTTTCTGGACAACGATCGGCCTGGTGTTTGGTCCTCTCGCGGAACAGGTTTGGGAGCAGCAAACAGGCTCAATGCCACAATTCCGGCCGCGCAAGCCTTGAAGATAGAGGACATTCTTCTCAGATTGTGGCAAGGCAACAGAGCGGATTAGCGCCACGCATTCCGGTCTGATGAACCGGATCCAGCGAGATGTTTCCGGCACGATGTCCGCCAGTAGGAATGCTTTGAGAGGAATGCTTTCAAGGGCCAGGTTTCGGGTTTATCCCTTGGGGCAATTTCCTTGAGGTAATTGTCTCGCAAGCGATTTTGCGCTCAAATCGCTTGTCGATATCGACCCGGCGAACGATTGTCGCGGCACCTGTCGAGAGCGACGATAGAAAGCCATTCTCCATGCAAACCACGACCGCTACGCAAGACACGCCCCAAGAGGGCCATGATGCGGAACCGGCTCCGCGTCCTCTCGCGGAAGCGATGAAACGGGGCCTTCGCCTGCGCTGTCCCGCCTGCGGCATCGGCAAGATCTTCTATGCCTATCTCAAGGTGAATGATTATTGCCCGCATTGTGGCGCGGCCTTCCATCACCATCGCGCCGATGATGCCCCGCCCTATGTGACCATCGTCATCGTCGCCCATGTGGTCGGCACCCTGATGGTGATCAACGAGACCTTCTGGCCGGATTCGCCGGTCTGGTTGCAGATGATGATCTGGCCGGTGCTGACCATCGTCCTGTCGCTCGCGTTACTACCGCCGATCAAGGGCGCGCTCATCGCCTATCAATGGGCCTTCCGGATGCATGGTTTCGAGAATCCGGCTACGGAAAAACGTCCCATCGAGACCGGCGAGCCCCTCACCCCCTAGAGCGTTTCGGATATATCCGGAAACGCTTCACGAAAGAAAATTAGAGTATTTTCAAAATGATGGAATCGCGTAGCGATTCAACATTATCGGAAAATGCTCTAGGATCACGGCGAGACCCTCTGATACCAAGTTTCAATAAAATGGTTCATTGAAACTTGCCCCGCGCGACGGCGGACGGCGGCTTTCCGCCGAACCTCCTTGACCCCAACGTGTTGGGATCAAGGAGACTTGGTATAAAAGAGCAATTTCCGCGGTAGATTTCCCGATAAGCACCTCCGCTGGACCTCTTTATTGGTCGCTCTCGGCAGCATCGTTCTTGCTCCGCGATTTGCTTTGATCCTGCCCGGCCGTGCACGGCCACTTGGGATTCCATCCGTTACGAGAAAACCGCGCTTGAAAGCCACTTGTTCCACCAAGGCGGAGCCGGATGCCGTTTCCGGCGCGGCAGCACCCGCCTGTGCAAGCCAATCCGGCGACGAAATCGAAGCACGGTTTCTGCGCCGTCATGCCGCTTTTCTGGCGATCGGCGCCGCCATAGCCGCCATCTCCATCGTCGGCATTGGTCTTTCGCTCCTCATGAGCCTTATCGCGCTGCGTCTGAGCGCCCAGGGCTATTCGGCTCGGGCGATCGGCCTGCAATCCGCTGTCGCCGGCCTTGCAACTCTCGTAAGCGCGCCGCTGGCTCCGCTTCTCGCGCGCGCCTTCGGCCTTCGCCGCGTCCTCCTCGCCACGCTCGTCATCGGGGCGACGAGCCTCGGCCTTTTCGCCATCACCCAATCCTTCTGGATCTGGCTCGTCCTGCGCGCGATTTTCGGCGCAGTCCTGACGGTCCTGTTCGTGCTCAGCGAATATTGGATCAACATGCTCGCCCCGCCGCACCGGCGCGGCCTCATCATGGGCATCTATGCAACGACGATGGCGCTCGGTTTCGCCACCGGGCCGACCATCCTCGCCGTCACCGGCATCGAAGGTCTACTGCCATTCCTGGTCCCGATCGGCCTTTTCGCCGCGGCCGGTCTGCCAATCCTGTTCGGTACCAGCGCCGCGCCGCCGATGGCGGAGGAGGCCCGGCACGCCAAAATCACCACTTTTGTAAAGCGCGCACCCGTTGCTTCCGTCACCGGCTTGCTGCATGGCGCGATCGAAATGGCGGCTCTCGGCCTGCTCCCGGTTTTCGCCTTACAAGCGGGTCTCGATTCCCTTTGGGGCGCGCGGCTCGTCGGCATTTTCGCGCTCGGCAACGTCCTGTTCCAGATCCCGCTCGGGCTTGCCTCCGACAGTTTCGAGCGGCGGCGGATGCTGCTCGCCATCAGCCTCGCGGGCCTCGCGACCACCCTGCTTCTGCCGCTCGCGGGCACTGACCGCCTCGGTCTCTTCTGCCTGCTCCTCGTCCTCTGCGGCGGCCTCTCGGGCAGCCTGTATCCAATCGGCCTCTCCTTGCTCGGATCGCAATATAAGGGCGCCGAACTTGCGAGCGCCAATGCCGCCTTCGTCGTCTTCTATTCCGTCGGCATGCTGTCGGGACCACCGATCATCGGTTTCGGAATGGACCTTTATTCGCCAAACGGTTTTTTCCTGACGATCGGTGGTCTGTTCCTGATCTACGCCTTGTTCATCGCCAATCGTCTCGCGCACGGGCAAGAATGAACCGGCTTGTAGCGGGAAACGCGCTCTCTTCTTGACAAGCGCGAAGCGATCCTTATGGTCCGGCTTTCTCTTTTTTGCCGCCCGGGATCCGATCCGATCTTTCGTCTGATTCCCGGGCCGGGTTTAAGAAAACTGAAGCGGATGCGATCGGGCTCCGTCTCCGGAAGGATATCCAATGGCCAAGGCCGCGATGATCAAGATCAAGCTCCTGTCCACGGCGGACACGGGCTATTTCTACGTCACCAAGAAGAATGCCCGCACCAAGACCGAGAAGCTTGCATTCAAGAAATATGATCCGGTCGTGCGCAAACACGTCGAGTTCAAAGAAACCAAGATCAAGTAAGCCTTTCTCTGGTAAACTCGCGCTTACATGGGTTCCGGCGTGCCGCGTGGATAGGTTCTATCCATTTCCCTGAGAAAGGCGGCGCGTGCCTCGGGCAAAACCTCGTTTTGCCCAGAGAAGAAATGACGCGCCAGAAAATGGCCCGTCAGGCTGAATCCCGCTTCGACCTCCGCGAAGGAAGGGACAAGCAACAATCGGCCATCCAGGAAGAACGGCGGCAGAACCAGCAATCTGTCGCGCCAGGCTTCCCCCGCACGCGCGGAGACGGCGCGGCCCGATTTCGGCGAGACATAGATCAATTCCTGTGTCGCCCCCGTGAGCGCGCAGGCGGAAAGATCGAGCCCGAAACCGGCTTCCGCCAGAAAAGCCAGCTCGAACCGTGCGAGAAGGATCGGCGCAATTTCCGGTGCATCAATATGAGCGAGCAGCACGCTGAGCGTCTCGTAAAGCGCTGGATGCGGGTCGCGCTCCGGCAAAAGGCGCAAAAGAGCGGCAATGAGATTCATGCCGTGGAGCGCCAGCCGGCTGGCGAATAGCCGCGCCGTGCGCAGCACTGTGGGCTCGATGGCGAATGTGCCGAGTTGCGGATCGATCCGCGCGTGCCAGACGAGATCGGCCTGATTGCCCACTTCAAGGAGCGGCCGCAACCGCCGGCTCTCGCCGCCACGCACCATGCCGAAATGCCGTCCATGGTCGCGGGTGAAAACCTCGACAATCCGGCTTCTTTCGCCATAAGCACGGCCGCCGATAATCAGCCCCTCGTCCCGCCACTCCATGCCGCCATTCCATATTCTGGCCGTCGCTCGTGGATGATCCGGACAGTACCCTCGAGATTGCTCCGATCGCTCTCGAAATGTGCCAGCCGTGAACGACGAATGCCAAGTCTCATTGCGGCTTGGCCTCGCGATGACAAGGAGGCTGCTTCCCGCCAAGTTTCCTTGATGCCCGCAGATTGGGATCAAGCAGATTGGGTATTCATAGCCGCCGCCTTCATGACATCGTGATCGACCGTTCCTGCCCCTGTTCCTGCGGCCCGTAAAGTACGATATTTTTCATCGAAAGCTGTTTTCGTCAACGAATGGAGACGCTGAATGCTTACGCTGGTTCCAGGCATGCCCGACGATGTCATTGCCATCAGTGCCGAAGGACGGATCACCGGACAGGATTACGATCAGGTCCTCATTCCTGCCGTCGATCAGGCTTTCGCGCGGCACAAGAATGTGAAGCTTTATTACGAAGTCGGCGAGACCTTCACCGGTTTTGATATGAACGCCGCGTTCAAGGATTGCCGTGTCGGTTTCAGTCATTGGTGGCACTGGAAACGGATCGCCCTCGTCACCGATCTTCACTGGCTCAAGACGACGGCGCAATTCTTCACCGCCTTCATGCCGGGCCAAACGCGGATTTTTCCAACAGCGCAGCGCGAGGCAGCCAAGACCTGGATCGCATCCTGAACGGAGACCGGTCACGAAACTCTGGTCAGGGCACCAAAACTGTTGCGCCGCTGGTCTCCCGCGCTTCCAAAGCCTTATGCATGTTCGCCGCGTCGGCGAGCGGCGCGATCTGGTTCACCGCGATCTCGACCGATCCGTCCTCGACGACCTCGAACAATTCCTTTGCCATTTTCGCATAGCGTTTGGGCTTAGTCGTATAGGCATTCAGGGTCGGGCGTGTCGCGAACAGAGACCCTTTGCTGGCGAGAAGGCCGATATCGAAAGCCTCGATCGGTCCAGAGGCCGAACCGAAACTGACGAACAGTCCGAACGGCTTCAAACAATCGAGCGAGGCCGGAAAGGTCGCTTTGCCGACGCCATCATAAACGACGTCGCAGAGTTTGCCCTTGGTAATTTCATAGACACGCTCGGCGAAATTCTCCTCGCGATAATGGATCACATCCGAGGCGCCGGCCTTGAATGCCAACCGCGCCTTGGCTTCTGAACCGACGGTGGCGATGACATGCGCCCCGAGAGATCGCGCCCATTGGCACAGGATGAGGCCAACGCCACCCGCCGCCGCATGGACCAGAAGTCTGTGCCCTTTCTTTACCTTGAAGGTCTGGCGCAGCAGATATTGCGCCGTGAGGCCCTTCAGCATCATCGCCGCCGCCGTATCGTAGGAAATGGATTTTGGCAGAGACACAAGACGGTCTGCGGCGACGATCCGCTCCTCGGCATAGCCGCCGAGCGGCGCCACATAGGCAACACGGTCTCCAGCCTTCCAGCCCTTCACGCCCGGTCCCACGGCGGCGATCTCGCCGGCTGCTTCATGACCCGGAATGAAGGGCATATGCGGGGCCTTGTAGAGGCCGCTGCGGAAATAAGTATCGATGAAATTCACGCCAATGGCGCGATTGCGTACAAGCACTTCGCCCTCGCCCGGCGGCGCCAGCGTAATCTCATCGAGCCTCAAAACCTCGGGACCGCCGAGCTCATGCACGCATATGGCTTTGGTCATGCTCTTGCCTCCGGAAAGATAAGAGGATGGAAAGACGCTGGGGAGCAATCCCCATTCACGCCGCCGCCGCCGCGACGGCGAGAAACCGGTCGATCGTGACTTCCTTCGTCGCGAAGGAAGTCACGAGCCGGACGAGACTTTCCCCCGGTCCGGGCTTGGCGCCAGTCCCTGTCCCCACCGGCCAGACCGCAGGCATCTCCCATGCGTAATAATGCGCACCGGCTTTGCGCAAATGCGTGTCGACCTTTTCAGGCAGAATGACGAAAATCTCATTCGCTTCACAGGGCCAGGCGAGACGCAAGCCGTCGATGGCGGCAATCCCTTTGGCAAGCCGATGTGCCTGCGCATTGGCCTTGCGGGCGAGATCCAGCCAATGGCCTTCCTGAAGATAAGCCACCATCTGCGCGCCGAGCATCCGGCTTTTCGAGAGTGTATGTCCGGCGCGCTTGCGACGATAGACGAAATCACGCGCCCGTTCAGGATCGAAGAACAGAACCGCTTCGCAAGCGAGCGCGCCATTCTTGGTCGCGCCGAAGGAGAGGACATCGATGCCCGCCTTCCAGCTCATCTCGGCAGGTGTCGCGCCAAGCGCCACGAGCGCATTGGCAAAACGAGCGCCATCCATATGGACCGGCAAGCCTGCCTCATGCGCTCTATCGCTCAAAGCCCTGAGCTCCGCGAGACTGTAGAGCGTGCCGGATTCCGTCACCTGCGACAAGGAGAGCGCCGCCGGCTGCACCTGCCGCACGGGACCCCTTGGAAAATTCTCAAGCCGCGCCGCGAAAGCCTCCGGCGTCAGCTTGCCGAAGGCGCCCTCGATGCCGACCAGCTTCGCGCCGCCGGTCGCCATTTCCGGCGCACCGCATTCATCGGCGATGACATGAGCTTCCGCATGGCAGAAGACCGCACCCCAGGGCGGGCATAAAGCGGAAAGCGCCAGCGCATTCGCGGCCGTGCCGGTCGTCACCAGAAAACAGACGAGATCATGCTCGAAAATCTCAGCAAGCCGGCGTTCGGCTTCACGGCTCCAGCCATCGGCGCCATAAGGTGTTGCCGGCCCCTCATTGGCGCCGATCAGCGCCTCGAGTATTGGGCGGCTTGCTCCGGCAATGTTATCGCTCGAGAAATCCATGCTGCCATTGCCTCCGCCTGCGCATTCCCCGGGCAGGAATGGGTGGCCACCCAGCCCGAAATTCAGCAACGCCATCCTTTCACTGGCTCGCACGGTGAGTCCAGTCCGTAGTCAAGCGCGTCTCTGAGATGTGCAGCCTATATAGCAATGCGCCCGGATCAGCCAAAGAGTGGTGAGCGAGGTTCGTTGCCTTTCGGTATTCTGGAAGAGCTATCACCGCTCTCATTTCCCTCAGCACCTGGAAATCTTGCCTGAAAACCGTCTGGACAAATGAAAATTGGCCGAAAATATGTAATTCCGGCTCGGGATTTCTCGAAATACGCTTGTCTTGCCATAATAAATCTGCAATGTTCGCGTGCCGTGAGAGGAGAGCGCTCCGGAACCGTGAGCCTCCTGTTCCCCGGCCGATGATCGGTCCAGACGATTCTTGCCAAGATCATTCCGCAAGAGAACCATCCGATGAACCGCCATTGGATGCCTTGTGGTTGCCTGCTTTCCAGTGCTGCGCACCTGCAAAGAGAGAGAGCCGTTCGCGCATGAGTCTTCGTCGATGAGTCGATGGATTAAAGCTTGAAGGTTTTCTGGAAGCCGCCCTTTCAGAGGTTTCCGGGATCCACCACTCCCGATCCGAGGCAAACCATTGTGGTTTGCCTGTCCTCAGACATCGTAAACGTCAAAGTGGGTAAGCGTCACAATGGCTCTGGCCGGAAATGCTCTGGCCGAAGCTACTCTGGTCGAAGACGTCTTGGGAGGCCGATCATTGGGTGATATCGCTAAGCGATACGGCCTGCGGCGGTCTCCGGAAGGCCTCTTCTTTCATGTTCATTCTCTGCTGCTCGGATAAACGTCCCCATGACCAAGCCCTTTCCTTCCGATCCTGGTCTGCCCGCCGCTCAGGGACTTTACTCCCCCACTTTGGAACATGACGCGTGCGGCGTTGGCTTCGTCGCCAATCTGCATAATGCCAAATCGCATGAGATCGTCGAGATGGGTCTACAGATCCTGCTCAATCTCGACCATCGCGGCGCCGTCGGCGCCGACAAAAAAGCCGGCGACGGCTGCGGCATGCTGGTGCAGATGCCGCATGAATTCTTCCTCGCCAAATCGGCCGAATGCGGCTTCACCCTGCCGGAACCGGGCTGCTACGCCGTCGGCAATCTGTTCCTGCCGCGCGAGGAAGCGCCACGCCGCCAAATCGAGGCGATCGTCGAGAATACGATCGTCGAGGAAGGCCAGATCTTTCTGGGCTGGCGCGACGTGCCGGTCGATTCCTCCGGCCTCGGCGAAAGCGTCAAGCCGACGGAACCGGTGATCCGCCAGATTTTCATCGGCCGTGGCGCCGATGTGGCGAGCCAGGACGAATTCGAGCGCCGACTGTTCATCCTCCGCAAGGCCATCTCCAACAAGGTCTATACCGAGGACGGCCTACGCGCGCTCGGCTTCTATCCGGTGTCCTTGTCGTCGCGCACCATCGTCTATAAAGGCATGCTGCTCGCGGGCCAGCTCGGGGATTATTTCAAGGATCTGCACGATCCCCTGTTCACCTCGGCGATCTCGCTGGTGCACCAGCGGTTCTCGACCAATACGTTCCCCACCTGGTCGCTCGCCCACCCCTATCGCATGGTCGCCCATAATGGCGAGATCAACACGCTGCGGGGCAATGTCAACTGGATGGCGGCGCGGCAGGCTTCGGTCGCCTCGGCCTTGTTCGGCAATGATATTTCCAAGCTCTGGCCGATCTCCTACGAAGGCCAGTCGGATACCGCCTGTTTCGACAACGCACTCGAATTTCTCGTCCAGGGCGGCTATTCGCTCAGCCATGCGATGATGATGCTGATCCCAGAGGCCTGGGCCGGCAATCCGCTCATGGACGAGGGCCGGCGCGCCTTCTATGAATATCATGCTTCCATGATGGAGCCATGGGACGGCCCGGCTGCCGTCGCCTTCACCGACGGCCGTCAGATCGGCGCGACGCTCGACCGCAACGGCTTGCGTCCCGCCCGCTATCTCGTGACCGATGACGGACTCGTGGTGATGGCCTCCGAAATGGGCGTCCTGCCGATTCCGGAAGAGCGCATCATCCAGAAATGGCGCCTGCAGCCCGGCCGCATGCTGCTCGTCGATCTCGAACAGGGCCGCATCGTCTCCGACGACGAAATGAAGAATGCGCTTGCGAACTCGCATCCCTATGCCGACTGGCTGGCGCGCACCCAGATCGTTCTAGAGGATCTGAAGCCGGTCGAGCCGCGCTCGACCCGCACCGACGTTTCACTGCTCGATCGCCAGCAGGCCTTCGGCTACAGCCAGGAGGATCTCACCATCCTCATGTCGCCGATGGCGGTGACCGGCCAGGAAGCCGTCGGTTCGATGGGCACGGATACGCCGATCTCGGCGCTTTCCTCGAAGCCGAAGCTTCTCTACACCTATTTCAAGCAGAATTTCGCGCAGGTCACCAATCCGCCGATCGATCCGATCCGCGAGGAGCTCGTCATGAGCCTCGTGAGCTTCATCGGCCCGCGCCCGAACATTCTCGACCATGAAGGCAATTCCAAGCGCAAGCGCCTGGAAGTCCGCCAGCCGATCCTCACCAATGCTGATCTCGAAAAGATCCGCTCGATCGGCCATTTCGAGGAAAGTTTCGATTCCAAGACGCTCGACATCACCTATGCCTCCGACAAGGGCGCCGAGGGGATGGAGGAAGCGCTCGAGAAGCTCTGCGCGCGCGCCGATCAGGCGGTCAGCGGCGGCTTCAACATCATCATCCTGTCCGACCGCCTCGTCGGACCTGACCGCATTCCGATCCCGGCCCTGCTCGCGACGGCGGCGGTGCATCATCACCTGATCCGCAAAGGCCTGCGCACTTCCGTCGGCCTCGTCGTCGAGACTGGCGAAGCGCGCGAGGTGCATCATTTCGCCCTGCTCGCGGGTTATGGTGCGGAAGCGATCAATCCCTATCTCGCCTTCGAGACGCTTGCCGCCATGGCGCAGGACTTCCCCGAGGAAGTCGACGGCTATGAGGCCGTCAAGCGCTATATCAAATCGATTGACAAAGGCCTTCTCAAGGTCATGTCGAAAATGGGCATTTCGACGTATCAATCCTATTGCGGCGCCCAGATCTTCGACGCGATCGGCCTCGCCTCCTCCTTCATCGCCCGTTATTTCACCGGTACGGCGACGCGCATCGGGGGCATCGGCCTCGCCGAAGTCGCCACCGACACTGTCCGGCGCCACAAGGAAGCCTTCGGCGACATGCCGATCTACCGCAACGCACTCGATGTCGGCGGCGATTATGCTTTCCGCTCGCGCGGCGAGGCGCATTCGTGGTCGCCGCAATCGGTTTCCCTGTTGCAACATGCGGTGCGCTCGAACCACAAAGACACCTACCGCGCCTATGCCGCGCTGCTGAACGACCAGAAGCACCAGCCGCTTACTATTCGTGGGCTGTTCCGCATCAAATCCGCTGATGAAGACGGCCGGGCGCCGATCGCGATCGAGGAGGTCGAACCGGCGGCGGAGATCGTCAAGCGTTTCGCCACCGGCGCCATGTCCTATGGCTCGATCTCGCGCGAGGCCCATACCACTTTGGCCTTGGCCATGAACCGCATCGGCGGAAAATCGAATACCGGCGAAGGCGGCGAGGAATCTGACCGTTTCCGGCCACTGCCGAATGGGGATTCGATGCGCTCCGCCATCAAGCAGGTGGCTTCGGGACGGTTCGGCGTCACTACCGAATATCTCGTCAATTCCGACATGATCCAGATCAAAATGGCGCAGGGCGCAAAACCCGGTGAAGGCGGACAATTGCCCGGCCACAAGGTCGATGCCGTCATCGCCAAAGTCCGCCATTCGACACAGGGCGTCGGCCTCATTTCGCCGCCTCCGCATCACGACATCTATTCGATCGAGGATCTGGCGCAGCTCATCTACGATCTCAAGAATGTCAATCCAGGGGCCGATGTCTCGGTCAAGCTGGTGTCGGAAATCGGCGTCGGCACGGTGGCCGCTGGCGTCTCCAAGGGCCGCGCCGATCATGTCACCATTTCCGGCTTCGAGGGCGGCACCGGCGCCTCACCACTGACCTCGATCAAACATGCCGGCAGCCCGTGGGAAATCGGGCTCGCCGAAACTCATCAGACCCTGGTGCTCAATCGCCTGCGCTCGCGTATCGCCGTGCAGGTCGATGGCGGGTTGCGCACCGGCCGCGACGTTGTCGTCGGCGCTCTCCTCGGTGCCGATGAATTCGGCTTCGCCACAGCGCCCCTGATCGCCGCTGGCTGCATCATGATGCGCAAGTGCCATCTGAACACCTGCCCAGTCGGCATAGCGACGCAGGATCCGGTACTGCGCAAGCGTTTCACCGGCCTGCCCGAGCATGTCATCAATTATTTCTTCTTCGTTGCCGAGGAAGTGCGCGAATTGATGGCGGAAATGGGCTATCGCAGCTTCAACGAAATGATCGGCCAGATGCAGATGCTCGACAAGGCCGAAGCCATCGCGCATTGGAAGAGCAAGGGGCTCGATTTCTCCAATCTGTTCCACAAGCCGCAGGCGGCGCCGGGCGATGCCATCCATCACACCGAGCGGCAGGACCATGCGCTTGAAAAAGTGCTCGACCGCAGGCTGATCGAGGAAGCGCAGCCGGCGCTTGAGACCGGCAGCCCTGTCGGCATCGAAGTGCCGATCAAGAACACCGACCGCACGACGGGCGCCATGCTGTCGGGCGAAATCGCCAAGCGCTTCGGCCATGCCGGGCTTCCCGACAATACGATTCACGTCAAGGCCAGCGGCACCGCCGGCCAGAGCTTCGGCGCCTGGCTCGCTTCCGGCGTCACGCTCGAACTCGAAGGCCAGGCCAATGATTACGTCGGCAAGGGCCTCTCGGGTGGTCGCATCCTGATCTATCCGCCGAAAGACACGCGGATCGTTCCGGAAGAATCGATCCTGCTCGGCAATACGGTGCTCTATGGCGCGATCGCCGGGGAATGCTATTTCCGCGGCGTCGCGGGCGAACGGTTCGCCGTGCGCAATTCCGGCGCCATTGCCGTCGTCGAGGGTACCGGCGATCACGGCTGTGAATATATGACCGGCGGCATCGTCGTCGTCATCGGCCAGACGGGGCGCAATTTCGCCGCCGGCATGTCAGGCGGCATCGCCTATGTCCTCGATGAGGACGGGACCTTCGAGAAACGTTGCAATCTCGCGATGGTGGAGCTCGAACCCGTCACCGAGGAAGAAGACCTGATGCAGAAGAGCTATCATCAGGGCGGCGATCTCGCCGCGCATGGCCGCGTCGACATCATGCGCGACATGACGCGTTTCGACGCCGAGCGTCTCCACCGCCTGATCACCAATCATGCGGCCTTCACCGGTTCGACCAAGGCGCAACAAATCCTCGATCACTGGGACGACTATAAATCCAAATTCCGCAAGGTCATGCCGGTCGAATACCGGCGCGCCCTGCAGGATCAGATCATTCAGGACGAGGACCAGAAAGTGCCCTCACCCGCGCATTGATCGCGGAAAAGCGTCCCGGCTCAACACGGAACATCGCGTCAAATCCCCATGGATCGCGCTTTGTCGCGACCCATGGTTTCAAATCATGATTTCCCTTCGCGCCGATTTGTTTTAGAGCAAATCCAAGTGTCCCGCCGGCCCTGCCGGACGGGCATGAAGGCGTGCCTGCGGCAATAAGGCCGCGATCGGGCTAGAGCCCGGCTATGATGGACGGATAGGATGGGCAAGGTAACGGGTTTTCTGGAAATCGACCGGCGCGACCGGCGCTATGCGCCGGCCTCCGACCGAATCCGCCATTACCGCGAATTCGTCATTCCTCTCTCGGAGGAAGCCACCAAGGATCAGGCGGCGCGCTGCATGAACTGCGGCATCCCCTATTGCCATAATGGCTGCCCGGTCAACAATCAGATCCCCGACTGGAACGATCTCGTCTACCATGCCGACTGGCAGGAAGCCGCGCTCAATCTCCATTCGACCAATAATTTCCCGGAATTCACCGGCCGCGTCTGCCCCGCCCCCTGCGAGGCGGCCTGCACGCTCAATCTCAACGACGTACCGGTGACGATCAAGACGATCGAATGCGCGATCGTCGACCGCGGCTTCAAGGAAGGCTGGATCAAGCCAGAACCCACATCGAAAAAGACTGGCAAACGCATTGCCGTCATTGGCTCGGGCCCCGCCGGAATGGCAGCAGCGCAGCAGCTTGCGCGCGCCGGCCACGAAGTGCATCTCTATGAAAAGAACGCCAAGCTCGGCGGTCTCCTGCGCTACGGCATTCCCGATTTCAAGATGGAAAAACATCTGATCGACCGCCGTCTCAAGCAGATGGAAGCCGAAGGCGTGATCTTCCACGCGGGTATCAATGTGGGCGTCGATCTCGACGCCAAAAGTCTCGTCGCCGACCATGACGCCGTCGTTCTGGCAGGCGGCGCCGAAAAGCCCCGCGACCTGCCGATCCCGGGCCGCGAACTCGGCGGCGTTCATTTCGCCATGGATTTCCTGCCGCAGCAGAACCGCCGCGTCGGCAAGGAAAAGATCCACACCAACGAGCCGATCCTTGCCTCCGGTAAACATGTCGTGGTCATCGGCGGCGGCGATACTGGCTCCGATTGCATCGGCACCTCGATCCGCCAGGGTGCGCTCTCGGTCACCCAGATCGAAATCATGCCGCAGCCGCCGGAAAAGGAAAACAAGCAGCTCACCTGGCCAGACTGGCCGCTAAAAATGCGCACCTCTTCCTCCCATGAAGAAGGCGCCGTGCGTGATTTCGGCGTGCTGACGCGCGAATTCACCGGCAAGGACGGCATGGTTCGCGGTCTGCACTGCGTGCGCGTCGACCACAAATTGCAGCCGATCGAAGGCAGCGATTTCGAACTCAAGGCCGATCTCGTTCTGCTCGCAATGGGTTTCGTCTCCCCCCTGCATGAAGGTCTTTTACACAATCTCGGCGTGAACCTCGATCAGCGCGGCAATGTCGTGGCCGATACGGTCCATTATCAGACATCGCTCGACAAGGTCTTCGCCTGCGGCGACATGCGGCGCGGCCAGTCCCTTGTCGTCTGGGCGATCCGCGAAGGCCGCCAGGCCGCCCATGCGGTCGATGCCTATCTGATGGGAGAAACGGCTCTGCCGCGCTGAGCCACGCACCGGTATCAAACAGGGCCGCTTGGATAGCCGGTCTCTGATATCCGGTTTCAATGAGCATGGCTCAATGAAACCGGGAGACATCCAACCAGGGCATTGCGACTATGCCTCTATGGGACCTGACTCCGGCCGCTGCAGGGTGTCGGCTCTCCACCGGATCTCCCCCCTGCACAAGGCTCGGGGCATTTCTCGCCGGAAACAATCATCGGGCCCCCAGGTCCTGATCCGGTTTTCCCCGGACCAAAGCCCATTCGGCAATCTGCCGGATCACCTTCCCCTGGACCGAAAGCGACCGCGGCACGCCGAGGATCCCGTAAGATTTCACATAATGCGCCAGATTGTGTGCGAAGCCCGCGCCGAGAAAAGCGCCCGCCTTGAACGGTTTCCCTTGCCCTTTCAGATAATGTTTGAAGACGACGAAAATGCGCGCCACTTCGCAATTCGGCTTATAATGCTCACGCCCTATTTGCGATGGAAAATGATAAATGAACGCGTCCGGACAAATCTGAATCTGCCAGCCGGCTGCACGCGCACGCAGGGCGATATCGACTTCATCATAGCCATAGATCAGGCGCGGATCGAACAGGAGTTCCCTGCACAATGTTGCGGGAAAGAGAGTCGCATCAATCACCAACGTATTGATAGGATCCTTCGGCCCGTAGGCACGTGACTGGTAGCCGAGAAAATCGAGATCGCGCGGGATGATCAATTCTCCGCGGTTTATTTCCAAGCCCGAATAGATAACCTTTTCATCGTGCCGCGCACTCACCATCGGCGTCATCTTCGCCAGGAAGTCACTACCAAGGCGTGTATCATCATCCATGAACAGCATCCAGTCAGCAGTGACGGCGGGAATGATATTGTTCCTGTTGGGGCCCAATCCCTTGCGCGGCCCTTCCAAAAATTTGACATGAGGAAACTGAGAGCACACGAGTTCGCGCGTACGCGTATCCGTACTATCATCGGAAACAATGATTTCCTTAAGTGGCATGGTTGATTTCCCGGCGGCACGCAGACATTCAGACAGATCGTCGGGCCGGTTACGGGTGGCGATACAAAGAGCTACGTTCAGGTCATACATCGATACGCCCTTCCTGAATGATATTAGGAGAATGGCATGTTCAAAAGTCACCCGATCAGAGCCAGATTGACCAAGCGGGCATCGCATGATGATCGAGAAAAGCCATGCAAACACCATCAGCCCTGGGGTAGTCGAGGAGGCTTGCACATACGTTCTGGAAACGACACTTGCCTGATAAGCTTGGCGCGCACATGCGCCAGACTATCGCCCGAGCGATTGCCCAAGCTCCTGTTCAAACGCCAGCCTGTCGCTGATGAAGCTTCCATTACGCGATATTGCGAAGTGCATTCCGGGCATTTCAAACGCATCACTCAAGAGAGCCTGCACATTGATGAGCAGATCGCGGCTCTCCCCTTTTCCAGAGTGATCGATACAACAGGACACGTTCTTACAAAGACATTAGAGTCACCAGAAAAGGGCTGGCCATTTTCCGGCTCGAAACTGCTACGCTTGTCACACTTAGACGCCTGTTATGATTAAACGCCTGGTGCGGTTCGGATCGTTCCGCTTCGGTTCACTTGAAAATCGAAAGCATTTCCAAACTGTCTGGCCTGCGCATTACGGATCAAATGTAATCCGCAAACACAATAGGCATTCTGTGCATGACGGACCCGCTACACAATCCGGATCCCGAAGGGGATACAGAGAGCCGCATCATATCAACGATATGGATACGATCAAATGACACGATCGACGGAAATACAGGCTGTTCTTTCCGTGTGACAGGCCGAAATATTTCCGGCGAAGCTCGTTTGGTTCGCGACGCAAGCAATTGAAAAATATTATTTTTGTGGGAATGTGCCTGGACGCAACCGGAACGGTCTCAACAACGATGATGCAACTTGAATATTTCCGCCAAGATCATCGCGCAATGTACCGTCATAGCTGGAGAAACCCGAGCGCATTTGCAAACGCCTGTCTGCGCCGGATGGAATAGCGCAGTTGCCTGCCCCTTTGGCAGAGCATCAGGCTGGAGGAGGCGAGCCGCTTTTGTGTCAATGGACCGCGGAGCCGTTGCTCAGGCGATCGGCGGCGGGGCCCATCGCCGCGGGAGGGAACGATCTCCGGTAGCCGAGCCTCGATAAGGCGCCCTCATGAAGGCCTGCTATCAGTTTTTCACAATCCGCGCCAGGGTGAATAATCCAAGCGGCGGCAAAGTCTTCCGCTCGGCCAGACGACAGGGGCGCGTCGCTAGCCAGTCACCGACAATCGCCCAGGGAAATTCCGGCTTCCAGCCGAGCGCGGCGGCACGGCGGCCGAGCCACCGCTCGACAAAGGCGACAAGCCCATCCTCCGCGCCGATATGGTTGACGAGCACGATCTCGCCACCGGGTTTCAGCACGCGCAGAAATTCGTCGAGACTGGCGTGAGGGTCCGGCAGAACCGTCAACACATAGGGGGCGACGACACGGTCGAAAGTCGCATCAGCGAAGGCCAGACGCGCGGCATCCATGACCGCAAGGCCCTCCACCTGACGCAAATTCTGCTGATTGATCCTCTCCTGCGCGCGTCGCAGCATGGGAAGGGAGAGGTCGACACCGATGATGCGACCGCGTGGATCGAACATTGGCAGTTCGAGGCCGGTGCCTACACCCACATCGAGAATGCGCCCGCCGCGTGACGCCATTTCGGCGAGGGCCGCGGCAGCGGCCTTGCGTCCCGGCCGCATGACCGCCGTGAAGACCAGATCATAGATCGGCGCCCAGCGGGCATAGGCTGCCTCGACATGAGCGTTTTCATAGGACCGGTCGTCAGAGGCGTCATCGACCAGGATGCCCTTTTGCGTCCTGTCATCCATGTTTCAAGCCGATTCCGTGGGAGGAGGCGCGAGCGTCTCGCGCGTGAGCGGGGACGCACCGGAAAGCGTTTCCGTTTCGGTGAGCATTTTCACCTGAAGGGCGGATTCCGTGGCGCTGATGAAGCCACCGCCGAGAACCCGCGCCCGCGGGTTCTCGCTTTCATAGAAGACACAAGCCTGCCCCGGCGAGACGCCGTCTTCGTCGGAAGCGAAATCGATCCAGCTTTCCGCGCCCTGCACATGGAGAAAAGCCGGTACCGGCGGCCGCGTCGAGCGGACCTGAGCGAAAATCTCCAGGCCATGCTCATCAATATCCCGCAACTCACCGTCGCCGATCCAATTGACGCCGCGCAGATGCACACGGCGGGTGGCGAGCGCCTCCCGTGGACCGACAATGATCTGCGCCTTGGCAGCATCGAGTCGAATGACATAGAGCGGTTCGCCGGCGCCGGCGCCCACCGAGCCGAGACCCAGACCACGCCGCTGGCCAATCGTATAATGAATAACCCCGGCATGACGGCCAAGCACGCGGCCATCGACATGCAGGATCTCGCCGGGTACGACGGCGCCGGGAGACAGCCGTTCGATCACATCGCTGTAACGCCCGCTTGGCACGAAGCAGATATCCTGGCTATCGGCCTTGTCGGCAACGGCGAGACCAATCTCGCGCGCCATCTGCCGCACCTCGCTCTTGGCGAGATCACCGAGGGGGAAGCGGAGAAGCTCCAGCTGCTGCGCGGTAGTGGCGAACAGGAAATAGCTCTGATCGCGGGTCGGATCTTCGGCCCGGTAGAGCCCGCGCCGACCATCCGCCTCGGCGCGCGAGGAGACATAATGTCCGGTCGCCAGAACATCGGCGCCAAGCGACTGGGCGGTTTCGAACAGATCGGAGAATTTAATCTCGCTGTTGCAGGAAACGCAGGGAATCGGCGTCTCGCCCGTCGCGTAACTCTGCGCGAAAGGATCGATCACCTTGCGCCGGAACCGTTCCTCGTAATCGAGCACATAATGGGGGATGCCGAGCTGATCGGAGACATTCCGGGCATCCTGAATGTCCTGCCCGGCGCAACAGGCCCCTTTGCGGTGCACGGCCTCGCCGTGATCATAGAGTTGCAGGGTGACGCCGATGACCTGATAGCCCTCGCGCGCGAGCAGCGCCGCAACGACGGAAGAATCGACCCCGCCCGACATGGCGACCACAACCCGGGTTTCGGCCGGGGATTTTTTGAGGCCAAGGCTGTTCACGCCCGGCTCCCCAGTGGAACCAGACTGCCCGGGACCGCCATCGCCTAGATTATTTTGCGCGCGGCCCTCTTCGTCCGGAGACCGGCGCAAAAGGTCCTCCGACGTTTCGGACAAGGGCTCAGAGGAAGAGTCACGTCTCGTCCGGCTGTTGATTTCCATCAACCCGCCCTCCGTCGGTGATCGCTAGCGGCTTCAATTCGCATGATATGTATAAATAGCCTCTTGGCCGCGCGATGCAACGGAAAGCTGGAGCAAGCTTCGTTCCATACCCAATTCTTTGCCGATCGGCCAGTTTCGCGATTTCCCCGGATCGAAGGACAGTTCCCGCTGCGAAATCCAACGGGTTTGGACGCGCGATGCCACGACCAAAAGCATTTTCCGTTTATGTTGGATCGCTTCGCGATTTCATTCCTTTGAAAAAGCTCTATTTTTTTGGACGAAGCATTTCTGGATATATCCGAAACGCTCCTGGAGGCAGCATTGCCTCGTCAAAATGAAACAGTCGTTAAGAAGAAAACAACTATGCTTTAGCAGAAGTCCAAGAGAAAATAATATTAACAAGTTATTTCAGGAAACTTCATTGAAAAAACGCGGGTGACGTTTAGTCAATTCTTAAATCGCCTCGCTTAGGGTCCTCACTCGTAAGATCTGACCTTAAGAGTTCTGGACTATGGTAGAAACTCTCCGCCCAAGGAGCAAATTTGTTACCGGCCCTGACGGCAGCCCTCTGACGATCGCCGACCTGCCACCGACCACCACGAAGCGCTGGGTCATCCGGCGCAAGGCGGAGGTCGTAGCCGCGGTGCGCGGTGGCCTTTTGTCCCTGGAAGAAGCCTGCAACCGCTATACTTTAACCGTGGACGAATTTCTTTCCTGGCAAATGTCCATCGACCAGCATGGATTGGCTGGCCTCAGAACCACACGCATTCAGCAATATCGATCCTGAACCGGGCCTGA
The DNA here is from genome assembly GCF_000745425.1 of Beijerinckia mobilis. Classification (GTDB taxonomy): domain Bacteria; phylum Pseudomonadota; class Alphaproteobacteria; order Rhizobiales; family Beijerinckiaceae; genus Beijerinckia; species Beijerinckia mobilis. The sequence continues at coordinate 337,513 of NZ_JQJH01000001.1, forward strand.
TGCCAGCGGCAGGCGTTCCGCATCGCTTTCGAGCCGTTTTGCCAAAAACAGAAAAACGGCGATTGCATGCCTCGAGCAGTCAGCGCGCCGACCTTCTTGCGCTATTCTCACCGACGCGCCGCCAGGGATAGATTCTAGCCTTTCGCTGGCCATGACAGCAACAAACCGAAAAGTGGTCGCCACTTTTCGGTTTGTTGCGTTCAGGAAATCGGGGATCGCGTTTACGGATCCGGCCGATCGAGAGATACCGCAGACAATACCTTGCCCGCAGAATCGTTCAAAGTCTCCTTGGTAAGCGCATCCTTCAGCCTGTTGCGCTCGAAGAGCAGCACGATGACGAGGGAAATGGCCAGCGGCAGCAAAAGATAGAGAAAACGGAACACCAGAAGCGCGGCAAGGATCTTCGCCTGGGGGATTGCCGGCATGGTTTTGAGAAACAAAAGTTCAAAAACGCCGAGACCGCCAGGAGCATTCGATGCGAGCGCCGCCGAAAAGGAGGCCAGAAAAACGCCGAGCACGACGAAATAGCCCGGATTTCCCGCTTCCGGAAGCGCGTAATAAATGATGCCCGCCGCACCAAGAAGTTCGAGCGGAGCCGCGATCAATTGCCGGAAGGTGACGCCCGGTCTCGGATATTCAAGACGGAAACCACGGATCACCAACGGCTTGAGATGGAAAACCGACCCCACAATATAAAGGCCGACGGCCGATAGGCATATCACACCAATGATGCGGGCCATGGTCGAATCGGTCAAGACGTCTGGCAGAATACCGCCGAGACGGTGTAATTGTGTCGGTTCAAGCACAAGGACCAGCCCGCCGACAAGCAAAGTGCCAAGAAAAAACGTCAGCGAGCACAAAGCCACCAGCACCGCCACCTGCGGCGCCGTCATCCCCTGTGTCGAATAGGCGCGGTAACGCACCATCGCGCCAGAAAAGACCGTCGCTCCAATATTATGCGCAATGGCATAGGTCGTGAAGGAGCACAGAGACACGAAGACGAGTGAAATGTGATTGATGCCGAGGTGGCGCAGAGCGATTCGATCGTACCAGGCAAGCGCAGCATAAGCGACGACAGTGGCCAGCACCGCCATGAGGTAACGCTGCGGCGGTAGGTTTCTCATCTGATCGAGCACCTGCGTGCCGATCGCCATGCCGTGGAATTCCCCGTAGAGGAGCCAGAGAGACAGAACGACCGCCAGAACGCCTATGACAGGCCAGACAAATTCGAGGATGCGTTTCATGACACTCCGGATGAGCGGGCCCTTGCCCGTAAATCTCCGTTGGACCCTCGGTAGCCTTTCGTGGCGAGCGCCACGATTGATTTTGCTTTCTCAAAGCAAAATCGAGGCTGCCTGACATTTTAGATCCCCGCAGACCTCATAACGTCTGCCAGGATGGGAACAGCCTTCTACGCGTTTCGACCCGACTCGTCGAACCGGGTCCCGATGATTTAAGCGCGACCCACCAATTATATACCACCATTCCGAAGAAATAAGGCGGCACACTCTCCCAAATCATTGGAATCGAATGATTTGGGAGAACGAAACCAGGAATTCAGGGATACACAAATTCCCTTATCCCGGCCTGTCGAGATCACGGAGACTTGGCTTGAAAGCCGCCTTTCCGCAATCGCGGTGACTCGCGCCCCATTGGGTCATGCTCATGGAGACGTGGTCTTACAACTCATCAAACTCAATTCATGGCGCCATCCCTGCACCATGGCTCGACGCATCGCAAGCAAAGATATCCCTGACATAAGGCAGCAAGTCTTACGGAAATAAGACTGCCCGAAACCGCTTCCGCAAAAACCGCTCGCGTGAAAAATACCTGTGCCGACTTGCTATGAGTCCTCGACGTGACATTATCACGTCGGTAGAGCCCGCTCTCTGCGAGAGTCGAGAATCTCCCGGATTTTGCTTGAAGAAAACCGAATTGGTTTTCCTTTCGCGCCCGGGCGCGGGCGGAGCTGCGGGGAAACGCTACAACGCCGCTTCCACGGAAGCCCGATCCCGGTGGATAAGACCCGGTGGGATTAAATATCCCATCATTGTTACAGGAGTTCGATCATGCCCCTACGGCGTCACGCCACGGACAAGGCCCTTCCCATCTGGTTCGTGACCGCCGAAACCTGGCCCGAACTGCGCGATAGCTTGCCCCCTTTCGTCAAAACTTTTGCCGAGACGAGCGGTTTTGCGGCGCAGCCTGGCCGTACCCTCGTTTTTCCGGGGTCGAGCGGCGCGCTTGAAGGTGTTCTCTTCGGGCTTGAGGCGAAGAATGCGGAAGCAGCCGACCCTCTGCTGCCAGGCCGTCTCGTTTCGGCAATTCCGGCGGGCCTCTATTATTTCGCCAACCATCCACATGATCTCGAACTCGCAACCCTGTCCTGGCTGCTATCCGGCTATCGTTTCACACGCTATAAAGCGGCCAGCGCCGAAATGCCGGAACTCTGCGCTCCAGATGGGGTCGATGCGGATCGCATCGAGAAGATCGCCGAAGCTGTCGCGCTCGGGCGTGATCTCATCAATACGCCGGCCAATGATCTTGGTCCTGATGCATTGGAAGAAGCCGCGCTGCGGGTCACGACGACCTACAAGGCCAAAGCCTCGATCCTGCGCGGCGACAAATTGCAGATGAACAATTTTCCCCTGATCCATGCGGTCGGCCGCGCCTCGGACAAAGCGCCGCGCCTCATCGATTTTTCCTGGGGCCCGCTCGATGCACCGAAAGTCACACTGGTGGGCAAAGGCGTCTGTTTTGATTCGGGCGGCCTCGACATCAAGCCAAGCTCCGCCATGCTCCTCATGAAGAAGGATATGGGTGGAGCCGCCACGGCTCTCGCGCTCGCGGCGATGATCATGGGCACGAACCTGCCGGTGCGCCTCAGAGTGCTGATTCCGGCAGTGGAAAACGCCATTTCCGGCAACGCCTTCCGCCCCGGCGATATCTATCCGAGCCGCAAGGGCCTGACGATCGAGATCGGCAATACTGACGCCGAAGGCCGCCTCATCCTGGCCGATGCCTTAGCTCTCGCCGACGAGGATGCACCCGATCTGCTCATCGATTTCGCGACGCTCACCGGCGCCGCCCGCGTCGCACTCGGACCCGATCTCCCTCCTTTTTACACCCAGGACGATGCGCTCGCGGAAGCGATTCTGGCGCATGGCGCGGCACTCGCGGATCCGGTCTGGCGCCTGCCCCTTTGGTCGCCTTATGCGAAACTGCTCGACAGCAAGATCGCCGACCTCAACAATGTTTCGAGCGGCTCTTTCGCCGGATCGATCACTGCCGCACTCTTCCTGCGCCGTTTCGTGGAAAAGGCTAAGGCCTGGGTCCATTTCGATCTCTATGGCTGGACGCCTTCCGCCAAACCCGGCCATCCGGAAGGCGGCGAGGTCCAGACCGCCCGACTGCTGCTGGCGCTGATCGAACAGCGTTTTGCCTCCGGCATGCCGATTCTCGGCGACACACTCACCAATATTCCACCCGAGGCACCGGAACCGCCCCCCTTCGCGGAGGAAACAGCGGCGGACCTCACCCCCTGACTTGCTGACACCCCTTTGGCCAATGCCCGCTCGTGACCCCCGCCTGACTCCGGCGCGCGCCGATCTCGCCGCCGCTCATTTGCGCGGCCTCGTCGCCGCCGACACTTATGCCGAGGGCTACCCGATGCGTGTGGCGGTTGAAACCGCCCCGCTGCATCGAGCTCCTCATCCCGAAAGCCCCATTGAGACCCACGCGCTCTTCGGCGAAACGATTGTGCTCTATGAAGATCGCGAAGGATGGGGCTGGGTCCAGCTCGAAACCGATTCCTATGTTGGTTATATAGCGATGAATGCGCTGACCGAACGAGGTCCTGCACCGACACACAGGGTCCGTGTCAACCGCACCTTCCTCTATCCCGCTCCCGACATGAAACGGCCTCCGATCGGCACCCTGCCCCTAGGGGCAAAGATCACTGCCTGCTCCGAAAATGGAGCCTTTACGCAAATCGCCCCGGCAGGCTTCGTTTTTTCGACGCACCTTTGCCCAGTCCAATCCTTCGAGACGGATTTTGTCAGCGTGGCGGAGCGGCTTCTGCACACACCTTATCTCTGGGGTGGCAAGTCCTGTCTCGGCATTGATTGCTCCGGTCTCGTCCAGCTTGCTTTGGCTCAAGCCGGAATAGCGGCTCCCCGAGACACGGATCTGCAGATGGCGGCGCTCGGAACGCCGCTACCGTTGGGCGACGACCCATCCGCCGATCTGCCCACCTTGCAACGCGGCGATCTCCTCTTCTGGAAGGGTCATGTCGGCATCATGCGGGACGAAGCCACACTTTTGCATGCAAATGGCCACCACATGTTGGTGGCAAGCGAGCCGCTTGCGGAGGCGCGCGCCCGCATTCTTGAAAAAAGTTTCGGCCCGATCATCGCAATAAAGCGCTTTTGACGCCCGTGTGACATTTGCTTTCCGCAGCGCTTGGCGTATAAGCGGCGTCCTGATCGTCCGGCTGTAAGGGCTGCCGTGGCGGTTTTTCGCTCGTCCGGCAACGGACGGGGGTGGTTTTCCACCCAAACAGCATGGGGCGCGAAGGCGCCGCAACAACAAGGCGCATAGGCGCCAGGAGACGAGCAAATGCCCAAACTGAAAACCAAATCGGGAGCCAAGAAGCGGTTCAAAATCACCGCGACGGGCAAGGTTCTCTACGCGCAATCCGGCAAGCGCCACGGCATGATCAAGCGGACGAACAAGCAGATCCGCAATCTGCGCGGCACCAGCGTGATGTTCAAGAGCGACGGCGACAAGATCATCCGTTTCTACCTGCCGAACGGCTGAACCGCCAAACGGGTCCGACCTGGCGCGCTCAGAGTTCAGTGTCGTTTGGTTTCCACACGCGCCAAACCGAAACTGCATCAATAGCGGCTAGACCCGGGCACGAACCCACGCATTTTCCTTCCCCGATTTGAGAGAGATTTTCCATGGCACGCGTCAAGCGTGGCGTCACCTCGCACGCCAAACATAAGAAGACCCTAACTGCCGCCAAAGGTTTTTACGGCCGCCGGAAAAACACGATCCGCGCCGCCAAGGCCGCTGTCGACCGCTCGATGCAATATGCGACGCGTGACCGGCGCGTGAAAAAACGCGTCTTCCGCGCCCTGTGGATCCAGCGTCTGAACGCCGCCGTTCGTGAACTGGGCCTGACCTATTCGCGTTTTATCGACGGTCTCACCAAGGCCGGCATCGAAATCGACCGCAAGGTCCTGTCGGAACTGGCAATAAGCCAGCCGGAGGCATTCAAGGCGATCGTCGAACAGGCGAAGAGCGCCCTGACCCCGGCCGTCTGACTGTATCACGACCCAATCCCGTTACGATGATTGAGCAGTACGGAACCCTTCGTGCTGCTCAAAATTCTTTGTGGCTCTTGGAAATCCGGCAAGCCACATCCACCTAATAAAGCGGGTTTCCGGTTTATCAGGCCCATGTGGATGCCCGGAATGGCTTTTAAACGGGAGAGCATTGGCGGGAGAGCGCACGATCTGGATAATTCTATCCAAACGTGTCGCGGTCTCCAGTCGCTGGTGGATGTCTCTTTCGTGAATGGGCAGCGTTTCGCATGTCCGCGCTGGAACCATTACCCGAAACCACATCCACAACAGGTTATCAGGGAATGGAAGCTGTTCCGCGAAATCCAGTGGCCGATTTGGGCTTTTATGATTTGTTTACCATTTTGATCTTTATTTAATTGAGACGTTAGCGAAATTGGGGGTGAGCCCTCCACGGCAGGAAAACCAAGCTTGCCCGAAGCTGATTAAATCAGCCCGCAAAACAACAATTGAAGTTATTTTCTCTATTCGACAGGCGAAATATTCGCTACATTGGAAGAGTAATCGATTCGGTAGAGAAATACCGGCATCAGTGCTTGAACCTCTTGAATTGATGGGGTCGGCTTTTTCGTTTCACCTGAACCAGTCTTGATCCTATTGCAGCGATCATTGGCATAGGCTCGTGGTTATTCGAAAGCGATTGCATCGTTCGGAAGGTATCTTCCCGGGCAAAGTTCGAAGAAGAGGTTCTGAGTGGCTGCGATTATTATCCGCTCTCAGAATATTGAAAGCAGATCAACCATTCTGAACATGAAACGGTGCGATCAGATGATTCCGTTCAAGAACAGATTTGGATCTATTTGATATCGCCGTTGGAACGCTTTTGGATAATGCCAGAACGCTCCATCAGGAAAAGGAAGCGCATTTTCAATACCTTTGCATCGAAAGACGATTCAATCGCAAAGAAAAATGCCATCTGCATTTTCGGATATTGCCGAAATGCTCGCCCTGGAGAAAGCCGGAGTCTCTTTCAACTGCTCTCAATTGCGAAGTCATTCGCTTGAACCGGAAGAAACTCCCGACGATCTACCTAAGACAGACTGAATGTATGCGACCTATTTCAGGTAAGAATCGCTCTTTAGATGTTTTTCCACTCCATTTTGCTTTCCGAAATGCTGTGGGGAATATCTTATTCGAACGATCGGCGGCCAGTTTCTTTCAAGACAACTGGCGGCTCAATATAGGACAAGGCCATCAAGGTCTTGAAGAGCTCGATAACAATTTTGTCAACAATAATGTGAACTTAAGAGGAAACCCCTTCGAAGACGACAGAGTTGTCTTTTCAGAGCGTCCGCGCCTGATGTCGGATCAAGCATTCCGCCAGGGACCGGTTTCCATTCATTCCAAACCGAACTGCTCGACCGCCGGGACGAAGAAGTCCGAGGCGGAACCAATCTCGTAAGAGTCCAATCCCTCGTGGAAATTCAATGAAACGCCAAAACAAGTCATTCGTCGTTGAAGTCAAGCGGCAGCGCCGGCCCGAAAAACTTGCCATCCTGGAACCGATGGCCCCCGAGCCGCGCAAACTCGACACATTTATTTCCTCTGTCACCGATCTCGACGCGGATTTTCACGTTCCGGCCTTCCTACAGACCGGCCAACCGCAATCTTCCAGCCTCGCGTCCGTACCCGACCTTTTCACGGTTTTTACCAAACCAGACACTTCGGCACCCCAGCCTTCCGCTCTCGCGGCACCGCAGACCGAGACGGCAAAACCGCGCATTCTTCCGAGCCTGATCGAACCACCGGCGCCCGAGCTTTTGCCCGAGCCGGAGATCCGGACACGCTCCAGCCGCCGCAAGACCGCGATACAGCAAGACGCCTGCGTCCAGAACGGCAGCGCTGAAGACGCCAGCCCCATGGAAGTCGACGTTTTCGCATCCGCCAAAGCCACGACGCCGGCGGACAGGCCAAAGATTGCAGCGAAGATTTCTCCAGCGCGCAAGACGAGGTCGATTGCACCCTCGCGCCATGTGTTCTCTGCAGAAACAGCCGCATCAGCCAGCCAGCCAGCCACCGCCATCCATCGGGAAACGCGGGCTCCGGAAACGACAATCTATTCGGAGGCTCATTCCTTCGAGGCGGTCGAAACCACACGCAAGACACGCTCCTGGCGTAGCCGGCACAGCGATGCCGCCCATCTGCCTCCGGGACAACGCTGGAAACGCCGTCTCCATCCCGCAGCCTGGTGATGAAGGGATAAGGCATTGGGAGATGGTGCGCGCGGCTGATCTGCAGATACGCATCTCATACAAGGCCAGGGTCTTGCTGAGCACGGCTCCTTGAAACCCTACCTTTGTTGATAACGACCTGTCGTGATTAATGAAGCGCGCACATTCTCGATTTGAAGAGCACCGCTGCGCGCTCCAAGACCATTGAAAATGCCATCGCGTTTTCGATGGAGATTAGCGGAAACGGCCCAAAAAGCTCCCGGTCTCAGCCGTTCGAACGCGAAACAATTCAGGGGATTCCGGTCCGCTTGAACGATCAAGGGCGACTCGCAAGTCCGAGCGAGCGATGGTCCGACAGCGCGGCTCATCCCCCGAATAAGCTTTCAAACAGGTTCCGTTCCTTTCTGTTGGGACGCGGAGCCGGTGGCACGGCTTGAGGGCGATTTCTCGGCCCTTCCGGAATGGCGGCCGGCGGCAACAAGCCATTCAGATCATTCTCCTCAGCCCAGGAGGAATGCGATGCGGAGTGCGCCGCAGCCTGAGGTATCGGCACGGCATGGGGTTGTGCCTCACCGGTACGCGCGCGCTCATCATATTGATCTCTCGCCTTCAGCTCACCCGGAACCGCTTCCGCGACAGGAGGCGGCGCGCCGATCTCTCGTGGCGCCTCGTATCCCGTGTCTCCGGCCATCGGAGGCATCATTTGAGTCGCTTGGGCGGGTGCCTGCCAGGTTCCACCCGGCAGGGGTTGCGGCGGCACGTTCTGATGCGCCACTTTCATGAAGCGGCTCCAGATCGCGACGGGCAGCGTACCACCGGAGGCCTTGTGTGTCGGCGAATTATCGTCATTGCCAAGCCAAACGCCGGTGATCAAATGGCTCGTGTAGCCGATAAACCAGGCATCACGCCAATCCTGACTGGTACCTGTCTTGCCCGCCGATTGCCAACCCGCCACGCCGGCGCCATGCGCGGTGCCGCTGACCAGGGTCTCTTCCATCATCCAGTTCATTTCGGCGAGCACGGCTTCTCCGATCACTCGCCCATTGCTCCTGCCCTTGCGCTGGTAGAGCAATTTGTTCTTGGCTGTCACAACCTTCAGGATGATATGCGGCTGCACGCCAATGCCGCCATTGGCGAAGGGCACATAAGCGCTGGTGATTTCGAGCGGCGTGACTTCGGAAGTCCCGAGCGCCAGCGAGGCATTGGCCTGCAGTTCGGAATCAATGCCAAGACGCCGCGCGACATGAATGACAGTCTTGACGCCGACCTCATTGCCGAGACGCGCCGCGACTGTATTCAGCGATTGCGACAGGGCCCGGGTGAGCGTGACGGGGCCCTGATAGGCATGGGTGTAGTTTTCCGGCTGCCAGCCCTTGATATTGATCGGCGCATCCTCACGCACGCTGTCCGGCGTAAGCCCGGCTTCCAGCGCAGCGAGATAAACGAATGGTTTGAATGCGGAACCCGGCTGGCGATGCGCCGCGACGGCACGATCGAACTGACTTTCGGCGTAATTGCGGCCGCCGATCAACACCTTGATGCCGCCATCGGGCGCCAGCGCCACGAGAGCACCCTGCCCGACGCCATAGCGGGCACCCTTGCGGTCGAGTTCCTCGGTCAGCGCCCGCTCCGCCGCATTCTGCAGGGCAAGATTGATGGTGGTCGTCACCAGAATGTCCTGATCGACAATGCCGACCGTCTCATCGAGAAGGTCCATCACATAATCGGCCGCATAATTATAGGAGCCTGCTCCCTTGCTGCGCTGAACCTGGGCCGGATGCAGGAGCGCGAGATCCGCCATCGGCCCGGTAATGAATTCTTCCTCGCGCATCGCCGCGATCACCTGCGCCGCGCGTTCCCGCGCACCGGCCGGATTATGCGTCGGGGCAAGTTTCGTCGGCGCCTTCATCAAGCCGGCGAGCATGGCGGCCTCGGGCAGAGTGATCATCCGTGCCGGATGGCCGAAATATTTTTGCGCCGCCGCCTCGACGCCATAGGCACCAGAACCGAAATAGACACGGTTGAGATAGAGTTCGAGCAATTGGTCCTTGGTGTATTTATGCTCGAGCCAAAGCGCGAGAATCACTTCCTGGATCTTGCGAGCGAAGGTGCGTTCCTGGGTGAGGAACAGGTTCTTGGCAAGCTGCTGTGTCAGGGTGGAACCGCCCTGGACCGTGCCGCCGCTGGACAGATTGCGCATGAGTGCCCGCAGCACGCCGAGCGGATCGACTCCCCAATGCTGATAGAAGCGGCGGTCCTCGATGGCGATGAAGGCGCGCGGAAGATAGGGAGGCAATTCCGCGAGGCGGACGGTGGCTCCTCCCATATCGCCGCGATTGGCGATCAAAGTGCCCGAATCACTCAGAATGGCGATATTGGGCGGCCGCTTCGGGACATTGATCTGATCGATCGGCGGCATCTTCAAAGCGTAATAGCCAACGACCCCGGCAGCGGCGATAAAGCCCCAGATCAGGAGCACGCCCACAAACGACAGAATGCGCGGGAGGATCGCCCGACGCTTCGGTCTTCTGGGTCCGCGGGAGGTCTCTTTCTCGCTTCTCTTCATGCCGCGCGCTAATCGTTCCAGGCTAGAGCGTTTCGGATAGATCCGGAAACGCTCTACGAAAGAAAAATTAGAGTATTTTCAAAACGATGGCATCGCGTAGCGATTCAACATTATCGGAAAATGCTCTAAAACCAAATCTCGATGAGCACGACCCATCAGGCTTGAGCTGGGCAGGCTATGAACCAAGCAATAAACAAGGAGTCTGGCATCAATCCGGAAAAGGCCGGTATAACCCGCTCCGCTCATGCCTACCCAGCATGAAATGTCGGTAGTGCATATTAACGGCTGGTTAATGGCCAGGTCTTTGTTTGCAGCAGGGGCAAGGAGCGATGCGCCAGAACCACTCGCCATGCCGCCTGACATCGAATTAAGTAAAATCCAGTAAATTTGCGCAAAATCCGGTGCAGCGCGGAATCCGCATCTTGCGATTTCCCACGCATCGCGGCAAGGTGCCGGACCCAGCCGTCACATAGAGGACGGACCGACAGGATGGCCGCTTGGCTCAGATCCGGCGCGGAAAGCGGCGACAGAATCGACAGGTCTAGCGCCCGCTGCTTCGCATGGAGGCCGCGCCATCCCGTCTCCCGCCATCATCCCGCATGGCCAACGGCACTGCGAGGATTTGGAAAGACGTGTCTCTCCCTGTCGGGACAGTCCTTCCGCATCTTCCGACAATTTCGCGTTGCAACGAGTCTCGAGGGCCCGTCATGAAAGTCACTCTCGAACGGTCGGCCCTTCTCAAAGCGCTCGGCCATGTCCATCGCGTCGTGGAACGCCGGAACACGATTCCGATCCTCTCCAACGTCCTGATCCATTCGGATGGAGACGGCCTGCTGTTGAAGGCCACCGATCTCGATCTCGAAGTCACCGAAAAGGTCGCGGCGGAAACGACCGAAAAGGGCGGCACCACCCTGCCCGCCCATATCCTTTACGATATTGTGCGCAAACTGCCGGACGGATCGCAGGTCTCACTCGAGACGACTGAAGCCGGACCTTTGATGCTGCGCTCCGGCCGCTCGCGCTTCACTTTGCAATCGCTGCCGGAAAGCGATTTTCCAGACCTTGCCGCAGGCACTTTCGAACAGACCTTCACGCTGAAGGCCGGCGATCTCAAACGGCTGATCGACAAGACCCAATTCGCCATATCCAACGAGGAAACACGCTATTATCTCAATGGCATCTACATGCATACGACGGAGGTCGAGGGGCATGTGATGCTACGCGCGGTCGCAACCGATGGACATCGGCTCGCACGCGTCGAAACGCCGGCACCTTCGGGAGCGCCGGGGATGCCGGGGATTATCGTGCCACGCAAGACCGTCGCGGAAATCCAGAAACTCGTCGAGGACCAGACACTCGACGTTCTTCTTGAAGTCTCGCAGACCAAGATCCGCTTCACCTTCGGCGATGTGGTCCTGACCTCGAAACTGATCGACGGCACCTTCCCCGATTACGCGCGGGTCATTCCTTCCAACAACGATAAATATCTGACCGTCGATCGCGGCCCGTTCCAATCCGCCGTCGATCGCGTCTCGACCATTTCGTCGGAACGCGGACGCGCGGTGAAGCTCGCTTTGGCCGAAGGCAAGCTCACCCTGTCCGTCACCAATCCGGAATCGGGATCGGCTATCGAGGAACTCGAGGTCGATTACGACGCCGCACCAATCGATATCGGCTTCAACGCGCGTTATCTCCTGGACATAGCTGCGCAGCTCGACAGCGATACAGCGCTGTTCAAATTCGCCGATCCGGGCTCCCCGACACTCGTTCTCGACCGTGATGGCGCCTCGGCGCTTTATGTCCTGATGCCGATGCGTGTGTAATATCAAGGCTCAGGAAGCCAAAACACATCGGCTCTTCATGGCTTCCCGCCCTCTGTCAATTTATGGCAAATTCCTGTAGGGTTCATAAAAATGCCCTGATCATTAAAGCCATGTCGAAGCTCAACGAAACCGAGATCGTAGACCGCATTTACGAAGCGGCCGTCGTCGCACCGGAATGGCCCAGTCTACTCAGCGAATTCGCCGTGCATATCGGCGGTTTCATGGGCATGATCTTTACCTCCAATCCAGGCAAGACGGCGTGGGTGACGTCGCCCGGTTATGAAGACCGGTTTGAACGCTATATCGCCTCAGGTTTCTCGGCACAGGATCCCCGCATCTCCCGCGCCATCGAGCGCGGGCTCGTTGGGCAGATGGTTTCCGATCTCGATCTTTTCACACCCGACGAGATCGCCAACGATCCGATGTACCAATATTTCCGGACGCGCGGCGTCGGCTGCATGTTCAATGTTCCAAGTGGCGATGCCATCGTTCTCAGTTTCGAACGGGCTCAATCGCTTGGCCCCTATGATCGTGCGACGATCGACTATACGGATCGTTTTCGGCCACATTTCGCCCGCGCGGCGCTCATGGCGGCACGCCTCGGACTCGAGCGCATCCGCGCGGCGACGGATGCGTTGAAATCGATCGGCCTCGCGGCGGCCGTCACCGGCTTCAACAAGAAGATCATCAGCGCCAACAGCCTCTTTCAGGAGCTGATACCATCACAGGTGCAGGACCGGCGCGACCGCGTTCGGTTGACACATACGGGCTCCGATCAATTGCTTGCCAATGCGCTCGATGAAATCGCGCGCAAGGGGAATTACGCCAGCATCTTGTCCATTCCTGTGCCCGCCCTCGAAGATCGGCCTGCCTTCGTTCTCCATACGGTACCCATCCGCCGCGCAGCCTCGGATATTTTCACCAATGCGCATTGCCTGCTCGTCGCGACCCCTTTGACACGCAAGGAAGCGCCGCCGGTCGCGCTGCTGCAGGGCCTCTTCGATCTCACGCCCGCCGAGGCGCGGGTTGCACATGGCCTTGCCGGCGGCGATACGCTGACGGAGCTTGCGCCGCAATTCGGCGTCGAGGTCTCGACCCTGCGCGTGCAACTGAAATCCGTCTTCACCAAAACCGGTCTGTCGCGTCAGTCCGATCTCGTCGCGCTTTTGAGCGGCATCACCTTGCGGACCCCGGACACTTAGCAGCGTTTCAAACATTTCGCCTGAAACCGCGAATGGCCTCGGCGAGGATCGTAACGCATCCCCGTGAGCGTTCCGCCAAGGGTGCCAACAATGCCCACGCTCTCACCCGACATCATGCTCGACCGCATTTACGAGGCGGCCGTGGTCCCCGAGCAATGGGAGCCAGTCCTGAGGGATTTTTCCGAGTTGATCGGCGGCTGGGGCGGATTCCTCTACACGATCAGTTCGCAAAGCTCGCATTGGCTCGCCACCCGTGAATCTCAGGAAATATACAAAAAGTTTGTCGCGGAGGGCTTTGGCGAACATAACCATCGCATCGAGCGCGCCATAGAGCGCGGTCTCTTTGGATGTGTCGTTTCGGATCTCGACCTGTTCACAATGGACGAAATGGCCAGGGATCCCATGTATGCCTTCCTGCGCGCCCATGGCATCGGCTGGTTTGCGGGATGTATGTTCTCCCCGCCCCACGAAGATTCGCTGGTGCTCAGTTTTGAACGCCCCTACGCGCGGGGCCCGTTCGAACCATCGAACCTTCGCATTTTCGATCAGTTCCGGCCTCATTTTGCCCGTTCCGCCCTGGTGTCCGCCAGGCTTGGTCTCGAACGGGCGCGCGGCGCTATTGATGCGATGACAGCCATCGGCCTCGCCTGTGCCGTGGTCGGCCGTTCGAAACGGCTCGTCATTGTCAACGATCTGTTCAACAGGCTCATTCCCGCACAGGTACAGGATCGGCGCGAACGCGTCCGGCTGGTGCAGGAGAGCGCCGACAAAAAATTTGCCGAGACGCTGGACGCCCTGCTGCGCCAGGAGAGCGAGAAATCATCCTCCATCGCCGTCCAGGGTCAGGGTGAACAGCCGCCCTTCGTGCTGCACGTCATTCCCATCAGACGCGCCGCCAATGATATTTTTTCCAATTGTTCCTGTTTGCTCGTGGCAACGGCCGTCGCACGCGCGCAAGCGCCGCCGGTTCTGCTGCTGCAGGGACTGTTCGACCTCACAATGGCGGAAGTGCGGCTGGTGCGCGGCCTAGTGAACGGCGGCACATTGGCGGCTCTCGCACCGCAATTCGGCGTCGAGGTATCGACCTTGCGTGTCCAGTTGAAATCGGTCTTCGCCAAGACGGGCCTGTCCAGTCAGCAGGATCTCGTCGCTTTGTTGAGCAGCGTCACGCTCCCTAAAACAGGAGTGTGAGCGTTTACACCGTCAGCCCGCATTCAGATAATGGCAAAAAACAGATGGTCTCTTCCCCGGTTTATGCTGTAGCCTATGCTACAAAGCGACAGACTCGGAAGCGATGCGTATGCCATTATCAACGAGAGTATCCCACACGGCTCTCCGCCGCACGTTCTGGCACAAGCTTACGGCCTTGCGTTTCCGGCGGGCGGCAACTTTCGTCATTATCGGACTCACCGTTATTGGTTCGGATACCATAACGGCTTCATCCGAGCCTCTCGAGACAATCCCCAGCGGTGAAGCGCAAGACCTTGAGGCCATTGTCGATCGTGCCTTGCAGGAATTGCGCACACATTATCCTCCGGGATCCTATCCTGTCCGTCGCGACGCCCATGCCAAAGCGCATGGCTGTGTAAAGGCAATATTTCATGTCGACGACAACATTCCGCCGGATCTGCGGGTCGGCCTCTTTGCCGATCCCGGCGCCTCCCGGAAGGCATGGATACGTTTCTCGAATGGTGCTTTTGATGTACGCCCCGACAATGCCCCCGATGGGCGCGGCATGGCGATAAAAATCCTCGACAGCGCGCCGGGCTCTACGGCCTCCGGCCACATTGCCGAACATGATTTCCTGATGATCAATTATCCGATCTTCTTCCTGTCCAATGCCAGGGATTATCGGAATTTTGCCGATGCCGGAGCCATCACCGGCGATCGCTGGAGCCTGTTGAAATATTTCCTTTGGCATCCCTGGCAAGGATATATCGCTATCAAGACGGCGCGCACGAAAATCGAGTCACCGCTGACGGCGCGCTATTACACGATGGCGCCCTTCGCCTTCGGCGCGGAGCGCGCTGTCAAATATTCTGCGCGCCCCTGTATCGACCATGGCACCGCTACACTCGACCCAGCCACTGTGAAAACCGACGATCCAGATTTTCTGCGGACCATTCTCGCGAAGCAATTGCAGACAAGCCCCGCCTGTTTCGAGATGCTCGTCCAGGAACGCAAGGGGAATATGCCGATCGAGGACGCCACCGCCGAATGGAGCGAGAGCCAATCTCCCTACCGTCGCGTCGCGACCCTTGAAATCCCGAAACAGGACATCACGGAAGCCGGGCGCGACGCTTTCTGCGAGAATCTCTCCTTTTCGCCGTGGAACGCGCCCGCCGACGAACAGCCGCTGGGCGGCATCAACCGGATCCGCAGAACCGTTTACGAGAAAATCTCAGCCTATCGGCATGAAAGAAACAAAGCCGAAGTGCCTGATGCGGCTGCGGCCTGGGATCGCTTTTAGACCATTTTGAGCTTCTGGTGAATCGCTTGGCGATTCCACCGCTTTGAGAATGCTCTAATTTTTACGTGGAGCGTTTCCGGAAAGACCAGAAACGCTTCATGAAGCCTGCAGCTCAATCCGGCAGCACATCCACCCGCACCGGCGCAAGTCCGGCATGCCGAAAGCCCAATTGGTCGGCCGCCACGACCGAGACATCGATGACCCGCCCTTTGATGAAGGGTCCGCGATCATTGACCACCAGGGTCGTCGATTGCTGATTGGCGAGATTGGTGACACGCACATGCGTCCCGAAAGGCAAGGAACGATGCGCGCAGCCGCGCGCCCCACGCGCATGATAAAAAGAAGCCTTGCCTTGATATTGCGACGTCTTGCCGTCGTAATGCTCAGCCCGTGGAGAGAGATACGCCACTTTATAATGATGATGAGAATAATGGTGATGAGACACCCTGCGGTGGTGATGCACCATTCTGCTGTGCTGCGAGTCAGCCTGAGCTATTCCCGAAGACATACACAGTAATGCAGCAAATCCGAGAAGTTTTCTCAACCAGAAGCCTCCATTTATTACCATTGAAAGCACCCGTTTCCGGGCACGGCGGCGGCTTCTGACAGCATTCTGTGATGATAAAAAGGCAATGTATTTAGCTATTTTCCATTCAATACGTTATTTGTGCGACGCAACAACATAGTTAATTTTATTTAAACTTGAAATAAAGAATCTTAAATTGTCTCTTCTGACAAGAACTCCTCGAATAGAAACGAAAGCTTCACATTCTCGCCCTATTTCCTCTTGACGAACTGAACGAGCTTAACAATTTGCCTGGATGACGAGCAATTGCTCGGACTGCTGAACGCATCCTCATGCGGGATCAAAAATCAAGAGCGGCGCAGATAATGATACGGAATCGCTTCTGGTCATCCGTCTGTCATGCGGGTCGCTTAAGCCGTGCCGATCGTCTCTGCAGATTCGGAAAGCCCGTGACGTCATCTCCCGATGCGCTTCGCCGTACGACCAGCCTTGGGCTGCGCACGGCCGTCCACCGCAACAAAACCTTGTCCCGCGGTGGCTTGCTCGAACGTCTATTCACTTTCGTCTTTCGCGGCCTCGTCTATCCGCAGATCTGGGAAGATCCGCTGATCGACATGGAGGCTCTCGCGATCCAGCCGAACGATCACATCGTCACCATTGCGTCGGGTGGCTGTAACGTCCTGTCCTACCTGACCGCCGCGCCCCGCAAGATCACCGCGGTCGATCTCAACGGCGCGCATATCGCCCTTAACCAGTTGAAGGTCGCAGCCCTGCAGCATTTGCCGGATCACGCGGCTTTCTACAGCTTTTTCGGCGAGGCCGATCAGCCTGCCAATCTCGATGCCTATCGCCGTTACGTCCGTGCGCATCTCGATCCGGTGGCGCGCGCCTATTGGGACGGCCGTGGTCCAACCGGCCGCCGGCGCATCGACAATTTCACCGATAATTTCTATCATCACGGGCTGCTCGGCACTTTCATTGGCGGCGCTCACCGTCTGGCCAAGCTCTATGGACGTGATCCACGGCTGATGCTGCAGGCGAAGGATCGCGAAGAACAGCGCGTCCTTTACGAGACCATGCTCGCGCCATTGTTCGACAAGCCCTCGATCCGCTGGATGCTGCGCCAACCCGCCTCGCTTTACGGGCTTGGCATTCCCCCGTCGCAATATCAGGCCCTTGCGGGTGGTCCCTCCGGCAATATGGCCGATGTGGTCAAGGAAAGACTGCGCCGCCTCGCCTGCGATTTCGATTTCACGGACAATTATTTCGCCTGGCAGGCGTTCGGACGCGCTTATCCGCCGCGTCATCAGGCGATCGACCAGAACTGCCTGCCGCCCTATCTCATGCCCTCCCACTTCGAGACCCTGCGCGCTTGTGCAGACCGGGTCGACATCCGTCATGAATCCATGACCGTCTTCCTGAATCAGCAGCCAGCACAAAGCCTCGACGCCTATGTCCTTCTCGACGCGCAGGACTGGATGACCGATGAGGTGCTGACATCCCTGTGGGGCGAGATCCTGCGCACCGCCCGCGCCGGCGCGCGGGTCATCTTCCGCACCGCCGCCGATGAAAGGCTGCTGCCTGGCCGCGTGCCGGCGGCGATCCTCGACGCCTTCGAATATGATCCGGCGCGCTGCATCGATTATAGCCTGCGTGACCGCTCCTCCATCTATGGCGCGTTCCATCTTTATCGGCGCAAGGCATGAGCGCATCACGGACGGACAATGGAGCGGCGGCGCTGATGGACCGGATGTACCGGCATCAGCGCCACATCTATGATGCAAGCCGCAAATTTTATCTGCTCGGACGCGACGCGCTGATCACCGGGCTTGCTCCCCCCAAGGGTGGTACGATCCTGGAAATCGGCTGCGGCACGGGACGCAATCTCATCAAGGCGGCAAAAGCCTACCCGCATGCACGCCTTTATGGTCTCGACGTCTCGGAGGAAATGCTGGCGCAGGCGCGCAAATCCATCGCCCGCGCGGGATTGAGCGAACGCATCCAGCTGGCACAGGCGGACGCCACCGCTTTCGACCCCCTCGCGCTTTTTGGTGTCGCGGCCTTCGACCGCGTGTTCATTTCCTACGCTCTGTCGATGATTCCGCCCTGGCGTGATGTGCTCGCGAACGCCTGCACCTTCCTGACCGAAGGCGGCTCGCTCCATATCGTCGATTTCGGCGACCAGGCCGGCCTGCCCGCCTGGTTCGGCAGGGCGCTACGCCGCTGGCTTTCCTGGTTCGATGTGACGCCACGTCTTACATTGGAGGAGGAAATCCGCGCCCTCGCCAGCGCGCGCGGTCTTGGCTGCCATTTTTCAAAGCCGCTCCGCGCCTATGCTTTCGAGGCCGTGCTGCAACGGCCATGAGCCGCCCATCGGCTCGATCGCCTGCGATCCTCTATTAAGACCGGGTCTCGTTGATCAAATTGTTTCATGATCGACGAGAGTTGGCCTGAAAAGCACCGCGACACAACTGCTTTGGCGCAAACCTTGAGACGTTGCGCGCGTCAAGAATCGACACCAAACGGCCGGATCGGCACTCTGCGGGTTTAATTCAACAGATATTGCTCGCTGATCGTCTGACCAAGCAAGCTGTTGTCTTCGACGAAGGCCGTGATGAACTCATGCAGGCCGATGTGGAAGATCTCCTTCGTCGTGGCCTTGGTCAGCCGTTCCATGACGAGATGCGCGTGCCGTTGCGCCGCACCATTATGCCCATAGGCGCCGGCGATCTGATCCAGAAAATGGCAGATATTGTCATAGCAGGAGATGAGTGAACGCGGCATCTCCTTCTTGAGGATCAGGAGATCGGCGATCTTCCACGGCTTGAGTGTCTCGCGATAGACCCAATGATAGGCCGTGAGTGCCGATACCGCGCGCAGAATGCTCGCCCATTGGAAATAGTCGAGCGATCCACCGACTTCCTCATCCTCGGGCAGGAGCACGTGATATTTCACGTCGAGAATACGCGCCGTATTGTCAGCGCGTTCGATATAGATGCCGAGCCGCGAGAACCAATAGGCATCATTGCGCAGCATGGTGCGATAGGCAGTGCCATCGTAATCGAGCGAGGTTTTCTTGACGAAATCGAGAAACCGGGAAAGCTCCTCGCGATCATAGGAACCTTTCCCAAGGCTCGTCTTTTCGAACTTTTTCAGCTCGATCCAGGCGCCGTTGATCGCTTCCCACGTCTCAATGGTCAAAGCCGTGCGCACGGCGCGCGCATTGACGCGCGCGAATTCCAGGCAATTGCGGATGGACGAGGGATTCTCGGTCGAGAAAGTCAGAAATTCGACCACGCGGGCAGCTTCGATCGTCTCGTAACGGGCGCGATAGCCCTCCGCCGCGCCCGAGGATTCGAGCGCGCTCTCCCATTCCGTGCCAGTGCTCGCATAAGCCGTCGGCAGGGTGCTCAGCCGTTGCGTCGCGTCGATGACACGCGCGAGGAAATCAGCCCGCTCGACATAGCGGGCAAGCCAGAAAAGATTATCAGCCGTCCGGGAAAGCATGGCCTGCCTTGATGATGGTTCAGGAGGTGATGGTTCGGATGCAATGGCGGCTCAAATGAAGGCGCCGAGTAGGAAAAGCCCGCGGCCCGGAGGTCAGAAGGCAAAGGCCCGAGATTACGGACTGAGCCGGGCGGCTCATGTCTGCGTCTGCGATTGCCGCTGCGCCGAGCCTTCGATGATCCAGGTATCCTTGGTGCCACCACCCTGGCTCGAATTGACGACGAGGGACTTTTCCTTGAGCGCGACACGGGTGAGGCCGCCCGGCACGACCTTGACGCCGGTCGAGCCGGTGAGCACGAAAGGCCGCAGATCGACATGGCGCGGCGCGATGCCGGATTCAAAGAAGGTCGGACAGGTCGAGAGCGCGAGAGTCGGCTGGGCGATGAAGTTCTCGGGGTTGCGCGCAAGCTTGGCGGCAAAGGTCTCACGCTCGGCAAGGCTCGCATGGGGGCCGACGAGCATGCCATAGCCACCCGAGCCATTCACTTCCTTGACGACGAGTTCGCCAAGATGATCGCGCACATAGGCATAAGCATCGGGTTCACGACAGCGCCAGGTCGGCACGTTTTTCAGAATGGCCGGCTCGCCCAGATAAAAGTCGATGATCTCCGGCATATAGGTATAGATCGCCTTGTCGTCGGCGACGCCGGTGCCGACCGCATTGGCGAGCGTGACATTGCCAGCGAGATAGGCCCGCATCAGGCCGGGGACGCCGATGATGGAATCCGCGCGGAAAGCCTTGGGATCGAGGAAATCATCATCGATGCGGCGATAGAGCACATCGACCCGTTTCGTTCCCTCGGTCGTGCGCATGTAGACGACATCATCCTCGACTAGGAGGTCGCGGCCTTCGCAAAGCTCGACCCCGAGCTTATCGGCCAGGAAGGAATGTTCATAATAGGCGGAATTATATTGTCCCGGCGTCAGCACAGCGATAACGGGCTCGCGCGCGACATTCACCGGTGCCACAGAGCGCAACGAGGCCAGCAGCATGTCGGGATAATTCTCGACCGGCGCGACACGATGTTCAGCGAAGAGATCGGGCGTGAGCCGCATCATCACCTCGCGATTCTCCAGCATGTAGGAGACACCGGAGGGCGTGCGCACATTGTCTTCGAGGACGTAGAAATCATTCTCGCCGATGCGCACGAGATCGATGCCGGCAATATGCACGAAAATATCATGCGGCACCTTGCAACCGACCATTTCCGGGCGAAACTGCGGATTGCCATGCACGAGATCGGCCGGAATACGCCCGGCCTTGAGAATCTCCTGCGCGCCATAAATATCCGCGAGAAACATATTGAGCGCCTTGACGCGCTGGATGAGGCCGGTCTCGAGCCGCGCCCATTCACCGCCGTCGAGCAGACGCGGAATGATATCGAAAGGGATGAGACGCTCGGTCGCGTCCTTATCGCCATAGACAGCGAAAGTGATGCCGATCCGCCGGAACAGGAGCTCGGCCTGAGCATGGCGCGCGGAGAGAAACGAGGACGGAGTGTTGGCGAGCCAATGCGCGATTTTCTCGTAAACCGGTCGGATCTTGCCATCCGGAAGGGTCATTTCATCGAAGCACACCGGCTCCCTGTCCTCTTGCACTCTCAAACTCCTCAACTATCAGCGCGGTGCATCGGCTCATGAGCCACCCGCAAGATCCCCGCCACGAGAAGAGCGGACACAGGGCATTGGATCAGGGCGACTCATTTTTGCAATCATAACAGAGGCTCTTGCAAATGTCTGCGATTCCTGACGGGATCAGCACGCTAGAGAGACCGGTTCGAGAGACATCCAGCACCGGATGCGAGACCAAGATCGCAACAATCCGAATCATAAGGCCCAGTTAAGGTTA
This sequence comes from Beijerinckia mobilis, assembly GCF_000745425.1. GTDB lineage: Bacteria > Pseudomonadota > Alphaproteobacteria > Rhizobiales > Beijerinckiaceae > Beijerinckia > Beijerinckia mobilis. The sequence goes on from NZ_JQJH01000001.1 coordinate 358,993, forward strand.
ATCCTTCATCAATAAGTGGAGGCTAGAGTTCTTCGGGCGGGCTCAAGCCCCTTTGGTCGAGACGTCCAGGGTGCATCGGTCAAACGACTTGCAAGAGTTCCCCACAGGCAAGGGGAACGGGGCAGCCATCGACCGGGTATGAGCGCGTCAATCGATCGGTCGCAACCGGCGGTCCGTGGCCCGCGGTCAATGGAATATCCATGACCCGTTCACGCCTCCGCCCGAGCCCTATCCGAGGAGGATACTCTCGATGAGCCTCGTTCCATTTCCAGCGCACAGGGCCGCGCCTTCGTTCAGATCCCCCGCATTCAGATCCCCCGCATTCAGATCCTCCGCGTTCGGATCTTCCAACACCCCGTCCATCGCCCCTTCTTTCGGGCAAATCCTGCGCTGCCTGTTCCTCGCCGCTTTTTGTCTGCTCCTGATCTTCTTCGCGATCCACTAGCATCCTATTCAAAAGGCGCGGCCAAACGTTAGGCCAGATTCGCCCGATTTCCCATCGGTCCGAAGCTCGGATCCCTGCCCGCAAACCTGCAAGGCTCTGTCTCACATTGCCTGGCACTTTAGATCGCACGGAAAAGGCCCGGATGCCTGGAAGCACTGACACATCGAAAAGACGGCGCAAGATCAACTCCCCAACCTGTTCGCCACAATGGGCCTTTCCTTGCTGGCTCCATATTCATACCCGGGCAGCACTCATAAGCTTGTGCGTGTTGTCCCCAGGCCTATTGTTTTCCCCGATCAAGGCGGCTGCGGCAGAACTCGCCATTCATACCGGGGGAGCGACATTCGCCTTTTCCAAAACCGTCTTCGAAAACCTGAGCGAGGCGCGCAGCCATACGACCCTCGTCGAAGCGATCCGGGCAGCGGGTATCGAACCGCTGCTCAAGGAAGAGGGTTCCTACACACTTTTCGCGCCCACCAACGAAGCTTTCGCCCAATTGCCGAAAGACACGCGGGCAGTCTGGCTGCAGCCGGAAAACCATGACACGCTCGCCGCGTTTCTGCGTTATCAGATCGTCGCCGGCAGACACAGCGTCGAAACCATGCTGGCCGCCCTGCGGCGGGAACAGGGCCCGATCCGTTTGAAGACGCTGCAAGGCGAGGAGATTATCGTGACGGAAGACGGCCGGCATCTCATCCTCACCGATGCTCGCGGCGGACGGGCCATGATCACTTATGCCGATATTCCCGAGAAGAATGGCCTTTTGCATATTATCGACAAGGTTTTGCAGCCTGCTGGACTCGACTGGATCGTATTGACGCCACCCCCATCGCTCGCACCGCCACCAATCGACGAGCCTGCATCCTCTTCTGCCGGACAGCATTGAAAGGGGGGAGGACCAGACGGATCCCGGCCAACAGCAGGACCAGATGAGCCATGCGGTTTCCATTCCGCCCCCGCTCCGTGACGATTTTCGCGGCGATCCTTGGCATCGCCGGCATCGCGTTCGCGGCCCTCGTGCTCGGTACGAGCCGCGAAGCCCGCGCCCAGGGCTCCCCCTTCGACTGGTTTCAAAATCTGTTCGAACCACCACCGCCCGCGCCACGTCACGCACCGCCGCGCAATCCACACAATCCGCGCCTGCGGGAACATCCGACCTCCGCCTCGCATAAGCCACGGCCGCCACGGCCCCGCACTATTGTCATTCCTGCCAAGATCCCGCTTCCGCCTCGTCCGGCGGTGCCGACACGCTATCGCGTCGCCATCTTCGGCGATGAATTGGCGCAGATGCTCGGACGCGGTCTGACCGAGGCGCTCTCCGATCGGCCCGACATCGCCATTCTTCGCGAAGAACAGGATGGGACCGGCCTCGTCCGCCCTGATGTCTACGATTGGCCGAAAGCCATCAGCGACTTTCTCACTACCGCCGAAAGCAAGGGAGAAAAGCTCGATTACGCGATCATGCTCATTGGCAGCAATGACCGGAAGCCACTGCATGAGGACGACAAGGTGCTGGAATTGCTCTCAACCCCCTGGCAGGCTGTCTATGGCAGCCGGATCGAGGCCATTGGCGAGATTTTCCGTACCCACCATGTGCCGCTCGCCTGGATTGGCCTGCCAATCGTGAAACGCGATGAAGCGGCGGTCGATTTCAGCGTCTTCAACACGCTTTTTGAAGAACGGACGGCCAAGACCGGCGCCACTTTCATCGATATCTGGGAAGCCTTTGCCGATGAAAAGGGCGATTATCACGGCTATGGCCCCGACATCGATGGACAAATCACGAAATTGCGGACGCAGGATGGACAGGGCTTCACGGCTGCCGGCGAGCGCAAACTTGCCCATTTCGTCGAAGGCACACTCCGCCGGACGTTGCCAGACAAGCCGAACATGCACGACGATCAAACGCCAATACAATCGCCAGAGGATACACCTGCCTCCGGTACACCGTCTCTTGTCAATCCACCCGCAGCGGGAGAAGCAAGTGCCAATCCGGAGCCGGAGGCCATTCCACCCAAACCCGTCATCGGTCCCGTCTTGTCACTGACAGGCCCCGCTCTGAGCCACGGTGGTGTACTGGTTTCTCCCGACGGGAATCCGCGAAAAGTCTCTGAGGGCGAACGGACCCTCCTGAAAGGCGTATCCGGTTCGCGTGAGCCGGCGCAACCGGGCCAGGCCACGGATTTTTCCCTGCCGCCGTCCCTACCCGCTCATCGATAAAATTATAGACCCGAATGGCGCGGAATAGTGATGCACAAAGTCTCAATACTCCGCACCGTCTGCCCCTTCCCCGACGTGACTTTCCATCAACCAAAATTCACAGAATTTTGATCAAAGGTTTTTCAATTCGGGGAGCGTCCAAGCGTTGGAACGGTACAGGCTTTCCTTCAATGTCCGCCAGTTTAACGAATACGATTAACGGCTATAAATTATTGAATGTCTCGAAGAGATCGTAGACCCGTTCAGAAACTTTCTTCATCCCTGATATATAATCTGCATTCCTAAACCACCCGCTTTTCAATGTCCGCCTTTATCGGAAACGCTTATCCATGCATCATAAGATCGGCAGCCTCGCCAGTTCATTGATCCTGTTCGCTGGCCTGACCGTCAGCCTGCCTGCTTTCGCCCAATGGCCCTATTATTCCGGCTATCAGCGCGCCAGACCTCCCTTCCCCTCTTTCGACGATGACAATCAGGTCCTGCCTCCGGACGATCTTTACGATGACGCCGCGCCGCCGCCGGCCTATCCGCCAAATGCCTCGCGCAGGTCGCCTTATGGCGATGACCAGGCAGATTATGATCTCGGTGTCCGCGCTTCGCAGAAAACGGCCGCCTTGGTGCCCAATCCCACCGAAGAAGGACCCGGCACCATCGTCATCGACACGAAATCACGGCATCTCTATTTCATACAGCCCGATGGCATGGCGATCCGCTACGGCATCGGCGTCGGCCGCGAAGGCTTCGCCTGGAAGGGAACAGCCCGGGTCGGCCGCAAGGCTGAATGGCCGCGTTGGATTCCACCGAAAGAGATGCTGAAGCGCCGCCCCGACCTCCCCACCTCGATGGAAGGCGGTATCGAAAACCCGCTCGGTGCGCGGGCACTCTATCTCTATCAGGGCAACAGGGATACGCTGTTTCGCATTCACGGCACCAATGAGCCGGATACGATTGGTCACGCCGTATCTTCCGGCTGTATCCGCATGATGAATGCCGATGTCATCGACCTGTTCCAACGCGTTCCGGTCGGCACGCGCGTCGTCGTGATGTAACACCGCTGGTGCACCCCGCGTTGGAGCGTTTCGATATAGCCGAAACGCTCCACTCGAAAGAGATCAGAGCATTACCCGACGAACCCAAAAATATCCTTGATCGCCGTCATGGTGGGCTCGGCAAACGCGCGGGCGCGGATGGCGCCATCGACGAGAATTTGATCGATGAAGCTTGTCTCGGTCTTGAGCCGCTTCATTTCCCCGCCGATCGGCCCCAGTTTGTCCACGGCAAGATCGACAAGCGCCGTCTTGAAGGTCGAGAAATTGCCGCCGCCGAAGCTCTTCAGCACATCAGCCTTGGCCTCGCCATTCAGAGCCGCATAGATCCCGACGAGGTTTTCCGCTTCCGGGCGCTTTGCGAGCCCCTCGATTTCCGACGGAAGGGGTTCAGGATCCGTCTTCGCCTTGCGAATCTTCTGCGCGATCGTATCGGCATCGTCGGAAAGATTGATGCGCGAATAATCGGATGGGTCGGATTTGGACATTTTCTTGGTGCCGTCGCGAAGGCTCATCACCCGCGCCGCAGGCCCCTGAATCAAGGGTTCGGGCAGCGGAAAGAATGCGTCCTCAAAGCCGCGTTCGGCAATTGATTGCGCGAAATCGAGATTGAATTTCTGGGCGATGTCGCGCGTGAGCTCCAAATGCTGCTTCTGATCCTCGCCCACCGGAACATGGGTCGCCTTATAGAGGAGAATGTCGGCGGCCATCAGGATTGGATAATCGTAGAGGCCCACGGAAGCGTTCTCGCGGTCCTTGCCGGCCTTCTCCTTGAACTGGGTCATGCGGTTCAGCCAGCCGACCCGGGCGACGCAATTCAACAGCCAGGCGAGTTCGGCATGGCCCGACACCTGGCTCTGGTTGAAGATGATCTGCTTCTTGTAGTCGATGCCGCAGGCGATATAGGCCGCGGTCAGTTCTCTGATATTGGCCCGCAGTTCCACGGGATCCTGAGCGACAGTGATCGCGTGCAAATCGACGACGCAGTAAAGACAATCATGGGTCTTCTGCAATTCGATGAATTTGATGATCGCGCCGAGATAATTGCCGAGATGCAGGTGGCCGCTCGGCTGAATGCCGGAAAAGACACGATTGACGAATTTAGCCATGAAACACGCCCCGCGCATCGGACCAAACAGCGGGGCGCGCTGGTCCGACACATGATTGATCCAGAAAGCCGGCGCTCTCGCGCCTGATCGACAGCATCCGATCGGCATTCTATTCGGAATTTCATGACGAGACACCGGTGGCCACCGCCGAAAGTCGCCTCGCACGTCCCGATACCGACCCTTCCCATATGCCATGATCGAGGTGGAGCGGCCTTATCCCGCAGCACAGGCAAGCTGACAAGAGCCCTGTTGCTCGAGCGGACCGAACTCGCACAAAAGTCTTAAGGATGTCGCACGCGAGGCACCAAAGGCAGTCACAATTTTTAGGAAGGCGGCACCGCTTCCCGGTCAAGGCCGGCAATGGCGCGGCCGAAATCACGCGCCGTGAACGCTTCGAGATCATCGACCTTCTCACCGACGCCTATATAATGAATCGGCAATTTGAACTTTTCGGTGATCGCCACGAGGATGCCGCCGCGCGCCGTGCCGTCGAGCTTGGTCATGACAAGGCCGGTCACACCCGCGACACGTCCGAAAATCTCCACCTGGCTCAAGGCATTCTGGCCGACGGTCGCATCGAGCACGAGAAGCACGGCATGCGGCGCCTCCGCGTCCTGCTTGCGCATGACGCGGATGATCTTTTCGAGCTCGTCCATGAGTTCGGCGCGGTTTTGCAGGCGGCCGGCCGTATCCATCAATAGAATGTCGGCATCCTCGGCCCGCGCCGCCTTGATCGCGTCAAAGGCGAGGCCCGCCGCATCGCTTCCCTGCGGACGGGCGATCACATTGCAGCCGAGCCTTTGCCCCCAGATCTGCAATTGTTCGATTGCCGCCGCGCGGAACGTATCGCCGGCCGCCAGCATCACTTTGCGGCCCTCGCGGGTGAATTGGGCGGCGAGCTTGCCGATCGTCGTCGTCTTGCCGGATCCATTGACCCCGACGACGAGAATGACGAAAGGTTTCCTGGACACATCAACTTCGAGCGGGCGGGCATAGGGGCCGAGCACGGTCTCGACCTCATGCGCCAAAATCGCCTTGACCTCGGCCGGATCGACGTCCCAGTTAAAGCGTCCCTTGCCGACCGTTTCAGTGATCCTTTGCGCAACGGCGCCGCCGAGATCGGCGCGGATCAGGATATCCTCCAGATCCTGCAACATATCCTCATCAAGCTTGCGCTTGGTGAAAATATCGACGATGCCGGATCCGATCGAATTCGAGGAACGGGAAAGCCCGGCGCGCAAACGGCTCCACCATGACCCCTGCGCCGGTTCCGTTTCAGCGGCGTGAGCCGGCGGTGGAACCGGTGCCGCCGGGGCACCTGATGGTTCCGCAATCGACTGATCGAGAGGAATGGCCTCGGTTGGGGAGACCGCTCCGGAAGCAAGCCCGGCAGCCGAGGGTTCGCGAGCGGCTTCTTCCGCATGCTCAGGCTGCGCAGCTTCCACCTGATCTTCCTTGCGGGTGAACAGCCGTTTCAGGAAATTTCTCTTCTGGCTCGCGTTGGGGCTTGAATCTTCCGCCACGATCTATCCTGGACAAGAGCAAGAAACTGGAAACCAGTTCTTATTATAGAAGAATGGTTCCCATTTTGATGAAAATATTCTGTATGAAGAAATGGCACGGCCAAAAGGCTGGTGCCGCTCCGCCTCTGGCATCGTTTCTCCTAATCACCTTCGATCTCGCAAATCCATCAAGGATGGAATGCGGTTGGCGCATCTGGAAAGGCAAGGCAGGAACTGGCGCATTTTCGGTGTGAACAGGATCGGGATGCGATTCAAAACACTTTGAAAATGCTCCTAATTTTACAGTATCGAACTGGAAAGAGGCTATCGCCCTTCGGAATGTTTGATGCGTTGATAAAAACCTACAAAATCGCTCACGAGCCTGATTTGTCGAGCGATGCTCCAGGAAGGATTCTCTTGGAGAAACTCCCTCGGGGAAGATTCTCTTGGGGAAGATTCTCTTGGGGGAGCAATCTGGAATTACCCCAACAAGCTCTATGCGGGGAGAGATCTTGGTTCGTTTCGAAAATGTCGGCCTTCGCTATGGAATGGGCAATGAGATTCTGAAGGACATCAGTTTCTCGATCGAGCCGCATTCGTTTCAGTTCCTGACCGGTCCATCGGGCGCGGGCAAGACCACTCTATTGCGCCTGATTCTTCTCTCGCTGCGGCCGACACGCGGATTGATCAATCTCTTCGGGTCCGATTCGACAGCGCTCGACAAGGACACGATTACCGATTTGCGGCGTCGCATCGGCGTCGTCTTCCAGGATTTCCGCCTGCTCGATCATCTGACCACTTACGAAAATGTCGCCCTGCCGCTACGAGTTCGCGGCCGCGAGGAATCGACCTATCGCGCCGAAGTGATCGAACTTCTGCGCTGGGTCGGCCTCGGCGAGCGGATGCACATCCTGCCCCCCGTGCTCTCAGGCGGGGAAAAACAGCGCGCCGCCATTGCGCGGGCGCTCATCGTGCGACCGGAACTGCTTCTCGCCGACGAACCCACCGGCAATGTCGATCCGAGCCTCGCCCGCCGTCTGTTGCGGCTATTCACCGAATTGCATAAATCCGGCACCTCGGTCGTCATCGCGACGCATGATCTCGGGCTGATGGATCAGTTCGATGGCGCGCGGCGCATGGTTCTCGGCGATGGTCGCCTGCATATTTACGATTGAGAGCGCCCCTTGCGTTTTTCCCTACGTCTTCTGCCGGCCTTTTCGGCGTTCCGGCGTCAACGCGACGAGCAGACACCGCCACCCCCGCGTGACAGTCTGATCGAGGCCTCGTCCTCCCCGGATGGTGAAAGAGTCGGAGGCGGCCGCCAGCGCGAGACCTCGCTGGTGCCCAAAACCTCGATCGCCGGGCGCTCCCTCGTCACGGTCATCGCCATCATGACCTTTCTGGCGACGCTCGGAGCCGGCACGGCCATGCTGATTGCCGATGCCTCGCGCGAATGGCGCGGCGAGGTGAGCCGGGAGGTCACCATCCAGGTGCATCCAAGCGGCAACCACGATCTCGAAGCGGATACTGCGGCGGCCCTTGCGCTCGCCCGGGCAACGCCAGGCGTCGCCGACGCGCGCGCCTTCACACGGGGAGAATCGGAAGCCCTGCTGCAACCCTGGCTCGGAACCGGACTCGATCTCTCCGACCTGCCCGTACCGCGCCTCATCGTCATCGCGCTCGACAGCACAAAGCCGCTCGACGTCACCGCCTTGCGGCAACAGCTCGCGGCCAAAATTCCGACGGCGAGCCTCGACGATCACCGGCTCTGGCTCGAGCGGCTCGACGATATGGCCCGCAGCGTCGTCGTCATCGCCGTTCTGTTTTTCCTGCTGATCCTCGTCGCAATGGGCTTCGCGATCGCCTTCGCGACACAGGGTGCCATGGCGGGCAATCGCGAAATCATCGAAGTCCTGCATTTCGTCGGAGCCGCCGACGGCTATATCGCACGGCAATTCCAATATCGGTTTCTGCACCTCGGCCTGCGCGGCGGTGCGCTTGGCGGCGGCGCCACCATTTTGCTGTTCCTCTTCGGAGAAGCTTTTTCCTCATGGTGGCGGGCGACGCCAGCCGGCGACCAGATGCAGCTTCTCTTCGGCAGTTTTTCTCTCAGCCCCAAAGGCTATGCCGTCATCATCCTGTTAAGTGGCCTGATCGCGATTTTGACCGGCTTCGTCTCGCGCGAGATCGTCTTTCGGCATCTGCGCGACCTGAATTAAGCCTTATTTCACGGCTCGGCGACAGATACGCCTTGCTTTCGTCACGGATCCTATCCAGTCTGATCGATGGGAGGACAAATGAGCAGGTTTCCCGCAAGGGTGACGTAGCGGCCATGCTGCTTGGTTGCCGATTGCGGACAAGCGACGATCGGCGAATCTCATATGCCGGGATAAGGCAGAGCGCGGTTCGTCGCCCCGGGAAACGGCAACGCTAAAATGCACTGCTAGAGCATTTTCCGACAATCTTGAATCGATTCGCGATTTCATAGAATTGAAAATGCTCTGTTTGTTTGAGTGAAGTATTTCGGATATATCCGAAATACTTCAGTCGGTTCACCTCCTTCGATTTCCAGCGCGGCCCTATCCGCCTTGCTTGTTTCGCCCTGCTGACAGGGAATCCTTTGGGAATCCGATGAACGACGAGACCTTCGGACAGACAAAGCAGGATCCCGGCACGACCCGGAAGGACAATATGGCCTGGCGCGCCGTGGCCGATACACTGGCAACCCTGGCCGGTCTTGATGAGCCGCATGCCTTAATGGCGCTTGCCTGCAGTTCTCTCTGTTCCCTGATCGGCGCCGACGGTGCCAGTTTCATCCTGCGCGACGGCCCGTTCTTTCATCACGCCGAACAATCAGGCATTGCGCCCGCGTGGCAAGGGTTGCGTTTCTCCTCGGACGAAGGGCCCGCCGGCAGGGTGCTTGCGGAAGGCATCCCCTGTTTCATCCCAGATAGTCATGCTGACGAAGCGGCCGCTCTTTATCGACCGGCGGGTATCGGCAGCCTGATGATCCTTCCTCTGCCGGCACAGGCAATGGAAACGGCGGATGCTATGCATGCGCGCTCCTCGCCTGTTTCCGGAATGGGGACGCCGCCCACAGCCGCCAGCCTGAACAGAAGCGCGGGCGGGATCGAAATCTACTGGGCGCAGAGACACGAGCCGCAGGCGGACGAGATCCATGTCGCCGAATTGCTCGCCGCGACGGCGGCAAAGGCGCTTGCCCGGCGCGCCGAGGCCGTGAGGCTGGGTGACAGCGAGACGAAGCTGCAGCTGGTGCTGAAGAGCGGCCGCTTCGGAGCTTTCGAACTCGACGCTGCGACGAAGGCGCTCGACGCCTCGCCGATCTGCAAGGATCATTACGGCCGCGATCCCCGACTTCCCTTCACTTTCGCCGACATGATCAGCACGATTCATCCGCTCGACCGGCCGGACGTCATTGCCGCCTTCGACGCGGCTCTCACGTCAGGAGCGGCAATCGACCGGGATTATCGGCTGGTGACTGTCGATGGCGAGTTGCGTCGACTGCATATCCATGCCCAACCGATACACAACAGGGAAGGCCGCTGCTCCCGCCTCGTCGGCGCCAGCCTCGATATTACGGCATGGGACAGAGCCGCAACGATCGTGCGCGCCAGCGAAAAGCGCATGCAGCTTGCCGAGGACGCGGCCCTCGTCGGTACCTGGGAATGGGATGTGGCGGCGCGGGAATTCTTCTGCTCTGCGGAACAGAACCGGCTGTTCGGCCGCGAGCCCGTCATGCGCATCGTGCGTGAGGAGGATTTTTTCGCACCGGTTCATGAAAGCGATCGCGATGCGCTCAAAGCCGCGATCACATCCATGGCGGAAAAAGGCGGTTTTGAATACGAATACAGACTCGTGACGCCACAGAACGAGATTCGCTGGATCGTCGGGCGCGGCCGCGTTCTCTCCGATCCGGCCTCATCGCGCAAACGCTGCATCGGTATCATGATGGATGTCACCGAGCGGCACCGCACCGAAGAAGTCCTGCGCGCGAGTGAGGATCGCTATCGCACACTCGCCGAATCCCTGCCCCTGCTGGTCTGGGCGACGCGGCCCGACGGTTATTGCAATTATGTGAGTCCGCAATGGCTCGCCTATACGGGATGCCAGGAAAAGGACCAATTGGGATCTCATTGGATGGATTGCCTCCATCCAGACGATCGGGAAAAGACAGATCGTCATTGGTCCGATGCGCTTCGCAGCCATCAGCCTTATGATGTCGAATATCGGTTGCGCCGCTACGATGGCGTCTATCGCTGGTTCAAGACACGCGGCATGCCGGTCCGAGACGCATCCGGAACGATCATCTACTGGCTCGGCACCTGCACCGATATTCATGATCTGATCGTGGCGCGGGAAGTCATCGCCCACCACGAGCAGGAACTCGAACGTCTCGTCGCCGAACGGACCGCCGAGCTCGCCGCCGCCAATATTCAGGTCAAGGAGGAAATCGACGAACGGTCGAAAGTTCAGGCACAGCTCGCGCAGGCGCAGAGAATCGAGGCGATTGGCCAGGTGACATCCGGCATCGCCCATGACTTCAACAATCTGCTGACAGTGATCCTCGGCAATCTCGACCTTCTCGATACATCCATGCGAGAGCCGAAATCCTGCGATATCGTCGGCGCTTCGCCGATGACATGCGACCCCAAAATCCTCCGGCGTCTTTCCAATATGCGGCTCGCAGGCGAACGCGGCGCCAAGCTCACCAGTCAATTGCTGGCCTTTTCCCGCCGCCAACGCCTGCAACCAAAACCGATCGATCTCAACGAGACGATCTTCGCGGTTCGGGAACTCCTCCAGGGCGCGCTCGGCGGCGCCGTTTCGGTCGAGTGGCGTCCAGGAGCCGATCTCTGGTCCGCCCTCGCCGACGGCTCGCAGATCGAACTGGTGCTGCTCAATCTCGCCATCAATGCGCGCGACGCCATGCCGGACGGCGGCACCTTGACGATCACCACGGGCAATCTCATTCTCCCGCAAAAGGCGACACGGCAGATGGGAGAACCCGCCAATGCCGGCGATTATGTCACTTTATCCGTCGCCGATATCGGCTGCGGCATGAGCGAGACCGTGAAGGCGCGCGTCTTCGAACCCTTTTTCACCACCAAACCGATCGGCAAGGGATCAGGCCTCGGACTGCCGCAGGTCTATGGTTTCGCGACACAATCAGGCGGTGGCGTGGCGATCGATACGGAGGAAGGTGTCGGCACCACAGTCACCGTCTATCTGCCGCGCGCCGAACCCATGGCCACCGGTGCCGACGAAACCTTGGCGCTGAAGACGATCGACAAGGGCCATGAACAGACATCGACCATCCTGCTTGTGGATGATGATGCTGCCGTCCGCGAGATCACGGCGCATGTCCTGATCGAACTGGGCTATAAGGTTATCGAGGCCGGCAGCGGGCCCGCCGCTCTGGCCTATCTCGACAAAACCACGAAGATCGACCTGCTGCTCGTGGATTTCGCCATGCCCGGCATGAACGGCGTGGAAGTCGCCAGCGCCGTGCAGGACCGCCTGCCGGATCTGCCCATCCTCTTCATCACCGGCTATGCCGATCTCACCGCCATCAAAGAGGTTGCCGAGGAGAGGATCATCCAGAAGCCTTTCGACCGGCAGGGGCTGGCACACAAGGTCATGTATGCGCTGAAACAGCGTGACACCGGCGCAGCGCCCCTGCCATTCTCCCAGCACGGCTGACCCCCAATTATCTTGTTTCGCAGCCTTCGCTTCGGTAGTCCGCCGCGGAGCGGCAGCTCTGTCACCGAAGAACCGGTTCAGAATTTCAACGTGAAGGTCGCCCCGGCCATCAAGGGCTGGCCCGGCACACCGCCGACCAGACCCGAACCGACGTAATTCGCCGATTTATACAGATAATAGCGGTGATCGAGCGCGTTGTGGGCCCAGCCGGTGAGATTCCAGCTGCCATCATTGGCCTTGAGACCGCCATGCAAATTGAGGATGCCGTAACCGCTGATGACGCTGTAGGCTGAATTGGCATTCTCGCCGAAATCGCCCGAATAAGTCGCGCTTTGCCAACTGAAATCCGGGCCGACGAAAAATGTCACCGCATTGGCATAGAGAGCCGGCAGGGCGATTCCAAGATCGAGATCATATTCCGCGCCGACAGAGAAAGCCCAGCGTGGCGTGAAGGACAAGGGTTTGCCCGTCAGATTGCAGGAAGACTGAAAACTATATTCAAAGGGACAGGGCGCAGAAGGAAAGGACGTATAGCGCGCGTCATTGTAGGACCCGTTGAAATAGACATTCAGCTCATCGATGGGGCGCGCCCGGAGATCCAGTTCGAAACCGCGCGATCGTGCCCTTGGTGCATTGGCGACATAAGAGATCGTCGTGCCGACATTGAGGATCTGCGCGACGGGTGTAATGTAATTCCGGTCATCGATCAAAAAGGCGGCGACATTCGCCTGCACACGATTATCGAGGAAACTCGTTTTCAAACCGATTTCATAGCTGTCGGTTTCCTCGTTTTTGATGACGGATTGCGCCCCTTGCGGCAGATAGCCATAGCTGACATTAGGGCCGCCCAGGCGACCGCCATGAGCATAGGTCGCATAACCCATGACATCTGGTGTGAATTTATAGGAGGCGCTCACAAGTCCGGTGAGCAACCCTTGAGTCGAACTGATATATTGGCTCCAAGAGGCGGGCGCGCCGAAGACGCTGGAGCGGACCTGCTGGGCGAGAGCCTGATCGGCAGCAGAAAGCCCCGCACCCGATTGTCCAGTGATGGTCCCCGTGGCGAAACCGGATTTCCAGCTCTCGGTAAACCGCAATCCAAAGGTCATCTCGAACTCTTCCGTCGCATGCCATATCGCCTGAGCATAGGGCGAAACATTGCGTGTCGAGACCATGTCATAGCTGTTCTGCTTCGCCCAATTGAGCGCGACATCATTGACCTCCGGATTGCTCGTCGGCGAAAACCATTCCGCCGCCTGCGACCCATTCCATGACTGGTTCCAGCTGCGGAACAGTTCGAGGAAGACGAAGACGCCGGCCTTCACATCGACAGGGCCCCCTTTCGGCGTCGCAATACTCAAATCCTCCTGAGCGGACCAGGACGTCGGATCCCAACAGCCGGCGCGAGCCGTATCCACATTGATGATCGTATTGTTCCACCAATGGCATTGGTAGGTATATTGGCGAATGGCGGTCGTCGAATTGAGCGCATAGCCATTGAAATTATAATTGACGATGACCGCGCCGCCACCGCTGCTCGCCGTCTCCCCCGGCCCGATGCCATAAGTACCGCTGACATCCGTATTCCACCGCTGCAATCCGTTGAACGATTGCGGTGTGTAGCCCACGCGCGCGGCGCGCTGGAAGAAATTATTCGCGACCGGCTGGCCATTGGCATAATTGGTGATGACCCCGGACGTCAGGCTGATACAACATGTGTAGCGAAGGAAGGAATAATCGGCGACCAGCCTGATGCTGAGATCATTGGTCGGCTGCAGGAGAACCTGGGCACGGACGCCCTTGCCGAATTTGCCGAAATAACGCTGCGGGTTCGAATTATAGATGCTGTAGAGCCATCCATCGTTGTAATCGCCAAACAGGCTGAGACGGAAGGCCGCCCAGTTGGAATCGGCAATGGGGCCTGTCGCCGAATAATTGACATTCGCATAATTGTAGCTGCCATAGCCGACCGACAATTTCTGTCCGGCCGTGAAGCTCGGCAAAGCGGTGCTGACATAGACAGCGCCGCTGGTGCTGTCATAACCTCCGCTCGTGCCCTGCGGACCTTTCAACACCTGAAAACCGGTGAGATCAGGAATATCCATCAAGGATGTGCCGGGACGGGGATAATAAATGCCGTCGATATAGATCGGAACACCGGAGGGAGAGGCCGAGATCGAAGTGCCCGTGGCATTACCGAAGCCGCGAATATTGAAAGCATTGTTCTGTATGTTCAAGACTTTCATATTCACCCCCGGAACCAGGCTTTTCGCCTGCTGGAGGTTGGTGATCTGCTGAGCCTCTATCTGGTCCTGCGTAATGACAGTGGCAGCCTGGGGAACCGATTGCAGCGCTGTCGCCTGCTCTTCCGACAAGGATTGCGTTGGCGCCGTCACAACCACATCCTCGACATGCGTCGCGGCAGTCTGCCCAAGAGCCGGCCCAAGAGTCAGCTCAAACGCAATCGCGGTACCCAAACCATAAAACATGAGCGCCCCGATCAGGGGGAACCATCGCCGTTGCATATCGACCTTCGCTACACTTCCACCTTCGCCATCGTGGAGACGGCTCATAAAATCTATTTTTATATAAATTTGATGGAATAAATATATTTGTCAAGATTAAGCTTAATTTATTGTTTTTATTTTATATTTATCTATTTAACGGCTGCGATTTCTGGGCACATTCGGCATTTTCACTGAAACGACGCAGTCTTTCGCGACAGAAAAGATGATTTGTTTCGCAAATACCGCCTTCTGGAGAAATACATTCCATATACACACAATAATCGAGAATATTTTTCTACAGATGCTGATGGCGTCATCATTGGCGCATTGTCTCCATGACGTTCTGGCATCGCACTCTGGAACATTCGGTAAGCACGCTGTCGTGCGCCTGGAGCACGACAGCGGAAAATAGCGGGGCCGATCATTAAAGGCTATTATTTTTATATTTTTTATATACTATTCTGGCAATCCAGCGAACGCTCCATTCCAGGGAGAGCAATTTGTCACGTCAGATCCGTTTCAATGCCTTCGACATGAATTGTGTCGGACATCAGTCACCCGGGCTGTGGGCGCATCCCCGTGACAATTCCTGGCGATACAAGGACATCGAATATTGGACGGAACTGGCGGTCACGCTGGAACGCGGCTTTTTCGACGGCATTTTCATTGCCGATGTCATCGGCTATTACGACGTCTACAAAGGATCGAATTATCACGCGATCCAACAGGCGGCGCAAATCCCCGTCAATGATCCCCTGCAGCTGGCGGCACCCATCGCTTTCGTCACCAAACATCTCGGCATCGGCATCACCGCCTCGACGTCCTTTGAACATCCCTATACATTTGCGCGGCGGCTTTCGACCGCCGACCATCTCACCAGGGGACGCGTCGGGTGGAATATCGTGACATCCTACCTCGAAAGCGGCGCGCGCAATATCGGGCAGGACGGGCTTCCTCAACATGACACCCGTTATGAGGTCGCCGGCGAATATGTCGAGGTCATTTACAAGCTTCTCGAAGGGAGCTGGGAGGATGGCGCTGTGGTCCGCGACCGCGAGAAGCGTATTTTCACCAATCCCGAGAAAGTCCATGAGATTGCCCACAAGGGCAGATTTTTCGATGTGCCGGGCTATCACCTCTGCGAACCTTCGCCACAGCGCACCCCCCTGCTCTATCAGGCGGGCGCTTCCGGCGCCGGCAAGAAATTCGCCGCCGAACATGCCGAATGTGTTTTCGTTGCCGCGCCGACAAAATCGATTCTGAAAGCCTATGTCTCCGATATACGCCGGCAGGCAGCCGCTGCCGGACGTGATCCACGCAAGCTACTCGTCTACAATCTCGTCACGCTCATCGTCGACGAAACGGATGCCAAGGCCGAGGCGCTTTTCAGGGACTATCAGAGTTATGCGTCCTACGATGGCTCGCTCGTGTTCATGTCGGGATGGAGCGGCATCGATTTCAGCAAATATACGCCGAACGATCTCGTCGAAAAGGTCGAAACCAATGCCATCATCTCCCTGGTCGAGAACCTGACCAATGGAGAGAAAGCCTGGACCATCGAGGAACTCGCCCGCTGGGGCGGCGTCGGCGGGCTCGGTCTCGCCTTTGCCGGCTCGGCCGAGACAATCGCCGATATTTTGCAGGAATGGGTCGAGGAGACCGATGTCGACGGTTTCAATCTGGCCTATGCAGTAACGCCGGAAAGTTTCGAGAAGGTCGTCCACTATCTGGTACCGGAATTACAAAAACGCGGCGTTTATCAAACCGCCTATCGTGAAGGAACCTTGCGCGAGAAACTTTTCGGCGATGGGCCCACTCTGCCAGCCAATCATCCGGCCGCGCAATACCGTAATATCGAGGCCTATAAACAAAGGCAAAGCGCGCATACACAGGACCATCTCCGCACACCGCAAACGGTCTGACATCGGCTTTCCTGAAACCCTAGAGCCTTTGCCGATAACGTCGAATCGCCTTGCGATTCACTATACTTGAAAATGCTCTATTTTTTGAATGGAGCGTTTCTGGATATATCCGAAACGCTTTGGGATCGCTCACCGAGTGCTTGATGAGCGATCCTGATGCCCGGCATCCACCACCTGTCGGCCTACCGGCGTTGACACATTTTTTCCGGCGATCTACAGGAGAAAATGACCCGTTACGCGTCGATGGCCCCGCGAGCGTCGGCCGTTCCCCGACCTTCCCGACATCCCCCTGTAGTGGAGCCGCACATGACTTACCTGACCCGGCGCGAACTTGGTCTTGGCGTTCTCGCGTCGACTGCCATTGGCGTCACCGGCGTCCGCGCCGAAACCGTCGCCGCGCGCGCGGGCGTCATTCCCGTGCTCGGTGCCGCTCCGGTCTATATTGCCGAGAAGCAGGGCTGGTTCGAGGAAGCGGGTCTCAAGGTCAATCTGCTGAAATTCGAATCCGGCCCCGATATCATGCAGGCAGCGGCGAGCGGCACGATCGACATCCATGTCGCAGGCATAGCGCCGGTCGCGGTCGGCCGCGCCCATGGCATTGACCTGCGTGTCGTCGCCGCGACGGCAACGGCGGAAAATGTACTCGTCACGAGCTCGAAATTCGCGCCCCGGATCAAGCCGAATGTGTCACCTGCGGAATTGTTCAAGGCTTTCCGGCAGGAGACCGGCAAACCTGTTCGGATCGCGACGCAGCCTCAGGGCTCGGTTCCAAGCACCAATCTCAATTACTGGCTGAGCGAGGTCGCCCATGTTGATCCCGACGATGTCCGGATCGTGTCGCTCGGAATCGATGGCGCGACGCAGGCCCTGCTCGGCAATTCGGTCGAAGCCTCGACAATCCGCGAGCCGATCCTGACCGTCGCCCAGCAACGCGATCCCGGCATCAAAATCCTGGCTCTCGGCAATGAACTCCTGCCGGGCCAGCCAGGCACGGTCGTCGCCGTGTCGAGCGATTTCGCGGCGAAAAATCCCGCCGCCGTCAGCGCCCTCGTCAAAGGTGTCATCCGTGGCGTCGATCTGCTGCAGAAAGACCCGGACAAGGCAGCTCCCCTCATCCAGTCGAGCCTCGGCAAGGGCATGCTCGATCTCGCCCTGATCCGCAAGGCCCTCGTCTCGCCGGCCACCCATTTCGTCGCCGATCCCCATGCGATCATGGAGGCGACACAGACGATGCTCAATTTCCAGAAGAAGATCGGAACGCTCGACAGCATCCCGAGCCTGACGGATCTTTTCGACACGCATTATTACGACGCAGCCGTCAGCGGGAAATAGGCGCGCGACGCCACGCGCCTATTTCCCGCGCGGCTCAGATCGCCAACTGATCGCCGATCGGCATCTGGCGTAGCCGCTTGCCGGTCGCCGCGAAAATGGCATTGCACAAAGCCGGCGCGAAAGGCGGAACACCCGGCTCGCCAACACCGCTCGGCGGCACGTTATAGCCGCTGTCGACGATGTGGGTATGGGTGACCTGCGGCGCCTCATCGATCCGGATCACCGGAAAATCATCGAAATTGGCTTGTTCCGCCCGCCCGTTCTTGAAAGTGAGTGCGCCATATTTGGCGAGGCTCAGGCCCATGACCGCCGCCCCCTCGATCTGCGAGCGGATGCGTTCGGGATTGACGAAAGCGCCGCAATCAATCGCCGTATCGACACGCGGCACGCTGAGATTGCCCCTGGCATCGACCGCCACTTCCACCACTGTCGCGATATAGCTCACGAAACTGCGGTGCACGGCAATGCCAAGCCCATGGCCTTGCGGCAATTTACGGCCCCATCCCGCCTTTTCCGCCACCAGTTCGACCACATGGCGCAAACGGCCGGTATCGATCGGATAAGTCTCGAAAGGCTCGCCATAATTCCAGAATTTTTCCGCCGTCGCGCGTGGATCGACGATGCGTGCCGGTCCGATCAGATCCAGCAGGAAATCTTTGGGATCACGGCCGAGCGCGTGAGCGAGTTCAGCGGAAAAGCTCTGCACGGCGAAACCATGCGGGATGTTCGAGACCGAACGGAACCATCCGATCCGTGTATGCGCTTGCGCTTCGCCATTCTCGCAGCGGATATTGGCGATATCATAAGGCAGATCGACAAAGCCCATGCCGAGTTCGATGGGGATCTCATGCGTTACACCGGCGGCGAAGGTCGAGCCGATGGGCGGGGCGACGCTGCGATGACGCCATCCCACGACCTTGCCGCCCGCGTCGATCGCGGCTTCGAGATGCTCCGCCGAAACCGTATGATAGAAATCGTGGCGGATGTCATCGTCGCGGGTCCAGACAAGCTTGACAGGCGCCTTGACGTCGCGGGCGATGAGGGCGGCCTCGAGAACGAAATCGCATTTGGATTTGCGCCCGAAACCGCCGCCGAGCAGCGTAACATTGACCTTCACGGCCTCGGGCGGCAGGCCGAGCGTCTTGACCAGTTCCTCGAATGTATTGCCGGGACTCTGCACCGGAGCCCAGACCTCGCATTTGCCATCGGCGACGACGGCGGTGGCACAGGGCGGCTCCATGGAGACATGCGCCAGATGCGGTAGATAATAATCGGCGGTGATCACCCGCGCGGCCTTGGCGAAGGCCGCATCGGCATCACCGTCATTGCGCACGACCAGCCCGGGCTTTTGCGCCGTCGCCGTGATTTCCTTGCGATAGGCTTCGGAATCATAGGTTGCGTTCGGGCCGTCATCCCATGTGATCTTCAGCGCCTCGCGGCCCTTGATCGCCGCGCCGGTATTGCGCGCGATCACAGCGACCCCGCCTACCGGCTGGAATTTCGAAGGCCAGGGCCAGCCCTGCACTTCCAGAACCTTCTCGACGCCCGGGACCTTCAGGGCCTCCGTGGCGTCGAAGGAAACGAGCTTGCCGCCGACCACCGGAGGCCTTGCGATAACGGCATATTTCATGCCCGGAAGGCGCGTATCAATCCCGTAAGGCGCACGGCCGGTCGTGATATCGAACAGATCGACCATGCCGATCCGCCCCTTGCCGATATAGCGGAATTCTTCCGGCTGCTTCAGCGTCAGGGTCTCGGCCGCGGGCACCGGCATTTTGGCGACATCACCGGCGAGATCACCATAGGACAATTTGCGGCCAGAGGCGGCGTGCAGCACCTGATGATTTTCCGCCCGTACCTCGCTCGCAGGCACGTTCCAGCGCCGCGCCGCGGCAGCCACGAGCATGGCCCGCATGGCGGCGCCGGTCTGGCGCATCGGCATGAAGAAATGCCGCACACTGCGGGAGCCGTCAGTATCCTGATTGCCGAAATAGGTTTCGTCGCCATGCCCCTGACGGATGACAACATGATTCCAGTCAGCCTCCATCTCATCGGCGATGATCAGCGGCAGGCTGGTGCGCGCGGCGCCCGTGCCCATTTCCACCCGCGCGGCAATGATCGTCACTTTTCCGGAAGGATCGATGGTGATGAAGACATGCGGATTATTGACGGTGCCATGTGGCATCGCGTCTGCGCCCGTCTTGAAGACGGACATGGCGTCAGCGCCGGTCTTGATGACGGCGGCCGGCGCTGCGCCGGCCCGGGCGGGCAGAAGGTCAACGGCAAGGATACAGCCGCCGGCTGCGAGCACGCCTTGAAGAAAGCTGCGCCGGCCTTGGTCCGGCGATACCTGGTCAGGCTGCATGACGGCGCTGGAAAGGTGTTTGTTATCGACGAAACCCATCTCAGACTCCCGTGCTCGCGAGATGAATGGCCGCCTCGATCCGTTCGTAGCAGCCGCAACGGCAAATGTTGCCGGACATCGCCCCATGGATGTCATCGCGCGTGGGATTGGGCGTCTTGGCGAGGAAGGCCGCCGCCTGCATGATCTGCCCGGCCTGACAATAGCCACATTGTGGTACATTGAGTTGGCGCCAGGCTTTCTGCACCGGATGCTCGCCTTTGGAATCGAGACCTTCTATGGTTACAATCGCATGGCCCTCGGCATCGCTCACCTGCATGGTGCAGGCGCGTTGCGCCTCGCCATCGACATGCACGGTGCAGGCACCGCATAATCCGGCACCGCAGCCGAATTTCGTGCCCGTCAAACCGAATTCGTCACGTAAAACCCAAAGCAGTGGAATTTCAGGATCGCCGTCATAAGACCAGTCGCGTCCATTCACATGCAATTTAAGCATGGAGGCCTCCCTCCTATTCTTTAAAATATATTGCTTTGACAGCCCACAGGCCGTCTTTCACTTGTGAAAGGAATAATAGAAATTATCCGTTCAAACAAAGCGAAGTTTTTTGACAATTTTATACAGATCAAATCTGTATGACGACCGACAGACTGTTATGAATCTGTTATCAAAAGGCCTTTCAAAACGCTTGTTGAGCGGGCCACACCGCGAGGCTGGATGACACATTATTTTGATGGACAATTTTCTTGCCCAAGATCGACCCGTTGCAGCGCAAGCGGTCGAAAGAAACGCCTGGACACAGATCCGGCCCGCACGAAAAACGTGTAGTTAGACATATTACATGCTATGCGGGAGCCGTTAGTAAAACTATCATAGTGTCACCAACGGCATTGCCCTGAACATTAAAAAATAGATATTTGTCTGAGTTTCGCGGACGCGCCATGGTCGCGCTTGGTTAAGTTGGGGAGCATTGCGGGCATGTCGAGACTAGGGCGCCTGCCGGGGAGAGAGCTGACCCCGGCGTGCAGAGCCATCTTTCGGCATGCGCCTTTCTCCAACCGTCCTGTTGGCTTCTCCACGTTTTTCCATCGACTAGCGGCACGATCCGCCACGAAGGGGTTGCGCGCCCCGGGATTCCTTACGGGTGGACTTGTTACGAGCGGGCTTCTCTCGATAGGGCTCGGCGGCTGCGTTCCCGCCACCGAAATGCCCGATCTCATGATGAGTGTGCCGACGAGCTACAGTTCCGGCGGGCCGGGCAAGCGCCGCGACCTTCCGGCGGAAGAATGGTGGCGCAGTTTCCGCTCCAGAGAATTGGCCGGTTTCATGGAAGAGACCGCCGCCAGCAATTTCGATATTGCCGCCGCCACCAGCCGCATCATCCAGGCCGATGCCGCGGCCCGCGTCGCTGGCACCGCCCTTTTGCCGACCCTGACCGCCAGCGATACCGTCACACGGTCGCAATACGCCAATATCACCAACACCAACGTCAGTTCGATCAAGCCGCGCACGGTTCTCGTTACCAATATGCAGGCGAGCTACATCATCGATATCTGGGGCATGAACCGCGCCAAGCTGCAGGCCGCGATCGAGACGGCGAATTACAACCGCTGGGATCATGATACGGTCTCGCTGACGGCACTCAGCAATACGGCAACCACTTATCTCGCCGTCCTCGGCGCACGCGAACGCATTTACAACCAGCACGAAAATCTCAAGTCCGCCACGCGTATCCTCACCATCATTCAGGACAGGGTCAAATTCGGCACGGCCAACGCACTCGATCTCGCGCAGCAGGAAGCGCTTGTCGCCAATGTGCGTGCGGCGATCCCACCGCTGCAATTGACCAGCGACCAGAACCGCGTCGCGCTCGGCCTGCTCCTCGGCCGTGTGCCGGAAAGCATCATCATCAAGAGTCAGCGGCTGACCGATGTCACCATGCCGAAGATCGCACCGGGCCTGCCCTCCGAAGTCCTGACCCAGAGGCCGGACGTTCAGTCGGCCGAGGCGCAGCTCGCTTCGGCCCATGCAAGTGTCGTCGCGGCGCGCGCGGCCTTTTTCCCGCAGATTCAGCTCACCGGCCAGGGCGGCTTCCAAAGCCTTGCCCTGAAAACCCTGTTCCAGCCATCCTCCGGCCTCTATTCCTTGTCTGCCGGTCTCACCCAACCCATCTTCAATGCGGGACTTCTGAGCGCCGATTATGATCAGGCGAAAGGCCGCCAGGAAGAATTATTGGCGGATTACCGCAAGGCCATCGTTTCCGCTTTCACCGATGTGGAAAAGGCGCTGATCAGCATTCGTGACCTCAGTGAGCAGGAACGGCTGCTCGGAACCTCGCTCATAGCCTCGCAGAAGGCGCTTACGCTTGCCGAAGATCAGTTGCGGGCCGGGACCGTCGATTACACGACCGTGCTCCAGGCCCAGCAAACCTTGTTCAATACGCGGGATACATCAGCCCAGGTGCATCTCAGCCTGCTGCAGGCAGCCGTGACACTCTATCAGGCACTGGGAGGCGGCTGGCCTCAGAGCCAAACAACGGCGAGCCAGACCCTGACGAACCAAGCTCAGAAGACCGAGGCGAACCGCGCCGGTATGGCCACGACGAAGACGGCGGAAGCCGATATGCACAAGACGGCGTCCAGCACCGACGAGCGAATGAAGACTGAGGCGATGGGGGACAAAGGCCGATGAAGAGATTGTTGCGCGGTTTCTTCTGGCTGGCTGCGATCGCGGGAGTGATCGTGCTGCTGGCACCGGTCGTCACCAGCCATTTCACGCAGCCCCCCGCGACGCAGGACTCCCCCCGCGCAAGCCGGCGGGCCGGCGGACCACGTCCCAGCTCGGACAGCACGGCGGTTCCGGTTCTGACGGCCCCCGTCGTCACCCGCGACGTGCCTGTCTTTATCGACGGGATCGGATCCGGCCGCGCCTGGAATTCCGTGCTCGCCCGCTCGCAAGTCGATGGGGTTCTTCTAAAACTCTATTTCGACGAAGGCCAGACCGTGAAGGCCGGCGATCTTCTCGCCAAGATCGATCCGTCGCTTTACCAGGCGCAATATGATCAAGCCGTCGCGAAAAAGGCGCAGGACGAGGCGCAACTCGCCAATGCAAGGCTCGACCTCGAACGCTATCAGAAGCTTGCCGCGACCAATGCGGTCAACAAACAGCAGCTCGATACACAGCGCGCTTCCGTCGCCCAATATGAAGCCTTGGTGCAATATGACACCGCCGCCATCAACAGCGCACGCACGACCCTGAATTATACCGATATCCGCTCTCCCATCGACGGCCGCACGGGCCTGCGTAACGTCGATGCCGGGAATCTCGTTCATGCGTCCGATTCGACAGGCATCGTGACCGTCGCACAGCTTCAGCCGATCGCAATCGTCTTCACCGTACCGCAGCAGCAGCTCGACCGCATCAATACGGCAACCGCCGCGAAGAAAAACGGCGGCGGCCTCGTCGTCGAAGCGCTTGACGCCAGCGGCGAGCATGTCATCGATACGGGTGTCCTCTCCGTCGTCAACAATACAATCGACCAGACGACGGGAACCGTGCAGCTCAAGGCCCGCTTCCCCAACGAAAATCTGCAGATCTGGCCCGGCTCCTTCATCAATGTGCGGCTGCGCATCGAAACCCTGAAACAGGCGCTGGTGGTGCCCGCCACGGCTTTGCAACGCGGCCCGACCGGCCCCTTCGTCTATCTGTTGAAGGAGGATAAGGCGGTGGTGCGACCGGTCACCATCGGTCAGCAGGATGATCAGCAAGCCGTGATTCTCACGGGGCTTGCCTCCGGCGATCATGTGGTCACGACGGGATTTGCCCGACTGTCCGACGGCGCAAAGGTCAATGCCGCCGAAGATCAAACGCTCGTCGGCACGGAAACCGCTTTGCATCAGATCAGCGCCATGCCTCCGCGCGGCAAGCGCCGCGCCGGCATGGGGGCGCCTGTCGCCGAGAACCAGAGCGACGGCCACGCGCCGGGCGCTCCCCCGAGCGCCACCCAATGAATGTCTCGGCGCTTTTCATTCAAAGGCCGATCGCGACCTCACTGCTCGCCGTCGCGACTTTGCTGACCGGCCTGCTCGGCTATTTCTTCCTGCCGGTTTCAGCCCTGCCACAGGTCGATTTCCCGACGATCCAGGTCACCACGAGACTGCCCGGCGCCGATCCGGACACGATGGCGAAGCTGGTCACGGCGCCACTCGAACGCCAGCTCGGCCAAATCCCCTCCCTGACCAGAATGTCGTCGTCGAGCGGCTTCGGCCTGTCGCAGATCACACTGCAATTCGCGCTCGACCGCGATATCGACGGTGCGGCACAGGATGTCCAGGCGGCCATCAACGCCGCCAATTCCACCCTGCCGAGGAATCTGCCCTATCCGCCCGTCTATTCGAAGGTCAATCCGGCCGCCGCCGCCGTCGTGACCCTGGCTCTCACTTCGGATACGGTGACGATCCGGCAGCTCGCCGATCTCGGCGATACGCTCATCGCGCAACGGCTTTCGCAGCTCACCGGCGTCGGCCATGTCGGAATTCAGGGTAATATGCGCCCGGCAATTCGCATCCAGGCGGATTTCGCCCGGCTTGCAAGCTATGGCATCGGCCTTGAGGATCTGCGCACCTCCATCGCCAATTCCAATGTTGCCGGCTCCAAAGGCTCCCTCGACGGGCCGCAGCAATCCTATACGCTCGCCGCCAACGACCAATTGACCTCGGCCGACACCTATAAGGAAGTCGTCGTCACCTACCGCAACAATGCGCCTGTCTTTGTCACCGACGTGGCCGATGTTGTCGAGGGCCTGGAAAACGACAAGGTCGCCGGCTGGTACCAGGGCCGCCCCGCCGTCATCATCGACGTCCAGCGCCAGCCCGGCGCCAATATCGTCGACACGGTGGCAAGGGTGAAGGATGAGATCGTCCGCCTGCAGAAAGTGCTGCCGAGCGGCGTCACGATGACCGTCGTGCATGACGGCACGGAAACGATCCGCGCGTCGATCGACGATGTCCAGTTCACACTCCTCCTGTCGATCGGTCTCGTCATTATCGTCGTGCTGTTGTTTTTGCGCACGTTCCGGGCGACGATCGTGGCCGGCGTCGCTCTGCCCCTGTCGCTCGTCGCGACCTTCGCCGTCATGTGGCTCGTGGGCTTCAGCCTCGACAATCTGTCGCTCATGGCGCTGACTATCGGCACCGGCTTCGTCATCGACGATGCGATCGTGATGATCGAAAACATCGTCCGCTATATCGAGCAGGGCGAAAGGCCGCTCACCGCCGCACTGAAAGGCGCGAAGGAAATTGGCTTCACCGTCATTTCCTTGACGATCTCTCTCATCGCGGTCTTCATCCCGCTCCTATTCATGACCGGCATCGTCGGACGGATGTTCCGCGAATTCGCGATGACGCTGACGATTGCCGTCGTCGTCTCGGCCTTCATTTCCCTGACCCTGACGCCGATGATGTGCGGTCATCTTCTGCGCGCCCGCCCGCATGATGACGAAAACGGAGAAAAGGCCCATGCCCCGCGCGGTATCGCCGGCGCGCTCGACCGTTTCACCGATTGGGTGATCGAGGGCTATCACAAGAGCCTCGTCGCCGTTTTGCGGCACCAGACAATGATGCTGATCGTCAGCACGCTCATCATGATCGCCACCATCTGGCTCTATATCGTCATTCCCAAAGGCTTTCTGCCAACCGAAGATACCGGACTGATCACCGCCATCGTCGAAGCCTCTCCGACGATCTCCTTCGACGAAATGGGACGTCTGCAAACCCGTGTGGTCGAGACGATCCGTTCCGATCCCGATGTCGCCGACGTCGTCGCGGTCACTGGCGTCAGCACGCTCAACACGACACCCAATGCCGGCCATCTGACCATTATCCTGAAGCCGCGCGACAGCGGCCGCGCCAATGCCTCGGTGATCATCGACCGTCTGCGCGAAAAATTCGCGCAAATGACCGATGCGACGCTCTATTTCCAGAATGTGCAGGATATTCAGATCACGACGCAGGCAAGCCGCGCGCAATATCAATATACGCTGACCGGCACCAATATGTCCGAGGTTCTCGATTGGACTGACAAGCTCGTCGCGGAACTCCGGAAAAGCCCTATTCTCCGGGAAGTCGGGTCGGAAGCCCAGGAAGGCGGACTGCAGGTCTTCCTCGATGTCGATCGGGAAAAGGCGGGCCGGTTCGGCGTCTCGATGCAGAACATCAACGACACGCTCTATGATGCCTTCGGCCAACGGCAGGTTTCCACCATTTACGGTCAGGCCAATCAATATCGCGTCGTTCTGGAAGCCAAGCACGAATATCAGGATGACCCGCGTATCCTCGACCGGCTCTATATTTCCGCCGATGCTGCCGGCACAACCAATTCCTCGACCAGCGCCACCGGAGCCGTCACCACCACATCCGGTTTTTCCTCGAAGACACAGGTTCCGCTCAGCGCCTTCGTCACCCTGCGCCGTTCGCTCGCGCCGCTCGCGATCGGACATCTCGCCCAATTTCCGGCGGTGACCGTGAGCTTCAATCTCACGCCCGGTGCCTCGCTCAGTGATGCGGTCAAGGTCGTCGAAGCGGCGCGCAGCAGGATCGGCATGCCGGATTCGATTTCGGCAACCTATGCGGGAGATGCGGCCGAATTCGAAAGCTCGCTCGCGGGCGAACCCTGGCTCATTCTCGCGGCGGCCGTCGCCATCTATATCGTGCTCGGCGTGCTCTATGAAAGCGCGATCCATCCGATCACCATCATGTCCACCCTCCCCTCGGCGGGTGTCGGCGCACTCGTCGCCATGATGATCTTCCATATGGATCTGTCGCTGATCGGCCTCATCGGCATCATCCTGTTGATGGGCATTGTGAAGAAAAACGCGATCATGATGATCGATTTCGCGCTCGAGGCCGAACGGGAAGAAGGGCTTTCCCCCTATGAGTCCATCGTCAAAGCCTCACTCCTGCGTTTCCGCCCCATCATGATGACGACGCTCGCGGCTTTGTTCGGCGCCCTGCCGCTCGCTCTCAGCACCGGCACAGGCTCCGAATTGCGCAATCCGCTCGGTATTTCAATCATCGGCGGGCTCCTGTTCAGCCAGCTGATCACCATCTATTCGACGCCGGTCATCTATCTCGCAATGGAGCGCGTCAGGCTCCTCTTTTCACATAAAGATACATCCAGGCGCGCGATACTCGATACATTCGCACCGCTTGAGACGACACCCAGCAAGGCAGCCGAATAGGAAGGTTTGAGCGATGAATCCTTCCGAAGTTTTCATCCGCCGGCCAATCGGCACGATCCTCCTCTCGATCGGCCTGTTTCTCGTCGGTCTGCTTGCTTACGCGCATCTGCCTGTCGCCAGCCTGCCGAATGTCGAGGTGCCGACGATCAACATCAATGCGTCGCGTCCGGGCGCTGATCCGGTCATTATGGCGGAAAGCGTCGCAGCGCCGATCGAACGGCGCATTGGTGAAATTTCCGGTCTGACCGAACTCACCTCCGTGAGTGCGCTCGGCTCAACCAATATTACCGCGCAATTCGATCTCAGCCGTAACATTGATGGCGCGGCGCGCGATGTGCAGGCGGCCCTGAATGCGGCGCAGACCGATCTGCCAAGCGATCTGCCCAACCGGCCGAGCTTCCGCAAATTCAATCCGGCGGCTGCTCCAGTCCTCATTCTCGCGCTGACTTCCGATACGATCCCTGCAAGCACGATCTACGATCAGACGGATACGATCGTCGCGCAGCGCATCGCCCAGATCGAAGGCGTCGCCCAGGTCACGGTAACCGGTGCCGATCAGCCGGCGATCCGCGTAACGGTCAACCCCACCCAGCTGTCCACGATGGGACTGAGTTCGGAAGATATCCGGACCACCATCGTCAACGCCAATGCCTTGAGCCCGACGGGAGGATTCGACGGCCTCTCCACCGCTCAGGCGATCGCCACGAATACGCAATTGCCGGCAGCCGAGGATTACGGCAATCTCGTCGTCCGCAACGCCAACGGCAATTCCGCACTGTTATCCTCGGTCGCAAAAATCGAAACGAGCGTGCGCAACACCTTGTCGGCGGCATGGCTCGATGGCAAACCAGCCGTGATCCTGGTGATCACGAAACAGGCCGAAGCCAATGTCATTGCTACAGTGGACAGGGTGCTGGAGGCACTCCCGGAAATCCAGAAATGGATCCCCGCCGACATCAAGATCTCGGTCCTGAACGACCGCACCGTCACCATCCGCGCCAGCGTCGACGACATGCAGATCACCATGCTCATCACCATCGGTCTGGTGATGCTGGTCATCTTCGTTTTTCTACGCCGGTGGGAAGCGACGCTCGCGGCCGGTATCACTGTGCCGCTGGCACTCGCCGGCACCTGCGCGCTGATGTGGACCGCCAAATTCTCGATCAACAATCTGTCGCTCATGGCGCTCACCGTCGCCGTCGGCTTCGTCGTCGACGACGCCATTGTCATGATCGAGAACATCGAGCGCAATCTCCATTCGGGCATGAGTTCCATGGAGGCCGCTCTCGCGGGCTCGAAGGAAATCGGCTTCACCGTGATCTCGATCTCGATCTCGCTGATGGCCGCCTTCATCCCGCTTTTGCTCATGGGCGGCATACTCGGCCGGTTCTTCCGCGAATTTTCCCTGACGCTCGCCTTCACCATCCTGATCTCGACCGCCGTCTCGCTGACCTTGACACCGATGATCTGCGCCTATCTGCTGCCGCCGCCGCAAGCGCGCAGACAGAGGTTCTTCGATCGCCTTTTCGAGACGGCGTTTGCAAGGCTCACGACAGCCTATGCCGCAAGCCTCGACAAGGTGCTGCATCATCGCGCGCTGACACTCATCGTCATGACCTTCACCGTCGCCGCGACCGTGTCGCTCTTCATCAGCACGCCGAAAGGGTTCTTTCCCGAGGATGACACTGGTCTTCTGATGGGTACGACCGAGGCGGCGACCGATATTTCCTTCCAGGCAATGAGCCGGCTGCAGCAGCAGGTCGCGGCAGTGGTGGAGACAGATCCCGCCGTCGCCTCCCTGGCTTACACCGTCGGCGGTTCGGGAGGACCAGGCAGTTCCGGCGGCCTTAACACAGGCCGTCTGTTCATCAGCTTGAAGCCGTTTTCTGAAAGCGGCGTGACCGCAAATCAGGTGATCAACCGCATGCGCGGCAAATTGGCGAAGGTCGCGGGTATTTCAACCTTCCTCATGCCCGTCCAGGATCTGCGTATGGGTGGAAGGGTGGGCAAATCCAGCTATCAATTCACCCTCTGGTCGCCAGACAATGAAGAACTCAGCCATTATGTCCCGATCGTCCTCGCCAAATTGCGAAAGGTACCGGGCCTCGTCGATGTTTCGACCGACCGCGAACCAAATGGACTGCAACTGAACGTGAAGGTGGATCGCCTCGCCGCCGCCAGGCTTGGCGTCTCCATTCAGAATATCGATAATGTGCTGAACAATGCCTTCGCCCAGCGGCAGGTCTCCGTTCTTTATTCGCCCCGCAATCAATATCGCGTCATTCTTACCGTGCCGCCCTCGCAGGCGAATTCTCCCGCCGATCTCGCCTCGATCTATGTCCCGGGAAGTGGCGGCACCCAGGTGCCCCTGCTTGCCGTCAGTCACATCGAGAAAAGCCTCGCCCCGCTCGTGACCAATCACCAGGGACAATTCCCGGCCGTCACCATCACCTACAATCTCGCGCCTGGCGCGACCTTGCAAGCCGCCAACGATGCCATTCTCGCCGCCGTGGCGGAGCTGCATCTGCCGGATACGTTGCATGCGGAATTCGCCGGCGATGCCAAAGCGCTGGCGGCGACCGGCAAAGCTTTGGGAATTTTGGTCATTGCCGCTTTTGTCGCGGTCTATATCGTTCTCGGCGTCCTTTATGAAAGCCTTGCGCATCCGCTGACGATCATTTCAACCTTGCCTTCCGCGGGGCTTGGAGCGCTTCTGGCTTTGCAATGGACGCATATGGAACTGTCCGTCATCGCCTTCATCGGCATCATTCTGCTGATCGGCATCGTCAAGAAGAACGGCATCATGCTGGTCGATTTCGCCCTTGAGGGCGAACGCAAACATGGTCTTGATTCCATGGCTGCGATCCGCGAAGCCTGTATCGAACGGTTCCGCCCCATTCTGATGACGACGCTCGCGGCTTTTCTCGGCGCCATTCCCTTGATCTTCGGCGCAGGACCGGGTTCGGCGCTACGCCGACCACTCGGCATTACCATCGCCGGCGGCCTCATCGTGTCACAGCTTCTGACCCTGTACACCACGCCCGTCATCTATCTGATGCTCGACCGCCTGCATAAACGGCTCTCGGAACGGCGCAACAAAGGGGATGGCGACCAAAGAAACAGGCCAATTTCACACCTGCGAGGCCGGCAAAAGACATTGTCGCCAGCAGCCTCTCTTCAACAAGTGACGCAGGATCCATAGATCTTCAAAATCGTCCAATCAAAAAGGGGCCGTGGCAATGAGCGCCAAACGGCTTTCCCTTTGAGATTTTCGGGCACATGCCGTCCTGCCCGGCGGGTTCGTGGAAAGCCACGTCCCGAATTTCCTTTCCTCTCGTCAAGAGCAAGACAATGCAGCGGGCGACCCTCCCCCTGCCCTGGCTCGATCGCCAGGGACATTTTGCGACCCTGAAAGCCGCTGCGTTCGCGGGTGTGCTTGCACCAGCCTTGTGGCTGTTCCTCGGCCTGATCACCGATCAGCTTGGTTCGAGACCACTCAGCACGATTCTGCATCAATCGGGATTATGGTCCATCCGCTTCCTGGTGCTGAGCCTCGCTCTCACCCCCTTATCGCAAGCACTCGGAACGACCCGGCTCAGCGCGATCCGGCGCATTATCGGCGTCGCCGTCTTTGCCTATGCGGCCCTGCATTTCCTTTTATATATCATCGACCAGCAAGCCGATTTCACGAAACTCTCGACCGAGATTCTGACCCGTACCTATCTCACGATCGGTTTTTTCGCCTTCTGCGGATTGTTCCTTTTAGCCGTGACATCGACCGATCGCATGATCGCACGGCTCGGAACCGAAAATTGGCGGCGGATCCAAAGCCTCACTTATGCGATCGCGCTTCTTGCGACCGTACATTTCTTCATGCAAGTGAAGGTAGATGTCGGCGAGCCTCTTTGGGTCGGCGGGTTGTTCGCCCTCCTCATCGCCATCCGGCTCGCGCGCAAATGGGCGCGAGACCTGTCGGCGGCAACTTACGCGCTGCTCGCCTTACTGGCCGCAGCAGGAACCGCCCTTTGTGAAGCCCTCTGGTATCATTTTTCCGTCGGCGCCCCGCTCGTCCAAATCCTACTCGCCAATACAGACACGAGTCTTGGGCCACGGCCGTCCTGGTTCGTGCTGCTCGGCGGTCTGATTCCCGCGTTCGTCCGGCTGTTTCGCGCACCGCTCCCAAAGCGGGGGCGGCGTGGATGACACCGGACGCGGGATTCTCAATTCTTGCGGAATAATAGTGATCAGGAAGCGCGCTTTTGCAGATCTGCGCAGGAACCGCGTGTAGCCTCGATAAAAGCTGCGATCTTTCCGACATCCTTCACTCCCGGCGCACTTTCGACACCGGAAGAAACGTCAACGCCATGAGCGCGCGTCTTGCCGATCGCTCCAGCCACATTCGATGGCGTGAGGCCGCCCGCAAGAAGCCACGGCTTGCGTGTCTCGATCCGTCGCAGCAAGGACCAGTCGAAAGCGACGCCATTGCCTCCCGGAGAAGCCTCCGATGAGGCCGGCTTCGCATCGAACAAGAGCAAATCGGCAACGGCGTCAAACAGAGGAATCTGCACGAGATCGGTATAGGAACCGATCGCAAGCGCTTTCATGACCGGCAGACCGAAACGTGCACGAATCGAGGCGATCCGTTCCGGAGTTTCCTGGCCGTGGAGCTGCAGGATTTCGGGGTCGAGTGCGGCTATAGCTGCCGCGAGCAAAGCATCATCCGCATTGACCGTCAAAAGGACCTTGAGCGCCCGTCCATTGACCCTTGCACCAAGCTGTCGCGCGCAATCCAGGGAGACATGGCGCGGGCTTTTGGCGAAGAAGACGAAGCCGACCATGTCCGCGCCATGACGCAGGGCAACATCCAGGCTGTCCTCGGTTTGCAAGCCGCAAATCTTTATCAAAGTGGACATGATCTCGCCCGCAACGACTCATTTCAGAGGGTGCTGAATGGTTCGGCAGCCTCGCTCGTGTGAAAACGGCAGCCGTTTCAGCAGCATTCTTTAAATGCATCAAACCGAAAAGTGGTACCACTTTTCGGTTTGATGCATTTGACGGAAATTATTCGACGCGTGTCTGAACGCGTCTGCCAGACACTCTCGACTTTACGCCCGCTAACCGCTCGACGACATGGGTCTTCGAGCCGCAGCCAAACACCAGTCTTTTACGCCATCGATGCGTCAGACCAGTGAACGCCCCTGTCTTTGCTGCAAGATCTCGATCTCGTCACGCGCTTTTCGCAAGGCCCGGCGGGTTTTCCCCTGTTCCAGCCAGGCGCCCACGCCCCCAAGAAGCGCACCCGCCATAAGCGCCAGCAGCAGAACGATGAACAAAGGGGCCGTGATGGAGGGTCCGGGAATATCGCTGCTGCTGAAAGGATCGAAAGAGACTGTCACCAATTGTCTGTTGGCAATAGCCAGAAGCAGCACGACGATGCCGAGAGGAACGAAAATGAGGAAACGAAAAAATGTCGCCATGGCTCAGGTCGTTCTCCCGGTGGAAGGAAGCCGGATGATGCACGAGCATCAACGAAAAAGCCAGTCATGCACCCCAGAGAGCCTTGCATGGCTCCCCTTGAAAATGGGGGCATTCTCATTGGAATGAAATCACGAAGCGATTCAAAATTATCGGTAAATATTCCGGGACGACCTTGAGACCTGCTCAAGGCGCACCGCGGAAATACGAACCCGATACACCAACATCAAGCTGGCAGCCCCCAAAGTGGCTTCCGCCAAGCGGCTAATCAGTCGAGATAACCTTCGTTCAGTCTTTCCCGCATTTCCTTCCCGGTCTTGAAGAAGGGAACGGATTTTTCTTCGACCGGCACATGTGCGCCTGTACGCGGGTTACGTCCAAGCCGGGCATCACGCCGCTTGACGGAAAAAGCACCGAAACCGCGCAATTCAACCCGGTCGCCGCGCGACAGGGCCTTGGTAATTTCATCAAGAATGGCGTTCACGATCTTCTCGACATCCCGCAAATAGAGATGTGGATTGCGATCGGCGATACGCTGCACGAGCTCCGATTTAATCATTTGCCTAATCCATCACAGCCCGGAAACGAGAAATTTCAAATCAGTTTCAAAAGCCTGGGTCAATTCATCCCTGCGTCAGCTTGCCAAATCGAAGTTAACCCGTCAAGCAACGGCGAGGTTGCGATCGAGGTCTCTCCCTGCAGTAGGAGAGCCAGAGTGGAAAAACCGAACCTCTGGGCCAATTCAGCCGCAAGGCTTATGATCCCCAATCTGCCCAGCGTGCGTTGACGCCGCCAGTCGCGCACCGGGAGATTTTTATCGATCCCCTTTTTCTGTTCGAGCCAGGCAATGGCTTCCTGCTCGCCCCCGAGCTCATCGACGAGATGCAAGCCCATTCCCTGTCGGCCGGTGAAGACCCGTCCATCCGAAACGGTAGCAAGCAGAGCATCATCCATGCCGCGCCGGTCCTTCACCAAGCCCTTAAACCAGGCATAGCTGTCGTTGATGATTGAAACGAGCGCAGCCTTCGCCTCCGGCGACGTCGGCTCGAAACCATTGGGCGACGCCTTGAGCGGCGACGATTTCACTTCCTCGATCTTGATGCCCCAATTATCGAGCAGCTTTCCAACATAAGGATATTGGACGAGAACGCCGATGGATCCCACGAGCGAATTGCCCTGCGCGACGATCCGGTCGGTGCCAAGAGCGGCTATATAGGCGCCTGACGCTGCAAGGGAGCCGACGACGGCGACCGTCGGCTTCTTTTTGGAGAGGCGACGCAAAGCGTCGTAAATGCGCTCGGACCCCGTCGTGGTTCCGCCGGGACTATCGATCGACACGATCACGGCTGCCGCCGGCGAGGATTCGACCCGCTTGATGAGCTGCAGCGTATCCCGATCGCCGGTAATGAGGCCGCCGATCGTCAAACGAGCGATATGTTCGCTACGGTGGCCCACATCACCGCCACCCCAGATGAAATAGGCGCTACCCGCGAGCCCTACCAGCACCAGGGTCAAGGCGACCACCCGCCAAAAGGACAATTTACGGCGCAGCAACCGTCGCTCGACGAGATAATCCGAAAAATTGGAAAGAGGCATCGCCAGTCCAGATCAGGGAGTTCCAGAGCCAGTCATCGGTCGTGAAACAGCGCCAGGATTAAGCATTGAACCGCAAGGTGGATACGGCTCCTTACGAGAGAAGTTTAGCTGATTCTCCTTCATTTGTCTTATCATCAGAGTGCAGCTGCAACATTCCTGGACGGCACAATCAACGCGATGGCTTGGCGAAGGGCCGGAAATTCTCGACGACCTGTTCATAAACCGCACGTTTGAAAGGAATAATGAGTTCGACCAGGCGGTCGATACTTTCCCATCGCCAGGCATCGAACTCCGGCTTATGTCCGCCATCGGGAGAAGCGATATTGATTTCGTTTTCGGATCCATTGAACCGCATGGCGAACCATTTCTGGCGCTGCCCCAGAAAACGCCCTTTCCAGGAGCGTCTCGACAGATCCGGCGGGAGATCATAGCTCAGCCAATCCGGTGATTCGGCAAGCAGCGATGTCGAGGACACATTGGTCTCCTCCCGCAACTCCCGTAACGCAGCGTGATAGGGCTCCTCGCCCTCATCAATGCCTCCCTGCGGCATCTGCCACTCGTGCCCGGTGCGCAGATGTTCGGGAATCTTCTTGCCACGACGGCGACCGACAAAGACCAAACCATCCTGATTTACAAGCATGATTCCGACGCAGGGGCGATAAAGTCCGAAATCCATGCCTGTGCTTCACCTCATTCACAATCGCTTAAGCGAAAAGATATCCCCAAACGCTAGCGCATTTCAAGATTGGCGCTCATCGAGCGGACCGACAAGAAAAGCGGGTGCATAACAATGCACCCGCTCCCTGAAAACCATCGATTCTGGATTTTAACTGCAAGCCGAGCGTGTAGAGCACTTTGTCTTTATATTGGATCGCGCCGCGATTCCATTTACCCGAAAATACTCTAAATTTTCCGAGTGGAGCATTTCTGGATATATCCGAAACGCTCTAGTCGTGTGCTTTCGGTTGCTCCTTCGGCTCAGCGGCCGGCACCGCAGGCGCCGGCTGAAGATTTGAGGCCTTGATGCCGCGAAGCAGATTTTCCGCGGCAGTCAATTGCTTGTCATCTTTCGGATTGGGCGGGACGTAAGCCTGAGAACCGGTCTTTTCATCATCACCGTTTTTCAAATGGCCCTTCAGCGAAGCCTCGCCCTTCAAATCATCTTTGCCCTTCAACTCGTCCGGCACATCCTGAAGGATCTGGATATCAGGCTCGATACCCTTTGCCTGGATCGAACGACCCGAAGGCGTGTAATAGCGCGCCGTCGTGAGCCTGACGGCACCGTTCTGGCCGAGCGGAATAATCGTCTGGACGGAGCCCTTGCCGAAGGAACGGGTTCCAATCAGGGTCGCGCGCTTATGATCCTGGAGGGCACCCGCGACGATTTCCGAAGCCGAGGCGGAGCCACCGTTAATCAGGACGACGACCGGCTTGCCCTTGGAAATATCATTCGGGCGCGCATTGTAGCGCATCGTCTCCTCGGCATTGCGGCCACGCGTCGAAACGATTTCGCCGTGATCGAGGAAGGCATTGGCGACGCCGATCGACTGGTCGAGCAGGCCACCCGGATTATTGCGCAGATCAAGGACGTAACCCTTGAATTTATCCGCCGGGATCTCGCTCTGGAATTTCTGGATGGCTTCACGAACGCCATCGGTAGTCTGTTCGTTGAACTGCGTGATGCGGATATAGCCGATATCGTCGCCTTCCTTGCGGGAACGCACCGATTTGATCTGGATCATCGCCCGCGTGAGCTTGATATCCTGCGGCTCTTTCTTTTCGCCGCGCTGGATTTTCAGCACAACATTCGTGTTGGGCGCGCCGCGCATCTTGTCGACGGCCTGATTGAGGCTCAGGCCCTGCACGCTTTCACCATCGATCGCGGTGATGAGATCGCCGGCAAGAATACCGGCCTTGGCGGCCGGCGTATCGTCGATCGGGGTGACGACCTTGATCGCACCGTCTTCCTGCGTCACCTCTATGCCGAGGCCGCCGAATTCGCCATGCGTCTGCACCTGCATGTCGCGGAAGCTCTTGGCATCCATATAGGTGGAATGCGGGTCGAGCGAGGTCAGCATGCCGTTGATCGCCGCCTCGACGAGTTTCTGCTCATCGGGCTTCTCAACATAATCCGATCGGATTTTTTCGAAGACATCGCCGAAAAGGTTGAGATTGCGGTAGGTATCGGAAGCTGCGGCGCGCGCGGCGCCCGTTGGCAGCAAACGTACCTGATGATTGAGAGTCGCGACGGACGCGCCCAGAACCGCACCAAGCACTACCAGGGAAACCTTGCGCATTATCCGCGAACCTTCTGCAATTCGGGCTTCATCCACCATGGACCAGGATCGATCGCCGCACCATCCTTGCGGAACTCGACATAAAGGATGGGTTGAGGCGCTGCGACAGCTACTGAAGCGGCAGTCTTGGCCGATCCGTCGCCCATAACGGCAACGGCCTCGCCAGCGAGAATGAACTGCCCCACGTTTACGTTAATGCGTTCCATGCCCGCAAGGATAATATAGTAACCTTGCCCGGCGTTGACGATCAAGAGTTGGCCATAGGTCCTATAAGGACCGGCATAAGCCACCCAGCCGTCGGAAGGCGCAGCGACGATCGCCTCCGGCCGGGTCGCCAGCAAAAGCCCTTTCTCGACGCCACCAAGTCCATCCGGCGCGCCATAGCCGCGCAGAAGCGTCCCGGCGACCGGCATCGGCAGATAGCCCTTGGTATCGGCGAAGGCGCGCGCCGGAGAGAGGCGGGCTGGATCCTTGAACGGGGCGCCGGAGGAAACCACCCCCGCGGCCACCCGCGCCTTCTGCGCCTCATCGGCCTGGCGGGCAGCTTCGGCCCCCTTGGCCGCGGCAGCCACTTCCGTCTCCATGCGGGTGATCAGATCCTTGAGATTGGCAGCCTGCCGCGCAAGTTCTATCGCCCTCTCCCGCTCGGCACCCAGAGCCGCTTCCGCATTGCTGAGACCCATCTGCCGTGCGGCGATCAGATTTTCCAGCCGCAGCCGTTCGTCGCGAATATTCGCACGATCGGCGTTGAGACTGTCCCTGTCGGCGGAGATCGATTGCCGCAGGCGCACCAGTTCGGAAAGGTCACTCACCAGCGAGGCCGCCTCCGCGCGCATCTCCGGCAGGACGGCGCCGAGCAGCATGGAGGTCCGGATCGCCTCCAGAATATCCTGCGGTGCCGCGAGCAGCGCCGGCGGCGCCCGCCGCCCCATGCGTTGCAATACAGCCAGTACTTCCGACAAGACCTTGCGACGACCTTCAAGCGATTTGCGGATCGAATCCTCGCTGGCCGTCAGAAGATCGAGACGACGTTCCGTCTCGAGGATCTTTTCCTCGAGCCCCGAGACTTTCTGTGTCGTCTCGACCAGCGCCGCCGCCAGTTTCGCGCGATCAGCCTTCAGATCGACGATTTCATGTTCGATCTTTTCACGCTGTGCCTGGGATTGCTCCAGCGTATCCTGCATGCCCCGCAATTCAAGCTTGTGCGTCGCAAGATTACGCGCTTTCGCGTCCCCCGCGTCACTTTCCGCATCCGGAACAGTCTGCGCCATAGCAGAGCCGGGAAGGGAAAGGCCGGAACGAGCGAAGACGAGCCCAAGCACCGCAGCCATCATGAGCGACCCGACGGCGGTCGTCCTCCTGGGTGCGGCACCAGCCATGGGGATCGGCAAAAGGGAAATGATCGCCTCCGGGAACAGATGCTGTAGATTTAGCGGGAATCTTGCAGGAAACAGCATCAACCAGGATTAAATTTTAGTTATTGTCTCAAACTTTCCGACAAATGACGGGCGCATTCCAAAGCGACACGCTCATGAAAACACCCCGCCCATCAATCGGACAGGCAAAACCTGCACGCTTCTACCAAATCTGGCTGACCGGAAGCTGACGTCCCGTGCCCGCCGTTACGGGTCCAGCATTTGACACATCAGGCACGGTGATAAGGATGATGTGCGAGAATCGTCATCGCCCGGTAAATTTGTTCCGCTGCCATGATGCGCACCAATTGGTGCGGCCAGGTCATTTTGCCGAAGGCGATGATATGGGCTGCACTGGCGGTCAAATCCGGCGCGAGCCCATCCGCTCCGCCAATGACCAGAGTCATCACGGATTTTCCGGAATCGCGCGCCGCACCGAGACAGGCGGCGAAAGCCTCGCTATCCATCGTACGGCCATGCTCGTCGAAGGCAACGAGCACGCCTCCGGATGGCAGATGATCCCGGATCGCCTTGGCTTCCTGAGATTTGCGATCCTCTCCGCGCCGTGCGCGGCTTTCCTCGATTTCCTTCAAATCGACTGACGAGAACCCGAGGGCGCGGCCCGCCTGCGACGCTCGCTCGAGATAGCGCAGCGTCATCTCTCGTTCGGCACCGGCCTTGGCTTTTCCGATTCCGATGAGATGAAGACGCATGAGAGGAGCAAGTCAATCCAGGGGCATCAAACCAAAAGCGGATAATCTTTTCAGGGAATTTGATGCGTTTACAAAACGTCGAGCGTTTCCGGACAGATCCGAAACGCTCAAGCCCGCGGCGCGGACGATCTGGTTTATAAAGAGATCGCCGCAGCGCCAAGCCGAGCGAGCGTCAATAGACCACAGTCCAACGACACCGGCGAAACACGGCGCGCAATTTCTCTTAAAGGGGACGTTGCTCGCTCGGGCGGTCGAGACCCCACATTTTTTCCAGATTGTAGAACTGGCGCACTTCCGGCCGGAAAATGTGAACGATGACATCGCCGGCATCGACCAGCACCCAATCGCCGCTTTGCAGCCCCTCGACTTTCGGGGCGACGCGGCCGAGATCCTTCAAGACCTTCAGCAAATGATCGGCAATGGCGCCCACATGCGTATTGGAACGCCCTGTGGCGATGATCATGGCATCGGCGATGGAGGTTTTTCCATGCAGGTCGATAGAGACAATATCCTCGGCTTTCGAATCATCGAGGCTCGTCAACACAGCCTGCACGACGGGACCGATATCGGGTTCGGTCGAACCTTGTATCGGATGGGGGGGTACTTTGACCGCCCCGGCTAGAATCGCAGGGTTCAGCGTTTCCATCCTTGTGTAGCACCGGTCGATGGGACCGGGACCATTCATTAAGATGCCGTAAACCGCGTGGAATTTCAACTGTCGTGCGGCTGGACGGCTGATTAGGTGGCTGAAATTTTGATCCGCGGGGCACCAATCGCGCCACGATTGGTTTTGCGGCACGTCTTCGCACGCGCAACATCCCCGTTTTCCAAACCGAGCGGGGATGCTATCCTCGTGTTGTAAACCCTCGCCAATGGAAACCCTGCTCACGCACCGCAGTGAGGAGCAGTCACCTTGAGCCGCAGCACGGAGGCAACGATAGGCGGCATGCAACACCGCCGGCTTCCGGTCGCATGCCAATGACGGGGACGGGAGAGGGTGCAGCCCGGACAATCG
This sequence comes from Beijerinckia mobilis, assembly GCF_000745425.1. Taxonomy (GTDB): domain Bacteria; phylum Pseudomonadota; class Alphaproteobacteria; order Rhizobiales; family Beijerinckiaceae; genus Beijerinckia; species Beijerinckia mobilis. The sequence goes on from NZ_JQJH01000001.1 coordinate 398,905, forward strand.
GCAATCATAGTCACGGGACGCAAGATGCGCGCAGAATTGCGTCAAACCGCATCGCCCTGCAATTGGAGACGTTGAAATATGTGCCTTTAAGGCCAAAAGCCGGAGACCGCCGGTATTGGCCTCATAGTACGTCGCGCGCAACAAAACGCATTTTCCAAAACATGCCGTCAGGAAGCGTTCAACGTGACTGTAATATTGGCCCCTTTCCCTCGCAGCGATGCGCAACGCACACAGCGACGGCGGCGGAATGGCTATTCAGGTGTTGATTTGACGATGAATTTGACCAGGCGAACATTGCTCGGCACAGGCATGGCAAGTGGGCTGTCCTGGACAATCGGCGCGCTTTCGGAGGCCGCGGCTGATTCCGTTCCTGGGGCCATCACCCTTGGCGCTCCCAAAGCCTTTTCCTACGCCGCACTGCGTGAAAGGGCCCGTAGAGCTGCGCGCCTCCCCTATAAAGAACTGGCAGAGACCAATAGCGCCATTCTCGACGCCCTCGATTATGACGCCGTCGGGGCCATTCAGCATCCGGTCGAAAACGCTTTGTTCGCCTCCGGTCCCGGCGCTTATCGCGCAACATTCTTTCATCTCGGCAGATTACAGCGCAAGCCGGTGCGCATAAATGTCGTGACGGGATCGCAAACGCGCCCGGTCCTTTACAATCCGCATCTGTTTACCATGCCCGCGCAATCGCCGGCGCGTAACCTGCCAGCGGATACAGGTTTTGCCGGATTCCGTCTGCACAAGCCCGCGGACTATCCCGATGGCGACAGTCTCGGCGATTTTTTCGCCTTTCTCGGCGCCTCTTATTTCCGCGCATCCGGACCTTTGAGCCAGTATGGCCTCTCCGCGCGCGGACTCGCCATCGATGTCGCGCCAGCACCCGGCAGTCAGGAGGAATTTCCCTCTTTCACTCAATTCTGGATCGAACCGCGCAAAAGCCTTCCGCCGCTGATCTATGCATGGCTTGAAGGGCCGAGCGTTGTCGGCGTCTACCGCTTCGACACCAGCCTCGCGCCAAAGCGCACGCTCATCGACGTCACGCTCACGCTGCATCTGCGCAAATCAATTGCCCGGCTCGGTCTTGCCCCGCTCACGTCCATGTACTGGTTTTCAGAACGTCGCAAGGAAAGCTCAGCCGACTGGCGGCCGGAAGTGCATGATTCCGATGGTCTTGCCCTTTGGACGCAGGACGGACACCATATCTGGCGTCCGCTCGACAATCCCGCCACCGTGCGCGTCAGCAGCTTTCCTGGCAGCGGCTTGCGCGGCTTTGGGCTCATCCAGCGCGATCGCGACGTCCAGCATTATCTCGATGCTGTCCATTTCGAGCGCAGGCCGAACTTATGGATAGAGCCCAAAGGCCCGTGGCCGGAAGGCACGGTCGAACTCGTCGAGATCCCCACGCAAAGCGAATATAACGACAATATCGTCGCCTTCTTTCGCCCCTCGGCACCCGCACGGGCCGGTCAAACCCATCATTTGCGCTATCGCGCCCACTGGATCGCCACGGAACCCCATCCCAGCGATTTATGCCGCTGCACGGCGACCAGGCTCGCCCGGCCGATGCATTATCGCGACGACGAACCAGAGTTCCACCAATGGATCGTCGTGGATTTTGAAGGCGAGGCATTGGCATCGCTCACCGACATCACCCCCCATGTGACCGCCTCATCCGGGACGCTCGAAAGCATCGATTTCGAATCTGTCCCGGGGCGGAGCCAGGCAGCACGCGTTCGCTTCGCGATCAGGCTCGCGGAACGCAAAACAAGTGACCTCTCAATCACGCTGACGCGGAACGGTAAGCCGGTTTCAGAAACCTGGCTGTTCACGCTCGATCCGGCCGAGGATTCGGAGAAACCGGCAACAGTCCAAGCCTCCCATGTGAACCCCGCAAGCAAAACCATCGAATAAAATTCGATCTTAAATTGCCGGAAGAAAAAGCCGCCGGCGCGGGCGGTTCTGACGAAATCTCATCCTTGCCATGGGTCAGGCCGGGACCGCTGATTCCGCCAGCGCCATCCCTCATATGCTTGATTCTGCGATGGGATCCCGTCGCCAGATTCTGATCCTTGATGCTGGCCTCTATTCCAGGTCGGCACGAATGCGGTCAGCGGCCAGCAAAGCCAGACCCGAGGCGACCGACTGGAACGCATCGCCAATATACACGCGTTTTTCGCCGAAACGCTCGACGAAGAGCCCACGTACCGCCGGCACATAGGACGTCCCCCCGGTCAGAAACACGGCATCGATCGCATCGGCCTTCACCTGCGCCTGCGTCAGCGCCGTTTCCATCGCCTCGGCGAGCGCCGCTATATCCGGTGCGATCCATGTCTCGAAATCCTTGCGCGCCACCTCGGCTTCGATCGCAATGCCTTCCCGCTTGAAGCTGAAAATGGCCTTGTCCATCGAAGACAGTTCCGCCTTGAGCGAAGCAACTGCCCGGTGCAGTTCGAAACCGAGATCGCATTCGATCAGAGTGATGAGATCGTCAAGCGCCGCGGGTGCCTCGGCGGCTGTCTGCAGCTTGCGCAATTCTGCCAGGGTCTGCGGCGATTTCAGCCAGGACAATTGATGCCATTGCGCGAAGGCCGCGTGAAAATAGGCTGGAATCGGCAGGCGCTTGTCGAAGGAGCGGTAGAGACTGCCCTTGCCGAGACGGGGCGCGATGACGTGATCGAGAATCCGGTAATCGAATGTATCTCCCGCCACGCCGACACCGGAATGGGCGAGTGGCTCCGCCTTGAGGCGGCCATTCTCCGGCGCGAAACGCAAGACTGAAAAATCGCTCGTGCCACCGCCGAAATCGGCGACGAGAATCGTCTCCGCATGATCGAGGCCACGGCCATACCAATAGGCCGCGCCGAGCGGTTCATAGGCAAAATCGATCGTCTCGAAGCCCGCGCCGCCGAAAGCCCGCTGCAAACGTTCCATCGCGAGCGTCTCATCGGGTCTTTCACCAGCGAAGACGACCGGCCTGCCGCCGACCGCCGGCAGGAGTCTGACCTGTTTCTGCTCCTCGTCAGCGAGGCCCCCATCCTGAAACAGATCGTTCAGAAACGCCGAAACCAGCTGTTCGACGGTAAAACGCTGGCCATAAAGCCTTGTCTCGGTAAACAGACGGCTTGCCAGATGTGTCTTGATCGACTGGATGAAACGTTGTTCCCCGGTCTCCGTCAAGGCGCGGGCGATCGCCTCCGGCCCCGCCGCATGGGCCACCTTTCCATTCTCCCGCCAGAACATCATGGCGCTACGGAAAGTCGCGGTTCTTTCATTGGGAACGGCGCTCCAGGCCGCCTCCCAGCTCATGCTCTCGACCCGCCCATCGGCCATGGCGAAGGCGACGACGCTGTTCGTCGTGCCGAAATCGATGCCCACGGCGATGGGATGAGCGCCGTTTCGAGCCAGCATCGGGAACCTCATTCTTTTCACAAATCAAAAGAAAACCCGCGCGGAATTTTTCCGCGCGGGTCTGCGATTTGGACGGATCGAAGGCGAATTAGTCTTTCTTGCCTTCCCGCGCCTTGAGGGCCGCGCCGAGAATATCACCGAGCGAGGCGCCAGAATCGGCCGAGCCATATTGCGCGATCGCTTCCTTCTCCTCGGCGACTTCGAGCGCCTTGATCGAGACAGCGATCTTGCGGGCCTTGCGGTCGAACTGGGTGATGCGGGCATCGACCTTCTCACCAACGGCGAAACGCTCCGGCCGCTGGTCAGCACGATCACGCGCGAGTTCGGCGCGCTTGATGAAGGTGTTGAGATCGGTCCCGACGATCTGCACCTCGAGACCGCCTTCCTTCACTTCCAGCACTTCACAGGTGATGACGGCGCCCTTCTTGAGATCGCCGGATTCTTCACCGCCCGCAGCATCAGCCGGTTTCTGCGCAAAGGGATCATTGCCAAGCTGCTTGATGCCGAGCGAAATCCGCTCCTTCTCCATATCGACGTCGAGAACCTTGGCGCGAACGATATCGCCCTTCTTGTAATCCTCGATCGCCTGCTCGCCGGGCCGATTCCAGTCGAGATCGGAGAGATGCACCATGCCGTCGACATCGCCATCGAGACCGATGAACAGACCGAATTCGGTCTTGTTCTTGACCTCGCCCTCGACTTCCGAACCGACCGGATATTTCTCGGCGAAGGTTTCCCACGGATTGGCAAGCGTCTGCTTGAGGCCGAGGGAGATGCGGCGCTTGACCGGATCGACTTCCAGAACCTGAACGTCGACTTCCTGGCTCGTCGCGACGATCTTGCCGGGATGCACGTTCTTCTTTGTCCAGGACATTTCGGAAACGTGGATCAGACCTTCGATACCCGGCTCCAGCTCGACGAAGGCGCCGTAGTCGGTGATGTTCGTCACACGGCCATGGAAGCGGGCATTGATCGGATATTTCGCCTCGATGCCCTGCCACGGATCGTCCAGCAATTGCTTCATGCCGAGCGAGATGCGATGCGTGTCGTGGTTGATCTTGATGATCTTCACGCGCACCGTCTGGCCGATGGAAAGCACTTCGGTCGGGTGATTGACACGGCGCCAGGCAATATCGGTGACGTGCAGAAGACCATCGATGCCACCGAGATCGACGAAGGCGCCGTAATCGGTGATGTTCTTCACCATACCCTCGATCACCTGCCCCTCTTCGAGGTTGGCAACGATCTCGTGGCGCTGTTCGGCGCGCGATTCCTCGAGAACGGTACGGCGCGAGACGACGATATTGCCACGGCGGCGATCCATTTTCAGAATCTGGAACGGCTGCGGCACCTGCATCAGCGGCGCGACGTCGCGGATCGGGCGGATATCGACCTGGCTGCGCGGCAGGAAGGCGACGGCGCCATCGAGATCGACGGTAAAGCCGCCCTTGACCTGGTTGAAGATGATGCCTTCAACCTTTTCCTGGTTCTCGAAGGCCTTTTCGAGCTTGACCCAGCTTTCCTCGCGCCGGGCCTTGTCGCGCGAGATGACCGCTTCGCCGAGTGCATTCTCGATCCGTTCGAGATAGACTTCGACCTCGTCGCCGACTTGCAGCGAGCCTTCACGGCCGGGGCCCTGGAATTCCTTGAGCGGGACACGTCCCTCGGTCTTCAGACCGATATCAATAACAGCGACGTCTTTCTCGATGGCGACGACAGTGCCCTTGATGACCGTACCTTCAAGGGCGTCGTTCTGGCCGTAGCTCTCGTCGAGAAGCGCAGCGAAATCCTCGCGCGAAGGCGCGTAGGTGGAAGTAGATGCCATTTGGTCTCCTGGGTGCCCGAAAGTTCGGGCGGCGCCGGCGGGGGTCAGAGTTGCATGGCTTGTCGGCCGCCGGGGCCTGTGGAATCGTACAGGACCGCCGCATTCGCGGGCCGGCGCATGGACGGCGGGTGACAAGCAGGTGAAGTTGCTAATTTAGCAAGGCGCACAGGCGCCGACAAGAGGCTCGCGGCGGCAAAACAGGCAATCCTATCGCAATCCGGACGGCGCCTTGTCCGAAAAGCGACAGCCGTCGCAACATCGGCCCAATAGATCGCCCCCATTCGTCCAGATTTTTTAGAAGGCATCCGTCAATATGCCGTTCCGAAACGACCTTGGCCATCATGACAATCAATCGGCCGAATATTGCGATCTCAAACGCGCGAGCAATCGGATGAACAAGGACCAGGGGGTCGATTGGACCCGGATTCCAGCGCCAATCGATGACGGCAAAGCCGATCACCTGCTCCATGCGATTGTGCCGCCTGTACCCTTGGCGGCAACAGATGGAAGCCTCGTCACCTTGGCAAAACTCACCGGGATCGCCGTGGTCTACGTCTATCCCATGACCGGACGGCCGGACACGCCTTTACCGGAAGAGTGGGATATGATCCCCGGCGCCAGAGGATGCACCCCTCAAGCCTGCGCCTTTCGAGATCACTTCGCCGAATTACAGGCCTTGCATGTCGATCATCTCTTTGGCCTTTCGACGCAGGAGAGTGTGTACCAGCAAGAGGCGGCTGAACGGCTGCATCTCCCCTACCCTCTGCTTTCCGATCATGAACGGACCTTTGCCGAAGCGCTCGAACTGCCGGCTTTCGACATCAATGGCACAACATTCCTCAAGCGTCTTACACTCATCATCGACGCCGGAAAGATCGTAAACGTCTTTTATCCCGTCTTCCCTCCCGACAAAAACGCTTCCGCTGTCATCGCGTGGCTAAAGACATACCAAAGATAAAGACCGACCGGCGACAAGGACGGTTTTCCGGCAAGAAACGGGCGGATACCGCACCTCCCTTGATTGTCGCCATGGCAAGATAAGTTCGCCTTGCTCTTTACGGCTGTGTCACGAGAGGAGGAATGGTGAGGCCACCCTTGAAGCTCTGAATCGTCCAGTCGTAGACAGTCGTCTCCGTCCGGATACTGCCGAGTCGCGCCGATGCGAGATCGAGAATGTCCACGATGACAGAAGTCCACATGAGCGTCAGCAATGCGATAAGGACGCGCGACGGCTTTTCCTTCAAGCCGAACTGATAACCGAGCGAGCCCATACACAGCATCGTCATGCCGACGAGCAGCCAGAAGAGTTGCGGCGGCAGGCGTGTCTCATAAGCGAAACGCTCGGTCGCACTCGCGTCGAACGTGTCGTTCAAGGCCGTCATCAGTGCATTGGTAACGGGGTTGGGCTGCTCGCGGACGATGGCTGCGAGATGCCCCCATAGGGCCGATTGCAGCGCATTGGTGCGCTGGTTGGATGCCTCAACAACTGCCTGTTCGGTCCGCCCGGCAGCAATGAAATCCGCCCGCACCTTGGCATATTGTTCGAGGAGACTGGCGATCTCTTCGGCGCGTGGCGTCCCGACGGCTTTGGCCCGCAGCCATGCCGTTCCGATGGCATTGGTTTCGGCAAGGCTTCCCATTCTGCGCTCGCTGAAACGCGTATTGGCGAAGGAAAGCGTCAAGGCAAGAACGAAGGCCAAGAGCCCAAGCATACCGCCAACGATCACACCAACGGTCTCCGGATTCTCCTTCCGGGCGTGATCCCGCCTGCCAAGCTGATAACCGATTTCGTGCGAGACAATCTGTATGAAAAATAAAATCGACGCGAAAGCGAGAACACTACGCTCGGCGACCGTTATCAAAACCGCCATCACTTCCACTACTCCCCCCGAATTCCCCATCACTGAAGAATACAGGCCACTCGCTGTATCGGGATCGTCAAAGCATTAAAATATTTCAGGAGCGAGAATATTTTCCATGGGAATAGATTCCCGCGGGATGCCGCATCGTGGCCGATTCACCATCGGCCTGCGAGGCGATTTCAACCACGCATGTACGTACGGCTGGAGCATTTTCCGAGAGCAATTGAATTGCTTTGAAAATGCTCTGTTTCTGAGTGGAGCGTTTCGGATAAATCCGAAACGCTCCAGCAATCGCCCGATTGGCGGCGTGAGGATTCGGACACCCTATTCGTCCGGGTCGTCGCTACTGACGCCGAAGCCGATCTCGGCGGCGAAGGTCCGCTGAGCGCCTGGAGGCGGGACTGGGAACGGGCTCGCGCGATCCACGAGCGCGAGGCTTTCGACATCAAGGTCGGCCTCACCGCTCGACTTCAGCAATTCGAGATCGACGACGCGCCCTTCCTCATCAAGGCTGAAACCGACCACCGCCCGCCCCCGCGCGCCACGCTGCAAGGCGGTTTCCGGGTAATGTTTGGATCGTTCAAGAAGGCCGAAGACGATGAGCTTATAGCTCATCAATTCATCTCCATCTTCCGATGGCAGCGGCACCGCGACGGCGCGGAAACGATCTGGATCAAAGCCCAGGCCTGGCCGACCCAGAGCCTGATCGAGGGTACTCTGGGAGGGCGGCAGGGGCTTTTGTTGTGCCGTAGGCGCCATCGCGTAACGCGCCGTAGCATTCTGTCTTGCGCTTGCCGCGGCAGTCTTGCCACTTTCGTTCCTGGCGGCCTTTGCTCTGGCCCCTTGGCTCTTTGCCGAATCATCCTTGGCCGACTCATCCCTGGCCGCTTCCTTCCTGGCGGCCGATTCGGCGGCTTTTGCGGATTTCGCCTGATGCTTGGCGGGAGCCTGTTTCGATTTGGCCGGTTCGGATTTTGCCGTCTCTGCCTTTTTGGGTTCGGGCTTCTGTTGCTCCGACTTCTCCGGCTCTTTTTTGGCCTGCTGCTCGGGCTTTGCCTCCTGTTTGGGCGGCTCCTGCTTGGCGCTGTCCTGCTTCGAAGGCTCGTGTTTCTCGGTTTCCTGTTTGGAAGAATCAGATTTCGGCGGCTCGGTCTTTTGTGACTCGGTTTTGGCGAGATCATTCTTGGTCGCCTGAGCCTTCTCTTCCTCGCTTTTTCTGGCGGCTTCCTGCTTCTCCGCTTCCTTCTTCTCCTCGAGCTTTTTTTCCGCCGCTTCAGCGGCCTTTTGCTGCTCGGCCTTGTCTTTTTCCGCCTTTTCCTTTTCCGCCTGTTGCGCTTTTGCTTTTTCTTCTTTTTCCTTTGCTTCCTTCGCGGCTTTTTCCGCCATGAGCTTCGCCGAGTCCGGCTTATCGTCTTTGCCCTGTCCCGATTTCGGCTTCGAAGGCGGAGAGACTTGCTCTTCGGTCACGACTTCAACGGGGACTTCCTTTTGAGCCTGTTCCGGATCAGCCGGCACACTCGTCCAGAAAAGGAGAAGCGGCAAAATCAGGCTGGCATGGATGAGCGCCGACAAGGTCAGCACAAAAGCCCAGCGCCTGCGTCCTTCCATATTGGAGAGTAAGCTCGTCCTCGACAGCGCGAGGCTTTTGTCGGCATCGGCGGCCAGATCCTCGAACGATGAATCGTCCGTTTCTTCTCCCGGACCCGTGCTGGCACGCTCAGAATCGGGCAGCGTAACGATTTTCAAACCGTTGCCTTTGCTCAAGATCGCCTTGCCTGTAAAATGGGAGAATTGCTTTGCTTATAAAATGATCAAGGCTGCGGAAAAAGTTTTTCGGGAACGACGGTCAAGAATAAACGGCCACACTCCCGGCCCATCTGTTTTTGCCTTTTTTTCAATGAACCTTCAAGCTTGGCTATAACGCCACGATGCTGGAAACCATCAGCGGTTTCAGGAGGCGAGCGGTCGCGCCTGCACGTCGACGATCGAGAGCGCCGCCGCGAAAGCACCATCCCTGTCCAGTTCCGTCGTATCGAGCACGACGGCATCGGGCGCCGCGTGGAACGGCGCAACGGCGCGATTCGCATCGCGCTCATCGCGTGCCTGAATTTCATCGCGGATCGTGGCCAGATGGGCTTCCGCCGTCTGGCCGTACAATTCGTTCGCGCGGCGCAGCGCGCGGGCGGAAAGGCTCGCCGTGACGAAAATCTTGATATCGGCTTCAGGACAAATTTCGGTTCCGATGTCTCGGCCATCGAGCACGGCGCCACCCGGCGTGGAGGCAAAATCGCGCTGCAAATCGCGCAAGGCGGCCCGCACCTGCGGTATGGCAGCGACGATGGAGGCCGCCTGGCCCACTTCCCCTCCCCGCAAAAGCTCGGGATCGAGCGTGGAGAGATTAAGTCCTCGGGCCGCCGCGACCGCCGCAGCGTGATCAGCCAAATCCTCACCCTTCTTCAGCATGGCATAGGCGGTCGCGCGATAAAGCAGCCCGGTATCGAGATGCGGCAGATTGAAATGCCGCGCCAGGCGCCGCGCCAGGGTCCCCTTGCCGGAAGCCGCGGGGCCATCAATGGCAATGATCATCCAAATCCGCTCCTGACCTCAATCCAGCGGCGTGAAGGGCGGGTGTCCCGGAAGCCGTGTCGAAAAAGCCCCTCTCGCAGCAGCTGGCAATGCCGAACCGCCCCATCAGGAGACGCTTGTTAGAAAAGAAGCCTTTCAGTGCCCGCGAACCCCCTCGCAAGTCAAGGCGAACCAACGTAAAGCTCGTGGCGATGCAAAGGCTCACGGCTCGCAGGATTTGATGAATTTTCGGCCTTTCAGCGAAGAAAGCGCGAAATCATATCTTGCGCCCATTTCCTATTTGACAGAAAGGTTTCGCACAAATAACGGGAGCCCCCGGGTTTGGCGCCCTTTCCCTTTCGGGTTGCTATCCCTACTTGGCCCATGTTTGGCGAAACCATTGTCTCATTAGAGGATTGCCTGTGGCGAAACCAGAACTTGGCGGTAAGCACCAGTGCCAGAATTGCGGCACGCGGTTTTTCGATTTGAACCGCACGCCTATCGTCTGTCCTAAATGCGGAACCTTGTTCCAGTCTCCCGCCATGGCCCGGACGGCGCAACGAGCGACGGCGGCGGCCGATGACGACGAGATGGAAATGCCGGCTGGCGCCGAGCTTATTTCGCTGGAGGATGCGGAAGCCGGCGAAGACAAGGTCACCATTGATGCGGATGCCGACGACGTGGAAATCGAAGTCGCCGACGACACCTTCCTCGAGGAAGAGGAAGAAGACAACGACGATGTCGCCGATCTGATCGACGGCGATTTAGAAGATGATGAAGAACGCTAATGTTTAGCTTGTCGAACGCTTCGGTTGCGGCTATACACCGGCCGTAACGAAGCGGCGGCGCTGCTTCGCAGCCTTCCGGCCCAAACGGAAGGGCGGGATTTGAGAGGTATCCCCTCTCCAAATTCCCAAAGAACCCAGCATGGAAATGTTTACTCGCTAAACAATACGTTTCTATGATACAGGGTCTCAAAATGGTTCGGGGTCATAGCTCAGTTGGGAGAGCGCTTCAATGGCATTGAAGAGGTCGGCGGTTCGATTCCGCCTGGCTCCACCAATTTCTTCTTCGTTTTAATCAGCTTTATCCTTGCAGAAGCCCGTTGAAAGATCGGGCTTCGTGTCCCTCGATATCTTTCTTCTGGAATCGCGCTGCCCTGACAGACGGAGAGCAGGTTGCAGTGCTTCGGCGCTTGCGGTTCGTTAGCACTTACATCGGGACCATGACTGCCGAATTGAAGGCGCGTGCCACCCACATCTCGTCTCACGCTTCCCGGGAAACGATCATGACAGCCGAGATTCGGAATGGCTCAAGGCTCCGGATTTTTTATCCGGCCGCGATTGCAGCGAATCATCCATCTGCACGCTCCAGACCGGCGAAGAATCAAACGCATGGCTGAGGCTGCCGGGCCGTATCCGTTGCTATTGAAGATGGCCACGATGAAGGGACCATCATGGTCAACAATCCCGAGGCAACCAAGCCCGAGTTAAGCAAATCACAGACGGCAGCATAATGAATCAATATCGCTCAGCCTCGACACATTCGTTGGGCAACAAGCGATTGCTGCCTCACCGGCATCATAATCTGGCGTCGCGAGCGAAGCGTGTTGACGCAATCCGACTCCATGTTTCACCAATCCGAGGCATGGCCAAGGAGTGTCAGAATCTCATGGCGTTGGCGGACGAGATCCTCATCATCGCGATGACGCGGGTAGGCTTTATCGATCCTGATATCCGCCTTGATGCGGGCTGGACGCTCACTGAAGACGAGTACACGCGTCGCCATCAGAAGAGCTTCCTCGATATCATGGGTGACGAGCAAAGCCACAAATCCGGCACTTTGCCAGATCCGCACGATTTCGCCTTGCATGGACAAACGCGTCAGGGCGTCGAGCTTGCCGAGCGGTTCATCGAGCAACAGGAATTTCGGATCATTGACCAGGGCACGTGCCAGAGAGACACGCTGCGCCATGCCGCCGGAGAGTTGATGCGGATAGGCATTGGCGAAATTTTGCAGACCCACCAGTCGCAGGACATCATCGACACGTGCCCGGCTCGCACGCAAGAGCCCGCGCGCTTCGAGACCTATTGCGATATTGTCCCAAACCTTGCGCCAGGGGAATAACGTCGGATCCTGGAACACGAGGATCCGGGACGGATCGGGACCCAAAATTGGACCTTCTTCCGTGGCGACGACGCCGGAAACCGGCGTCTCAAGACCAGCGACAAGACGTAGGAGGGTGGACTTGCCACAGCCACTCGGTCCCAGCAAGGCAATGAATTCGCCCACCCCTACGCTGAAATCAACACGATCGAGGACCTGCAGATGCGTGTCTCGCAGGAAGAAGCCGTGGCTGACATCACGCACGGCAAGCGCCGGGAGAAGGGATGCCTGGAGGGAGGACGCCGAGACCTCGCCAGAAGTCCTTTCACGCAGCGCGGACTCTACCATTGGAGCGCATTCTTCTGATACGAGAGCAACCAGTCGCGCACCTTGAAGAGAAGGGTCACGAGACTGGAACACATCAGCGCCATAACCAGAAGACAGGCATACATATTGGCATAGGCCGCCCACCCTTGCGCCCAATTCATGTAGAAGCCGAGGCCCGCCTTCACGCCCATCATTTCAGCAGTCACCAATACGACGAATGATGCGCCAAGGCCCATGAACAGACCGATGAAGACATGTGGCAAGGCAGCAGGGATCGCGACCTTGCGGATCAGGAACCAGCGGCTCGCGCCCATCGTCCGCGCGACATCATAATAAGCCGGGTCGACCCCGCGCACACCGGACCAGGTCAGAATCGTTACGGGAAATCCCACTGCAAGGGCGATCAGGAAAATGCTCGCCGCGTGGCTCGAAGGGAAGGCGAAAAAGGCGAGCGGCAGCCAGGCGACCGGTGGCAAGGGACCGATGAGCCTAAGAATTGGATGCATCCAATAACCGATCGCTTTCCAGCAGCCGAGCGCGACTCCAAGGCCGAATCCCACCACGGCACCGAAGAAGACACCGAGACTCAATAATTCCAGTGAAGCCAGGACGCTTTCAAGCAATTTACCGCCATCGTCCAAAAAGACTTCCAGTAAAGCCTGCGGCGGGGGAAAGAACGGCATAGGCAGCAGGCCGGACTTGGCCGTGCTCCATTCCCAGGCGGCGAGAAACAGGCCGAGCACCAGGCTCCAGGGAAGAAACCGGAGCACCGGCGCCACGATTCTGGGCAGAAAGAGGTGCAGCAAACCAATGGTGAACAAGAGCCCCGAAACCACCTCGGCCAAAATCGCAAATTCAGTCGCCCGCCCCCAATCCCCAACATCCTCGGCAACTTGTGTGATGATGCCGGCCGATCCCCATGCCGCACTCGCGGCAAAGGCAAGAATGACAATCGCCTGGGAATGACCGGCTACAGATTTCTTACTCGCGGAAACGGTGCTTTCCTGTGGCCTGAAGGAGCCCGCAGGATCAGCATCACGAGTGGAAATCAACGCGGACATGATGACACCTCAGCTGCTCAAGACATCCACGACGATCCGGTCAGCATAGCGCGCGGGATCCGTGCTCCGTTTCAGGACATCGATCAATTTCAAGTCTTGCGCATAATGCGTGAGTTCGCGTTTGAGATCAGCGCCCACCGGATGCGCATGATGGGTGTGATAGCGGGCAAGCCCCGCGAGTTCGGCGACGCTGATGGAGGTGACATAAGGCGCGAGCGCCGCTGCCGATTCATCCGGATGGGCCGCCGTGAATTCGCCGGCATCGAGTAGCGAACGGACGAGGGCCGCCACGGCCTTCTTGTCTTCACGCAGCAGCTTGCCGCTCACACCAATGATACAGCAGGTTAGCTGCGCGTAATCATCCCGCATGTTGGACGAGACTTCCGCGAAGGTCCCATCCTTCAGCCAGGAATAGGTATAGGGATCGCCGTCGGCGCAGGCCTGGGCTTCACCCTTTTCGACGGCCGCGCGAAGGAGCGGCTGAGGGTAAATCTTGTAATCGACATCATGCTCCGGATCGACACCGGCCTTCTTCAGAAGGATCGCGAAGAAATTCCTGGCCGGAGAGTTTGTATCGCTGACAGCAATTGTCTTGCCTTTCAGGTCCTTCAGTGCGCTGATACCTGACGCTTTGGGCGCGAGCAGGCGCAGACAGCCACCATGCAGTCCAGCGACAATCTTGACATCGAAGCCCTGCTCTAGCGGTTTCAACCATCTCAGCGCCATGCCAACGGCGGCATCGGCCTTTCCAGTGGCAAGCGTTTCCAGCAATTGATCGGTCGAACCGGAATAATTGATGAGAGAAACATCAAGGCCATTCTTGGCGAAATAGCCTTTGTCCAGCGCGGCGGGAATTGTCGGCAGGCAAGCGGCTGTCGCGTTCCAGGCGAAATTGATTTTGCGCAAAGGCCCCACAGCCGGAGCACCGGCTGCGGCATCTCCGGAAGCCGCAGTGCGGCAAAGCGGCCATTCCCCAACCAGAGGCGCGAGCCGATTCGGGCCAGCCGCCACATCGGTTCGAAAGGAAAGCCCAAAGGGGATGACAAGGCCCAAGGCCCCAGCTCCCTTGAGGAACAACCGACGTTGATGCGGCGAGATGGAAAACGGCATGGATGGGACCCATGGGAGGAGGTTGTGACGTCATAATTCACTTAATCTATGTATTATATATTTTGATTGTCGGCAAGTCATAATCTTGTGCAGCGTTCAATGAAACGACAAAGCATAGAAATCACAGCCGTAAATGCTGCATTGTATCCGAATGCACTCTACCGGCACCAGCCATCACGGTGCAGCAGCTTGCCAACAAACTTGCGCGCAATGAGGTAACCCTCATTGAACTTGCTCCAAGCTCCATTTATCGGCAAGGGCACATTCCAGGAGCGTGGTTTGCCGTGCGAGCGCATACAGCAGAAGTCTTCGAAAAGGTACCAAACAACCAGACAATTGTTCTGACCTCACCGGATGGGTTTCTTGCAGCCTATGCGGTGGAGGATTTCGGACTCCTGTTTCAAGCCGAGATCTTCCATCTGGAAGGCGGAACAAATAGCTGGAACGAGGCCCGCCTTCCTTTCGAAGACGGTTTGCTGCGTGCCGCGACGAAGATCGACGATATTTATCGGCGCCCCTATGAGGGAACGGACAATCCGGTTGCCGCGATGGAAGCCTATCTCGAATGGGAATATGGACTGGTCGAACAGCTTGCCCGTGACGCTTCTCACGGATTCGTAGTCATCTGACACAAGCATCGGACTTTCTGTGACGCAGACAAATGAAACGGACACAATTCAACGTCGCGGGGGTAGCGGCTTCCAATCAGGATGACGTTTCATATAATGTAGCTCTGCTGTATGGGCCCCTTCCATGACAAGGGCGATCGACCCAGACAATAATCACGACAAACTGGCCTGGGCAGCCCTGCTCCGCCGGCTGGACAGGGAACTGCCAGGCTATGACAGCTGACTCTTTCCCTCTCTATTGATACCCACAGTCTCGAAAATCCTGTCATATGCAGAGCATTTTCCGACCATCGGAACATGCTCCTTCTTTTTGGTGAAGTGTTCCTGAAACATCCGATCCACCTTCGGTCCTCAGCACGTCTCAGGCCCGCTCGGATCCGGGCGTGGCAGCGAAAGCCTCCCGTCCGGCGCTGGAGAGAATAACGTCGTTCTGAGGTGTATGGATACGGCTGCACAAAATATCGCGATAGTGCCGTTCAAGAGGATTTGCACGGGAGAGACCCGGGTTTCCGGACAGTTCGACAGCCTGTTCAACAGCCGCAATTACATTGCCGGTGGCAAGATATTTGATGAAATTACAGTCCCGTCCCGACGGCCGGTGCCCCTCGTCCACGGAGCCCGCGAAATTTTCGAGCAGGATCGCATTATTGAACAACAAAGCGTCAATACGGCCGACGGCTTCCTGAAACCGCTCAAGACTTGCAAGCGGTGCATTGAGATTGGATGGAACCCGTTCCTTGGCAAATTGCACGAACCAATCCCGTGCGGCATGCGCCACACCATCATAAAGCGCACTCAGTAGCACCGCCATCCATATAAGCTGTAACGGATCCAGACCACGTTGAACCGAAGGTGGCTGCAGATTGATGGCATGATCGAAAGGCACCAGGACTTCATCGAAGACGACTTCATGACTTCCACTCGCCCGCATACCGAGATGATCCCAGTTCTCGATGACCTTGATACCAGGCGTCTGCCGATGCACCAGAAAGGCACCAACCCTCGGCTCGTCCTCATCGGTACGGCCCCACACAGCTAGCCAGGTGAGCGCCGGAATGCCCGTAGAATAGAGTTTACGGCCAGAGATACGCCAGCCTTTCGGGGTGCGCCGTCCTACCGTTTGCGGCAATCCACCGCGCGCTGGAGAGCCGAGTTCCGGTTCGACACGCAGTGAATTGATGAGAGCACCATTGTCCACAGCATCGCGCTGGACGATTTCACGCAGGGCTTTGGGCCAATGTCCATCCAAATCTATCGCAATGTGATGGACATATTGCATGACAAGGACGAGCCCGGTCGAAGGGTCACCCTTACCAATGGCACGGACAATCTGGGCGGCGGCCTGCAGAGTTGCCGCGCCCCCTCCGAAAGTCTCCGGAAGACCTCCACCACTTGCCGACGGCACCGCAAAAGCAAGCAGCCCCAGTTCGTGCAAGCGCGCGATATTCTCAAAGGCGAATGATCCTTCCCTGTCATGCTGAGCCGCCCGCGACGCAAATTCCTCGGTCAGCGATGAGAGCGCTATGGTTAGATCATTCTGCGGCGTCGGTGCAGAGAGATTGGATGTCACGGCACGGGGCAGCACATACACTGAGGAAGCAGGCGCCATATTCACATCTCCGTCTCTGGATTGATTGCCTAGCAGGCACGTCCAAACCATCGAGCAACTGGACATGCCGATTCAGTTCTGTCTCTGCCGTTCGACGGCCCGCCCGCTCATTATCGGAGGCTCTTTTACCGCCGACATCAATCATGAAGAGAATGGATGGACGGATCACGGACCAAGTAATTCCTCACGAGCCTCATGTCAGGTCATCGCCATGGCCGCGACATGTGAGCGAAAGATATGAGTATATAAAATGATGGATCAGCTTATAAAGTAATGAAACGGCATCACGGCGACTATTGTGAATTTTTTAGGCGGTGTGTTGACAAAGCTCAAGCCTGCCCTTCTCGGCGGCTCAAGAAGCAAAGGATCCCCGGCGCCATGGTCAATGTAAAAGCACCTCGTTGAACCGCGCATCGAAAAATGGCGAGGTATCGAACGGCGCCGGGATGATTTTCGTCCTGGCATAGGCCGCGACAGTATCCTGTTGCTCGGTGACGATATGATCATCGATGGCAACCGGGGAATAGATCAGGCGTCCGAGGGCGTGACGGGCGATTGTCTCGGATAGCCCGGTTTCTTTCGCCCAAACAACCGCATAATCGTCAAGATGAGTCTGCGCCCAGACATGAGCCCTGGCGAGACGCCGGACGAAATCGGCAAGAAGATCATTGTTGGTCAAAACTGCTTTGTTCACCGCGACGAGATAGATCAATCCGCTGAGAAGCCCCTTGCCTCCATCGATGATACGCCTTGTGCCATCCTCCTGCTCCGACTGCGCGGTGTAGGGTTCCCAGGTGGCCCAAGCGTCGACGGAACCGGATTTCAGTGCGGCGCGTGCATCGGCCGGCGAGAGAAAGACAGGCCTAACATCGTTCAACGAAAGATGCGCACTCTCGAGCGCACGTGCGAGAATGTAATGACCGATCGAGCCACGGGCGACGGCAATCCGCTTGCCTTTCAGGTCTTCGGGATTGTGAATCGGCGTCTGCGGTGCGGCGAGGATGGCAGTGCTGGTTCCATCCGCCCGCGCAGCGTAAATGGCCTTAACCGGGGCCGAGGTTGCCGCCGCGAAAACAAATGGTGCGTCACCCACCCAACCGGCGTCGATCGCCCCGCTACGCAAGGCTTCAAACAGCGGTGCGGCAGCCGGAAACACCATCCATTCGATGCGATAGGACGTGTCCAATACATTGGCTGCGTTCATGAGCGCATGGAGACCGCCTTTCTGATCACCAATACGCAAAACGCGTTCAGTCGCCCGGCTGCAGTCAATCGATACCATGCCGAACAATGCCATCAAGAGCAAGATGAGGATCTGATGCGACAGAAACTTCATTGTTGAATGACAGCTAAAAAAGCGGCGCTCGCGGGATACGAGCGCCAGGAGGAGGAGCGGGAGGTACGAAAAAAAGTTCAAGACGCGTCGCTTTATGGCGTAACGGTTGCCGTTGGCGCGACCGTTGCCGGACTGGCGGGACCGGGGGCTTCGGACACGAGGGCGACCTTGGTGTAACCGGCGGAATTGATGAGGCCCATCACTTCTATCACCTTGCCATAGGCAATCGATTTGTCCCCACGGACGTGAATACGGCGATCCTTGCTCTCGGCATTCTGGCCAAGCACATACACCAGTTCCTCGGACGCGACTTCCGACTGATCGACGAAGAATTTGCCTGAACTGTCGATACTGACGGCGATCGGCGGTTTCTGCTCGTTCAGCGGCTTCGTCTGCGCTTTCGGCAGATCGACCGGAACACCCGTCGCCATCAAGGGAGCAGCGACCATGAAAACAATGAGCAGAACGAGCATCACATCGACCAGCGGCGTGACATTCATGTCGCTCATGGGAGCGGCTTCACCTCCATCGGCTTTAGGCGACGCGAAGGCCATTGCGATCTCCTTTCTTGGACAATTGACGGGAAAGCTCGATTTCAAAAACGTTAATAAAGGAAGAGAGTCTCTTGCTGTATTTGCTGATGTCGGTGCCAATACGGTTATAGAAGACAACCGCTGGAATCGCCGCCACGAGGCCGAGCGCGGTGGCAAAAAGCGCCTCAGCAATACCAGGCGCAACGACCGACAGGCTGGTGTTGTTGGAGGCGGCAATGCCTTGGAACGAATTCATGATGCCCCAGACCGTGCCGAAAAGGCCAACGAAAGGCGCGACGGAACCGATGGTGGCAAGTCCGGAAAGCGAGCTTTGCAATTGATCGATGGCATTGGAACTGGCAAGCTGCGCAACGCGATGAATGCGCTCCTGTAGACTTTCACGTTGACCATCGGTGTAGACGAGATCGGCGGAACGGGCATGCTCTTCGATCATCGCACGGTAGACGGCAACCAGAGGATCATTGACAGGGGCTGCATTGAAGCTCTCGGCGAGCGAAGATACTGGCAAACCCTGCTGTACGCTCCTGAGCAGTTTCTCTGCACGTTTATGCAATACACGCAGACGGATGAGCTTGTTGAAGATGACGACCCATCCCCAAACAGAGGCGAGGACCAGGAGAATCATCACCGTCTTGACGACGCTATCAGCTTGCAGAAACAGCTCGACCGGGGACAGGACGTGAGCAGCGGCCGGGGCAGCCGTGATGGGATCACTCATTGATTATCCTCTATGGGTTTAGCGTGGGAAGAATGATTGTCGAGACGAGGCCGTCGGCTCAATGCAGGCGGTAAGCAATGGCACCGGAGAGGGAGACCGGACGCGACATGCCGGAGGGCGGAAAGGGCGCGGCGCGGGCAAGCGCGGCGGCGGCGGCGGCGTCGAGGGCCGGATTGCCGGAAGGCGTGATGCTCTTTGAGATGAGTTCGCCGGAGGGCCCGATAACGATGTGATAGGGGACACGGCCGGAAGCGCCAGAAGCCAGCGCGGCACGCGGATAATTATTGCCAGCGACACGTGCAATACGAGCATGGACGAGATTGGCATAACCGGAAACCACCGCATTTGATGGTCCAGCCCCGCCAGTGCCGGCAGAACCGGGCGGCGCTGCGTGATTGGCTGAGGCTGCGGTGGGCTTTTTGACAGCGGGCTTCGCTGGCGGGGGCTTCTTCTCAACCTTCTTGACGGGTTTGGGTGGAATGGGCTTCGGCGGCTCAACCGGGACCACGGGTTCCGGCTCGACAGCGGGCGGAGGCGGCGGAGCCAGATCCTGCGGCGGCTCCTCAACCGGAGGCTCCTCCACGGGCGGCACCTCAGGTGGCTGTTCAACCGGCCTTTCTTCGGCGGTCGGCGGCGCCTCCGGTGCGGGCGCAGCGGGCTCGATCACCAATTCGAGCGGTTCTTCCAGCGGCGCCTCAACCGGCTTTGCTGAATAGGTGACTACGCCGGCGAGCGCGAGAGCATAGACAATGAGGACGATTGCCGTCGTACGGTAAGACGGCTTTGGCAATTCAGGAAGCAGTAACCCCTGCACGCCACCCTCGGCCTGAAACAGGTCGATATTTGAATCGGAAAAAGGAGAAGGCGAAGGAGCGAGCGCAGCCGTCATCGTGAAAAGCGTCCGTGCAAAATTGGATTATAAATATACTATTCTAGTAGATTTATAAATCAAGTGGATTTTATGCCCACGCAATCTCTTTTGCATCACGAGAAAGTTGGCATCCACAATCGCCCGGTCTCATCGAATATCGGGTCATCAATCGACCCACACTCAGAGAGCGATAAATTATTTAGGGAAAAAGACCTTACTATGCTTCTCCGTTGTCACACCGACATCTTCAAGCAGCGCGCTGAGACAATTGGCATTCGATGATATATGACCAACATCCGCAATCGCATTATCGGTGCTGCTTTTCGACAAAGAAGCCTCGGCAACCGCAGATTTCCTGGCAGGAACAGTTTTGGTTTGGGCTGGAGACTCCGGGACAGCACCTGAGGCAGGAGACTAAATCCCACGGGAGTCCACACAGCAAGCATGCGGCCCACTCGCCGCGCTGAGAAGCTGGATGAGGAAGGTATAGGCCAGAACCACGCGATATTTTAGATTATAAGCCTATAATCTAGCCACACTATCTCTGAGATTAGACTCATACTACTTTTTAGAAAATTTGAATTTTGACAAGTGAGCTTTTAGAGACTCTTGATACTTACTTCCTGACCGAAGAATATCATGGGGAAATCGGTTCCACTCAGGGCGTCAACTCATAAGCGGCGGTACATCAAATCTTGTCGCGACGAGCTTGACATAGCAGGTACTTGACCACAGCTTTCTCGTAACATCCCGTGATGATACGGACTTGTTTGATCCGGATCATAGCATCAAGGCCGAAGGACTGGCATCAGCCGTACAATCGACCTTTCCACTGTTGGTTCATTGAACAGAGGGTCAATCTGATTTCAACACCACCAGACGACCCTCAGACACCATTATCGCTAGCGAGCCATCCATCGCCAACTCTCACGCTAAAACGCGAGGACGGATCCGAAAAGCATCGCATTATTACTATAGCCAGATCCCGTTTGATTCTTTTGCGTCGTGTGTATGTATTCAGCCTCGAGGGACATCCACTCCGTCAGTTTATAGCGGGCAAATCCCATATAGGCGTCACTGGACCGGATGAGTGTGCCGGGATCTCCATAGACGGAATCAAGCAGGCTTATCCCCCAGCTGGCACCAACCCTGAAGCGATCGGAAATTCGGAAACTACCCTGCGCATAACCACCATAAGATTGACGTTTCACACCATTTACAGAAATGCCATCATAGAATAGCGCTGCCGTCCCGAGTCCATTGCCGTAATAGGCGGAAACGAGAAAGCTCACGGGCGCAATATCGAGTTTTATGCCGCCATCAACCCCATAGGCACGGATATTCGTCCCGGGCGCCAAATTGACAGCATCCCCAACCTCTGCCCTATGCTGCTGCGTCAAGGCACTCGTCCATAGGGACAGGCCAACGCCCTCCGTCAGGACGCCGGCATATTTCAAACGGCCCTGGATCATCGGTTGGTCATGGGCCGTCATCGTGCCTGAATCACCAGAGAAATTAAACTCCTGCAAGGGAGTGAATGCACCAATCGAGAATGTCACGCCATTGAAATTTGGTGATGTATAGCTGATTTGCGGAATATAATCCGCATAGAGATATCCATAACCAATATGCGCAAGCGTTGAATTATGCGGTGTCGAATTGAAGAATGGAACACCCGCGCCGAAAATCGCGTCATCGTTAAAGAGGGAATCCGATGCGAACAACCCGACATCACGTCCAATCTTGATAGTCCCAAATTCCGGCGTGCCGATCGTGCCATAAACTTGACGCGCATCAATACCTGGAGTGCCGAGCGCCACCGCCGCGCCGCCGCTATTGGCATTGAGGAAACCGGTATTGATATTTGAGCCACCCGTGTAAAGGCCCAATGTGAAACCAAGATCATAGCCCATCTGATTGGTAGACAGACTGAGAAGCAGCAAGCTCGGAGGCACGCCTCCACGGATCGCAAAGCTGTTATTCGCGCCTGTTGTCATCAAGGCGCCATCCACTTGGGGACCATGAGTCGGATTAAAGACCTGTGAGGCGAAGAATGTAACCGCACCGCTCAAACTGACATCGACATCACCAATGCGTACGCCAAGCCCTTTCTTAGCGGCTTTGACATACCGGTCATCCGGCGAAGCTATATTGACCTTCTGATCCGGAGAGCCAAGATTGGCATGCTTGATATTTTTGCTTCGTGTCCTTTGAGCCTCGACCTCACTTTCATGCCTAGCTTTCAGCTTCTTGAATTCCGACGAGGTCAGAATTCCTTTGCGCTTGAGTTCTTCCAGCAATTGATCGGTCGTATCGGCATGAGCAAATTCAATAATGGGAGACAGGCTTAAGCCAAAACCAAAAAGCAGTCTCGTTACCGCAATTCTACTGATAGAAAAACCTTTCGCTCTCTGGATTATCGGCATCTTCCCCCTCCCCTTTTTCAAGGCAGAAATGATCATTCTGCTTCACCCCCGATCGACACTTGTCATCAACCAAGAGCCCGCCCGTCACTCCCAATGACGAACGCCCAGCCTCTCAAGCGATGCCGTATCATAGAGATAACCAGCATCAAAGTTTCAGGATTCACGCCCTGACTCATGCTTTCGTCTTTGGCACATAGGAAATATGCGCCAAAGGCGGAACGGAGACTGGATCTTCTCTGTAATTTCGCACATTAAATATTTTTTACACCCACCCCAACACCAGATGTATCCATATGACCTTCAACATTTTCGATTCTTATAAATATTTGAAAAATGAGTATCTATTTACACATGAGGGCAACGCATCTCCCAAAGGTCCTATGTCGTAGATCGTATGCATCATTATGGAACATCTCTGACTTTCGAAGTACTTTATAGAAATACTATTATTAATTTCATCCAAAGATTAGACAAGATCCATGAAAGCATTATGCACGGTCGCGTTTGGATAATTCGACAAGGACTCACCGCCGTGACCAGCATATAAATACTTGTTTCAATTTTCTTGATGCTGAAAAATAATCGGCAGTGAATACTCAATGGACTTCGCACGAGCAGCACGAGTAGAACTTCCAAGGCAACACCGCCAAGCAAGAGCGCTGCAGGAACTACCCAGCAGACACGGACCATATAAATATTATCGCAGATCCCGCTTGAAACGGGCCTAATTGTGCTCCATCCGCCGCTGATGACGCCAGACAGAGCTATTACCATGCTCAATCATCATAATGAATGTATAATTTAAATATAGCGCACCTGAAGGTGCACGAAAGCCTTTCATAGCAAGTAAAAGCGCGCCTATCAAAGCGGCATTTTTGTATTTTTGTTGCATACCTTGCGTTTAAATGCACGTGTCTGTGCAGGACCAGGTAGTCCAAATGAAAAAACTTGTGGGCTGTTTGAACAGCCCACAAGTTCATAACAACTAACAAAACAATAAGCCTGACGCATGTCAGCGACGAACGGTTTCCCGACTGGCAAACAACTTATCAATCGTATCGCGCCAATCTTCCAATTGTGCCGTCATCTTCTTATCATCATCGAGCTTCTGCAAAATCACCCGCGCTTCACGGATCAATTGAATATTTGTATTGACACCACCGACTTTCAGTAAGGAAGCAACGAGATCGCTCTGTGTTTGCAAATTCTGAGGATCATTGGCTGCCAGTTCACGATTGATTTTCAAACTATTCTCATAAGCTTCCCGGGCGCCAGACTTATCGCCAGTCCCCAATTTCAGGTCACCGATCCGGTTGAGCGTCAACACGACGTCACGTTGCGCGAATTTGCTTGTCGTCCCGGTAGAGGCTAGCTGGTGGGACACATCCAGACTTTGGTTATAGGCATCAAGCGCGCCTGGTATATCTGCAGCCGCCCGCTTAACGTCACCAATCATCGCGAAATTCAGGGAAGCATCGCGCCGCCAATCAGCATTGGCGGGATCGAGATTGATCAATCTATGACAAACTGCAGCATTTTCCTGATAGGCGTTGAGCGCGCCAGGCAGGTCACCAAGACTCTTCTTCAAATCTCCGATTCTCGAAAGAGCAAGTTTGGTATCACGTTGCCATTCCTCATTGCCCGGGTCGGCGGAAATAAGCTTGCGATCCATATCCAGGCTAGCCAAGTAGGATTCAATCGCTGTTTTTTGGTCGCCAATATCGCGGCTGACATCGCCGACCATGAAAAGACCTACAGCGACATCATGCTGCCATTCCTGATTGGCCTCATCATTGGCAAGCAGCCGACGCGCGATGGTCAGGCCTTCCTTATATGCTTCACGCGCTCCTTTGTGATCTCCGATCGATTGCTTGATCTCGCCGCTTTTGATGAGATTGACAGCGACATCGCGCTGCCATTCGGCATTGCCAGGATCAGCAACGGCAAGCTTACGTTCAGCCCCGAGGCTCGACTCATAGGCTTCAAGAGCACCTCGCAAATCACCGGCAGCCCGTTTCATATCCCCGATCATGATAAAACTAATGGAGAGGTTGCGTTGCCACTCTGTATTCTCGGGGTCGATGGCGACAAGTTTACGTCCAACCGCAAGACTCGCTTGATAAGCCTTCTCGGCTCCTTTGCTATCACCGGAAGCGCGCTTCAAATCGCCCTGAGTGATGAATTCCAGCCAAACTGCATGTTGCTTGTCGGGATCTTTCTTTTCCAGACCAGCCGGGTACGAGATTGCACCAACATCAGCGGTTTGAGGACCAAGGGGAGAAGCATGCCCCTCAAATGCAGGCATTTGTATAAAGAGTGCATTGATTGTTAATGCCCACGCTATCTGGCTGCCGGCATCACTGCGCACGCATTGCTGACCCCGCGCGAAAAACCGCACACTTTTGATCCCATGCGTAATAAAATACGGCCAAGCCATGCCTGTCACCTCCCCTTTTGGACCCATTTCCCGGGCCATTATCAATATTAAACTATTATTTAAGCTGCCAAAATTACTCGGCAACCGTCTAGCTTATAGATTTGTCTGCAAATATGAATGATATTGAATGCGATATCAAGTCTTGTCACCAAAAACCAAGGCAATGCATCTATTCAAGTGAATTAATGTATTACTGCCACAATGCCCGAAAATCCGTTCCCCGTGTAGTCCGTGAATTTTCAGGAAAAGTCTAAAATCAAGCGAAAGATACGACCATCACTTCCCAATCCTCCTTCCCTCCAAGAGCTTTTGTCATCTTAGGGCGTTATTACTGCCTCCACAGCAACACCCCGTTTAGATCAAGAAGAGATTGAAAATATGCTTGCTTCATCATCCGCGGGATGAATGTCCACAAACATACAGGGGTCGGAGCCGGCACGATACTCTGGTAGTTTGAATCGAATATGTGTCCCTGCCGATGTGAAATGGACCGCGTGACTTTGACAGCCTCATCGATACTGCCGCCCCGCCTGAGCCTGCCGCACATGCGAAAAATGCAATGATGCATTGCACAAATCATTGCTAGTCAATCGCTTCAACAGGTTTATATCTTCTGCCATAAAGCTGCTAAGCCCAACAGCTTTATGGCAGAAGATACCAATAAATGCCATGATTTCCGGGGCTTGGAGGAGGGTGGATCAAGGATCGTCACGCGACACTTTCTGCAGGCTGAATTCTTATATCCAACGGCATGAAAATGCCCTCCAATAGGATTTTTTCTAAATTTCGTAGTCCCGACACAAACATTCAAGCGGGCTTACTTTTCGGGATTTTAAATTTCAGTTAATTGATCTACAGACAATAATATCTTTCATTTTTACCTTATTTCGCATCCAAACAAACGGTTTTAAATTTGCGCAATGGCTGTCGAGATAAAACAACGGGAGACGGTTCGACCACGACCCGCCCTAAGATAAAAGCTTAACTCATAGGTGTATCAGCTCGATCTATGGAAGAAGCATCCTGAGATCGAGCGTAGCGGCAGAAAGTCTCTGAGGTCCTCATGACCCACCGATCTACGGCCGCACAATGGTTGAGGAACGTTCAATGAAATATCGTCTTATAGCCGCATTCATTGCTGTAATGGCCTTCGCGGGCCAGCCTTCTGCGGCGGAAGTTTTCGATCCTTTCCAGTCCCTGCTTGAAAAAATGCGAGGCGATGCGCCCGAATACTCCCCTCCGGCATCGGCGCCTCACAGCGGAGGCTCCCAGTCCCAGGCGATGCCAGCGCCGACCCTTCACCCCCATGTTTATCCCTATAAAGGGACGCATAGCCGGTAATCTTCCCTCTTAACTGGGAAGCAAGCAAGAGAGCGGGAACGGGTGCAGCGGAGTCAGGAATATCGGGATCATCCGTCGAGCACCCTCCCACGACACGCATCTTGCCAAAATATACCACTATCCTGAAGGAATAAGGTGGCGAAATCTTATAAACCATTGGAATAAAATGCTTTATAAGATCGGAACCTGGAATCCCTACGGAATTCTTGTATACCATCCTTAAAACCGGGCCATAAGCTCGGCCCTGTCCTGTAAGAGCCGCCACACCATCATCCCTTCGATACATGAAATTCCGGCACGATGGTCAGATAGCCGAGGGTCATCAATTCCAAGATACGTGTGTATTGACTTGCTTCAGAGACATCGGATGATTCCGAAATGCTTTATCTGGGCGACGATATCCTGGCTTGGATGATAAAGCCTGACAAAATTTCCTCCAGACGCATCAATCCCGCAGACAGAATGGTCCTTGTACGTTGGCTCGGGCTACAGATCATGACGCCTGATGACGAGACATGGCATAGCGCAATGATCAATACCCCCCGCATTTCCGGTTTCCAATCCCGATCATTTTTACGCTCTGCTGAGGAGGAGACAGCGACACTCTCGCTGGCACCGCTCCGGGAGCAACTGTTCCGGGCAAGAAAGAAAAGAGAATATCGAAGACAATACCCTTTGAACCGCGGATACTCTAAAGGCGCGCTACTTCCTCGGCGCGGTCAACATGCTCGGCGACAAAACCCGAGACCGACACTCCGTCAGAGGGGTCCTCGGCCCCATGCAGTGGTATCGCAACGGTGAAGGTCGTGCCAGAACCCTGATCAGAGGTGACACCGATCCAGCCGCCATGCGCATCCACGATCGAACGGCTTATCGACAGGCCCATTCCCATGCCCTGCGCCTTCGTGGTGAAGAAAGGCGTAAAGAGCCGGGTAGCGGCATCACTATTGATACCTGGTCCACTGTCACGCACCTCGATGATCGCGCATTCCGCTTCAACCTCGGCGCGCCATTGCCGCCACGAATGGATTGTCAATTGTCTTTGACGATCCGTGACCTCGACCATGGCCTGAATGGCATTGACCACGAGATTGAGCAAAACCTGTTGAAGCTGGATGCGGTCAGCCTCCACCATCATCATCGCAGGATCGAGCGCGAGATCGAGAACAACAGCGCCAGAAAGCCTCTCGCGTTCGACGAGCGGCAAAATATCATTGACGATTTCGTTGATGTCGAAGAGCGTCCTTTCCGCTTTATCCTTTGTTGCCAGGGCGCGCAGCCGCGTCACCACCTGATCGGTCCTGCGCGCATTGGCAATCATGCGCTCAACACAGGCGCGGACTTCCAAAAGATCCGGCACATCGCGCAACAGCCAGCGCAAACAGCTGTCACCATCAGTCACGACCGCAGCAATCGGCTGACGGACTTCATGGGCGATCGAGGAAGCGAGTTCTCCAAGCGTCATGACCCGCGTCATATGGGATAATTCGGCGCGGGATTTGTTCAGAGCCTCCTCCGCCCTTTTCTGCTCGGTGACATCGGCGTTGATTTGCAGAATCGCCATGGGCGCGCCATGCGCGTCGCGCTGCAATGACCAACGGCTGTCCACAATCACCTCCGATCCGTCCCTGCATGTATGGTGCAATTCACCTTGCCAATAACCCGTCCGCTCGAGTTCATCGGGGATATCGGCCAGATTGGTGGCGTTTGCATACAGCAAATCTTGAAGGCGAAGGCCGAGCACCTCCGCTCTGGTCCAGCCATAGAGGGACTCCGCTCCCGCGTTCCAACAGCTGATGGCGTCTCGGCCGTCACGCACATCCCGCACGATGATGGCATCACGCGTCAATTCGAGCAGAGCCGCCTTTTCGCGCCCCCCCCCCTTTCTGCGCGCTGCATGATGACAGCGAGCAATGTCGAGGCGCTGATGACGATGCAGGCGACCACGCATCGTCCGATGGCCTCGTCCTGATATGCCCCGGCGTGGGTCATGAAGAAGCTGAGTAAGGTCAAACCGATAGAGCCTACCCCAACGAACAGGACCTCCCTTCCCGGCAAGGTTTTGGCGGAAAAAACCACGACGACCGCATAAAGCGCGGCGATCGCTATATCGATTTGCGTGAATGTATCGAACAGAAAGATCCCGGCGCAAAAAACAACGACCAAAATGCGATCGATCAGTGGGTTATGCCAAATTCCGTCGACCAGTTTTTCCCCGGTGGAAAAATGCAATCGCTTTGTCGTTCCTGCTTCGGCTTGCTGTGTCATCAGCCTCGTCATCATCCGCCGCCCTCTTCCGCCCCGCCGGTGATGCTGCCCTCGCCCACGCCTTGTGCATCATCACGCCGTGCAGACTATCGATACGGTAAGCGCCAAGACGAGGCTTGTCGAAAACTCCGCATGCATCCTAATCGAGGTGACGGTGGTACTCCAGAGGCGTCATACCGGCCATGCGTGGAAAGGCCCACACGAAACTCTGGATTGGGAAGAAGAGCGGCAGCGCGAGGCGCGTTCGCTCAGCGGGAATATGGCTCTGTGCGATCAGCTTCATCGCCTGTTCGAGACGTCTCCGGCGGAATGAGATCGCAGGTTATGATGGAAACGGCTCACGATAAGCCGCTTCACTCGGCATGAGCGCAACGCCATTGATAGGGCGTCTCCCCTGTGATGCGCCGGAAAACGGTCGTGAAATGCGCCTGGGTCTGAAACCCGACGGCAAGCGCGACCTGGACAAGCGGTTCCCGTGTCTCCCGCAAAAGGTCCTGGGCACGCTCAATGCGCCTTCTCACCAAATATTCATGAGGCCTCAGGCCCGTGGCACGGCGGAACTGAGCGGAAAAATGCATGCGCGAAAGCCCCGCCGCAACCGCCATATCGGCAAGTGTCACCGCCCCGGACAAATGTTCGTCGATATAGGTTACGACCCGCTTTAACCGCCATTTGACGAGGCCGGATTTCGTCCGCTGCTGCTGCGGCACCTCGTCGATTTCCACCTGCGGCCGCTCGATCGCCTGGTCTCCGGCAGTCCCAAAGACGCGGGTGACGACGGCAAGCCTCAGGGCATCGGCATAAAGACCCGAGAAAGGATCGCTGCCACGCTCGGCCGCTTCAAGCGCGCAGGTGAGTTGGTGCACCACGGGATCCTCCATCATGGCAGCGCCCGGCGACGGCACCGCGCCAAGCCTTGTGTCCGCGACCGGAAGCGCCCCACCTTCTCTCACTGCATGCAATGCGATGCGCACGCGCCGTGTCTCGGGCTCCAAGACCGTTGGAGCGATAGCCACCACGACCCCCAAATGATCAAGACGTAGCGAAAACGCCTCGCCGAACGACCAAGAGTCCGGAAGCACCGATGGCGGAAGCCTTTGCGCGGTTTGGGCGGTCACGGCCTGAGCCGGTTGCGGCAGGGAAATGTGAATGGACATTGTGAAACGCCGGTTTTTCAATGTTGCAGGAAGCCCGTGACACCAAACGACAAATCGGCGCTTGCCTCTGAGGCTGTCGGATTTGCCGCGTCACCGGCTGGTGATTAACAAAGAATAGCGACGTCGCCTGCGCAATCCATTCTACCTGGGTTTGGCAATGTCCATGATGGGTTTCGTCTCCCCATACTTTGGTATGTGCCGCGACGATTGCCTCCATTGCTGGAAGCCGCGCTCCACCGACTATTCTCCAGGCGCTGAGTGATTTCTCAAAAAAGATGGGCCATTGCGGAAGAGCGCCACATCGCTCAGGCAAGCTGGCTGCCTGATGACGCGATGTCAGTATGATCCGGACACATTCCCCAAAGCCTTTTCAAGACAACCGATCAGTACAGCACCATCGAAAGGTTTGCGCAACAGATCGACCGCACCAGCTGCGCGGACTTTGCGTTGAAGCCTTTCAGCCGGAAAGGCAGTGATGAAGATGATGGGGAGTGTCTCGCCGCATTTCTGAAGGTGCGCCTGCAATTCCACACCGCTCATGCCGGGCATCTCGACATCTGTAATCAGGCAGGCCACCTCGCCTCGCGCGGAGGATTGCAGAAAATCCGTCGCGGACGCAAAGGTACTGGCGTCATATCCAAGCGATCTGACGAGACTCGCGATAGCGGTGCGAACCGCCTCATCATCGTCGATGATGGCGATCCTCAGATCATGGGACACTGGGCTTTTCCTCTTGACGATCGACGCGGCCACGCCGTGCGATAAAGCCGGCCCCCAAAATGTCCTTCCTTGGCCTCAAGAGAAATCATACACTAGTTTGATACCGGATCGCCCGCGTATCATCCAATGGCTTTCCACCGCCGCATTTCGCCAGCCGATGACCTGAATCAACCCGCGAATTTGGAGAGCCCAAGCCGTTCAGAGGCGCGCACGAGATCGGCGACGGATCGTACATCCATTTTCCGCATCACATGACCGCGATGAATTTTCACCGTGATTTCGCTCAGGCCCAATTCACCGGCGATCTGCTTGTTCATCAAGCCCTGTATCACATAGCCCATCACTTCCTTCTCGCGCGCCGTCAGACTCTGGTAGAGCCGATGCAATCCGGCGACGGATCCTTCTGCTTCACGCCGTTTCCGGTCGGTTTCGAGGGCTGAATGAACCGCGTCGAGCATATCCTGATCACGAAACGGCTTGGTCAGAAAGTCGATGGCCCCTGCCTTCATCGCACGGACAGACATTGGAATATCCGCGTGGCCGGTCATGAAAACGATTGGAATATGAATGCCGTAGCCTGCGAGTTGGGTCTGGAAATCGAGGCCGCTTACGCCCGGCAACCGAATATCGAGCACGAGACAGCCAGGCACCTCGGCGAGCTTCGCCTCCAAAAGTTCCGCGGCCGACCCGAATAATTCGACCGCCAAGCCGACAGAACGGAAAAGGCTGCTCAGCGCCTCGCGCAAAGCATCATCATCATCGACGATATAGACGATGCGATCAGCTTCAGTCCGCGCTCCACGTCCAGCTTTCGAATTTGGACTCACGCGAAAACCCCATGCTGAATTGGCAATGCAATCACCAGCGACGCAACGGGGACCTGACTCCCCTCCCCGGCGCGGCCGTAGCATTCAGGCTTCTACGGCCGATCAGACACCACAAAAACCCGCGCCGCGCTCACATCGCGTTTGACTAGCATCGAAACGGGGGGCTGCAAAGAATTTTAGCACCGCCCCGCCCTTGGCTCAGGGGCATCATCATCTCTCACACTTCCCGCCTCTGGGGCGTCTTGGATATATCCAAGACGCCCCACTCAAAAATTGGGGTATTTTCAAAAACCACGGAACCGCAAAGCGGTTCAACATTATCGGAAAATGCTCTAATGGCTGATCATCCAGGGGCGGGCAGTCGGAAAGCTTTTCGCTCCCTGCGGCGTCGTCAGCATGGGACGCTTGCCGCTCCGGCTCGCCCCGCCGGTCGAACAGCACTTACATCCTGCCCCGTGTTTTGCCGTTTGCCTTTCCGTCTGTTTCGCTTTGTATTCGCCGCTCGTCATCGGCGCATGGCTCGCGCGTTCATTAACCGCATAGGCCTCGAAACGCGAACGCGACATACCGCTGGCACGCGGCGCCGTCAGGAGCACGCGCGGCGCAGCCGCGCCACAATCCGGACAGGGCTGGGGCTCATTATATTCGCTCATCGGACGCATCGCGGTGAAGTCACCACAAGCCTCACACAAATATTCATAAACCGGCATGGGCAGTCCTCACAGGCGCTATCATGAATAAGTGCCATCGCGACGGAGAACGGGACGCTCGCTGCGCCCCGTTCATCATGAAAATGGACGCGCTCAGAGATCCTGCGCAATCGGCATATCGATCGATCCGTCCAGATATTTCACCGGACCCGCCGCCGAAGGATTGATGTCGAAATCGAAGATCTCCGTCGGGATCCACAAGGTGGCGCAGGAATTGGGAATATCGACGACGCCGGAGAAATGGCCTTGCACCGGCGCGGTGCCGAGGATCGAATAGGCCTGCGCCCCGGAAAAACCGAATTTCTTGAGATATTCTATGGCGTTGAGGCAGGCTTGGCGATAGGCCACATTGGCGTCGAGATAATATTGCTTGCCTTCCTCATCGACGGAAATCCCTTCGAAGATGAGATAATCCTTATAGTTCGGCGTCACTGGCGAAGGCTTGAAGATCGGATTTTTGATACCGTATTTCGACATGCCTTCCTTGATGAGATTCACTCTGATGTGCAGCCATGCGCCGAACATTTCGATCGCGCCGCAGAAGGTGATCTCGCCATCGCCCTGGCTGAAATGCATATCACCCATCGACAGACCGGCGCCCGGCACATACACCGGGAAATAGATCTGCGAGCCGCGCGAGAGATCCTTGATGTCGCAATTGCCGCCATGTTCACGCGGCGGCACGGTGCGCGCACCTTCCGCCGCGACCTTCTCCTTCTCCGCGCCGGTGAGCCGGCCGAGATGCGCGGTACGGGCATGCGGCGGATTGGCGAGCGGCGGCACACGGACCGGATCGGTGGCAATCAGCGCCGCCTCACGCGCATTCCAGGTCTCGAGCATGGCCTTGCTCGGCAGGGTGCCAATGAGGCCCGGATGCACGAGGCCCGCAAAACCCACGCCCGGAACATGCCGCGAGCGGGTGAACATGCCATCGAAATGCCAGACCGACTTCTGCGCCAGTGGGAAATGATCGGTGAGGAAGCCGCCGCCGTTTTTCTTGGCGAAGAACCCGTTGAAGCCCCATTCATGACCCTTCAGCGGGCCAGCGTCGAGAATATCGACCACCAGAAGATCACCGGGTTCCGCACCCTTCACTCCGATCGGCCCCGAGAGATAATGTACCGTGGTGAGATCGACATCACGGATATCATCGGCGGAATCATCATTTTTGATGGCGCCGCCGGTCCAGTCGACAGTTTCGACGAGAAAATCGGCACCGGGCTCGACCCAAACCGCGATCGGAATGTCGGGGTGCCAGCGATTATGCAGGTTCTCGTTCTCGGTCGCCGGCCGCGACAGGTCGACGGAAATGAGTGTATCAGGCATAAAAGGCTCCGTATGCGTGAAAGATCAGACTGAAAGAAATTTTGCGACCTTGGCCTCATCGACATCGGCACGCAGATCTTCATGGACGATGTCGCCGTTCTCGATCACCAGCACGCGATCGGCTATATCGAGCGCGAAGGACAACACCTGTTCCGAGACGACGATGGAAAGGCCGCGTTCATCGCGTATGCGCTTCAAGGTGCGGCCCATTTCGCGAATGATCGAAGGCTGAATGCCTTCCGTCGGTTCGTCGAGGAGCAGCACCTTGGGGCGCGTGGCGAGCGCCCGGGCGATAGCGAGCTGCTGCTGCTGGCCACCGGAAAGATTGCCGCCGCGCCTGTTCTTCATTTCGAGCAGAACCGGGAAAAGATCATAGAGATCGGCCGGCACCCGGCTTTCACCACGGGGGATCAGTCCGGTCTCGATATTTTCCTCGACCGTCATGCTGGAAAAGATCATGCGCCCTTGCGGCACATAAGCGACACCCTCGGTGACACGTTCGTAGCTCTTGAGCCGGGTGATATCTCTCGCTCCGATATGCACCGAGCCGCTGCGGGCCGGAATGATACCCATGAGCGACCGCATCAGCGTGGATTTACCCATGCCGTTACGGCCCATGAGGGCGACGATTTCATTGGGTGCCACATGGAGATCGAGACCGTGCAGCACCTCGCTCTGGCCATAGGCGACGACAAGCTTAGAGACATCGAGCATGATGGTGCTCCTCAATGACCGAGATAGACTTCGATGACTTTTGGATCCGCCTGGACCTTGGCCATCGAGCCTTCGGAGAGCACCTTGCCCTGATGCAGCACCGTGACCTTGTGGGCGATATCCTCGACGAATTTCATGTCATGCTCGATGACGATCACCGAACGGTCCTTGATGATCGTGTTCAGCAGTTCCGCCGTCTTCCGGCGCTCCGAGACGCTCATGCCGGCAACAGGTTCATCGAGCATCAAAAGCTCTGGATCCTGGATCAGCAGCATGCCGATTTCCAGCCATTGCTTTTGTCCATGGCTGAGATATTCCGCGCGCTGGTCTAGATGATCAGCAAGAAAGATCGTCTCGGCAATATTGCGCACACGCTCCTTCACCGCGGAATCACGGCGAAACATGAGTGCGCCGAAAACGGACCGGCCTTTCGGATAGGAAATCTCCAGATTCTCGAAGACGGTGAGATCCTCATAGATCGACGGGTTCTGAAATTTGCGGCCAACGCCCGCCCGCACGATCTCATGCTCTTTCATCGTGGTCAGTTCGCGGTCCTTGAACCGGATCGAACCATCCGTCGCTTTCGTACGTCCGCAGATGAGGTCGAGCACCGTGGTCTTGCCCGCTCCATTGGGACCAATGATCACCCGGATCTCGTTCTCATCGACATAGAAGGAGAGATTGTCGACCGCCTTGAAACCGTCGAAGGAGACCGTCAAACCTTCGACAGCAAGAACAAAATCTCTCGTCATCGGCGTATTCGGTTGCGCATTCATGGGATTCTCCCTCGTGCACGTCATTCGGCGATTGCCGGGGCGCGGGTGCCCGCCGGCGCGGCTTTGCCTCTGCCGCCGAAGAACCGGCCAAGGCGCGGAGAAACATAGGTCTCATAGAGACCGGCAAGACCATTCGGGAAGACGAGCACTACCGCGATGAAGAGGCCCCCTAGGCCGAACAGCCAAAGCTCGGGGAATGTCTCGGAAAGCGAGGTCTTCGCCGCATTGACGAGCAGCGTGCCATAGACAGCCCCGAGCAGGGACAGCCGGCCGCCGACGGCGCAATAGATGACCATTTCGATCGAAGGCACCGTGCCGACAAAGGATGGCGACATAAACCCGACCTGCAGCGTGAACATTGCACCGCCGACCGCCGATACAGCGGCAGCGAGACAGAAGACGAAGACCTTGAAATTGGCGACGTCGTAACCCGAGAAGCGGACACGATCCTCCTTGTCGCGCATGGCGACGAGAATGCGGCCGAGCTTGGAGGATTTCACGAAATAGGCGAGCAGGATGGAAGCGAGCAAGAGCCCGACGCAAACGAAATAGAGAATGGTCTTCGCCGCATCCGTGCGTATGTCCCATCCCTGCAACGTGCGCAGATCGGTAATCCCATTGATGCCACCGGTATATCCCTGCTGACCGATGATGAGGATCGTCAGGATCGAGGCGATGGCCTGGGTGATGATCGAGAAATAGACACCGCTTACCCGCCGCTTGAACATGGCAAAACCGATTATTGCGGCAAATAGGGATGGCACGGCGATAATGGCGAGCAGCGTGAAACCGAGGCTGTGAAATGGCCGCCAGAAGAACGGCAGTTCGGTGAGCTGGTTCCAGTCCATGAAATCCGGGATACCGGGAGTGGACTGAATCTTCGTATTCTCGATGCTTGATGCTTCCAGCTTGAGATACATAGCCATGCAATAGCCGCCGAGGCCGAAGAATATGCCCTGGCCGAGCGAGAGAATGCCGGCATGGCCCCAGCACAGGACAAGCCCCAAAGCCACGAAGGCATAAGTCAGATATTTACCGACCATCTGCAGGCGAAAGCCATCGAGTGCGAGAGGCAGGATGACGGCGAGCAGGATGGCGAGCAGCACAATGCCGAGCATATCCTTGCGGGCGAGAAAGAAAGTGCGATCCGATGTCATCATATGCGCCTCCTCAACGCCGAACCTTGATCGTGAACAGGCCTTGCGGACGGATCATCAGAATGATGACGACGCCAAGCAAGGTGAGGACTTTCGCCATCGAACCTGAGAGGAAGAATTCGAGCGTCGATTGCGTCTGCGAAATGGTGAAAGCCGAGGCGATGACGCCGAAGAGGCTCTGCGCGCCGCCGAAGACGACAACCAGAAACGTGTCGACGATATAGAGCTGACCGGAGGTCGGACCGGTCGAGCCGATCATGGTGAAGGCGGATCCCGCAATGCCGGCGATGCCGCAGCCGAGTCCGAATGTATAACGATCGGTCTTTTCCGTATTGATGCCGACCGCTCCGGCCATCACCCGGTTCTGCATGACCGCGCGAACCTGTTTGCCCCAGGCCGAGCGATAGAGCAGAAGATACACAGCGAGCGTAATGACGATAGTGAGGCCCATGACGAAGAGGCCATTGATCTGGACCTCGATCGACCCGGTAACCGGCAGTGAGCCCATCATCCATTGCGGCAGATCGACGCCCACCTCGCGCGCGCCGAAGATCGAGCGGTAGCTCTGCTGGAGGATGAGGCTCAGGCCCCATGTGGCGAGCAACGTATCGAGCGGCCGCTTGTAGAGAAAGCGGATGAGGCTCCATTCGACGAAGAGACCAAGCGCACCCGAGGCCAGAAAGGCCACCGCCATCGCGACGAAGAAATAGATCGGATAAAGCGACGGCAGATAGGCCTGAAACACGAGGGACGTGAGATAGGTCATATAGGCGCCGAGGATCATGAACTCGCCATGCGCCATGTTGATGACCCCCATCTGGCCGAAGATGATCGCCAGACCCAGGGCCATCAGGACGAAGATCGAGAACAGGATCAGGCCCGAAAATGCCTGCATCACGAAGATCGAACCGAGATCGCCAAGCGAATAATCCATGGATATCGCCTTTCCCGAACAGGGGCCCAGCACCGGAAGGCGAGACGGTTTCCCCTGCCCGGCACTCGACGCATCGTGGGATTGAAGAGGCATCACACGCGGGCAAACCTCGCGGGCGGTGCTTCAAGGATGGCGCGCCAGCCTCGAAGACCGGCGCGCTGGTTCAACGGATCATTGATATCCCTTATTGATATCCCTTGGGGAACGGGTTCGGCTCGACGAGGTCGGGCGTCTCATAGACGACCTCGAACTGGCCGTTGACTTGCGCCTTGCCAACCCGCGTCCGGCTCCACAGATGATGGTTTGGATGGATGCGGACATAGCCTTCCGGCGCGTCCTTGAACTCGATGCCGGGAGAGGCCGCCACCACCTTGTCGACATCAAAGCTGCCAGCCTTTTCCACGCTCAGCTTCCACAGCCAGGGGCCGAGATAGGCTGCCTGCGTCACATCGCCGATGACCGCCTTTTCGCCATAGGCTTTCTTGAAAGCCGCTACGAATTTCTGGTTGTTGGGATTGTCGAGGGATTGAAAATATTTCATGCAGGCAAAGGCGCCCGCAATATTTTCGCCGCCAATGCCCAATATTTCGTCCTCGGTGACGGAAATGGTGAGCAGGGTCTGCTTGGAAAGATTGATGCCCGCGGCCTTGAGCTGCTTGTAGAAAGCCACGTTGGAACCGCCGACGACGATCGCATAGATCACATCCGGACGGGTCAGCTTGATCTTGTTGATGACGGAATTGAATTGCGTATGCCCAAGCGGGAAATATTCCTCGCCGACAACCTTCCCCTGCAAATGGTTTTCGATATGTTTGCGCGCGATCTTGTTGGATGTGCGCGGCCAGATATAGTCGGAGCCAATGAGATAGAAGGATTTGGCACCCTTCGTCTTGTTGACCCAGTCGAGACCAGCGATGATCTGCTGGGTGGCTTCCTGCCCCGTGTAAATGACATTCTTCGATTGTTCCAACCCTTCATAGAAGGTCGGATAATAGAGGATGCCGTTATATTGCTCGAAAACCGGCAGCACCGCCTTGCGCGAGGCCGAGGTCCAGCAGCCCATGACTGCGGCGCATTTATCATTGACCAGAAGCTTCTTCGCCTTTTCCGCGAAGGTCGGCCAATCGGAGGCCCCATCCTCCTGAACATATTTGATCTTGCGGCCAAGGACACCGCCTGCGGCATTGATCTGGTCGATGGCGAGCTTCTCTGCCTCGACCGATCCGGTCTCGGAAATCGCCATCGTACCGGTGATGGAATGCAGAATGCCGACTGTGACATCCGTATCCGTCACCGCGAGCCCCGTCGTATTCACCGCCGATGTCGCAGGCGTCTCGGCGAAGGCGGAACCCGCAAACATTCCGACGGAAGGCAGGAGCGTGGCCGCGGGCAGCGCGGAAAGCACCTGCAGCGCCTTGCGGCGGCTGACAGAACGCCCGTTCGGATGATCATCGTTCGAAGACATAGGTCCCTCTCTCCGGTTGCACCTGACCGGCTTCACATCGGTAGATCGACATGGCTGAGCCTGTTCACACGCAGGTGATACGGCCAGTTGGTACGGCCTGGCGTGCTTGTTTCGAGGGAGAACATTGACGCTTAGCTGTGTCACAGCAATACGTGGATTACCGTATAGGGGTTTACCGCGCCCCGGCGGACATTAGGCACGCCTTCTCCCAACCTTCGCCGTGGATTGGTGCGTGTTTCGGCGTGGCGCCCGGTGAGCCTTGCTCATCGCGGCGCCACATCGCCAGACGGCGAAAGAGCAGGAGCATCGTGGGAAAGGAAAGGCAGATATCGATCGACGAGGCAGCGAGGCAGGCCCCGATGGCGGCGGAGCAGAAGATCATCCGGGTGCGACGCCGTTACAATCAATGGGTCGTCAACGAGACGCTCGAAGATTATGCGCTCCGCTTCACCGCGAAAAACTCCCGGCGTTGGTCGGTGCTGCGGGTCGCCAATACCGCGCTCGGCGCCGTCGCTTTTCTGGCTCTGGAGGCGATTGGCGGCGCCATCACCCTGAATTATGGCTTCACCAATGCGGTGGCGGCCATTCTCACCGTCTGCGCACTGATCTTTCTCACTGGCCTGCCCATCAGCTATTATGCCGCCAAATATGGGGTCGATATCGACCTGCTCACGCGCGGCGCGGGCTTCGGTTACATCGGCTCGACGCTGACATCACTGATCTACGCCTCATTCACCTATTTGTTCTTCGCCATCGAGGCGGCGATCATGGCACTGGCTCTCGAAATGTGTTTCGGCGTCCCGCTGATGCTCGGCTATTTCGTCAGCGCCCTTCTGGTGATCCCGCTCGTCACCCATGGCATCACATTCATCAGCCGCTTTCAGCTCTGGACGCAGCCGCTCTGGATCCTCCTCAACGTCCTGCCGCTTCTGTTCGTCCTGGACCATGCCGACAGTGACCTGATCAAAGGCTGGGCCGAATTCGCCGGCCTCGGCGCTCATGCGAGCAGCGCCTTCGATCCCATAAGCTTCGGCCTCGCCGCAACCCTCGTCTTCGCGGTGATTCCGCAGAACGGCGAACAGGTCGATTTCCTGCGGTTTCTGCCGCGACGCGCCCAAGGGGCGACGCCCGGCGTCTCACCCCTCGCCTGGTGGGCGGCGCTGATCGCGGCGGGTCCCGGATGGATCGTTCCGGGTGGATTGAAAATGCTTGCCGGCTCGTTCCTCGCCTATTTCGCGGTACTGCATGGCGTGCCTTTCAGCCGTGCCGCCGAGCCGACACAAATGTATCTGCTCGCCTTCGAAACCGGCCTTTCGCCGCAGGCGGCACTTGCTTGCACTGGCCTGCTGGTCATCATCGCCCAGCTCAAGATCAACGTCACCAATTCCTATGCGGGCTCGATCGCCTGGTCGAATTTCTTCTCACGTCTCACACACAGCCATCCCGGCCGCGTCGTCTGGCTGGTGTTCAATGTCACTATCGCCTTGATGCTGATGACGCTCGGCATATACAAGGCTCTCGTCAGCATTCTCGGCTTCTTTTCCCTCGTCGCGGTCGCCTGGGTTGCGGCCATCGTAGCGGATCTCGTGGTCAACAAGCCGCTCGGTCTCTCCCCCAAGGGCATCGAGTTCAAGCGGGCGCATCTTTACGACATCAATCCCGTCGGAGTCGGCGCGTTGATGGCCGGAAGCCTTGCCGCCATGATCGCTTTCGCCGGGACCTTCGGTCCACTGCTCCAGGCCTTCGCTCCCTTCGTGGCGCTCGGCGTTTCCTTCAGCACCTCGCCACTCATCGCCTTTCTTACACGCGGCCGTTATTACATCGCCCGCCATCCGCGCGAGAACTGGCACACACGGGAGATGGTGAAATGCTGTATCTGCAAACATAAATTCGAGACAGAAGACATGGCCTATTGTCCCGCCTACGACGGGCCAATCTGTTCGCTATGCTGTTCGCTCGATGCCCGCTGCCATGATCGCTGCAAGAAGAACGCCCGCTTCCCCGAGCAGATCGTAGCCGCGCTGGAGACCATTCTTCCCGCCTGGATGATGAGGTATGTCAATTCCCGCCTCGGCCACTACATCGGCGTCCTCACCGTCTTCGCCATCGTCAATGCCGCGATCCTGAGCGTGCTCTATCTGCAAGCCTCCATGGCCTCGCCCGCGCAACAGAAAGCGATCGGCACCATGCTTTTCACGCTCTATTTCATCCTGCTGCTCATCGCCGGCATCGCCGCGTGGCTGTTCGTGCTGACGCAGGAGAGCCGGCAGGTCGCGCAGGAGGAAAGCCAGCGTCAGACGATGCTCCTGCAGCGCGAAATCGTCGCTCACAAACGGACCGACGAAAAACTCCAGAAGGCCAAGGAGGTGGCGGAAGCCGCCAATCACGCCAAGAGCCGTTACGTCGTGGGGTTGAGCCATGAATTACGCACGCCGCTCAACGCCATCCTGGGCTATGCGCAATTGCTCGATCGCGATGAATCGATTCCCCCCCACAGACGCAATGCCATCCATGTGATGCATCGCTCGGCCGATCATCTTTCCGGCCTCATCGACGGGCTGCTCGATATTTCCAAGATCGAGGCTGGACGCCTGCATCTTTCGCGCGATGAGGTGCGGATCGGGGAATTCCTCGACCATATCGTCGATATCTGCCGGTTCCAGGCGGTGGATAAAGGCATTGATTTCGTCTACACGCGCTGCGACCATCTTCCGTCCGTCATCTACACCGACGAGAAACGGTTGCGCCAGATCCTCATCAACCTTTTGACCAATGCCATCAAATTCACCACGCAGGGTCGAGTCGCACTCAGTGTCAGCTACCGGTATCAGGTCGCCAAATTCGAGATCGCGGATACCGGCAAGGGCATCGAACCGGAAGATCACGAACGGATCTTCCTGCCCTTCGAACGCGGTGAGCGCGCGGGCACCTATTCGACAAGCGGCATCGGTCTCGGGCTCACCATTACAAAATTGCTGACGGAAATCATGGGTGGTGAGATTTCCCTTGTCTCACAACCGGGCTGCGGAAGCACGTTTACGGTGAAGATGATGCTTTCAGAGGCGCGCGAGCCGACGCGCCTGCGCCCGATCGAACAGCGCATTCATGGCTATCGCGGCGCACGCCGCACCTTGCTCATCGCCGATGATGATCTTTCCCATCGCGATCTCATGCACGAATTGTTCACCTCTTTGGGCTTTACCGTGCTTACCGCCCAGGACGGCTATGCCGCCATCGAGATGGTGCGGGAATGGAGCCCGGACCTTCTGTTGCTCGATATTTCCATGCCGCGCCTCAACGGATGGGAGGTCGCGCGGCAGCTCCGTGACGAAGGCTTCAGTGCCCTGCGCATCCTCATCATCTCCGCCAATGCGGGAGAAATTCTCGAAGACATGACGGGAACCCGCTATCACGACGATCAAATCGTCAAGCCAGTCCATCTGCAAAGCCTGATGGCGAAGGTCCAGGCGCTACTGGATCTCGAATGGACACATGAAACGCAAAATAATGCCCATTCCGGGAAAACCGAAAATGATCCCAAGAGTTTTCATCCACCGGATGCGACGATGATCGCCGAACTGACCAAGCTGGGCGAAATCGGCTATATCCGCGGCATTCAGGCCAAGCTCGACGAGATCGAAAACACGTCATCCGACTACAATGCCTTCGCGGCGCATATGCGCACCCTGATCAATGCCTTCGATCTGAAGCAATTTATGTCTGTTCTGGAGGCAGCCCATCACGATGACACCTGATACGCAACGGCGCAATACGGTGCTCGTCGTCGACGATTCACCTGAAACCCTGAGCTTCCTCACCGATACGCTCGAAGACTCCGGCGCGACAGTCCTCATCGCGGTCGACGGCGCGAGCGCGCTGTCGCTCGTCGAAAGGATCACACCAGACATCATTCTCATGGATGCCATCATGCCGGGCATGGACGGTTTCGAAACCTGCCGCCGTCTGAAGCAGAACAAGAACGTCATGCATGTGCCGGTCATCTTCATGACAGCCCTTTCCGACACGGAACAGATCGTCAAGGGCCTGGAAAGCGGCGGGGTCGATTATGTCACCAAGCCGATCGTGCTCGACGAACTGATGGCGCGTATGCGTGTCCATCTCGCCAATGCGCGCGAGACCTATAGCGCGCGGGCGGCGCTCGATGCCGCCGGCCGTTTCCTGCTTTCCGCCGATCGCGAGGGCCGCGTGCTCTGGAGCACACCCCAGGCGAACATCCTGCTCGCAAGCGCGTTGGAAGCAGACAATGACGCTGGTGGCGATTCTCTCCTCCCCGAACCCGTGAGACGCTTTCTCGGTGGATTGGAAACGAAAGCCAGGGGCAAGACCGCAGGCGACGAATGTTCGATTGATTGTGCTGGGCGTAAACTCAAGATCAGCTTCGTCAGCCAACTCGGCCAGAACGAGCTTCTGCTCAGGGTCGCGGAAGAAAATGCCGAGCCGCCGGAACAAATTCTGAAGATACGCCTAAACCTGACGGCGCGTGAAGCCGAAGTGCTGACGTGGGTCGCGCGCGGAAAATCCAACCGCGACATAGGCGAAATCCTCGGCCTCTCGCCGCGTACGGTGGATAAACATCTGGA
Organism: Beijerinckia mobilis; assembly: GCF_000745425.1. Taxonomy (GTDB): domain Bacteria; phylum Pseudomonadota; class Alphaproteobacteria; order Rhizobiales; family Beijerinckiaceae; genus Beijerinckia; species Beijerinckia mobilis. The sequence continues at coordinate 441,748 of NZ_JQJH01000001.1, forward strand.
ACAGATTTACGCGAAGATCGGTGTCGAGAATCGCGCCGCGGCGACCGCGCTCGCCATCAAGACTCTTTCGGGACCGGACAGCGCCGCTGTATAAGCATTAAAGCTTGCGCAATTCCACTGTTTCGATCTGATGCGTCGGTCCCTTGGTCAGGACCAGATTGGCGCGGGCGCGGGTGGGAAACAGATTTTCGCGCAGATTGGCGAGATTGATCCGCCGCCAGATGTCGCGCGCCGCATTTTCGGCCGCTTCGGCATCAATTTGCGCATATTTCTTGAAATAGGAACGGGGATCCCGGAAAGCGGTTTCGCGCAGCCGCATGAAACGCGCGACATACCAGCGTTCGAGATCCTCTTCATCAGCATGCAGATAGATGGAAAAATCGAAGAAGTCAGAGACGAAGGGGATGGCCATTCCATCCTTATTTGGACGGTTCGGCAACAGGACGTTGAGGCCCTCGACGATCAAAATATCGGGGCGATCGACGATGACGCTCTCGCCCGGCATGATATCGTAGGAGATATGCGAATAGACCGGCGCGCGGACGTTGCGCTTACCGGCCTTGATATCGGAAAGAAAACATAATAGCGCCGTGCCATCGTAGCTTTCAGGAAATCCCTTCTTGTCCATCAGCCCTTCGCGCTGAAGAATATGGTTGGGATAGAGAAAACCATCGGTGGTGATGAGCTGCACTTTCGGTGTATTCGGCCACCGCAGCAACAATGCCTGCATGACACGGGCGAGCGTCGATTTACCGGCCGCGACGGAACCGGCGACACCAATAATATACGGAACCTTGCAATCGCCGGCCCCAAGAAAACGCTGTGTCGCCTTGAACAGCCCCTGTGTCGCGGCGACATAGAGAGCAAGTAGGCGTGACAGCGGCAGATAAATGGCGATGACTTCCTCGAGCGAGATCGGATCGTCGATCGAACGCAGACGCGAGAGATCCTCCAGGGTCAGCGTCAGCGGCGTATCCGCACGCAGTCGCGCCCATTCCGCGCGCGAGAAGCGATGATAGGGAGACAGCGGCGAAAGGTCGAGGTCTTCCTCTCCCACGGCATCGATGCGAGGCAGCTGGCTAGTGAGCACGGGAAGCCTTCTCTTCATGCCCCGAACGGGAGGTGCGCCGTTCGAGTTCTTCAAGAACATCCTGCAAGGAGACGTCCCGCAAGTGCAAGACGACCAAAAGATGATAGAGAAGATCAGCCGTTTCGCTGATGACGGCGGCGCGATCGGCGCCAAGCGCGGCAATGACCACTTCGACGGCTTCTTCCCCGAATTTCTTGGCAGCGCGAGGCGGCCCAGCCTCGATCAAGGATTTCGTATAGGACTTATCCGCGCTCGCGGCGGCGCGGTCCTTGATGATGGCGGCAAGATCGTCGAGGGTAAAACGCGTCATCCTGGCATCCGGTTGCGCGCGGCTGCAAGATCGGTATCGAGCCGCATCGGCAGCCCATGCCGCGCCATATAATCCTTGGCCTCGGCGATGGTGAATGTGCCGAAATGAAAAATCGAGGCGGCGAGCACCGCGTCCGCGCCGCCTTGTGCAATGCCCTCGACGAGATGGTCGAGCGTGCCGACGCCACCCGAGGCTATGACAGGAATCGGCACGCTTTCCGCGACGGCGCGTGTCAGCGCGAGATCGAACCCCGCCTTGGTCCCATCCCGATCCATCGAGGTGAGCAGAATTTCGCCCGCCCCGCGTTCGGCGACATCACGGGCATAAGCGATGGCGTCAATGCCGGTCGGCTTGCGCCCGCCATGGGTAAAGACTTCCCAGCGGCCAGGGCCGGTCGCCTTGGCGTCTATGGCGACGACGACACATTGGCTGCCGAATTTTTCCGCCGCGCGGCGTACGAAATCACGGTCAGTGACAGCCGCCGACATGATCGACACCTTGTCGGCACCGGCAAGCAGCAATTTGCGAATGTCATCCTCGGTTCTGACACCGCCACCGACGGTCAGCGGCATGAAACAAGCTTCCGCCGTGCGCTCCACGACATCGAACAGAATGGAGCGATCTTCGTGGCTCGCCGTAATATCGAGGAAGCATAATTCGTCGGCGCCCGCGGCGTCATAGGCCATAGCGCATTGGACCGGATCACCGGCATCCCGCAGGTCAACAAAATTGACGCCCTTGACGACGCGGCCGTCCTTGACATCGAGACAGGGGATGACGCGGGCCTTAAGCATGGCGGACCCTCAGGATCTCGTGAACGCGAAAGCTGGATCGAGATGCCGCCTTTTCATCATCCTGCGTTTCACCCTTGGCCATGAACTCTTGACAATGAACTCTTGAACAATGAGCTTGCGGCGTTTGCCATGCCCATTTCGGCACGCCAGCAATGTGCCAAAAAATTATGCTGTGTTCATCGGGGACGCGCATGCCGTTTGCCGATTAACGCGCCTTTTAGCCTAATTCGTTCTCCTTGCTCTCTAGCAGCAAATTTTTCCCTGTGCAAATCATCGCATGAAAGGTCCATCCGCGGGGAGACGAATGCGGTCTCAAAAGCGCCAACAGCACCGTGGAGGATTTTGCGTTGCCGGGGGTTTGCTGTAAATGGCGCGACGGGCGTCTTCACGCCCTATAGAGCAATTTCAAATGGAACAGTTCGGAAACATCCGAACATGCTCTAGCCCTTGCCAAGGGGATACCCATCAAGGGGACACCAACCAAGGGATCAATGCCGATGATACGCCATTTCGGTGGCTCGTTCCTGTTCGCCATCATCAGTCTCGGCCTTGCCGCATGGCTCGGCTGGGCAATGACCGGCACTTTGGGTGGTGTTTTTTCCATTCTCTGGATCACGCTGGTCCTTGGTGTGCTGGAAGTCTCCCTCTCCTTCGACAATGCCATTGTCAATGCGACCGTGCTACGCGGCATGGATCCGATCTGGCAGAGACGCTTTCTCACTTGGGGCATGGTGATCGCCGTTTTCGGCATGCGCATTCTGTTCCCCGTCGCGATTGTGAGTTTCGCCACACATCTTGGCCCCCTGGACGCCTTTTATCTCGCCCTGAGCAACCCGAACCGATATGCGGCAATCATCAAGGAGGCCCATATCGGGATCGCCGGCTTCGGCGGCACCTTTCTCGCCATGGTCGGCCTGAAATTCTTCTTCGATTCCTCGAAGACTGTGCACTGGATCGCCGTCATCGAACGGCAGGTGGCGCGGCTCGGCCATATCGACGCCTTGACCCATGCGATCGTCCTGCTTCTCGCCTATCGGGTTTCCCTGTTGCTGCCGCCGGGAAAAGCCACCACGATGCTCGTCGCGGGCATTTTCGGGCTCGTGGCCTTCATCGCGGTCGAAGCGGTCGGAACATTGCTCGGCGGCCAGGGCGGGCACAAACAGGGGATCGTCCGCCAGGGTTTCAGCGGCTTTCTCTATCTCGAAGTGCTCGACGCCTCATTCTCCTTCGACGGCGTGGTTGGCGCCTTCGCGCTCACCGATCATTTTCTCGTCATTGCGCTCGGTCTCGGCATAGGCGCCATGTTCGTTCGCTCGATGACCGTCATGCTCGTCCGCAGCGGCACGCTGGCGGAATATCGCTATCTGGAACATGGCGCCTTCTATGCCATTCTCGCACTCGCGGCGATGATGCTGCTTTCGGTTCGCTACGACATACCGGAAACCGTAACCGGTCTCGTCGGCGCGATCCTCATCGGCTTTTCACTCTTTGCCTCGATCCTCTACAACAGGACCGTCGGCCCTGGCGATGAGGACGATTGATCCTCTCTTCCGGCAGCGTCGCGGCCAAACGGCTCAACTCCCGCTCGGATCATCAGCCGGATTGATATATTTCAGGCTGAAAGGCCCTTCGCCCTTGACCTCGACTTCCGCCGGCTCGTTCGTCGTCCAGACCGAATGCGCCATTCCGGCCGGAAGATAGAAAAACCCTCCCGTCTCCACTTTCTTCGCGCGCGCCTGATCGATCGTCTCGCCCATGTCCGACATCAATGTACCGCTCACCAGCGTCACCGTTTCCGCCGTCGGATGCGTATGCGGTGCGATAATCGTATGCGCCGGCAGTTTCAGCCGCAGGACGAAAGTGCCCGGCTTGCCAGGGTCGCCCATGAACACGCTGGAAAGAACTCCCTTGGGCAGGAACGCCGGAGCCGTCCCCCATTGCGCCGCCGCGCTGTTGGTCAGCACAATCATCCTGTCCGTATCTGCGGCCATTGCCATGGCCGAGGACAAGCCGGTCATCGCGAAACCGAGGATGGATATTTTTATCGATGCACGCATGTTTGCTCCTCCCGCATTCTCATAGGATACGGCCCGGGCCATGATTAGAGCCAGCCTCGAGGCAGCATTCCAAATATATGTGAGACGCGAGGCAGGATGTCCATTCCAGCCATCAACAATCGCGATGTGTACGGCCGAGATACTATCGTTCACAAAGCTCCAGCTGCCACCATAAAGAAACAGTGGGAATTACCAGCGCAAAGGTGCCGGACTGCCGGTTGACACTTCCTCAATACGCGCGCGGGCAGAGCTGCTAACGAGACGCGGCAACGCGTCATGCGGAAAGAAAGCAGCCTCCTCAATACCATGTCCAGCGCGCAGATTATTGTTTTCCGCGGCCAGAACAATTGTATAGCAGGCGACATGGGTTTTGTTGCGCTGGTGATGAAACAGGCCATGCAGAACCGGCACGGCGGGCAATGGCAAGGCAACTTCCTCCTCGATATGCCGCGCCAACGCCGCCACAACTGTCTCATCCGTCCGCACCGAACCTCCCGGCAGATACCAGCCAGCCACCCGCTTGCGGCGCACGAGAAGCACGCTTCCATTCAGATCAAAAAGAACGCCGCGCACGCCGAGGCTGGTCACCCGTGAGGACGCAAGTCCTTTATTCGAGGCCAGCCGCGAACGGCCGTGTTCACGAAGATCGGCTTCCGGTCGAGGAATACAGAATTCTTGCGCCGGATCGGCCAATGCCGCCCCGCGGCCGAGAAGAGAAGAAAAAATTCGCCTGTACACACGGCTCACCATGGATTGTGGGCGTCAAGCCCCAATTCTTCGGGAAACAAATGCCTTTCAAAAACAAACTTTCACGCGCGAAAATTTCATGGGAATGAGCAATAAAATATCAAATTGTCGTCTTCCGCAGCAATTGCAAGAACATTTCACAGTCTGGCCGCGCCGGACCGAAGACACGTGCCAATAAGACACTATCCCGTTGCTTCTCGCAACTCTCTGAATGTTTCCGAAATCATTTGAAAGACCTATTTGGAATAAATATAGATAAAGGTTGCGGGACAGGCGCCGCCAGCCCCAATCTCCCGACCAGCAACAACCGGACCGCCATGCGCTGCGAGCCGGGATGTGAACGGGCGGGACGAAACGATCAGGGATGCATGAATCTCAGGAAAACAATAATCACGGCGTGAGTACATCGGTCGCTACAGACGATCACGCAGCGTATCATGCACCGCACACATCGTGCGTCGCATGATACGCTCGAGCATCACGCCAGAGCCACCTCGCAGTCGCGGGAGGCCAAGTCTCGATGAGCATGAGGTATCAAGTCATGCTCATCGAGACTTGGTATAATTCGATAGATGTTCGGCACCGGTCTGCCGGACAAGGGGCGGATCGTGAAAAACTTTACCGAATTGAACGAACAGGAAATTCTCTCTCTCGCAATCGCCGGCGAGGAAGACGACAATCATGTCTACACAACCTTTGCCGAGGATCTGAAAGAGCGTTATCCCGCAACCGCGCAGGTCTTTACGGGTATGGCTGCGACAGAAGCAACCCATCGGGAAATGCTCTATGAACTCTACAAGCAGCGTTTCGGCGCCGAGCTGTTGCCCATCAACAAAAGCGACGTCAATTTCTTCATGCGGCGGCCTCCGGTCTGGCTGACCCGCAATCTTTCCCTCGAAACCATTCGCAAGGAAGCCGAAATCCGCGAATCCGAGGCGGCGAATTTCTATGTCAAGGCGGCGGAAAGCGCCAAGGATCCGGCCGTCCGGCAATTGCTGCGCGAGCTCGCCGAGACCGAAATGACGCATGAAGAGCTCGCCGCCGATCTCGAAACGAAATATCTCACGCCCGCCGCGCGCGAATCGGAGGCGGAGACGCATGAACGCGTCTTTGTGCTGCAATATGTCCAGCCAGGTCTCGCCGGCCTGATGGATGGTTCCGTCTCGACGCTCGCGCCGCTCTTTGCCGCCGCTTTTGCGACGCAAAACAATTGGAAGACCTTTCTCGTGGGTCTCGCCGCGTCGCTCGGCGGCGGCATCAGCATGGGATTCGCCGAGGCGTTGTCGGACGACGGGAGCGTGACCGGGCGCGGCAATCCGATATTGCGCGGCATCGCCTGCGGCGTCATGACCACGATCGGCGGCCTCGGCCATACGATGCCGTACCTGGTACCGGACAGCTGGCATAATGCCTTCTATATCGCCACCACCATCGCCGGCATCGTCGTCTTCTTCGAGCTCTGGGCCATCGCCTATATGCGCACCCGTTACATGAAGACGCCTTTCTTCAAAGCAGCACTGCAGGTCGTCGTCGGCGGCCTCATCGTCCTGATCACCGGCATTCTGATCGGCGGCGCCTGACCTCACCTCGGAAATGCGCGAATCCGGGAAGCGATCCGCGCCCGCCCGCCAAAAACGTTGGCAAGGAGCGTTGGCAAGGAGCATGACAAGCCCACTGCCACGCTTTGACTCCCGGAGCGTTTCCTTTACACGGTTCAGGTTCCAGACTTCGTCGCGAGGCGCATCGCGTGACTTTTCTGCTTGCTCACCTCTCTGATCCGCATATCGGCCCGCTCCCGGTCCCGCACCGCCGAGAATTGTTCGGCAAACGGCTGACCGGCTATCTCAACTGGCATCGCGGGCGCTCCACGGCCCATGATATGGAGGCCCTCGGCCGCCTCGTCGCCGATCTCAAAAACCAGGCGCCAGATCACGTCGCGGTGACAGGCGACGTGCTGAATTTGGGGCTCGCCGCCGAGTTTCCGCTCGGCCGCCGCTGGCTGGAAAGTCTCGGCCAGACGGAAGATGTGAGTTTCGTGCCCGGCAATCACGACGCCTATGTCCGCGGCGCCCTACCCGATCTCGCCCGAACCTTCAAACCCTGGATCACCGGCGAGCATCCCACACTGAAATCGCGCGGCAGCGCGCCGTCACCGATTCCTCTTTATCCTTATCTGAGACGGCGAGGCCCGATCGCCCTCATCGGCCTTGCTTCGGGCGTGCCCATGCCGCCATTCATCGCCTCCGGCAAGCTCGGCGCGCAACAGATCGCCGGAGCGGAAATACTGCTGAAACAAGCGGCGGCGGAAAATTGCATCCGCGTCCTCATGTTGCATCATCCACCCTTTGCCGAAGGCAAGTTCGGACGCGGACTCGTCGATGCGCGCGCCTTCGCCGAAATGATCAGCCGCGTCGGCGCCGAACTCATCCTGCACGGGCATGAGCACAGTCTCGCCATCACGTCCCTTCCGGGCCCCAAGGGTAACGTCCCGGTCGTCGGCGTTCCTTCCGCCTCCCTCGTGCGCGGTTCGCCGCGCCGCCGCGCCGCCTATCATCTGTTTGAAATCGGTGGCACCCTCGCCGAGCCGAAAATCAAAGCCACGGCGCGCGGCTTGCTGGCGGATGGCCATACGATCGACGACCGCGGCCAAGTCCCTTTGTAAACAAGTTCCCTTGTGAGAAAGGCCTTGGCAGATCGCGGCAGGATCCATGCCTGAGGCCTGAACGGAGCAGCTATGATGAGCGATTGTCCCTCGGAGGGGCCGGATTACCGCGCCTTCTTTCTCGATGAAGCCGGCAAGATCAAGAAATCCAAAGTCCTGAAAACCTGCCAAAATGATACGGAAGCCCTAGCCCTTGCGGAAAGCCTGCATGATGGGCGGCGCCTGGAGCTTTTCGACGGCTGCCGCCTCGTCGCCGCCTTGCCGGCACGGAACGCTTGAGAAAGGCCCTGCAGGAAAGACCCCTGTAAACGCGCGAGAGAAACACCAAGAGAAACGCCAAGTCGCGCGCCTGCCTGCGACGATCAGCGATCCTGCAAGTCCGTTTGCGGTGCGGGTGACGCGAGCCGCTCCAGATCAGCGGCATGATCGGCTCCCCAGCGATAGAGCATTTCGAGCGGTTCCACGAAAACTTCCCCAAGTTCCGTCAGGCGATAGACCACTTCCGGCGGCATGATCTGCCGCACCTCCCGCGACACGAGCCCCATGCTTTCCAGATCACGCAAGGTCTGCGTCATCATCTTCTTGGAAAGGCCGGGAATGGCACGCATGAGCTGACCCGGCCGGGATCCGCCCCCGAGCAGATGGAGCGTATGCAGGATCATCGTGATCCATTTGCCGCTGAACAGACGCAAAAGACGCCGCGGCGCGCAAGCCTCATCGAAAGGAGGCAGGCGATAGTGATCGGGGAGCGGAGCAAGAGCCATGGGAACCTTTTGGTGACCAGGTCACAGATTGGTGCCGGATTGCCATCAATCTCCGTAAAGCACAATGTCCCGCCATCGTTTTCTGCGGAGTCCCCTCATGCCCCATAAAGCTTTGGTTGTCGGTGCGACCGGCATTGTCGGCCAGAACCTCGCCAACCGCCTCGTGGCGGATGGCTGGACCGTTCATGGACTGGCACGGCATCCCGCCGAGGCTTCGACCGGCATCCTGCCCTTGGCAGCCGATCTGCTCGACATCGAATCCGTGCGCTCAGCCGTCGCTGCCATCGAACCCACCCATGTCTTTTTCAGCACCTGGTCGAGACGCCCGACGGAGCGCGAGAATTGCAGCGTCAACAGCGCGATGGTCGCCAATCTCTTTACGGCGCTGCGCCACCCGGACGCGCTCGTCCATGCGAGCCTCGTGACCGGATTGAAACATTATCTCGGTCCCTTCGAAGCCTATGCGCAGGGCGCGCTTCCTGAAACACCATTCCGCGAGACTATGCCAAGGCTCGCCGTGGACAATTTCTATTATGATCAGGAAGACGCTTTATTTGCCGCCGCCATGAGCCATGGTTTCTCCTGGAGCGTACACCGTCCGCATACGATCATCGGCTATGCCATCGGCAATGTCATGAATATGGGTTCGACGCTTGCGGTCTATGCAACGATCTGCCGGGAAACCGGCCGTCCCTTCGTTTTCCCGGGGTCATCGATCCAATGGAATGGGCTGACGGATGTCACCGATGCGCGTCAGCTTGCCAGTCAGCTTGTCTGGGCGGCGACGAGCCCCACCGGGCAAAATCAGGCTTTCAATGTTGTGAACGGTGATGTCTTCCGCTGGAAATGGCTGTGGCCGCAACTCGCGGCGTGGTTCGGTCTTGAGGCGGCGCCCTATCCCGGACAGGCGACCTCTCTCGAGCAGCAGCTTTCCGGCGATGCCGAACTCTGGGTGGACATCAGCCGCCAATACGGCTTGCGCGAAAGCCGGCTCGATCGTCTCGCCTCGCCATGGCATACGGACGCCGATCTTGGCCGCGAGATCGAATGCATCACGGATATGAGCAAAAGCCGGCAGGCCGGTTTCAGCGGCTATCATTATACGCCGGACTCGTTCTTCGATCTCTTCGAGCGTCTACGTGCCGAGCGTTTCATCCCATAATTATTCGCCGCCAAAACGGGGCGATCGGAAGACCGATTGCCCGGCGTCCCGTTCCACTTTCCAACGTCACACCGGCTCTGTCCCGGCGCCCTTCTCGATCCCGCCGATCAGAGCGGTGATTTTCGCCGCCGCCCGGCGCACTTCCGGTCCGAGCCGGTCGATATGCTCGTCGGAAAGCCGAACCGCCGGACCCGAGACCGAAACGCCCGCCACGACCTCGCCGAATTCGTTAAAGATGGCCGCAGCGATACAGCGCATGCCGAGATTGCGCTCCTGATTATCGATCGCATAGCCGCGCTGTCTTATGGCTTCCAATTCCGCGAACAAGCGCTGCGGATCGGTGATCGTATTTTCGGTGAAGGCAGGGAGCCCCTTGTTGCGGATCACCTTTTCGACCGTCTCCCGCGGCAGATGGGCGAGCAGCACCTTGCCGATGCCCGAAGCATGTGCCGACCGGCGTTCTCCGGCGCGGAAAAACGCGCGGATCGGATCATAGCTTTCGACCTGGGTGACGAAGACCACTTCATCTCCCTCGAAAATGCCGATATTCGCGGTCTCGCCGGAAAGCTCCATGAGTTCCTGCATAACCGGGCGACCGAGCGTCACCGCGTTGTTGCGACGCTGAAACGCCATTCCGGCCCGAAAAGCCTCGACGCCGATGCTCCAGCGCTGATCCTGTTCATGCATCTCGACAAAGCCATGCGCGGCAAGCGTCATTAACAGACGATGCACGGTGGAAGGCGGCATGTCGGCACGCTGCGCCAGAGTGGTAAGCGCGATTCCATCCGATTGGGAGACGATCTCAATCAGGTTCAGCGCACGGTCGAGGGATTGCACGAGCGCCGCTTCCGGCGATTTCAGCGCGGCAGGTGGCCGCCCACGCGGCCGCTTGGTCGCAAGTCCCAAGGCAAATCTCCTTCAGAAAGGCGGCCCAACCATCCGGTTTCGCCCGCATCGAAGAGCAGATAGGTTAAGCGGCCTCTGCTTCACCCGGAGCAGAAGCGGACACGCAGGGGATGTGACCGCAAAGAGACTCAACTTTGACGAATCCCCACTGACGTGACCATTGTCCCCGAAAGCGAGCATGTCCAGAATGAAAAGAGAGGGAGGTTAAAGGGAATCGGCCGCTGCCTTGGCCTTTTTGAAGAGATCGTCCGCGGAAATCGGCTTGTCACCCTCAGGGTCCAGAATAATGGCGGCAAAATCACGCGCGAGTGCCGTGCAAACGGCCATGACACAGGCCTGCTCGCGAATGTCGCCACCCCAGCGGAAAGCCATGATGGTGTCACGATCCCCCACGGCGGCCTTGAGATCAGGCGAGAGATCACCGCCGACATCCTGAAACCGGATATCAAAACCGGCATCCTCGCCATCAAAAGTGCAGGGCAGATAGGAGACGGATTTGAACGGCGCATAGCCGTCGTCGAGGGTGATCTTGAGCTTCAGCCCATCAAGCGCCTTTTGCAGGCTTTTCCGGTCAGGAACATTATTGCGGTCGAGATAAGCGGTCAGCGCGCGCGCCATGGAAGTCTCCTAAGGGCCGCTCGCTCGTTAGTTTCGCGCGGCCCTGGTTCGCCCGGCTTTTGGGAGCGGGTCGGAAATACATGCGCTTTTCCTAGCGCGAAAGTGCCTGCGACGCCAGTTATGGATCGGTTGTCACGCCGCCCGACAACAGACTCCCAAAAACCGTCCCCGCCGAAGACAGGCGCCAATTTCAAGCAGCAAAGCGGATTTTCATTCCAGAAATCTCATGCCGTCTCGACATAAGCGAACCATAGGTGTGGATGCGATGGTTTGCCTGATGGTCAAAGGTGATCCACGGATGGCTGAGCCAACGCCTCGCGATGTCGCCGCCAACAGACAAAAACGCCGAGCTCTGATTGCGTTCAAACGCATTCAAACCGGCAGCATTCCTGACCATTGAGAAGGCAATCCTCTATAAATTTGCGCATATCTGCACCAACCCAGACACGTTCACAAAGTTTTTAAAAAACCCGTCACGCTGCCAAGAAATGCGCAGAATAGATAATAAGTTATTATAATTATTACACTTTTAAACTCAAAGATAAATTCGGAGTGCTGCCCAATCGCTGCTCCACCCATTTCCAAATCCGGGATTACAATAGATTACTAATGCACGTTGATTTATAGCTTAAAAATAATTCATGTAGAATTAAAATAGGCTTTCGATCATTATGGCAACAAGATCCTCAACCTCCGGCATATACACGGCACTTTTGCCCAGACAGGATCTGTTCCAGCAAACTCATTCATCACGAGGAATGCAGATCTCGACACTCGCTTTGCTGATGGCGATTGGCGGAGCGCCAGCCTGGGCGCAATCGGCCAAAAAGGACACGACGGCGACGCAAGTCCTGCCGGAAGTCGATATTACCGCTTCAGAAATTCCTTCGGCCAATGCTGCGGGTGAGACATTCGGTGTCATCGTTCCACCGAAGTCCTTTGAAATGGGACCAGCCGGCAATCAGAAGCCGCTCGACATGCCGCATTCTGTGACCGTCGTCTCCCAGGAAATGATCCGCGCCGTCCAGGCGCGCAATGTCGCGGATATTCTGCGTTTCAACCCCTCGATTCAGATGAGCCGGGGCGCCGATGGCGGCCGTATCTGGACCCGCGGGTTCGAAAGCGGCGTCGTTCAAAATACACGCATGGACGGACTGAACATCATCAGCACGACCGGCTATGCAATGGAACAATTCGATCGGGTGGAGATGCTGAACGGTGTGGCCGGCGGCATGTTTGGCCCCACAGGCCCAACCGGCACCTTCAACTTCATCTCCAAACGGCCAACCGACATTCCCTTCCAGACGATCAGTTACGGTTTTGAATCCAACGCCAACCATATGGTGTTTGGCGATGTCGGAGACAGAGTCGAAGGTCTGGCATTCCGCTTCAATTTTGTTCACGCCGATGGGCAGGATTATGCGCCGACCAGCAATCTCCGCCGCACCTTGCTCGATGGCGCGATCGACCTGCATTTCGGCGATTCAACGGTTCTTGAACTGAACGGCAGCTATTACGATTGGCATTGGTTCGGTTTTCCCGGCAGTTTCACCTATGGTCCCACCATCTACAGCCTACCCCGCGCGCCTAGTGCCGCGACCGGCGGCTACGGTGTTTCCGGCATGGGCAACCAGAACGAAACGCATACATTCAGCGCAAAGCTGAAACATGCTTTCAACCAGGACTGGAACCTGACGATCGGCCTGCTCGACCAGACCGTCGAGCGCGGCCTGTACCAGCCGACCAATACATTCATCGACAATAATGGCAATTTCCGAACGCAGATGAATGCGCAGAAGGCCGCGAAATTCACCATCATCAGCAATCTTGCGACGCTTAACGGCCATATCATGACAGGCGCCATCAGCCATGATGTCTTCATCGGCACGACCGGCTTCACCTGGGGCAATTTCTCAGGGTCTGGCGGCAATAACAATGTCACCGTCGGCACCAACAATATCTACAATCCGGTCGTCCTTCCGGCAGCCTCTTATCAGGTCGGAGGCCCGGTCTACAAAGCGGCACGCAATGATCAGCAATCCCTCGTCGGCGGCGACACAATCAGGTTCGACGACCATTGGTCGCTCTTGCTGAATTCCAGTTTCTCCTGGCTGACATCGAAAAACTACAACGCGCTCGGACAGAAGACCAGCACCTATCAGACGACTGGAGAATGGAGCCCGACGGCCAGCGTGCTCTACAAGCCGGATGCCAACCAGACGGCCTATTTCACCTATAGCAATTCACTGCAGCAGGGTGACACGGCCCCGGTGACCGCCGTCAACGCGAACCAGACGCTGGCCCCCTATCGCAGCACGCAATATGAGCTTGGCTACAAGGTCGCTCTGACGGACCGCCTGATGCTCACAGCGGCAGGATTTCGCATCGACCAGCCCTGGGCCTATCAGAACACCGCCGGCTATTATCAGAATTTCGGCACGCAATTGAATTGGGGCTCCGAGGTGCAATTGACCGGCCAATTGACCGATGATCTCTCCGTCATCGGCGGATTCCAGCAATTGATCCCCAAATTGATCAATACGGGCACAACCGCCGTGGAGGGCAAGGATGTCGTCAACGTGCCCCGCATACAGGGTAATCTCTTCGTCGAATATAGAGTCCCCACGGTTCAGGGACTCGCCCTGAGCGCCAATGTCCACTATGTCGGCGGCCGCCCCGCCAATGAGACGAATACGATCTGGACCGGAACCTATGCGACCTTCGATCTCGGCTTGCGCTACACGACGGTCGTCGACGGTCACCGGATAACAGCCCGTTTCAACGTCAACAACGTCACCGATACGCACTATTGGACCTCGATCTACCCGGCATCCGGCATTTCGACGACGGCGGGATCGCAGGCTTTTCTGGGCCTGCCGAGACAATTTCTGGCCGGGATTGATTTTACTTTATAAGAGCCCATCGGAGGTCTTTCCGAAACCGGACCGAGGATGCTGCCCGGATCAACGCCGGACAGCGCCAGAGCCCATCAAAGGAAAGCTGTCAGTCTGCATTGATGCCCCTTCGTGATGAACCGCATCAAATCCGGCCAATTGACAACAGTCATCCCTATTATCGCCAAGACGAGACGACCTCACGTCTGCGGCGAAATGCCTCTGATTTCAATGCGTCCCATGCATGGCTGCCAGACCGCCGCCGTTCATCATTGATTTAGACTTATTGCGCCAGTATAAAGTCCACAGCGAGGGGCGGCCCGAAGGTTGAACGAAGCTGGGCCGCGCTGAGAAATTTGAAGGTTACCCCCTGGTCAGGAGGAAGCAAGGGAGCACGGTTAGAGCTCAAGCAAGGGCTGCCCCTGGCCCTGAAACGGGATTGGATAAAAGAAATGATGAGAGTGCCTGCAGAGGGAACGATCCGTCGCCTCTGGGCCTGCGATATGTCTCTTTTTCGCGACCACCTGCTGCGTCTGGATCAAGACAGCCGTTTCGAACGGTTTGGTGCCTACACCAACGATTCTCAAATCAATCAATATGTCGATAGCTGTTACGGCCCGGATGAAATCATCTTCGGTTACGTCGTCGACGGCGTCGTAAGAGGAGCCGGCGAGTTGCGCGCTATTGGCGCGTCCTTCCTTCCAGAAGGCGCGGCGGAAGCTGCCTTTAGCGTGGAACAGGGATGGCGACGCCGTGGCGTCGGGACCAATTTCATGCGGCGTATCGTCCGGGCGGCGCGTAACCGCCGTATCCATACGCTGTATCTGTCCTGCCTCGCCCATAATGCCAAAATGGTCGGACTCGCACGGAAATTCGAGACGGAACTGTCCTTTGAAACCGACGAGGTGACGGGACGGCTGGTGGCGCGCACTCCCACCACGACCTCGATCCTTTCGGAACTGATCGATAATTCCCTCGACATGACCGAGGCCATGTTCGATTTCCAGAAGCGGGTGTTGACCGCCGTCGAAGCACGCCATTGATTCGATCCTGCCGGCGGCAGGATCCGGCCGGTTCCCAGCCGGCATCAGTGAGAAGCTCCCTTCCGCAAGGAATGGAGCTTTTTCATTATCCAGCCCTTCGCAAGAAGCAGAACAGGCGCTGCAACCGCATAAACGGCAGCATGGCTCGATAAACGCAAACGAGGCTGTTAAACTTCCCTATTGCAGTTGCGTCGAACCGGAACAGGCCATCCCTTCCGGTCCGGCTCTCCCTTTCACCATCCATCCGCAGGCAATGGGGATTTTCATGGCTGCCGAGCGCGAGCAACAGCCCGTTCAACTCATGGGACTCCAGGCGGCCAGAGCGGCGGCGGCGGTGCTCGTCCTTTTATTCCATACCAGCGGTTCCATCTTCGGCTTGACGAAATATGGCGGCGTCAAACCGTTCGGAAATGTTTTCGATTTCGGCAATGCAGGCGTCAATTTCTTTTTCGTTCTCAGTGGCTTCATTATTTTTTACGCACATGGAAAAGATATCGGCCAGCCACGCCGGCTCGGCGCCTATTTCTGGAAGCGGTTTTCCAGAATCTATCCAATCTATTGGATTGTCCTGCTGATCGTCCTGCCGGTTTATTTTATTGTACCGACCTTCGGAACCGGCAACGAGACCAATCCCTGGGTCATCCTCTCTTCGTTCCTTCTCGTCCATATCAAGAGCGAGAAGACGGTTTTGATCGTTTCCTGGACCCTGTTTCAGGAAATCCTGTTCTATTTCATCTTTGCCCTCCTGATCGTGAATCGGCGTTTGGGGCTCTTTATCCTGACGATATGGCTGGCGGCATCGCTCGCGCCCCTAATCACGCCCTTGATATTTGGCCCGCTTCCCGAGGGCACTTCCTTTTATTTCGACCCACTTCATCTG
Organism: Beijerinckia mobilis; assembly: GCF_000745425.1. GTDB lineage: Bacteria > Pseudomonadota > Alphaproteobacteria > Rhizobiales > Beijerinckiaceae > Beijerinckia > Beijerinckia mobilis. The sequence continues at coordinate 457,675 of NZ_JQJH01000001.1, forward strand.
CTGTTCGGCATGGGAATGGCGGCGGCCTTATGGGCAAGCGGACGGAAAATACAGGCTCCCGGGTTTCTGCTCGCCTGCGGCGTCGCAGCTTTTCTGGGCACCGGAATGGAACGCGCCTATTTCCAGACCCTGTCCTGGGGCGTGGAAGATCTCCTTTTCGGCCTTGCGAGCACGGCCATCCTTTTGGGGCTCGTCGGGCTTGAGCGGATGCACCGTCTGCGCATTCCGGACTGGGTCGCGCTGACGGGCGAGGCTTCCTATGTCATCTATCTCACGCATTTTATGATTTTGTCGCTCGCCGCGAAAATCATCTTGCCATCGCTGCGCCAGCTACATTCCCCTGATGGACTGTCGTTCTTCATCCTGGCTGCCCTCGCCCTCATTGCCGGTATCGGGTTCCACAAACGGGTCGAAAAACCGCTCCTTCTTCTGACCCGGCGGCAGTTTTTCAGGCGGCCGGTCCCTCCACCGACGCCGAAACCGCAAGCAACAAACCTTGACCGAAACCTTGGCCCAAACCTTGGCCCAAGCCTTGCGCCAGAGCCCGGACAAAGCCTTGGCACGGTGAGGCAGCCCACCGCGGGCGTGAGCAGGGATGGTTGATCCCTCCCGGACCGTTCCAATATGAATGACCAACGATCCTTTTCGAGGCGGCTTTCATGTCCTTCATCCGTTCGCTCCTCTCCTCTTCTTCGTCCGAGATGCCGCGTGATCCGGCCCAAAACAAACAGGGCGGCTCGGCACAATTGCTCGGAACCTTGCCGGAATGGAATCTCGCCGATCTCTATCCAGCGCCCGATTCTCCGGTTTTCGAGCGCGATCTCGCCCATGCCATTCATGAAGCGAAAGTTTTTGCCGAGACCTATAAGGGCCGCCTCGAAACACTCGCCATGGATTCATCGAGCAACGGTCTCATCGAAGCGGTGCGTGCCTATGAGAAAATCGAGGAATTGCTCGGCCGCCTGATGTCCTATGCCGGGCTTTATTATTACGGCGATACCAGCGACCAAGTGCGCGCCAAATTCTACGGCGACACCCATGAGGAGATCACCAAGGCCTCCTCCGACCTTCTGTTTTTCGAGCTCGAACTGAACCGGCTTGACGATCACCTCATCGAAAAGGCGCTCGCCGGTACGCCTCTTGGCCATTACCGCCCCTGGGTCGAGGACATCCGCAAGGAAAAGCCGCATCAGCTCGACGATCGCCTCGAACAATTGTTCCTCGACAAATCGGTGACCTGCCGCAGCGCCTGGAACCGCCTGTTCGATGAAACCATCGCCGCTTTACGCTTCACGGTCGATGGCGAGGAACTCACCTTGGAGCCGGTCCTGAACCTGATGCAGGACGAGGATGCGGCGGTGCGCGAAAAAGGCGCCAATGCCGTCGCCGAAACCTTGAAGGCCAATCTGCGCACCTTCGCGCTCATCTCCAATACTTTGGCCAAGGACAAGGAAATTTCCGATCGCTGGCGCGGCTTCACGGATATTGCCGATTCCCGCCATCTTTCGAACCGCGTCGAGCGTGAAGTGGTCGATGCCTTGGTCGCCGCGGTCCATGCCGCCTATCCGCGCCTGTCGCACCGCTATTACAAGCTCAAGGCGAAATGGTTCGGGCTAGAGCAGCTCAACCACTGGGATCGCAACGCGCCGCTGCCGAATATTCCCACCAAGACCTATTCCTGGGACGAAGCCCGCGACACGGTGCTCGATGCCTATGGCGCCTTTTCTCCCAATATGGCTGGCATCGCGAAAAAATTCTTCGACAATGGCTGGATCGACGCGCCTGTCCGCCCGGGCAAGGCGCCGGGTGCCTTCGCCCATCCGACCGTGCCTTCAGCGCATCCCTATGTGCTGCTCAACTATCTCGGCAAGCCGCGCGACGTCATGACGCTGGCCCATGAGCTCGGTCACGGCGTCCATCAGGTGCTGGCAGGCCCCAATGGCGCCCTGATGGCACCGACGCCCTTGACGCTCGCCGAAACCGCCTCGGTTTTCGGCGAAATGCTGACCTTCCGCTCGCTGCTCGCCCGCACCACCAATGTCGTCGAACGCCGCGCCATGCTCGCCGCCAAGGTCGAGGACATGATCAATACGGTCGTGCGGCAGATCGCCTTCTATACATTCGAACGCAAACTGCATACGGCGCGGCGCGAGGGCGAACTCACCTCCGAACAGATCTGTGATCTCTGGATGAGCGTGCAGGCGGAAAGCCTCGGCCCCGCCATCAAGCTCGGCGCAGGCTACGAGACCTTCTGGGCCTATATTCCGCATTTCATCCACTCACCCTTCTATGTCTATGCCTATGCCTTTGGTGATTGCCTGGTGAATTCGCTTTATGGCGTCTACCAGAAATCGCATGAGGGTTTCGCCGAGCGTTATCTCGCCATGTTGGCGGCGGGCGGCACCAAGCACCATACCGAACTGCTGGCACCCTTTGGTCTTGATGCGCGCGATCCGGCCTTCTGGCAGATCGGCCTTTCGATGATCGAGGATCTGATCGGCGAACTCGAAAGCCTCGAAGGATAAAAAGCTTCCTTGACGACACGCGGGCTCCCGACGAACGAGCCGCTGCCGCCGCGCTTCGCCGACTGGTTTGCGGCGCGCGGCTGGAGCCCGCGTGATCACCAGTGCCAGCTTCTGGCTCTGGCGCGGCAGGAAAAAGACGCTTTGCTGATCGCGCCGACAGGCGCCGGCAAGACGCTTGCGGGTTTCCTACCCTCGCTCGTCGATCTGGAACACAAACGTAATCGGCGCGGGCTACATACATTATATGTTTCTCCGCTGAAGGCGCTGGCGGTCGACGTCGAGCGCAATCTGCAAAATCCAATCGCTGAAATGGATCTCGCCATCAAGGTCGAGACGCGAACCGGGGATACATCCGCCACGAAGCGTATGCGTCAGCGCCGCTACCCGCCAGACATGCTGCTGACGACGCCGGAACAATTGGCGCTGTTGCTGGCGACACCCGACGCCGAACATCTCTTCGCCGATCTACGCTGCGTCATCTTCGATGAATTGCACGCCATAGCCCCTTCAAAACGTGGCGATCTCCTCAATCTCGGTCTTGCCCGGCTGCGCACCTTCGCGCCCATGATGCGCGCGACCGGCCTCTCCGCGACGGTCCGCGCGCCGGAAGATCTGCAACGCTGGCTCGTCAGGCAAAGGGCAGACGACAAAACACATACACATCTCGCCGAACTCATCGTCGCGCCCGCGGGCGCACCCGCCGACCTCTCGATTCTCGACAGCGACAATATTCTGCCCTGGGCCGGGCATAGCGCGGCGCATGCGCTGCGTGAAATCTATGAGGCGATCACCAAGGCGACGATGACATTGGTGTTTGTGAATACACGCGCGCAGGCCGAATACATCTTTCAGGAACTCTGGCGCCTCAATGATGCGGTCCTGCCGATCGCCCTGCACCACGGCTCGCTCGATGCCGGCCAGCGGCGCAAGGTCGAGGCGGCCATGGCGGAAGGCCGGTTGAAGGCCGTCGTCTGCACCTCGACGCTTGATCTCGGGATCGACTGGGGCGCGGTCGATCTCGTTGTCAATGTCGGCGCTCCCAAAGGCGCAAGCCGCCTCGCCCAGAGGATCGGCCGGGCCAATCACCGGCTGGATGAGCCGTCGCGCGCCATTCTCGTGCCCGCCAACCGGTTCGAAGTGCTCGAATGTCACGCCGCCGTCGATGCCGCGCGGGCGGGCATACAGGATACAGCCGCACCACGCAGCGGCGCGCTCGACGTTCTCTGCCAGCATGTGCTCGGCACCGCCTGCGCCGGTCCATTCGATCCGGAGGCACTTTATGCGGAAATCACCGGCGCCGCGCCCTATGCGCAGCTTTCCCGCGAGGATTTCACCGCCGCCCTGAATTTCGCGGCTCATGGCGGCTATGCGCTAAAATCCTATGAGCGTTTTGCCAAATTGCGGGTGATGCCGGATGGACGATGGCGCATCGCCAACGGCCGCATCGCTCAGGCCTATCGCATGAATTGCGGCACCATTGTCGAAGCCGATATGCTCAAGGTGCGTCTCGTCTCTTCCCACGCGAAACAGCGTCAGCGTGTCGGCGCGGCAAAGGAAACCACCCGCTACACTGGCGCTTTGCGGCGCGGTGGCCGCCTGCTCGGCGAAATCGAGGAATATTTCATTGAGACCTTGCGTCCACGCGACACTTTTCTTTTCGGCGGCGAGATTCTCGCCCTGCAGGAAATCGTCGCCGACGAGGCCCATGTGGTGCGCAGTTTCGCGGAAAGTCCCAAAATCCCGTCCTATGCCGGAGGTAAATTCCCGCTCTCGACCTATCTCGCCAAACGCGTCCGCGAACTTCTTTCCGATCCCGGCGAATGGCACCATTTGCCCGAGCAAGTCGTGGAATGGCTCCGGTTGCAAGGCGAGGTCTCGCGCCTGCCGCCGCCAGACACGCTTCTCGTCGAGACTTTTCCGCGTGGCGGGCAATATCATCTCGTCGCCTATCCGTTCGAGGGGCGCCTCGCGCATCAGACGCTCGGCATGCTGCTGACCCGGCGGATGGAGCGCGCGGGCCTGCAACCACTCGGTTTCGTCGCCAATGATTATGCGCTCTGCATCTGGTCGCGTGCCGATTCCGGCGCGTGGTGCCTGGATAATCAGGGCGCACTGGCAAACCTCTTTGCCGAGGATATGCTCGGTGACGATCTCGAGGAATGGCTGCAGGAATCGGCACTGATGAAACGCACATTCCGTTCCTGTGCCATCATCGCCGGGCTGATCGAACGGAATTTTCCTGGGAAAGAAAAAGGCGCGCGCCAAGTGACGATCTCAACCGATCTCATCTACGATGTTCTGCGCCGCCACGAACCCGACCATATCCTCCTGCGCGCCGCGCGGGCCGATGCGGCAACAGGCCTGCTCGATCTCGAACGGCTGGGGCATATGCTCGCCCGCGTGCGCCATGGCATTCTGCATCAGCCGCTCAGACATGTCTCCCCGCTCGCCGTGCCGATCATGCTCGAAATCGGCCGGGAGTTGGTCTATGGGGAAGCCCAGGACGCCCTGCTCGCGGAAGCCGCCGCCAATCTTCTCGAAGAGGCGATGGACGGCACGCCTTGAGACAAACGCCTCTTCACCTCCAGCATAGACATCAAACCATAGCCGTAATGCCACGCACGGGATTCCGCTCCGCCGCGCAATGCGATAAAGCTTGGTCGTGAAACCACACTCCACACAAACGCCGATCCCGGCCGTCCTAACCATCGCCGGCAGGAATTTTCTCGCCGATCCGGCGGGAGCCTTGTTTCTGGAAGAGGACGGTGCCCTGATCATCGCCGATCTGCATCTGGAAAAGGGTTCGGCCTATGCCTCGCGCCGTGTTTTCCTTCCACCCTATGATACACGCCAGATCCTCGCGACGCTCGCGCAATTGATCCGGCTTTACAGGCCACGTCTCGTGGTCGCCCTTGGCGATTCCTTTCACGATACGGGGGCCGGTGAACGGCTCGGCACGGAGGAACGCGCACTGCTCGCCTCCCTGCAGCAGGGACGCGACTGGATCTGGATTGCGGGTAATCACGACAGCGAGAGACCGGACGGCATAGGAGGTCAGTTTCTGGATGATTTTTCGCTCGGCGCTATCCGCTTGCGGCATATCTGCGGTCCCCTCGCCGAAGGGGCCGGCGAACTCACCGGCCATCTGCATCCTGTCGCCAAAGTGCGAGGCCGTGGCGGCCTCCTGCGCCGACGCTGTTTCCTGAGCGACGGGCGCCGCTCCATTCTGCCCGCCTTCGGTGCCTATGCGGGCGGCCTCAATATCCGCGACGAGGCTTTCTCCGGCCTGTTCGCCACAGCAGAAGCCAGAGCCCATGTCCTCGGAGCGAGAGGCGTTTATCCCTTTCCGCTGCAACATTGCCTTCCAGAATGATGCTCACCGCATGATCCCTGTCGCATGATGCCCGAATAATGATGGCGAGACGCCCTTGCGCCCATTGAACCTTCGGTCAAGGCAAGCTATGGTCGAAACGTTATGAAAAGTCTGGCCGAGCGGTCTGATTCAGGGCGGCTTCGCTCCGAATGCCCCTCGCTTCAAAGCCTTCAATGGTTAGACCTATCCTGTCATTCGTGAAGAATGAGGCCAGGAAGTTTCATGCGGGCGTAGTTCAATGGTAGAACGGCAGCTTCCCAAGCTGCATACGAGGGTTCGATTCCCTTCGCCCGCTCCAACACATTCCCCTGCGCGCCACAATCTCTTTAATTGCAACAGCTGCATCGATCCACCGCGTTTGAGATTTCGCGCCGGGATCGGCTATCCGCCCGCATCTATCCGAAGGCAGGACCTTCCACCGTGCTCCTGCCACCATGCTGAAGCAAGGTCGCGAGCATAGGATCCGGGCGTAAACCTGAAAGCATGAAAGAACCCGAGGGTTTCCGCCCTCCCCCGCCACCGGAAAAAGGCGCTGGCCGAAAACGGCCACGCTTCCGCCACGGACCCACCATTTCAATCAGCTACACACACAAAATTCTCTTCGTGCGGAGGATGCAATGCGGATCATTGGAGCCCGGCCACCCCTCTATGATTAAATTTTATTCATCGCAAAAGCTGCGGCCCATGGGAGAGCTGCAAGCTCGGCCCTAACCAGCATGAACAAAGCTTCATGATTATTTTCTTCAATTTTCAAAGGGTTTATGCTATTAAATTGCCAATAGCCAAATGAAATCCGGCCCCTAACAGAGGCCGAAGGGAGTTGGCTCGAAAGGATTGAACACATTGATTTTATCGAATTTTAGGCATTTGCTTAGATTGTAAGCAATTAGTTTGAATATATGAAAAGCACGGCTCCGGCAGGCGCGATAACGCGCATAATGACGGGAATGTGAGATGCCTCACCCCTTTAAATTCATCTCGGGATGAACTTTTCACCCTGCTTTTCGATTGTGATCGCAACAAGCCCTCCCGCCCTTGCGGACGTGCAGCAGGCTTCCCATTTAACGATATCGCGGGATTAGCTCCAAAGAGTGGTCCTGCGGGGATCCGCCACTTAAGCGGGGATCCGGAAGGAGATCTATCATGGCTACAGCTTTGCCGATGATTTCGGGCGAGAGTGGTCTCACCCGCTACCTGAATGAAATTCGCCGCTTTCCCATGCTGGAGCCGCAGGAAGAGTATATGCTTGCCAAACGCTGGCGCGAGCATGAAGATCCTGACGCCGCCCAGAAGCTCGTTACCTCGCATCTGCGCCTCGTGGCGAAGATCGCCATGGGCTATCGCGGCTACGGACTGCCGATCGGTGAGGTCGTTTCCGAAGGCAATGTCGGCCTGATGCAGGCCGTCAAACGGTTCGAACCCGATAAAGGCTTCCGCCTCGCCACATATGCCATGTGGTGGATCCGCGCGTCGATTCAAGAGTACATTCTGCGTTCCTGGTCGCTCGTCAAAATGGGCACGACCGCGAGCCAGAAGAAACTCTTCTTCAATCTGCGCAAGGCCAAGAGCCAGATCTCGGCGCTCGACGAAGGCGATCTGCGCCCCGATCAGGTCGAACTAATCGCGACCCGCCTCGGCGTCACCGGCCAGGAAGTGATCGACATGAACCGCCGCATGTCGGGCGACGCTTCCCTCAACGCGCCCTTGCGTGAGGAAGGCGAAGGCGAATGGCAGGATTGGCTGGTCGACGACAAAGCCGACCAGGAACATGTGCTCGCCGATCGGGAAGAGAGCAGCAACCGTCTCGACGCCCTGCATGAGGCGCTGGATGTTCTCAACCCGCGCGAACGCCGCATCTTCGAGGCACGCCGCCTCGCCGATGATCCGGTCACGCTCGAAGCCCTGTCGGATGAATTCGACATTTCGCGCGAACGTGTGCGCCAGATCGAGGTACGTGCCTTCGAAAAGGTGCAAGCGGCGGTTAAAGCCGGCGTGGCAAGGCTTGAAACCTCTCTCGCTCTGCCTGCTCCCGCCGCAGCCTAGAGCGCTTCGGATTTTTGCGGAAACGCTCCGCCAAAAAACCAGAGTCTTACGGTTCCGAACGGCGTTCAAAAAAGTAAGGCGGCATAATCGTCCTTCAATCAGGCCTTCCCAAGGAGTTCCTCGGGAGGGCTTTTTCGTATTGCTGAGCGATTCCTGCGGCAAGGAGATAAGACGATGATTGATCTTTATTATTGGACGACGCCGAACGGCCACAAGATCACCCTCTTTCTCGAAGAGGCAGCAGTGCCCTACGCCATTCATCCGGTCAACATCAGCAAGGGCGAGCAGTTCAAGCCGGATTTTCTTGCCATTTCTCCCAACAACCGCATCCCGGCGATCGTCGACAGGGCACCAGTCGATGGCGGCGCTCCGGTCTCAATCTTCGAATCCGGCGCGATCCTGCTCTACCTTGCCGAAAAGCATGGAGAATTTCTCTCGACCGACCTGCGCCGGCGGGTCGCGACGCTGGAATGGCTGTTCTGGCAGGTCGGCGGGCTCGGCCCGATGGCAGGACAGAACCATCATTTCTGCCAATATGCGCCGGAAAAAATTCCTTACGCCATCGAACGCTACGTCAAGGAAACCAACAGGCTTTATGGCGTGATGAACGCCCGTCTCGCCGATCACGCCTTTCTCGCCGGTGACGATTATTCCATCGCCGATATGGCCGCCTACCCCTGGATCGTCCCGCATGAAAGACAGCGTCAGGATCTGAATGATTTTCCGCATCTGCGACGCTGGTTCGAGACAATTGCAGCGCGGCCAGCGACCGTTCGTGCCTATGCCAGGGCTGACGAAATCAATCAGATACCGACCGTCGGCGACGAAGATTCACGTAAAATCCTGTTCGGCCAGACCGCCCGTTAATCCATAGCACTTTCTTTATTTCTGCTGGGCGTGGCATTATAAGGCTTGCGAAGCAGTGGGGTCGGCGGACCGATCCCATCCGGCATTGGAGCAAAGGCGGGTTTTCGGACATCCGCCGCGCTGCGGGCAGAAATGGGACGCATAGAGGAAGGGCATGGCGGGTCATAGTCAGTTCAAGAATATCATGCACAAGAAGGGCAAACAGGACGCGATCCGTTCCAAGCTCTTCTCCAAATTGGCCCGCGAAATCACCGTGGCGGCAAAGCTCGGCCTCCCGGACCCCGCCATGAATGCCAGATTGCGCGCGGCCGTACTCGCGGCCCGCGCCGAAAACATGCCGAAGGACAATATCGAGCGCGCCATCAAGAAAGCCTCGGCAGCCGATGGCGAAAATTACGATGAAGTCCGCTATGAAGGCTATGCTCCGGGTGGCGTCGCTATCATTGTCGAAGCGCTGACCGACAATCGCAACCGCACCGCTGGTGAAGTGCGGTCCTATTTCACCAAGGCAGGCGGATCGCTCGCAGAAACGGGTGCCGTCTCTTTCATGTTCGACCATGTCGGATTCATCGAATTTCCGCTATCGGTCGCCTCCGAGGAAGCAATGCTTGAGGCGGCGATCGAAGCCGGCGCCGACGACGTGCAATCCAACGAGGAAACGCATGAAATCATCACCTCGCTGGAAAGCCTGCGTGATGTGGCCCAAGCGCTCGAAACGAAATTCGGTGAGCCGCGCAAGGCATCGCTGATCTGGAAGGCGCAAAATGCGATCGCCGTCGATGACGAGACCGGCGAAAAAATCCTGAGGCTCGTCAATCTTCTCGAAGAAAACGACGACGTGCAGAATGTCTACGCCAATTTCGAGGCCTCCGAAACGCTTCTCGCAAAGCTCGACGCCTGACCGGGCTGAGTTTCGGCTTACGAGGATCCCAGACGAAGGCCTCCAAGTGCAGGCGCAAGGAAAGGCCAGACGGTTGCGCGCCTGTCTGGCCCGATAGGGCTTTCGTCTTGCAAATCACAACCCTTCGTCATTCTTGACACCCTCCCTTCGCGTTAACCATCATGGCTTCATCCTTGGGGTTCAAGCCTTGAGGGTGAACAGGAGATCTGCGCTCGCAAAGCACCATTTCCAAGCATGGCGAGTGTCAATCCATCATCGCGCAAGCTTCGCCTGCTAGAACCAGAGAGCCGCCTGTTTCAGGCATCAATTGTCTTTGTCCCGTCTGGAGTTCTTTCCACCAGGACGGGAATGGTTTTGTTAACCATTCGCCGTTAAGGTTACGAAATCGATATCAACGATGCCCTATCGCTTGACGGTCGGTTCCGCGGGCCAGGGCATGCGTCAAGGGCAAGAGTTTGCAACGGACGCGTCGGCCGGGCGACCAAAGAGCAAATGGGGACCGCACATGCGCGTATTATTGATTGAAGACGACAGCGCGACTGCTCAGAGCGTCGAATTGATGCTGAAATCAGAGAATTTCAACGTCTACACGACGGATCTCGGCGAAGAAGGCATCGATCTCGGTAAGCTCTACGATTACGATATCATTCTGCTCGACCTCAATCTGCCCGACATGTCCGGCTATGAAGTGCTGCGGACCCTGCGCGTGGCCAAGGTCAAGACACCCATTCTGATCCTTTCCGGCCTCGCCGGCATCGAGGACAAGGTCAAGGGTCTCGGCTTTGGCGCCGATGATTATCTGACCAAGCCCTTCCACAAGGACGAACTCGTCGCCCGCATTCATGCGATCGTCAGACGTTCGAAAGGCCATGCGCAATCCGTCATCATGACTGGCGACCTGATCGTCAATCTCGATCAGAAAACCGTCGAGATCTGCGGTTCGCGTGTGCATCTGACCGGCAAGGAATATCAGATGCTGGAACTGCTTTCCCTGCGCAAGGGGACAACCCTTACCAAGGAAATGTTCCTCAATCACCTCTATGGCGGAATGGACGAACCCGAGCTCAAGATCATCGACGTATTCATCTGCAAGCTGCGCAAGAAACTCGCCAATGCGAGCCAGGGCCGCAACTATATCGAAACGGTGTGGGGACGCGGCTACGTTCTGCGCGAACCGAGCGACGATGAAGAACGCATCACCGCCTGAGAGGCCACAGAGCCGTCAGGCTCAGCAGTGAATGATCCACAGCGCCCGAAGATGCAGTCGTTTGCCTTTCTTATCCGCATACATTGACTCTACAAACGGATTGTCTGCAATCATCTTTGCCTTGAATATCGTGATCATTACCGTGTGATCATGAAACAACACTCGGCGCAGTGGCGTTTCGTCCGCAGTAGCGTTTCGGATATATCCAGAAACGCTCCACTCAAAAACCAGTGCATTTTCAAGGTAGTGGAAACGCAAAGCGATTCAGTGCAATCGAAAATTGCTCTAGGGTCTTAAGACTTTCGGGCTGTTTCTACGATCTGCATCCTGCCAGCCTCGTTGCCCGTTCATGAATGACTCTCATGACAGACTCTCAAGGCGTCCAATACGGCAAGAGGCCTGCCCTCAGGGAGGGCAATCTCCTCGTCTCATTCGCCAGCGCGTAAACAGGCCTCCAGGTACAATAGATCCGCGGGCAGATCGCTTTCGAAGGTCAGTTCTTCCCCGGTCTCTGGATGCTCGAAGCCGAGACGCGCGGCATGAAGCGCCTGCCGCCCCAAGTCCCGCAAAGCATCCTGCGCCGCTTGCGAGAGCGTTGCGCTCTTGCTCTTGAAACCCCGGCCATAGAGCGGGTCGCCGAGCAAGGGATGGCCGATATGGGCCATATGCACCCGGATCTGATGCGTGCGCCCTGTCTCGAGCTGGCAGGCGATCAGGCTCGCCACCGGCCGCCCCGCATGGTGAAACGTCTCCCGCAATTCCCAATGGGTAATGGCCTCACGCCCGATAGCGTCGGAGACGACCGCCTGTTTCTCGCGATCGTGCGGATGACGCCCGAGGGCCGTCTCGATACATCCATAAGTACGCTCCGGGACTCCCCAGACGAAAGCCAGATATTCGCGCACCAGCGGCAAAGTCCGGCCGTGATCGGCGAAAAGCCGGGCCAAGCCCTGATGGACGGCATCGGTCTTGGCCACGACAAGAAGCCCCGACGTATCCTTGTCGAGACGATGCACGATACCCGGCCGCTTCACCCCGCCGATCCCCGACAGACTCTCGCCGCAATGAGCAATCAGGGCGTTGACAAGCGTGCCCTGTGCGTGGCCAGCCGCCGGATGGACCACCAGCCCCGCCGGCTTGTCGAGAACGATGAGACCGGCGTCCTCATAAACGATCGTCAAGGGGAGATCTTCGGCGACCGGTGCCGCCTCCTCTGGAGGCGGAACATCGACTTCGATGATCTGCCCTTCCCGCACGCTGCTGCTGGCGGAGCGGCGCGCCTCGTCATCCACCCGCACGCGGCCGTCCTCGATAAGGCTCTTGATTCGCATACGCGACAGGAAAGCCGCCGCGGTTTCCGGCCGCGCCGCCAAAAAGCGATCCAACCGCTGCCCTGCCTCTTCAGCGCCGACGATGCAGCGGATCGTCAATGCCGCCGCATCAGGAGACGAATCTTGCACGAAAACACACCCTTCCGGCCCATGGGCCTCGAATTGACAAAAAGTGGGAGCAAAACCTCGCGAATCCGAACGATTGGCCTTTCAAACCGCCCCGCATTGGTCCGGCCCTGACGGGATTTGCATGTGCGATGTGATATAGGTCAGCCTGCGTCCAAACCCCAGAGACTTTCACGCCGCAATCGCTGCTGCCTGCCGGCCCTGGACAAATTCTGTTAGAATTCTCACCAAAGCCTCACCTTTTCATTCTTCTCCTCGGCATTCCGCCATCTCGATCTTTCCATGTCGATCCTTCTCACTTACTGGCGTGTCCTGCAGTTTCTTGGCGGTGAAAAGAAGCTGGCGATCCTGCTCGCTATCGCCAATCTGGCGCTCGCCGCGGCACAATTCGCCGAACCTGTCCTTTTCGGCCGCATTATCGACCGGCTCACCACCTCCGAGAGCACCGGCACTTTTCCGTCCTTTCATGACCTCACGCCATTGATCGGTGCCTGGGTCGGTTTCGGGCTGTTTTCCATTCTGGCCTCCGTTCTCGTGGCGCTGCATTCCGACCGGCTGGCGCATCGCCGCCGCATGGCCGCGACAAGCCTTTATTTCGAGCACGTGCTCAATTTGCCGCTGAGTTTCCATGCCTCCGTCCATTCCGGACGGTTGTTGAAGATCATGCTCGACGGCACCGGCGGCATGTTCAACGTCTGGCTTTCTTTCTTCCGCGAGAATTGCGCTTCACTGGCCGCACTTGTGTTTCTGCTGCCGCTTTCGCTGTTCCTCAACTGGCGGCTCGGCGCGCTGTTGATCGTTCTGATCTTGTTCTTCGGCTGTCTGATCGCCTTCGTGCTGCACCGGACTCATGCCCTGCAGCAATCGGTCGAGCGCTACAACAGCTCCCTTGCCGAACGCGCTTCCGACGCGCTCGGCAATATATCGGTGATCCAGAGTTTCACCCGCGCCGAAATCGAGGCGAGCGCGCTCAAGATGATCATCGACAGGGTGCTCGCCGCGCAAATGCCGGTGCTCAGCTGGTGGGCGGTCGCCGCCGTCGGGGCGCGAGCTTCGGCGACATTGGCGCTTCTCGGCATCTTCCTGCTCGGCACCTGGCTCAATTTGCAGGGGCTCGCGACGGTCGGCCAGATCGTCACCTTCATGAATTTCGCGACCATGCTCATCGCGCGGCTTGAGCAGGTGATCGCATTCTTCAACATGCTGTTCCTGCAGGCGCCCAAGATGCAGGAATTCTTCAAAATCGTCGATACCGCGCCACAAGTGGCGGACAGCCCCGATGCCATCGACCCGGGCCGCCTCGACGGGGCAATTGCCTTCGAGGATGTGAGCTTTTCCTATGATGCCCGCAAGCCGGCAGTATCGCACCTCACCTTCAATGTCGCCGCCGGGGAAACCGTGGCTCTCGTCGGCGCGACGGGCTCCGGCAAATCCACCACGCTCGGCCTTCTCCACCGAGTCTTCGATCCGCAATCAGGCCGCATCACGATCGATGGGATCGACATTCGCGCCATGACCCTGCGCGGACTGCGGCGCAATATCGGCGTCGTTTTTCAAGAACCCATGCTGTTTGCCCGCACGATCGAGGAAAATCTGCTGGTCGGTGATCCGGATGCGACGCCCGACGAGATCCGGCTTGCGCTTGAGCGCGCGCAGGCAGCGGATTTCGTCGCGCGGCAGGAAGACGGGCTCGCAACCCCCGTCGGCGAACGCGGCCGTTCTCTTTCCGGTGGCGAGCGCCAGCGCCTCGCAATCGCCCGCGCCCTGCTCAAGGATCCGCCCATCATGATTTTCGATGAGGCAACATCCGCCCTCGACGCGACGACGGAAAAACAATTACAGGCCGCGCTCGACAGCGCCACGAAGGGGCGCACGACCTTCATCATCGCGCATCGGCTCGCGACCATTCGTGAAGCGAAGCGTATTTTCGTCTTCGAACAGGGGCGGATCGTCGAATCCGGCGGATTTGCGGAGCTGGTCGCCAAAGGCGGGCGTTTCGCGGGCCTCGCCAAGGCGCAGTTCATGGTCGGCGCCCACCCGGAAGATCCAGAAACCGGGGCCATGCCCACAATACCGTCCAAACCAGCCGGAGCGAAACAATAATCCGGTTTCGCCCGGTTTAGGGGGCACCCTCATAAACCCTTATTCCAAAGGAATAAGGTGGAACATTCTTATAAATCATTGGAGTAAAACGCTCTGTAAGAACGGAACCCGGCATTCCTGCGGAATTCGTGTATACCTCCCATATTGCCGATACGGATTTTGAAAATACATTAGCCACGATCATGCTGGACGCTCGCTGCAACCCGTCCGGTCTGCATCGGCACTTCTCTTGCTTCGAGAGAAGCTTTGAAACCGGCTTCCTTGCGTCTCACGCCGTTGGTGCATTTTCGCTTTGAACGAGCTTGCCAAGCAATTCAAAGGTCTTGAAAGGGCTCTGCTTTCCGAGTGGGGCAATGCCGCTGGACAGAAAATGCTCTAGAGGAAGTCTGGAGAAGGAATCGGCGTAATCTTGAACGAGGACCCTCATGGCGTCAGATACCCCTTCCAAACCCGTCATCACCAAGGCCGATGACCTCACCGTCGGCGGCTGCGCCGGATCGCAGATCGCCGCAAAACAGGGTCTCATGGGCGCATTCATCATGCGTGCCCAGAAGGTCGAGAAGAGCGAACCGCCGCCGCCCGTCGCCGCACAACCGGCGCCGCCCAGCGGCGACGTCTATGTCATCTGCGACCGCCGCGACATCCGCGACAGAATGGGCAAGAGCTTTCCGCTCATGCGCCTCTGGGATGATGGCAAATTGCGGCCGTGGGACATTTTCATCGCCCGTTTCGGCAAGCAATATTTCGCCTATGAAAATTCCTGCCCGCATCAAAACGTCCGGCTTGACTGGGAAAAAAACAATTTCTACGAGCCGAACTATCTCAAGGTTCTGATGTGCGGCAAACATGGCGCACAATTCGATCCGGAGACCGGCGTTTGCATCTCGGGCCCCTGTGAAGGCGAAAGGCTCACGCAGATCCTCTGTTTCCTCGATGGTGACGATGTCTGCATCACCGGCGTGAATATCAATCTCGAGGTCGATGTCGAACCTGTCGTCGCGGTCGATCCCAACGCCGATAGCGTGCTCGAAAACAACGGCTTCAAGCTGCAACAGACAAAACGCGAGTTCTTCAAATAGAACGCGCGCAATCAATTGGCCTCGTCATCGAGGCCGCAAATTACTTGCGAAAAGGAGGTATGCCTCCTTTTGTGTCTGTGAGAGCATATTCGGATGTTTCCGAACTGCTCCACCTGGCAATACTATCATGTCATACGGCAGTAATGCTAAAAACCGGAGCGGGACGAAGCACTTCCAAGCACCACCAATCGGCAGGGAAAATCGTGGCGCCGGTCGTTGCAGAAATGTCCATCCCGCTCCGGCATCACCGGTCGCGCCCCATCGAGACCGGTAATTCTGGCCTTTATCTCAAGTCTCCTTGATCCTAACAGGTTGGGATCAAGGAGATTTCGCGGGGAGCCGCCGCCCCGCAGTCGCGGGGGCCAAATCCCAATGAGTCATGATCATTGGGATTTGGTATTAGCCTGAGCGTTTTTCCTTCAGCACGTGATCACGCCGCCGGCACAGGAAGCCGATGATCGTCGGCACGGATACATGCAGGGCAAGAAGAAGGCAGACCGACTTCCAGCACCCAAACAATGCTTTGACGGAATCGATGGATTCCAGCACCTTGCCACCCAAATAGGTTTTGCAGCCGGGAAGCTTGGGGGGGAGTTTCGGCGCGATCCGGTCGAGCCTTCTGAGCGTCCACAAAAGTGCATGCGGATCATAGAGGCGGCCAGCAAAGAAGGCGAAATTGTCGACGAGATGGTCCATCACCAGCCGGCGCGCCAGAAGATCATTATCCGATGGCGCACCCCGATCGTGCACGGCGATTCCATTGAGCTGCGGAGAGCGCGAAAAGACATTCTGCCCATGCAATCTGTAGACGGCGAGTGGACGATCGATCAGAATGCTGCCGATGACCATGCCGATGCCACGTAAGAGATAGGCATCGGTACAGGCACGCAGATCGGGCAGATGGCGATTGTCCAGAAACAATTGCAACGCTTCCCGCCGGAAGCAATTGCCAGAGGTGGCGCTCCACACCCAGCCTGTCGCCTTTTCCGGTGGCACGTAATGCACATCCTGTGCGATCGCCTCGTCGGGCGCTTCGAACGGCCAGAGCTCCTTACAGACATGGTCGATCCGGCGCAGAAGATTGTCCCGCCGTCCACGGCCTGAACAGACGTAATCACTCAATCCGCTCATCGTGCCGAGGACGAGGCGCGGGCCAACCGATTGCGCCATGTCCCCCGAGGTGAAGCCGACGGGGATGCGCACGGACAAATGAACGAATATATGGGTGGCGAGACATTCAGGCAAAAGAAAGTCGTCGGCATCGAGAAAGACGACATATTGTCCGCTGCTCGCCGCATAGCCCTTCATCGAGGCGGCACTCTGGCCACCGTTTTCCGCGCACCGGATGATGGTCGCTTGCGGAAACACCTGTTCGACCTGCGCCAGCACGCTTCCACTTTCATCGGTCGAGGCATTATCAACGATGATACATTCGATATTCGTATATGTCTGTTCGAAGACCGAGGTGACCGCCTGCCAAAGGAAGCGGCCGTAATTATAATTGACGATGATGACACTGACGAGCGGTAAAGTGATCCCCGACAGACCATTGTTCCGGGAGGTCATGCGAAAAGGATTCACGCCATATGGCTCGGTCCGCTCAAAGGACGATTCCGGCGCGTCATACTCTTCCATACCGGCCCTCAATGGATCAGAACTTGTCTCTAGCATCGGATCCCGCTTTCCGTCTCCGTAGAGGATAGTTTCGGTGACGCGTCTCTCGATTGGAAACAGCATCCCGCCTGTTTCATAATGAGTGTGAGTGAAACCGATCACGCATGGACGACGATATCCTGTCCTCCTGTATTCGACGACGCAGCCAGAGGCGAAGGCGTATCCAGAAGGGAACCCTCACCCGCAACATCCATGTTTGCAGGGAACGTGATCCAATAAAGGGTTCGAGTTCATCGTGCCATTCGACGAGCAGGCGCGCCAGGCGCGACCGCGCCGCCCAGAAGGGCAGACCTTTCTCGTCATCGGGGCGATCGATCTTCCGGCAAATTTCAAGGATACGGACCGGCCTTTCCATATTGGCACTGTAATGGGGAAAACGGACGATGAGATCGTCGAGAAACACGCGGCAGGTTTTATCGAAATGCTCATCCACCCGATTATGGCAGAGAAACCCTTCGAGAGCGGCGCGTTTGTTGAAACCATTCTGGCCATGAAGGCGATAACCGACGAGCGAAGCATCCAGAATGATACTGCCGCTCAGAAGATTGACGGCATGGGCGAGAAAATTATCCGTTGCAATACGCAGCTGTCGCAGGCCAGCTGCCCCCCGGATCAGTTCCAGGGCCTCACGCCGGAAAAACATGCAAGAAGTCGTCGACCACGGCCAGTCCATATTCCTCTGTTCGATAGAACGAAGCTGGTCGGCGGTGATGGTAGGCAAATGAATGCCATGTTCCGCAAGCTGTATGAGCGCACTCTCCGAGACGAGATCAGGCTCTTCTGGAAGAGACCGGAAACTCCTCGAAATATTCCCGTTACGCGCGATGACCATCCGCTCTCCCAGAATCTGCACGGCATCGCAACAGGAAAAGCCGACCGGGCGCCGTGAAGACATATGCACAGCAAGGTGGGATGCGACACAAGCGGGAAACAGGATATCATCGGCGTCGAGAAACAGAATGTAATCGCCTGTCGCTCTTGCCAGACCTTCGAGAGCAGCGGCCGATTGACCGGAATTGACGCCAAGCGCAAGCACTTGAAGGGAGGGCCAGCCTGCCTTCAAGCCTTCAAGCACGGAGAGGCTGTCATCGGTGGAGGCATCATCGACAACGATACATTCGAGATGCGGATAAGTCTGCTCGCGTACGGATTCGATGGCATCGCGCAGGAAGCGGCCGTAATTGTAATTAAGGACAATGATCGACACGAGGGGCGGCTGTAGGTGATATCCCATTCTGGCAAGGCCCTCCACCAAATACGGGGACATTCAGAACATCGCCTTCAATCGCTCGAAGATGGTACGAGGACGCGGCAGCCGGCGCCGTTCGGAAGTGCCGCGAAGATTCGTTGAATATTGCGTCACCTTGTGATCGATCTGCTTTGAGATCTGCCGGGAGATCTCATCCGGCGTCAGTTCGATGACGTTGCGGTTTTTCTTTCTGGATTTGAGCGCAATATCGGCATTGGTCGCGGTATAAGTATCGGTATTCTCGCAATCCATATGGCCTTCGAGCCGCGCCGGCACGCCACAACCCGGGCAGAAATGCGCGACCTGATCGTCGAATGCGGTGATATTGCGCTTCCACCAGCCGGGCACCGGCTCGATACCATGATCGGTACCGCGCGCAAGATCGAAGGAGGCCGCGACTTCACAGAAATAGGCGCGCAGCTTGCCGTTATTCTGGACGATGCTTGCTGACCATTCCTGATTGACATCGCAATGCGCGATCCGCGCCCACATTTCCGCCTCGTCATAGAGGTCGCGCCCGGCGGTCAGAAGCGGTGAATGCGATGAATGGCCTTCGTGATACCAGGCCCCTTCCTTGAGCGATTCAAGCGATTTGATGCCCCGCTCCACCCCATGCGGATTGAGATTGAAGATGCCAAACACCTCCTTGGCCAGGGCGGCATGCTTGAAAGCGTTATTCGTCCAAAGTCCGCGCTGCTCCTTGCGCGGGATCTCCTCGACGAAAATGCGGCAGATTTCCTCGAACTGGCGATGCATGACCGGATTGCCGCCGATAACCGCGATGATGCCGGGGTAATCGGCAAGGCTGCGCGCCGCGAGACGGAAATTTTCCGGCGTCATTTCCCAAAGACCATCCTGATTCTCGAGCAACCGCGTGCAATTCGAACAGGCGAGATCACACTTATTCGTGATGTCGATGCAAATGATCTTCATTTCATAGGGACTGCGCATCAATGGCAAAGTCTGTTGGCGCAGGACGTCGGAAGCGGCATTGACCATTCGGGGCTCCTGGACATTTATGTGGGTAAATATCCCACATAAATTAGCCAATACACCACCAATCCGAGCTTGTCCAGACCGGCACAGTCTTTACCGGTCTGGACAAGCTAATGATTAATTTAATGAACTTTTGCCAGCGAGTATGGCGAGTCCATTCACGGCTTTGTCAACGCTGCGCGACACTGCGAATGCCGCAGCCTGGAAAGTGAAGCGGCCGCGCATTCCGCCGACAGAGAGCGGACCCTCAGACGAGCGCCAGTTCCTCTTCGAGGAAGGCTTTAACCTCATCTCCCTCGACCTTCTTTTCAACGAAACAATCGCCGATGCCGCGCGCGAGAATGAAGGTCAGCGCCCCGCGCTCCACCTTCTTATCCTGATACATGGCCGCAAGGATGGCCGCCGCATCCGCATCGAAATCAGAGATCTCGCGTATATGCGTCGGCAGGCCGACGGCCCGCAGGTGGTTTTCCACGCGCAAGGCATCTTCGGCGCTGCAATAGCCGCGTCTGACGGAAAAACGGAAGGCGCAAGCCATGCCGATCGCGACACCTTCTCCATGCACCAGCCTGATGCCATCGAAATGCGTCAAGGCCTCGAAGGCGTGGCCGAATGTGTGACCAAGGTTGAGGAGCGCGCGATCACCCGTCTCAAACTCATCCCGCTTGACGATGGCCGCCTTTGCCCGGCAGCTCGTCGCAATGGCATGGACACGATCCACTCCCCCCTGGAAGACATTCGGCCAATGGACTTCGAGCCAGACGAAAAAGGCCGGATCGTTGATCAAGCCATATTTGACCACTTCGGCATAACCCGCGCGAAATTCGCGTTTGGGCAAAGTTTCCAGCACCGCCGAATCCGCAAGAACGAGGGACGGCTGGTGGAAGGCGCCGATAAGATTCTTGCCATGCGGGGAATTGATGCCGGTCTTGCCGCCGACCGAGGAATCGACCTGGGACAGAAGCGTCGTCGGCACCTGCACGAAACGCATGCCGCGCCGCACGCTGGCTGCGACGAAACCGGCGAGATCGCCGACAATTCCGCCGCCAAGCGCGACGATGAGATCGCGTCGCTCGAATTTGCCCGCGATCACGGCGTCGCAGACCTCGGCAAAGGTCGCGAAGGACTTCGAGCCTTCGCCCGGCCGAACCACAATGGTCTCATACCGGATACCCTGGTTCCGGAGCGATTGTTCCAGTGCGGGAAGATGCTCACGCGCGACATTCTCATCGGTCACGATGGCGCAGGCAGCCTTGGGATCGAGCGCCGCGATGAGCGCGCCAGCCTCGGCGATGAGGTCGGGGCCGATATGGATCTTGTAAGATCGCGGTCCGAGATCGACCGGAACGATTTCAGTCACAGGAAGAGTCTGTCCGGGCTTGAGGATTTTTTTGACCCCCGCAGGGGGCAGCGGCGGCTTCGGGGAGAAACGCAGGTAGAATTCCAGCGCGTTCAGCATATCCTCGACGACGGCATCATGTGGCCCGTCACGGGATTCCACCGCAATATCGGCACGTGCATAGATCGGGTTGCGCTCGTCAAGAAGGCGGCGCAGGGTTTTTTCCGGCTCGCGTGTCTGTAAAAGCGGGCGGTGGCTGCGCTTTTTCACACGGCGCCACAAGACGTCATGTTCGGCCTTCAGCCAGATCGAGACACCCTTTTCGACGATCCGGGCGCGGGTTTCCTCATTGATGAAAGCGCCGCCGCCGGTTGCAAGAACCTTGGGGCCTTCGGCAAGCAAGCGCGCCATGACCCGGCGTTCGCCATCGCGGAAATAGCTTTCGCCATGGCGGGCGAAAATCTCGGTAATGGTCATGCCCGCCGCGGCCTCGATTTCCGCGTCGGCATCGGCGAAAGGCAGACCAAGCCGCTGTGCCAATCGCCGCCCCGTCGACGTTTTGCCGGACCCCATCAAGCCGACGAGCACGATGGAGCGAGGACCGAGGCTCGAAACGATGGCGGCGGCACGCCGGTCCCGCGAAGATGGCTGCGGCGTCTCGGCCTGTTCCGTTTCGAAAAGCAATTTCGTGCCACCGCTCATGCGAGGAAGATCAATCTGAAGCTCTGGAATGGACAGGATGACGCCGATCCGTCCGAAAGTAAACGAGGAGCCCGCTGGACGGACTGAATCCTCTTGCCCTTCGGATCACGAGCACTCACCCCATCCGAGCTTCAGTTTAATCCTTCCATACAGAGTTTGAAGACTTAATCTTCAAGGCCGCCAATATGCTTCTGGCTATAGAGCTGGACGCCAAGCTGACGAATCAATTCCTGCTGCGTTTCGAGGAAATCGATATGTTTTTCCTCATCCTTGAGGAGATCGTCATAAAGTTCCTTGCTTACGCGATCATGGACGCTGGCGGAATATTCGGCGGCTTCGAGATAAAGGGCGCGGGCCTCAAGTTCGGAGGCGAGATCGCAGGCAATGATCTCTTCCACCGTCTGGCCGATCTTCAACGGGTCGAGAACCTGCAGATTGGCGAAACCTTCCAGAAACAGGATGCGATGCACGAACCGATCGGCGTGCTGCATTTCCTCGATCGATTCCTCGCGCCATTTCTTGGCGAGATCCTTGAAGCCCCAATTATCGAGGACACGATAATGCAGCCAATATTGGTTGATGGACGTCAATTCGCTGCGCAGGCTGCGATTGAGGTAATCAAGGACTTTCTCGTCGCCCTTCATCTTGTCACACTCCCTTGATGGAAAAATCCTACCGCCCTAAGCGCGGGTTGTAAGTAGGTTCACAGCCGCATCGAACGGGCGCTATGAAAACAGACCGCCCGTTGAACCCGTGCCCTGCGAAGCGACGGATCGACTCGTTTAGTTTATAAGAATGTTTAAGAAAGAGCGAAAGGGCCGCAACAAGACAGTTGCAGCCTCCGGCATGCTATTCAATTGGAATTATTCTTAGTTTTTATCGATAATTTTTCTGTCACCTGATTTTGCGAAAATATCTTGCAGATACAGGAACTTTTCCTTCAGATCATCACAAAGCCAAAGAGCAATCGAGACGCATTCTCATTAGCAGGCCGAAGAATCGGCCGCCAGGAGAACCTGCTCGCCAGCCACGACGGGCATCGACGGCATTTCCTGATCGCAGGCATTGTCACCGGAGGAACAGGAAGCAGAACAATCAACCGGAGCCACCAGCTTCCCCTTGTTGAGAGCTTCGTCGATGAGCTTGCGGACCGTCGCGAAACAGCGCCGGCAGTTTGGGTTGCAGCCAAGACATTTATAAAGCGCTCCTGGCGTGCGGGGGCAGGAACCACTGTCGAGTGTCGCCTTAATCTTCGTGTCCGTCAGAACATTACAGGAGCATACGATCATCAACGCACCCGAGCTGTTTGAGTTCTTGCCTGCTCAAAGAACAGATAACCAAATATTGCCTTTTTCGCAAGTGCAATAAATGTTTTTATAATTATTCAAAATCGAAACCCGAAGATTACTGACATTGTAACCATTCCAATCAAGCGATTCCTGAAGGCTCATGCCGTTGGAAAAGCTTTCTTGGCGACATAACTATTCTCCCTATACTAAAAAATACTGCACTTGCTTCACACGAAGCACGACAGGGCCGCCCGAACCACAAGCACCGACCAGAGGGCCAAGGCTTCATCACGATAGAGTGCGATGATGAACCCGCGCCATGTCTGCAGTAGGACATGCATCTGCACTGCCTTCCACCCAAAGCAAGAACGCGGCCATTCTTGAGAAGCATTCGCAATAAATGGCCGACCGTCCTTGGCGACGTCGGGACGTGCCATTGCCCCTGTCCTGGTGGGAGGTCAAAACATGGCTAATAAAATTTTAACAAACCCGGCCTATGCTGGAAGCTGCTTATCCCTTCCAGACACCACCGCATTCTTGCTGTTTTTTTCGCGCACTTGCTCTTTCCCGGCGCAACCTCTTATATCGACGCTCTGGCTGATCATCGTCCGGAGAAGACTCTCGACGGAATGAGCCAGCAGGAGTTCAGCCACGACGGACCGGCGCTGTCGCAGGCTTTGCAATGCGCTTGTCAAACCGCATATCCCGTCGAACCGATGATCAAACCGCGACCAGGATGGAAAAGAATGCATCCTTTCACTCCATGGCCGAAACGCACTCTTTGGAACGACACGCGGCGCGGACGAACTTCCATGCATCGTTCCTTTCCACATCTTCTGGCCAAATGGCGCGATGTTTTGCGTCACGCTTGCCGCGCCGCCTCAATGATCGCCCTCGCCTGCGCGGCGAGCCTTCCGGCGCAGGCGCAGCCCGGTATCGTCGTGGATCTCGCAAGCGGGGCCGTCCTATACGAGAATGAGGCGACACGGCCCTGGTATCCCGCCTCGCTTACCAAATTGATGACCGTCTACGTCGCCCTTTCGGCGGTACGGGACCATCGGCTCGGCTTGGACACGCCCATCGTCGTATCGGCGCGCGCCAATTCCATGCCGCCATCCAAGATGGGTTTTCGTCCCGGTACCCAGGTGACGCTCGCCAATGCCCTCAAAATGCTGATGGTCAAATCGGCCAACGATATTGCCATCGCCATTGCGGAAGGTGTGTCGGGATCAGTGGAAGCCTTCGCCGACGACATGAATGCCGCCGCCGCCGAGATCGGCCTGCGGCAATCGCATTTCGTCAATCCGAACGGTCTTCACAATCCTCAGCACTATTCATCGGCGCGCGACATGGCGCTGCTCGCCCGCGCGCTCTATTTGCGGTTCCCGCAATATTCCGAACTCTACAATATCGGCGCCCTCCGGTTCGGCAACCAAATCATCCAGAACCACAACAACATGCTCGGCCGCTATCCAGGTGTCGACGGCATGAAGACCGGATACACTTGTCCGGCCGGATTCAATATCGTCATCAGCGCACAGCAGGGCGAACACCGGCTGATCGTCGTCGTACTCGGTTCGCCCAATGTCGAGACCCGCACCATCAAGACCGCCGCTCTGCTCGATCGCGCCTTCGGCGGCCTCGACCGGCCGATCACCACACTCGATGCCTTGCCGACTCCAGCGCCAGCCCTGCCGTCCCCCTATGACGCCTGCCGCAATCGCGCGCGGCTCATGGGCGAAGCGGAAGCCGAAATCGACGCACTGATGACGCCGCTGCAGAATGCCGCCTATACGCCACAGCCGGAACGCGCCTTTGTGTTCAACACTAACGCGCTCGCCAGCGCGGTACCGCTGTCCTCGCGCATTACCCTGATGCCGCGCCCGGTCTTCGATCCGGAGCCGGTCTTCGTCGGCGCCGCCACCAATTATTCCGGTCCGGTCGCTCAGGCCCGCGCACCGCACAGCCCGATCGGCTCAGAGCCCATGCCGGCGCTCGCCAGCGCCTATGCGCCCAAAACGGCCCCATCCCGCACCGCCTCGCCTCTGGCACCCGATCTTGACGCTGTCCCGCTCAAACAGCCGCTCGCGACATCCGGCTTCTTCACGCCTCCCGCGTCAATCCCCCGTCATGGCCGGACAATTTCCCGCTTCAAGCCGCCGCCACGGCCTGCCGTTGGACATCCCGTCGTCAATCACAAACACAAGAATATTGTCGTCGTCGTCAAGCCAAGCGTTCCTGTCAAAGTCGCAGCGCCGCTGCCGCCGAAACTCACGGAAAAATCAACACCGAAACCGGTAACCAAAGTAACGGCCAAGGAAGCGACAAAACCGGCGCCTGCGCATCCCGTCAAAACACCCGCGAAGCCCGCCACGAAAAGCCATCTCCCCTGAGGCCCGGCTCTTCCGGTGGAATGCCGCCCACCCGATATATTGACCGGAACATTCCTCGGCGTTCATGATTGCTTCGTGGGGAGTCCACTTGCTGGACCCGTTTGACGTAATATTATAACAAATTCCCCGGCAAGGGCATTGAACGGGCTTCCGCTCTCCTCATTCAAACGTCATCATCACATCTCAATGAGACGCGAGGAATCTTGGAGACGCGAGGAATCTGGCTCGGACGAGGTCAAGAAGAGGCAGCGTCGCACAATCCGGGTTCGTGACGCTGGCGTGCCCTTGCCTCAGGCTTGCACCGCAACGCTCCGAAAGCGGTGAGCGGAAACAGGTGAGCCGAACGCGTGGAGTCGCAAGGCAATGTCGGAAATTTCAAAAAGGCCGCCCCCACCCCTGCCCTTGAGCATTCTTACCGGTTTCCTCGGCAGCGGCAAAACCACTCTCCTGAACCGGCTGCTGCGCGATCCCGGCCTCGCCGACACATTGGTCATCATCAATGAATTCGGCGAAATCGGTCTCGATCATCTTCTGGTCGAAAAAGCGGATGGCGATCTCCTCGTCATGAGTTCCGGCTGCCTCTGCTGCACCATTCGCGGTGATCTCATCGCCACACTGGAAGACATGCTGCGCCGCCGCGACAATGACCGTATGCCGGCGTTTCAACGCGTCATCATCGAGACCACAGGCCTCGCCGATCCAGCTCCGGTGATGCATACGATCATGTATCATCCCTATCTGATGTTGCGGTTCCGCCTCGATGGGGTGATTACCACTGTCGATGCGGTCAATGGCAATGCAACACTCGACGCCTATCCGGAAGCAGTCAAACAGGTGGCGGTGGCCGATCGCCTGGTTCTGACCAAGCGGGATCTCGTCACCGACCCCAGCGCTTTCGCAAGCCTTCTCGGACGCCTGACGGCGCTCAACCCGGGCGCGGTCCAACTCGACGCAGCACGCGGCGAGGCCGATGCCGC
Organism: Beijerinckia mobilis; assembly: GCF_000745425.1. Classification (GTDB taxonomy): domain Bacteria; phylum Pseudomonadota; class Alphaproteobacteria; order Rhizobiales; family Beijerinckiaceae; genus Beijerinckia; species Beijerinckia mobilis. The sequence continues at coordinate 483,849 of NZ_JQJH01000001.1, forward strand.
GCATCTCCTCGATGCCGGCCTCTACAACCCGCGCACGAAATCCCTCGATGTGCAAAGCTGGCTGCGGGCCGACGCCTATCCGGAGGCGCACGACCACGAGCATGGGCACGGAGACGGGCATGATCATGCGCCAACACACAATCCGTCTCACGGCCCGTCCCACGGCCATGACGTCAACCGGCATGATGCCTCGATCCGCGCCTTCTGTCTGCGCGATCCGCAGCCACTCGATGTCCAGGGATGGGCTTTGTTTCTTGATCTCCTGCGCCAGGTCCATGGGCCCAATCTGCTGCGTGTCAAAGGTATCGTATCGCTTGCCGATGACCCCGGCCGCCCCGTTGTCATCCATGGCGTCCAGCATGTGTTTCATCCGCCGCACCGGATGGACCATTGGCCAAGCGATGATCACTCGACCCGGCTTGTCTTCATCCTGAAGGATATGCAACCCTCTTTCGTCGAGGGTCTGTGGCGCGCCGTCAGCAATGCGCCCATGCCCGGCCGCCCCGATGCCGCAGCGCTCGCCGACAATCCCCTGAGCCCGAAACCCGGCGGCCTTCTCGCCTGATAAAGGATCCCGCTGGAGAGAAGAGGAACGCCATGGAAACATCCGCGAGCCAGCGCATCGACAAATGGCTCTGGTTTGCGCGGGTCGTGAAAACGCGGACGCTCGCCACCCGTCTCGTCAGCGAGGGCTATGTCCGGCTGAACAGCCGCAAAATCACCACGCCCGCAAAGCTGGTCGTCGCCGGTGATGTCCTGACCATCGCGCTCGAAACCCGGGTCCGCGTGCTGCGCGTCGTCGCGCCGGGCGAACGGCGCGGCGGCTATCCCGAGGCGAAACTTCTGTTCGAGGAATTGACCGATGGCGTACCGGACGCGGCCCTATGATCCCCACGCATCGAGACCTGTCTCGTCCACGGGAACAAGCGCCGGAAACAGCGACGCAGCGGTGACCTTGGACGGCGCCAGACCACTCGCTGTAAACACGATGATTCCGATTGATAAAATCGGCGATTTTGCGCACAGCGACGGAGACCGAGGCTCAAACCCGCAGGTTTAAAGTGTGGGGCCGGTTCCGTTTGTCAGAATCGAGGCGCCACCCCATCTATCAGGACATGCTAAACAGAAACAGTCGGAGTGAATCGCTTCGCGATTGCGAATGCAGCCGAACAGGTCGAGCCGATGCGGCCCTTCGCATCGCGCCAGGAGAAAACCATGAGTTATGTCGTCCTCGAAAATTGTATCAAGTGCAAATATATGGACTGCGTCGAGGTCTGTCCGGTCGATTGCTTCTACGAAGGCGAGACGATGCTCGTCATCAATCCCGACGAATGTATCGATTGCGGCGTCTGTGAGCCCGAATGCCCGGCCGAAGCCATCAAGCCCGATACGGTTACGGGGCTCGAGAAATGGCAGGCGCTGAACCGGAAAATGGCACAATATTGGCCGAATGTGACCGTGAAGCGCGACGCCCCGCCGGAAGCCAAGCAGTTTGACGGCCGCCCCGGCAAATTCGACGCCTTCTTCAATGAAAACCCCGGTCAGGGAGACTGACCGGAGCACGCGCGATCGCTCCGACTGGGGCCGGCCCAAACCCGCCGGCCCGAAGCGGCGAACTCAGGCGGCGAACTCAAGCGGCCAGTCCAGCCACCATTCCGGTGAGCCAGTCCCAGGGGCGTGAAATCTCGGAGCGCGCCGAACGAAGCACCTTGAGGGGCGTGGCCAGCTCATAGGGGAATCCGCCTCTTCGGATGAAGCCAACCCGCGCCTGCTCCATTGCGGAAGGTTTCAATATCTCAGACCTTGAATTGCACTCCGCCCCTTGAACAGCAGGTGATACGCCCGATCGTTCTGCCACATTCCACGACCGAACATGACGCCGTCTGGAACGAAGAACAGATACAGATAAAGCAGGAAGATAAATGGGAGGCATTCCCGATAAGCCTAAATTATAGGCATATTTTCTCCTCATTTGCAGTCGGAGAGGAGAATCTTGCAAGCAAGATGCATCTTTTTTGATTTTTCATGAAAATGTGCTATTGTATCGAGTAGATGGAAATTTTTGGTACAATCCTTGGCCGACACATCCAATAGTCCCAATGGTTTCGGATAGATTCGCATTCAAGGTCCCGCCTGGATGCGGTCGCCTGCGTGCATTTCGCACGTTCGATCCCGGTCTTATTTGAAGTCCGATCCATCATTTCAGTTTCTAAATTAGTCAAGCCATACGGACTTTCCCGTTTCTCGAAATCCACCCGCGCTTGATCGCTTCCAGCAGCGGGCCAGGAAACGTCTCCGAATCTGTGTCCGTCAAGTCATTAAGGCGAGGTCAATAACAGCACGTTTCAAATCGGCTCCAGACGCGCAAGCGGGCGGCGTCGCATTGAAACAGACGGGATGGGATTCACCCGTCAGCGCTAACACGAGGGTCCCTGACCTGTCGCCGCCATTCCGGCGCCTGGTCCTTAAGGAGTTCGCTGTCGATGCCATCCCCAAAAAAGGCCGGAAAAGCACCCGACCTGCCGTCCGGATCCGGACCGCCTCACGAATCGCCCGTCATCACAGGGGATAGCTCTGGAGAAAACCGGGCCTGCAGATCGAACGGCGAGACCTCCGGCGATGGCACGATGGCCTTGGACACGATTCTCAAGGACCAGAACACGCCGGCCGCGACAGAGTTCCAGCCGGAAGCCCCTATCACCGACAAGATTGCTTCCACTCCCGATGTGACGGGCCTTGCGTCCGCTTCGACTGATTTGACTACCTCCCAGCCCACGAAACAAATGATCGGACTTCCGGTGACAAATAATACAGAAAAGAACATCGCGGCCGAAACCGCCACTCCCGCCGAGATCGATACAATCGTCAGCAATTCCGTCTCCGGTTGCGAGGAAGCAACGCTTCAGCAAGCATCGGCAAAGCCCCTGAAAGCCGCGAAGCCCGCGGTCAAGACCCCTGTTTCCGGCAAGCCAGCTGCCGCGCTCAAGACGGAAGACATGCGCGCGACCGCACGTCCGGTGGAAAAAGGGGAAAAGACTGAGAAAGCCCCCGCCAAGGCAACCGGAAAAACCTCCGGAGGGAGCCCGCGGCACGGTTTCAAGCCGCTGGAATTCATCGTTTATCCGTCCCATGGCGTCGGCCAGATCCTCGCCATTGAGGAACAGGAAGTCGCCGGCTTCAAGCTCGAATTGTTCGTGATCAGCTTCATCAAGGACAAGATGATCCTCAAGGTGCCGACCCCCAAGGCGGTGAGCGTGCGCATGCGCAAGCTGGCCGATGCCTCGGTGATCGATAAGGCGCTTGAAACCCTGACCGGCCGCGCGCGCATCAAGCGGACCATGTGGTCGCGCCGGGCTCAGGAATATGAGGCGAAGATCAATTCCGGCGATCTCATCGCCGTGTCCGAAGTCGTGCGCGATCTCTATCGCTCCGATGCCCAACCCGAGCAATCCTATTCAGAGCGCCAGCTCTATGAGGCCGCGCTCGACCGGGTGGTGCGGGAACTCGCCGCGGTCCAGAGATTGACCGAGACGGAATCCCTGAAGCTCATCGAAGCGCAATTGCAGAAAGGTCCGAAGCGCGGTGGCGGCAAGGTCGAGGAAATCGATCTCGACGAAACCGACGAGGACGGTGATATCGAAGAAGCGGCATAAGATCGTTCTTTTCACGCGAAAGGCCCGGCATAATGCCGGGCCTTTCTTTTTCCCGCCATTTCTGGAACGACTTTTGGTTCGGGTTCCGGCATGATGCCGGCTCTCATGAATCCGCCAAAGGATCCATTCCCGGGATTTATGAGGCGCCAGCCGTTCATGCGCGTTTGGATAGACTAAGCGGAACGGCGCGGCGCTGACCTTCATACCAGTCTCATTGATCCCGGCCTGCCGGAAGCAATGAGGTCCGGCGGGAAACTGCCGCCCCCGCAATCGTGGGGGACGAATCTCGATGAGTCATATTCATTGAGACTTGCTATCAGACGATCAGAACCGAGACGAATTTGATGACGCATGTCGCCACCCTTGTTTGCGATCCCGGCTTTCCGATGCTCAGTGACACCGAAACGCGCATTGCGGCCGCTCTGCTGCCCGGTGCCGGCGATGCCACCTGGCTCGATGCGCGGATCGCCGCCGACATCCCCTTCACGGCGGGTGAAAGGCCGCTGCGCGAGATCGCCGATGAAGTGCGTGCGGCTCTCGGGACGGCACCCGTCGATGTCATCGTGCAGCCGCTGGAAAACCGGCGCAAGAAACTGTTTCTCGCGGATATGGATTCGACCATGATCCGGCAGGAATGTATCGACGAACTCGCTGGAGAAGTCGGCAAGAAGAAACACGTTGCCGAAATCACCGAGCGCGCCATGCGCGGCGAAATCGCCTTCGAACCCGCGCTGCGCGAGCGTGTCGCTCTTCTCAAGGGGCTGCATCCAGACACGATCCGCAAGGTCATCGGCAAGAGGATCACCATGTCGCCTGGCGCCAGAATCCTGGTGCAGACGCTACGCCAGCATGGCGTGCACACAGTGCTCGTCTCCGGCGGCTTCACCGCTTTCACCTCGGTCATCGGCGAGCAGATCGGCTTTCATGAAAACCATGCCAATGTGCTGCTTCTCGGCCAGGATGGCCGGCTCGCGGGTCTGGTCCAGGAGCCGATCCTCGGCAAGGACGCCAAGCTCGCCACGCTGGTCGCCAAACGCGATGAACTGAAGCTTGCCGAGAGCGATACGATCGCCGTCGGCGACGGCGCCAATGATCTCGACATGATCCGTGCTGCCGGCCTCGGCCTTGCCTATCACGCCAAGCCGGCCGTGGCCGCCGCCGCGGCAGCTTGTATCGACCATGGCGATCTCACCGCTTTGCTCTATGCGCAGGGCTATCGCGGCGAGGAATTCTGGCGCCCCCCGCGCGAACAGTTGAACGCAACCGACTGGAAGCGCAAATATGGCGCGATGGAAAAAGCCCACGAACGCAGGGGCTGGTAAGCTCAAGGGCTGGTTAACCGGAAACTGGTGAACCAAGCGGATATTTCCCATGCCTGTCGATCTCAATTGCGATTGCGGCGAAGGGTACGGCCCCTATGTCATGGGCGATGACGCAGCCATGCTCGACATCGTCACCAGCGCCAATGTCGCCTGCGGCTTCCACGCCGGCGATCCGGCAATCATGGAACGCACGTTCCGGCTGGCGCGGGAGAAGAATGTGGCAATTGGCGCGCATCCCGGTTTCGCCGATCTCGCCCATTTCGGACGCCGGCCGCTGCCCTGCACCCATGCGGAAGCCGAGCAGCTCATTGCCTATCAGGTTGGCGCCGCGATGGGGATCGCGGCACTTGCGGGCCATCGAATTACTCATGTCAAACCGCATGGCGCTCTGAGCAATCTCGCCTGCGCCAATGCCGATCTCGCGCAGGCGATTGCCCGCGCCGTCAAGGCCGTCGATCCCCGTCTCGTCTTTCTCGCAATTGCCGGCACGGAACTCGAACACGCGGGCTTGTCGATCGGGCTGCCCGTGGCACGGGAAATCTATGCCGACCGCGCCTATGCGGAGGATGGCACTTTGCTGCCCCGCAATCTGCCCGGCGCGGTGCTGCATGAGCCGGAAGAAATCGCCACGCGCATCGCCGCAATGGTCAAAGAGAGCGCCATCATTTCCGTCTCCGGGCGGCGCATCAACGTCGGCATCGATTCCATCTGCGTGCATGGCGATACGCCGGGCGCCATCGCCGCCGCGCAAGCGGTGCGCCGCAGGCTTGGCGAAGCGGGGGTTACGCTTGCACCATTTCACGCATGAACATTCTGTTGCCCAACCCCCGTTATCTGCTGGTTGGCGAGAGCGCGCTCTGCGTGGAATTCGGCGACAGGATAGATCCGGCGCTGCATGATCGCGTCCTCGGCCTCGATCACGCGCTGGCTCTTGCTCCCATTCCCGGCATCCTCGAAACCGTGCCGACCTATCGCTCGCTCCTGATCCATTTCGATCCACATTGTCTCACCACCGAGGATCTCATCGCGGCGATCGAGAGGCGTGAGGCAACGGCCCTGCCCGCCACCGAAAAGAAGAGCTGGCGCATTCCCGTCTGCTACGAGCAGCCCTATGCGGAAGACCTCAGCGAAGTGGCGGAGCTGACGGGGCTTTCCCCGGAAACGATCATCACCTTGCATGTGCAAGCCATCTATCGCGTCTATATGTATGGGTTCGCACCGGGTTTCACCTTTCTCGGCGGCCTGCCGGAAGCGCTCGCCATCTCGCGGCGGCAGGCGCCGCGCGCGCCCGCGCCCGCCGGCTCGCTGACGATTGCCGGCGGCCAGGCGCTCATCACCAGCATGGCCATGCCGACTGGCTGGTATGTGCTGGGGCGCACGCCGGTGCGCGTCTTCGACTTGCGCCGCCCAAATATCTTCCTGACCGATATTGGCGACGAGATCCGTTTCGAACGCATTGATGCGGCCACATTCGCCCGTCTCGATGCCCGCGCCGCCTCTGGCGATCCGCTTGTCACACCGTTATGAGAACCACCGGCGAACCATCCTTGCAGGTGCTTGCCGCGCTGCCCGGCGCGACGATTCAGGACGGCGGCCGCTTTGGTCATCAGCGCCATGGGGTGACACCGGCGGGCCCGATGGATTGGGCGGCCTTCCAGACCGCCAATCTGGCACTCGGCAATAAGCCGGGAGCGGCGGCGCTGGAAATCGGCGCCGGCATCGAACTCGCCTGCCTCAACGCGCCGCTGCCCCTGGCCTTTTGTGGCGGCGCTTACGAATGGCGGCGTGACGGCCACAGCCTGCCGTCCTCCGCCCGCCTTGTGCTGCAGCCGGGTGAAACGCTCTCCTGCCGTCCAGGACCTCAAGCCTCACGGGAATTTTGGGGGGCCTGGACCTATTGCGCCGTGGCGGGCGGTTTCGCGACGCCCCCCGTCATGGGCAGCCGGGCCACACATACGCGCTCCCATCTCGGCGGTATCGATGGGCGAATGCTGCAAAAAGGGGATCAATTGCCCGCCGCAAGCAACGATGCCGCCATTCTTGCCGTCACGCGGGAAGAAGGAGAAATCGACGCCACCTGGCTCACGCCGCATCGTTCGCCCGCACCGATCAATCTGCGCGTTATTCCAGGACCGCAGGATGATTATTTCTCAAGGGAAATGATAGAGCGATTTTATGCTGGCCCATTCCGGCTGACGCCGGTCATGGACCGCATGGCCTATCGTCTCGAAGGCCCAAAAATCGTCCATGCAAAGGGCTATAATATCGTCTCGGACGGGATCGCCGAGGGAGCAATCCAGATCGCCGGCGATCAGCAGCCACTGGTCCTTATGGCCGATCATCAGCCGACCGGCGGCTATCCGAAAATAGCCCATGTCATCCGCGCGGATCTCGGCCACCTCGCCCAGGCACGGCCAGGCGCCAGTCTTCGCTTCACGTCCGTCACTCTCACCGAGGCGCGTGAGGCCCTCTTCGCGCTTGAAGCCGCAATCTTGACAACGCCGCGCAGCATCCGACCCTTCTACCGGCCACCGACCACGGAAAGCCTGTCGAGGGTCAATCTCGTTGATGGCGTGATCGACGCTCTATCCTGAAAGGGTATCGCTCGATGGATGCAGTCCGGAAACATCAAACTCGCGGCGATCCTCGGATCGCCGCAATGTCCCGCTTGTCGGGGAAAGATCCGGAAGCAATTTAACGACCGCGAGGGCCGCCACCACCACCCCCGGGCGGCCTGCCGCCACCGCCGTGATGGCCACCGCCGCCGCCACCGTGATACACACCCCAATGGTTGCCGCCACCCTGAACACGGCCACCATGACCACCATGCCAGCCTCTCGGCGGCGGCGGATGACCACCCCAGCCCGGCCGGCCCGGTCCCGGGACACCCCAGCCACGCCAACCGCGCGGTCCGCCCCAGCCGATGCCGCGCCGCCAGGCATAGCCGCACCAATACCAGCCAGGACCTTGCCAGCCGCCCGGATACCAGCAATAGTTGCGGCCGCCCCAGAAAAATTGGACCGTCTCGACCGGGAGGCTTTCAGTCCCTTGCCCGGAGATCTCCCGATCGGCGAAAGGAAGCGCCGGCGCGGCGACAATGCTCGTCATCAGACCAGCAGCCGCGAGAGTGGAAACAATCATTTTTCGCAACACATTCTACCTCCTCCGCGACACGCCCACCCCTCGCGCCCGGAACGCAGCTGCGGCGTTTCAAGCTTCGATTCGAAGGGAGCGAGCCCAATCGGATGTGCCTCGTTCCCGAAGAACGGTCAAATTAAAGCGATAGGGAACGAAAAACTCGGCCGAATTCATCCTTGGCCGCATTCGGCCTCGACGGAATTGATTCCGCCAAGGCCAAACAATCGAGGGCAAACTACAGGGGCGTCCTAACGGTGGCCGCCGCCGCCATGCCAACCTCCATGGCCGCCACCTCCATGCCAGCCACCTTGTCCCCCGTGCCAGCCGCCGCCACCGCCATGCCAACCTCCGCCGTGCCAGCCGCCACCGCCGCCATGCCAACCGCCACCGTGCCAACCACCGCCCCGCCAGCCCGGCCCGCCTCGATAGACATAACCGCCGCGCCAGCCGGGGCGACCCCAATAGCCGCCGCCCCAACCCGGCACGCCCCAGCCACGCCAGCCATAGCCGCCACCCCAGCCATAACCGCGCCGCCAATTGAAGCCGCACCAATACCAGCCGGGTCCGCGCCAGCCCGCCGGATACCAGCAATAATTGCGGCCCCCATAGACATATTGTGTCTTTTCAACGGGGACGCCGTGCGCTGCAGGAACTGACAGCACGTCAGCCGGGTCGCTATCGACAGGCATGGCCATGGCTGGCGCCGAAAGCCCAAGAGACAGGGCGGTGAAGGTGGATAGGAGCGTTTGCCGAATTGTCATTGTCTTCATCCTTGGTCTCCTCCGAGGTCTTTCTGTGGTCGATCGCCTTTCCCGGAAGATCATTCCTTAAAGAATCTCCTCGGAGATCACCGATGCCCGAGCGGGTGCCCGGGCGGGTGCCTTTGGCGATCCAACGAACGGATGGGCATTTGGTTTTCCCATGCCTCAGGCATTTTCCCGTGCAGAGCGCAGAGGGGCCTTCGAAGCGGATGAGCAATAGACGCGACGCAAAAATCCGGGCCGCGCTTTGCCCACCCCTAACGGCCCGCCCCGAACGAGCGCACACCAATGACCGCGAAAACGCTGGCATCAGCGATCGAAATCTTCACCGCGCTCACCATATCGGCCGCCGCCGCCTGGACCGCCTCTGCCATAATCCTCGCGCCTTGAACCTTCTCCTCCCCGACCGCCTCCGTAGCCACCTTCACGTCCACCTTCGGGACGTCCCCGCCAGCCTCGGCCGGGAGGCGGCCCTCTGCCGTCATTTTCCCATTCCTCCCTGCCCCAGCCGCCCCCGTAGCCACGGCGGTAACCTTCACCGGGTCCATAATAAGGACCATGGGCTCCACCAACCCAGCCACCGGGCACTTCCCAACCTTGCCAACCGTGACCGCCACCCCAACCATAGCCATGGCGCCAAGCATAGCCGCACCAATACCAGCCGGGGCCTTGCCAGCCACCCGGATACCAGCAATAGTTTCGGCCACCCCAAACATATTGCACCGGCTCGATCAGGCTTCGCTCAGGTCCTGTGCCGAGTTGCGCAGCCATAATGTCCTGGTCCATGAACGCCGCGGCCCCGGCCGGGGCCGCAAAACAGCCAAGCAGGCCAAGTTGCAGAACAGTTTTCCGCCAGAACGATGCCGGAGATCGTGCAGTGAACCGATCATGCATTTTGTAACGGGCCATCAGAATAAGTCTCTCCAACCGCATCGGCAGAGGCGAGGCCGGGTTGAACGCGTCCGGCTATGAAGCTATTTCGCCATCTGTCGGATTCGGATCCTAAATGGCGACGCTGAATTGAAATTGAACGAAATGGCTAGACTCGCCCGCATTGGTCGCCGCGAAATCGCAGCCAACATGCACCTTGGCATGAGCGGAACCTTTTGCCGGCTCTCCCCGGTTGCATGAAGGCGCGCAAGAATTCGTGAAGCCAACAGCCGACGCGTTCTTTATGTATTAGATTTATATTGCTATATCTGTCTCATAGGCTGCTCGCACCGTGTGGCCCGGGAGCCCGCCATTTCGTCGAACGAACCCCGGTCTGGTCGACAAAACCATGTACAGACTTCCAGAATGCCCGCGGGCCATTTGCGTTCGAGCCCCCTGTCGCGCTATATTCATCGTCGAGAGACGCGCTGGGGCGGCGCGCGTTTGAGGCAAACACAAGGTGTCGATATCGGCTTTGGTCCAGCTCGTAGAGACGGGGAGCAGTGAAACGCTCGTGCTCGTTTTACAAATTCTTCTTGTCCCGCTGGCGGTCGCCCTCATGTATTTCGCCCTGGTCCGGCCATTGCGCAAACGCGCCCTGAAGGACGCGGAGCTCGTCTCCGCTGCCGCGGCCATTGTGCAATCGAAGGAGGCCGAAGCAGCCGCCGCCGAGAAAACCCAATCCCAAGCCCAGGCCTCGCCCTCCGGCGCGGCGCGTTCCGGTTCCCGCAAGAGCGAGAGCGGCGATGACATCGGCTCGCTCATGGCCGCGGTCCGCGACCAGGCCGTCGAATTGCGTTGTGAACAGGCCAAGGTGGCCTCGACTCTCTCCCTCGACTTCGATGTGCTGACCAATCGTCTCTCGACCATCGAACCCCTCCTCACCAAGGTGATGGAGGAAGCCAATAAGAACCAGGCGACGGTCGCGCTGCTCACCGCGACCAATGATGATTTCCGCCACAAGATCAGCGAACTCGAAGGCGAGATCGGCCTCTATCGTCCACTCGCCCTGAAGCTGGAAGATGATCTGCGCGTCACCCGCAGCCAGCTCGCCGAAACCGATCGGAAATTCGTCGCGCTCGAAACCGATTATGCGAAGGCGCAGAGCAGCTATAATGAGCTTTTGCAGAAAATGACCTCCACGGAACTCGCACGGCAGCGTGCGGCAGAGGAAAATGTCGCGCTCGGTCAGAAGCTGAACGAGCACGAATTCACCATTCAGTCGCTGCTGCGTGAAACGGCACATCTCAAGTCGGACACGGTGGCGATCACCAGCGATCTCGACCGCGCCGAGCGCGAAGCCAAGAGCTTGTCAGACAAATATGCGGTGGAACTCGAAAGCAGCAGCCGGGCGAATGCCGCGCTGACCTCGCTGCAGATCCAGTTCCAGCAATTCCGCAAGGAAAATGCGGCGCAGATCGAACAGGCCGAGGAGCGCGAGAAAATCCTCACGGAATCCCTGTCGATCAAGGAAAAGCAATTCTACGATTCGGAAATCAAGCGTTCGGCGCTCGAATCGAAGATCGATTTCCTGACCCGCACCAACCAGCGCCTGCGCGAGGATCTCCGCCGTCACCTCGATCATATCGGCAATCTCGAAGCCTCGAACCGCAAATTGCTCGAACTGCTCGCCCGCAATTCCGCAGACGAGAAGGAACTGGCGCAAAGGGAATCAGCCAAAGTCACGCCGATCCTGCGCGCTGTGCCGGACAGCCAGAACAATTAATACCAAGTCTCAATGAGCATAACTCATTGAGACTTGTCCCCGCGACTGCGGGGCGGCGGCTTTCCGCCGAACCTCACTGATCCCAACAGGTTGGGATCAGTGAGACTTGGTATAACGCCACGTCTCGTTGATCCGCCCGATCGGGAGCCATGGAATCCGGCGGGCGCGCCACCTCACAAATGACGGGGAGACCAAATCAGCCAGCCCCTTGATGCGTGACGCGACCCGGCGTCACCTCCAGCATGTCCGCGCGGCCCACAAGGCCCGAGAAGGCTGTCGCCTCCGCGCCGGTCAGCCAGACCTGTCCGGGAAGCGCGGCAAGATCCTCAAACAAGGCATTGCGCCGCGCTGTATCGAAATGGGCGGCGATTTCATCGAGCAGGAGCACCGGCGCGCGCTCCACCATGCGGGCGACGAGACGCGCATGGGCCAGAACGAGGCCCACCAAAAGGGCCTTCTGCTCGCCGGTCGAGGATAAAGCGGCCTCCGTCCCTTTCGGCCCATGCCGCACCAGCAGATCACTGTTTTGCGGACCAATCAGCGTGCGCCCGGCCGCTGCATCGCGGCGGCGATTGTCGCGCAACATCGCCCGGTAGCGATCCTCGGCCTCCAGAGCAGGTGAGACGCCGACCCATTGTTCCAGTTCTCCCCGCAACGCGAGATCGGCCCAGGGAAAGGGCGAATGCGAATCGCGGCTTTCCTCGATCAAGAGCCGCAGCCTCGTCACGGTTTCGACCCGGGCTGCAGCGACGGCGATCGCAATTTCGGCGATTTCGCGTTCCGTGGCATCGAGCCAGCGCGGGTCGGGATGAGGATCCTCGAGCTGGCGATTGCGATTGCGCAAGGCACGTTCGAGCGCGGCGACCCGCGTGCCGTGATCGGCATCGACGCAGAGCACCAGCCGATCGAGAAAGCGCCGCCTTTCCCCAGGCGCGGCGGCAAAAAGGCCATCGAGCGCAGGCGTCAGCCAGAGAAGCCGCAGATGATCCGCAAAGGCCCGCGCCGAGCCGACGGGCGCGCGGTCGATCCGGTATTGGCGCGCCAACCGGCCATCGCCCTGCGCCTGCAGTCCGGTGCCGAGCTGGCATCGTTCCCCGGCACTTTCGATCTCGATCGAAACGGCGAAGCCGCCATTTCCTCCCGAGCGCGCGCAAGTGGCAAGCTCGGCCCTCCTCAGGCCGCGCCCCGGCATGAACAGCGACAGAGCCTCGATGAGATTAGTCTTGCCCGCACCATTTTCGCCGGTCACGACGATCAACTTGTGCGAAAGCGGCAGATCGAGCGCGGCATAGGATCGAAAATCGGCAAGGATCAGACGCCGCACGAAGGGAAAAGCGAACCCTGTCTCGATGGTTTGGTGTTCGAACATGGATCCCGGCGCGTCGCTTTCTCACCCTTTTCAGCGGTCCCGAAACATCACTCAATTACAAGGATCCGTGGAGGGACTCATGAGTACCGTTCACGATTCCCGTAAACGCATCCCCTTGCCGGCTTGACGCAATATCACCGGCCGGAAAGACTTATACAGGAATTTTCATTAGAGCCAGGAAGAAGGAAACGCCATCCTGTAGCGTATGATGATGAGCCATTCATCGCCATAGGATCCCCGAGCCGGCGCAAAAATTCCGTCCTGTCTGGTTTCGCATCCTCCGCCGTTTTCTTCCAGGCTGCCACCTTCACCATGCCCGTATCGTTTCATCTGCGTCCCGCCGAGGCCGGGGATTTCGAGCCTATCCTCGCTTTATGGGTCGCGACCTGGGCGGAAACCTTTCCCGATATCGATTTCGCCTCCCGCGCGGACTGGCTGCGCGATCATCTCGAAACCATAGCGCATGGCGGCGGCATCATTCTGCTTGCCGAGGATGAAAACCGTCAGGCTCTCGGCGTGGCCACCGTCGATCCGCGCCGCAATCTACTGGAACAGATCGCCGTTGCACCGCAAGCCAAGGGGACGGGCGTTGCCGGTTTGCTTCTCGCCGAGGCGCGCAGACAGTGCCCGGGTCCCCTGGAGCTCGACGTCAATCAGGACAATGCCCGCGCCCTGCGCTTCTATGAAAAGGAAGGATTCGTGAAGATCGCGGCCGGATCAAACCCAAAATCAGGACGCAAGACCTGGAGCCTGCGTTTCGCGGGAACGCGGGATTAAGACTTTTCAAGCAAAGCTCCGGCCGCTAGTGTGCGGCCGCCCAAACCGCGACGGAATCCGCCACTCCGCCTATTAGGTATCAGTCAATCATGCCCGTGCCATCGGACCCTCGGCTTTTGCGATGCCGCTGCTGATGCACGCCCCGCCGATAGAGCGGATACGGATGAATGCAAAAGTCCGAAGGATTCGGGCCTAGGGAATGACCGGTTCGAAGACCACTGACCCTTCCGAACCAAGCAAATTTCAAACCAAGGAGGTGACATGCTCGAAACATTGGTGATCGTGAAGGCACTCGGCGGCAAGCCGCAAAAGCGGATCTTCCTGTCGGTCGAGGATAGGCAGGCGCTCGTCGCCGATCCGGCTCTGCTCGAGGAAATTCTGCTCGGCATCCACAAGCCGATCGAAGTGCCGAGCGAAAACGTGTTTCATTATGACGAGCCCATCTTCGAAACCCTCTGCCAGGAATGGCATGCGGCGAAACAGACCAATGAAACCCATTGGAAGAGGCTGGCTCCGCTCGAATTTCTCTCCGATCCGGCGGAATAACGGCGAAGGCCATTTATCCAGACGAAAAAGGCATACCGGTTTGCCCGATATGCCTTGTTTTTCAGCGAAACTTCGGGGCCGCGTCACGCATGTTCATGCGCGGCATATTCACGGTCTTCCGCCCCCGTCGTCTCGATATCGGTAAGCGAAGCGCGTTCATGTTTCCTGCGCGCTGGATCGATCTCGACGCCGGGCTCTCCTGAAAATTCGACGAGAATCGCCTCATCCCGCACGACATATTGGCAGGCGAGCCGGTATTGCGGCGGAATATCGGCGGTTTCAGCAAGTTCCTTGGCTTCCTTCGACAATTTGCCATGCGCGGCCAGCGTGAACTTTTCCTTTTCGGACAGCGTGCCGCCCATCGGCTGCTTGCCTTCGAGGACCGTCACCTTGATGAGGCAGGAGCCGCAATCACCATCTTCGCATAGGAATGGCACCGGGATGTGATTGTCCCGCGCGACAGCCAGCAAAGTATGCGTATCCCCGGCAATGCCATAGACGGTCTTGTTTTTGGGGAGCAAAGGGCTGGAAAAGGTAATGTCAGCCATGATGTACCTTCCGCGTTGCACGCAGGCCCGCTTTCTTCGCGTGGAATGACGCGGGCCATCGGTTTCCTCCAGCCAACCCCGGCCCCAGATCAATCGCTGGTCGCATCGCATTGCGATCGCGCATGATGCGGATCGAGCGTCTTTCACCGCGAATGTCCTGACTGCCGCACATATCCGGCGGCGCCTTGCCCATTTGGCATCAGGCTCCAGGCTGGCTGTATCTGAAAAATGCAGCGCGGAAACAAAGAGTTCCGAAAAAAAGCAACGCTCCGTCGATGGACGGAGCGTCAGCGTGACACAACGAGAAAAATGCTTTTTCCTGTATTTTCTGAAATATTCTTTTCCAGCTGATGTCTGGCGGGATCCGCCGCCATTGCCTTATAAGCTTTTGAAGGGACAAGCTCCGATCAAGCCAGCGGATTTACTCCAATAGCCAGAAGAATATCGTTCACACCAGAGCGATGGGACAGCACAGCGCCAGCGGAACTGGTACAATCAATGCTTTCGATCCATGCCTAACAGCCAAATCGGAAGGGGAGCTACTCCTTCCAATCCGATCAGGATCTATCGCCGCGCCGCGATCAGCTTTCGTCGCCCGAGCAAACTTCTAAAGTCCGCTCAGGCTGACAATTCGGAGCTTCGCAAGGCTGCTTAGGCCGCCGTCTCTGTCACCGCGCCATTGGCCTTCAACGATTCGGCACCCGTCTCGAATTGCAGACGGGCAAGGCGCGCATAAAGGCCATTTTGGGCAATCAGCGTCGCATGGGTGCCTTCCTCGACGATGCGACCCTGTTCCATGACGAGAATACGGTCGGCGCTGAGAACGGTCGCAAGCCTGTGGGCGATCACCAAGGTCGTGCGGTCCTGCATGAGATTGGTCAGAGCCTTCTGCACCAGCTGCTCGCTCTCGGCATCGAGGGCCGAGGTCGCCTCGTCGAGCAGCAGGACCGGCGCCTTCTGGAGAATGGCCCGGGCGATGGCGAGACGCTGGCGCTGGCCGCCCGAAAGCGTGACGCCACGCTCGCCGATACGCGTCGCATAACCTTCCGGCAGGGCACTGATGAAATCATCCGCCGCCGCCCGCTCCGCCGCATGGCGGATTTCTTCGTCGGTAGCCTCCGGTGCGCCATAGCGGATATTATCCGCCACCGAAATGCCGAAGACCACCGGATCCTGCGGCACGGATTTGATGGCGTGGCGCAGATCGGCGGGATCGACCGCCCGGATATCGATGCCATCGAGCAGAATGCAACCGGCGCTCGGATCATAGAAACGCTGCAGCAATTGGAACAGCGTCGATTTGCCGGCGCCGCTCGGGCCGACGATGGCGACGGTCTCGCCCGGCGCCACCGAGAAACTCACCTGATGCAGGGCGGAATCTTCCGGCCGGCTCGGATAGGAGAAAGAGATTCCATCGAACCGGATCTCGCCCTTGCCGGGTTGCGGCAGGGTGAGACAGGATTCCGGCGCGACGATTTTCGGCTCGATCGCCAGAACCT
The DNA here is from genome assembly GCF_000745425.1 of Beijerinckia mobilis. Classification (GTDB taxonomy): domain Bacteria; phylum Pseudomonadota; class Alphaproteobacteria; order Rhizobiales; family Beijerinckiaceae; genus Beijerinckia; species Beijerinckia mobilis. The sequence goes on from NZ_JQJH01000001.1 coordinate 500,118, forward strand.
CGCTGATCCGGCCCGCAGCCCCGGCGGCGGCGGAAATTTCGGTCCAGACCTGGCTCAATTCGCTGAGCGCGCTGGCGGCAAGCACCGCATAAAGCAGAAACTGGGAAAGCAGGCCGCCGGTCATACGGCCAGCCAGCACGTCATGGGCGCCAAACCACAGCACCGCCACGACGCTTGAAAAGACCATGAAGATCACGACGATCGTCAGCGCGCAGCGGGCCTTGGCGGCGGCGCGCGCAGCGGCATAGGTTTCCTCGACCGCCGCGGCGAAACGCCGTGTGACCATGGGTTCGGCGACGAAGGCCTGCATGGTGCGCACCGCGCCGAGATTTTCTGCCGCATAGGCGCTGACCTCGGCGAGCCTGTCCTGAGCATGACGCGACCGCTTGCGTACCGACCGGCCGGAGGCGACCAGCGGCAGCACGATGACCGGCAAGGCGATGAGCACATAGGCGGAGAGCTTGGGCGCCGAATAGATCATGAGCCCGATGCCACCGAAAAACAGGAACAGATTGCGCAGGGCGACTGAAGCCGAGGCGCCCAAAGCGGTTTTCATCTGAACCGTATCGGAGGTCAGCCGGGACAAAAGCTCACCGACTTGAGCATGGTCGTAGAAGCTCGCGTCGAGTTTCGTCAGATGGCGGAAGACATCGTCGCGCAGGTCGGCAACGACCCGCTCGCCGAGCGTCGTCACGCAATAGAAGCGCATGCCGGAGGCAATTGCGAGCACCGCGACAATACCGATCATCGCCAGGAAATAGCTGTTGACCGTGCCGGAGCTTTGTTCCGTAAAGCCGAGATCGATCATCCGGCGGACGGCGATCGGCACGGCGAGCGTCGCCGCCGAAGCCATCACCAAAGCGAGGAAGGCGCCGAAAACGCGGCCCTTGTAACGCATCATATAGGGCAGAAGCGGAAGCAGCGCGCGAGGGGACGGCCGTTTCTTTTTCGCTTCAGGGGCGGAAGGCATTTCCGGGGCGGCCTCAATCGCGACCACCTGTTCCACTGTCGATGAAGTCATGTCGCCTTCGTTTCTCTGCCTGTCACAATGGGCACCGGGGCGGCGATCCGGACATTTCCGGAGCCTCTGGGAGGGAAGTGCCATGTCAGGGGTCGAATCGGAGCCGATTCTAGCCGGGCGACATGCACTCCGTACCTCGCTCCAGGCCGGCGCACTCCAAAGCCTTCGGGTTCCGGGACCGGCTTTACCGTGCCCCGCTCCAGCCCTGTTTAGAACCATCTCAATCCAGCGAATGCAACGGTATTACGGGATTCTTCTGGAATTTTTATCCTTGCCTCGCCCGTGTTGCTTCGAATAACCGCACCATTGCAGCGTCGTGAGCTCCCTCCGCCATTCCGTGAGAGTGGGAAAATGGAAAGCAGCGACCTGTGCATGAACACCAGGGCGGCATGGCTGATCCCTGGCCACCAGCAAACTTGCGATGAGCCTGAAGGCAGGCCGTATTATCGGATCGCCTGAGCCTTTCACGCGACACTCTCTTCATAAAAGCTTGTGAGAGACTGGTCTTTTGAAGATTTCAGTTGTCGAGCGGGCCTTTTTCGACAAAACCCCTCGCCGGCGCAAAGTTGGTTTCCGGCATGCTCCGCAATCCTGCAGAGTTTTCTTTGCCTCCGCGAAAGGCTATTGCGAAAGCCGATGGCGAAAACCAAGCCGCGCTCCTGCGAGACTTGCAACGAGGTTCCTTGCAACGAGGTTCGATGACGCAGAATGCCGCCGGACGCGCAAGCGCCGATTCCCTGATCGAGGTGGAAGCCTCGAAAACCCATAAAGGCGAGAATTTTCCGGTCGCGTCGGTTCTCGTGGCGCCGCGTTTCCGCGCGCCGATCCTCGCTTATTACCAGTTTGCCCGGTCGGCCGATGATATTGCCGACAGTCCGGACCTCACGCCGACCGAGAAAATCGCGCGGCTCGATGCCTTTGAGGACACATTGCTCGGCCGCTCGGATGCCGTCGCTGCCGCTTTGCCTCTGCGCCAGAGCCTCACCGAGACCAAAATCGATCCGCGCCATGCGCTTGATCTGCTCGTCGCTTTCCGCATGGATGCCGCCAAGACGCGCTATGCCGATTGGGCGGATCTCATGAATTATTGCACCTTCTCGGCGGCACCGGTCGGCCGCTACGTGCTCTGTGTGCATGGCGAGAGCCAGGACACCTGGGCCTCATCCGATGCGCTCTGCGCCGCGCTGCAGGTCATCAACCATCTGCAGGATTGCGCCAAGGATTATGGCGCGCTCGACCGCGTCTATATTCCACTCGATACGCTCGCGGCCAAGGGTATCGGCGTCGAGGCGCTGGCCGCGCCGAAAGCCTCTCCCGCCCTGCGCGCCTGTCTCGACGGATTACTCGACAAAACCGCCGTCCTCGTTGAAAAAGGGACAGCACTGCCGCCCAAGGTGCATGATTTCCGTCTGCGCCTCGAGACGGCGGTCATCGCCACTTTGGCTCAAAAGCTCGTCTCGGTGCTGCGGCGCGCCGACCCATTGAGTGAAAAAGTGCATCTCGGCAAGGCAGCCGCACTCGCTCAGGCGGTACAGGGTATCCTTTGGGGCCTGCGCGCCGGCGCACCGAAAGATCAAGCAAACTGAAGGCCGGAAAACGAAGGCGAAAGCACTGAAGGGAACCATGAGCATGACATCGACCGGCGCCGCCCGGCAGACGGACCCGGCGGACCAGGAACGGGGCGGGCTTGTGCCGCAAGCCGCGGAAAGCGCCGCACTGCAGGCTTCGGCCGAGGCGGCGACGCAATCGCGCCGCAGCTCCTTCTATGCCGCCATGCGGATTCTGCCCGCGCCGCAGCGCGAGGCCATGTTCCAGATCTATGCCTTCTGCCGCGCCGTCGACGATATTGCCGACGAGGAAGGCCCGCTGCCCGAGCGGCGCATCGCCCTCGATGGCTGGCGCGCCGATATCGATGCGCTTTATGCGGGCAAGCTCCCCCGGCCGGACCTCGCCCCGCTCGCCCAGTCGATTGGCAGCTTCGGCCTCGCGCGCGAGGATTTCGTCGCGGTGATCGACGGAATGGAGATGGATCTCGCCGAAAGCGTGCTGATCCCCGACATGGCAACGCTCGACCTTTATTGCGACCGAGTGGCAAGCGCTGTCGGCCGGCTGTCGGTGCGCGTTTTCGGCGTTCCGGACGCCCATGGAGAAAAGCTCGCCCATCACCTGGGAAGAGCCTTTCAGCTCACCAATATTCTGCGTGACATCGACGAGGATGGCGAACGCGGCAGACTTTACCTGCCACGTGATCTGCTGACGCGAGCGGGCATCACGCCAACGATAGAAGCCGTGCTCGCGAGCCCCGATCTCGGCGCCGCCTGCGCGCCGATCATGAGCGCGGCACGCGGCCATTTCACGGCGGGCGCCGCCATCATGGACCAGTGCCCGCGCCGCAGCGTCAAGGCGCCACGCATCATGGCCCAGGCCTATGGCGCCATTCTCACCCGGCTCGCGGCGCGTGGCTTCAAGCCTCCACGGGTCCGCGTGCGCACGCCCAAATCCCAGATCTTTCTCGCCCTCCTACGCTATGGATTGTTCTAGTGAACCGTCCGATCGTCCATATCGTCGGCGCCGGTCTCGCCGGGCTTTCCGCCGCGCTCGCGCTGGCGGATGGCCGGCGAGAGATTATTCTCTATGAGTCCGCGCGGCAGGCCGGCGGGCGCTGCCGGTCCTATTTCGACACCAGCCTCGGCTTGGTGATCGACAACGGCAACCACCTGCTGCTTTCCGGTAATCATGCGGCGCGCAATTATCTGCGCGCCATCGGTTCAGAGTCCTTCCTTCAAGGGCCGCAGGTCGCGGATTTTCCCTTCCTCGATCTCGCCAGTGGCGAAAGCTGGCGCGTGCGGCCGAATGAGGGGCCGTTGCCCTGGTGGATCTTTTCGAAGGATCGGCGGGTGCCGGGCACCCCCCCCCCCGATTATCTCGGCCTCATGAAATTGCTCATCGCGCGCCAGGACCAACCGATCGGCGCGCTGCTCTCCGAGAAGGGACCGCTCTATCAAAGGCTG
>NZ_JQJH01000002.1 GCF_000745425.1 Beijerinckia mobilis
GCTGATCGAAGCCGAAGGGCCGGAGCCGAAGGTGCTTCTGGCCGATCGCGGCTATGACAGCGACCATATTCGCGAGACAATGGAAACAAAAAGCGCGGCCACCATCATCCCGACCCGGAAAAACCGGAAAACGCAAATCCCCGTCGACGATTACATCTACGCCCTGCGCAATCGCATCGAGCGGTGCTTCAACAAGCTCAAAAACTCACGCCGCCTCGCGACCCGATACGATAAAACCGCCGAAAGCTACCTTGGCTTCGTTCATATCGCCGCTATTCGCCTCTGGATGCACGCATTCGCCAACAGGACCTAGGCCTCTGGTTTGCCTGATGAACGCCTTCTTTTCTATTGGATCGACGATGGAGCTGGTGAAAGCAAAAACGCATTCATCTCTCCTCGTATCGGGCCAGGATATTTTCGAATAGCTTGTCACCACCGATCGCGTCTCGAAACAATTCGATTGATCGCGATAATCATCTCGAAACGAAAGCTCCGCGCAAGGTCATTCATGTCTATTCGACGTGACGAAGCGGAGATTGCAGATGAGCCTCTATAGTGCATTGACGGCAAGCGTATCTGGCATGGCGGGCCAGTCATCCAAACTGGCGACGATCTCGGACAATATTTCCAACAATAACACCACTGGCTATAAACAGGCGGATACGGAATTTTCGACGCTCGTCAACGGCCTGAACAAAACGAGCTATCAGGCAGGAGGAGTGCAGACATCCGTTCGGTATAATATCGGTAGTCAAGGCACTTTGAATAGCACGTCATCGACAACGGATTTGGCGATTTCCGGAAACGGTTTCTTTGTGGTCACCGACGATAGTGGATCGAAATATCTGACGAGAGCTGGCTCGTTCACGAAAAATGCCGACGGCACGTTAAGCAATACCGCTGGCTATAAGCTCATGGGCTATGATCTTTCGGCAGGAAATAGCACGTCGGGGGACCAGTCCAAGTTAAAGGTTATCGATATCTCCGCTGCCGGATTGCAGGCCGCACCGACAACGACGGGAGCGCTCGCCGTCAATCTGCCATCGAACAATAATACAATTGCGACCGATCTACCCGGCGACAATACCGCAAACTCGACCTATAGCGCCAAGACATCACTCGTCACCTATGATAATCTCGGCAATGCAGTGACGCTTGATATTTATTTCGCCAAGACGGGCACGAACACTTGGCAAATGTCGGTCTTTGATGCATCTGGTGCCTCTTCAGGTGGAGGCTTTCCCTATACGGCATCCTCGGCTCTTAGTCCGAATAACACGCTGACATTCAGCCCGACCGACGGCAGTCTGACCTCTGCGTCGTCGATTTCACTGAATATTCCGAACGGCCGCACGATGTCTCTCGATATCGGAAAAATGACACAATTGGCAGCGGATTTCTCGGTCACTACGCAAAATGCAGATGGCAATGCACCCAGCGGATTGAAATCTCTGAGCATTGGAACAGATGGGGTCCTTTCGGAGGTTTACGAAAACGGAACGACGGTTGCTGCCTATAAAATCCCGCTTGCCACTGTCGCGAGCGTCGACAATCTTTCTGTTTTGAATGGCAATGTCTACCAGACGAACAGCGACTCCGGACAAATGGTGGTTGGCGATGCTGGAAGCGCAGGGTTCGGTTCGATTAAATCCTCTGAACTCGAATCGTCCGACGTCGATCTCGCGACGCAATTGACGGATATGATCGTTGCGCAGCGCGGTTATGAAGCGAATTCAAAAGTCTTCGAAACAGGATCGACTCTGTTGACCGAACTCGTCAATCTCGTGAAATAAGGATGATATTATCAGGCTACGGACAATCTCGTCCGGAGAATAACATAGAGTCTGATGTTTATTATCATCCTGAGAACAAAACATTTATCGAACAAATGGATTATTATTGATTAATGCTTGCCGATTTTATTTTGGCGAGGTTGCCATTTCGACGATGATTTCATGATCTAGTTGTTTTATGGCTCATGATCATAAGCATCTCCTAAGTATAACATTTTTTGACAATCACGAAATAGTTTCGCTTGATTTTGCGAAGCTTCCATCTAGTTCAGTTTTTATGAGACTTATGAAAAAAATTACATCTGTTCCGACATATCCTTCCTTAAACCATTTTAGGTGATGAAAGCTGACTGTCATGAGCCTGACCTCCGCAATGAACGTGACGCAATCAGCGCTGTCTGTTTTCAGCGCTGAAACTTCCGTAACATCGCGCAATATTGCCGGGGCAAACAGTACCGGACTTTATTCGCGGAAAAGCCTGGGAGTCGTCAGCTCTGACAATAGTGGGGTCGAAACGACCGGTGTCACGAGAGCGCAGGATCAGGCTCTTTTCACGAATCTTCTGACATCGACATCGGAAAGCACAAAACAGAGTGCTTTGTCATCAGGTCTTGATGCTTTGTATCAAACCATTGGGGATACGTCGAGCACAACATCTCCGGCAGCGCTCATGGATACATTTAAAAATGCATTGCAAGCGCTTTCTGCTAATCCAAGTGATGCCGTACAGGCACAAAGTGCGGTTAATGCGGCCAAGGATTTGACGAGTGGTTTAAACAAGGCCAGCACGACGGTTCAATCCGTCAGAGAGCAGGCTGATTCAGAAATAAAGACATCGGTTGATACGATCAACTCGATCCTCACGCAATTCCAATCCCTAAATACACAGATTGTGAGTGGAAGCAAATCAGGCACCGATGTAACCGATCTTCTGGATTCACGGGACAGTCTACTCCAGCAGCTTTCACAAGAGGTTGGAATTACGACGACGGTTAATTCCGATAATAGCATGTCCATCTTCACCGATAGTGGTGTGACGCTGTTTCAGGATAAGGCACGCTCGGTAACCTTTCAGCCTACATCCGTTTATACTGCTGGAAATGTGGGAAAGAACGTCATGGTTGACGGAGTTCCTATTACCGGGGACACGTCGCCTATGCCGATCAAATCGGGGAAACTTGCCGGTCTTGCCAGCTTACGGGATAATATCGCTCCGACTTATCAAAATCAGCTGGATCAGATTGCACAAAGCCTTATCGCTAACTTTTCCGAAACGGATCAAACGGGTGGTACGGCTCCGACGCTTCCGGGCTTGTTTACCTATCCGAATGCTTCCGGTCTTCCTACGAGTGCGACAGGATTGGCGGCATCCATCGAAGTCAATGCCAATGTCGATCCCTCACAAGGCGGTTCGGTGTCCTTACTGCGGGATGGTGGGATCGCGAGCCCGGGCAGCGTAACCTACACCTATAATACATCATCGACATCCACCAGCTATACTGGCCGCCTGAATGCACTTGTCGCATCATTCGATGCGACCCAAACTTTTTCCGTAGCCTCCGGGCTCCAGAATAACCAGACGGTTTCAGATTTCGCCACGGCCTCGGTCGCCTGGTTGAACAGCCAGCGTCAAAGCTCATCAACGGCAAATGATTATCAGAAAACCGTTTTAAGTTCGGTGACGAGCGCACTTTCCAATGCAACAGGCGTGAATCTCGACACGGAAATGTCCAAGATGCTCGCTCTCGAGCAATCTTATTCTGCTTCGGCAAAATTGATGTCGACGATCAATACAATGTTCGGAACTCTCTTGACTGCGGTGGGCTGAGCGATGAGCCAGACAACAATTTCCACATTTTCCCTTAACAGTGGTCTCGTGCAAACAATTCAGTCCACCTCGGCGAAACTTTCTGAAACACAGACAGAAATCTCGACGGGGCGCTTCGCGGATACGGGTCTAGTCCTCGGCGCGCTTACAGGAACGAGCGTTTCCTTGCGCGAACAGCAAAACAGCCTGAAAACTATTGCAACAAGCAATAGTTTTGTCTCGACGCGACTTGATACCACTCAAAGCATTTTGAAATCTGTTGCGTCAGATGCCCAATCCTTTCTGGAATCACTGGTCGGCACGACTTCCGCGGGCGGGGATGCGAGCACGATTCAGACATTAGCCCAAAGCAATCTGAAATCATTAATCTCGAACCTGAATAGTACTCTGGATGGCAATTATCTATTCGGGGGTATCAACAGTGGACAGCAGCCGATCACCGATTATCAGAATGGATCGCCAAATTCCAATGCATTGGACCAGGCGTTTCAAACGGCTTTCGGGATGTCCCAGACCGACAGTAACGTAAGCTCGATCACGAGCGCGGCGATGACGAATTTTTTAACGACATCGTTCTCCGACCAATTTCAGGGATCGAATTGGTCGACGAATTGGTCGAGCGCCAGCGATCAGACAATGACAACAAAAATTTCCGACAGTCAAACAGCGAATACTTCGGTCAGTGCCAATCAGCCGGCTTTCAAGGAATTGATCTCAGCTTATACTATGATTGGTGAACTTGGTACCGCGAACCTGAATTCAGACACCTATAATACCCTTGTAGGGCAAGCAATTACGACGATAAAAGGCGCTATTTCCGATTTGACGGATGTGCAAGGCGGTGTTGGCTTGGTTCAAAATCAGGTGACCTCGGCCAATGACTCAATGTCATTGAGAATGGACTATTTGTCGTCGCAAGTTGATTCTCTCGAAAGTGTCGACCCTGCGGAGGCATCAACACGAATGACCGCGTTGCAGACGCAGCTGGAGACCGCATATTCGCTTACGGCGCAGCTACATAATATGAGTCTTGTCAATTATTTATAGTGCGAAATCCTGATAATGACGAGGCGATGGATGTCTTGTTCAAGGAGTTGTTCTTGTGAAGGAACGACTCCGGAACGAATCGTATGACTCATCTTTGATTGTAATCGATAAGATCCAGTATAAGCCCATATTAAAGAGTGCGCGATGTATCAACTTTCATATGCAGAGCATCTCGAAGATGACAGTCTTTCTTGCAGGGAACGCGAGCGTTTTGCAATGCAGCAAGCGCTTGATCTCCTTGAAACTGCGAAGGCAGAAGGGATCGGGACGCTCGCTTGCATTGAAGCCTTAAGCTATCTCAGCCGCTTGTGGACGGTTCTTTTGGAAGATCTCGCGAATGACGATAATGGGCTGCCCAATGTTGTGCGGGCTGATCTTCTTTCCGTCGGAATCTGGATTCTAAAGGAATGCGAAGCCATTCAAAAAGGTACGTCACAAAATGTCGACGGTCTCATCAACATTTGCATGATCATCAAAGATGGCTTGAAGTGAGGCATTTGCATGTTTATTTCGCTTCGAGCCGGTGAAAAAATTTATATTAATGGTGCAGTGATACGTGTGGATCGAAAAGTCTCGTTCGAACTCTTGAATGATGCGACTTTTCTCCTTGAGACACATGTCATGAAGGTGGAGGAAGCGACTACTCCTCTGCGCCAGCTTTATTTCATCATCCAGATCATGCTGATGAATCCAACTGATACTGATGCTGCGCTCGAAATGTTCCACACGGCGGTCGGTGATACGATTGGTGTTCTTGAAGATCTATCGCTTCGAGGCGGATTGCATACGATAAAGAAATTGATCGATAGCAATAGGATATTTGATGCTCTGAAGGCGACACGCGCGTTATTTCCAATAGAAAGTTCGATTATGAGTGGAAATACGCAATCACCACCTATCCAGGCTGCGTGAGTAACGGCAATCTCTATAATTTTCAATAGTCGCTTTTTAACAATCATTTTTACAGTAAAAAACCTGTCGAGATACTTTGTGTTTCGACTTTTATAGCTGAAGTGGGACGTTCTGCGTCTGGTAGATTTTTAAAACTTTCGCGATTGTGTGCTATATTTTTATAATTAGGGAAGTTCGATGGTTTCTTCTGTTAGCTCAGCCTCATCCGTTTCCGGAACAGCGACGACATCGTCTACAGCATCGTCTTCAACGTCATCGACAAATTCATCAAATACGGTCGACTACAATTCCTTTCTCCACCTTCTTGTTGCGGAGTTGCAAAACCAGGACCCCACCAGTCCGACGGATCCGACACAATATATGAGTCAGCTCGCGTCCTTCTCATCTGTAGAGCAGCAAGTTCAGACAAATACAAAACTTGACTCCCTTCTGACGTCAACCAGCTTGAATCAAGCCGGAAATGTTATTGGTAAAACGGTGACATCGGCCGATGGCTCGACGAGCGGCAAGGTTGTATCGGTGACAATGTCATCAGGGTCGACGACAGCGACCTTGGCGGATGGCAGTCAGTTGAATTTGGCTGACGGAATTACGATTGGTTCGTGATGAACGAGGCAGATGCACTTGAATTGGTGAGGTCAGCAATCTGGACGATGCTGATGGCGGCTGGCCCAGCGGTTGGCGCAGCGATGATTGTGGGGTTGATCATAGCTCTGTTTCAGGCTTTGACCCAGATTCAGGAGATGACACTCACCTTTGTTCCAAAAATCATTGTGATGTTTCTGGTTTTGATGTTGGCGGCCCCCTTTATGGGCGGGCAGATCTACAGTTTTACCGAACAGATCTATGCACGTATCCAAAATGGATATTGAAAGAGCTGTCGAAGCTGTGAGTGAGGAGAGATAGGCTGATGGCAGAGTTTTGTGCCCTGTCCTCTCGCCGCTTTGGTTGCTCGCTGAATTCGCGCGATAATCGGGTGTATTCGTGACAATAATTGCGCTGAAATAAAGTTAAAGACGATGCAATGAGGCTCGGTGGGGCGGATCAATCCGCCGCGGCGGCGCGTCAATTTCGAAATGACGTTAAGACATTCAAAATAATGATTGTTTCGTATAAGAAGTGTAATGCCCGCGAGAGGGGTTCAATGTCCAATGTAGGCGCTTCCCTTGGAAGCACGGATTCCCTCTGGTCCTACAGTATCTTCCGATAGCCTCGAATCGCTATGAGAATGCGCGAATTTTGAGTGAAATGTTTTCGGAGAGATTTGGAACGCTGCAGGCCGCGCGTTGAAAAACGTAATTTTGGAGCATTGAGACGAACTCAATGCTCTCTTTTGTACGGTCTCGGAACCGGTTTAGCCGACGTTTTCTTGCATCATGCTGGTGAAACGGTCGGAGGGGATGCGGAATGTGCCGCGACCGCCGGCGAGAGCCCGATAATCGGTGGGGAAACGCTTGCAGAGACGATCGAACCAATCCTGCGGATCAACATTAACGGGACGCTGATTGATCGTATTGACGCGGCCGGTGGGGTAGAAGCGAACGTCAATGATGATTTCGCTATCCGCATGATAGGGGGCTGCGGCCTTCTTCTCTTCCGTCACGTTATTGTCCTGCTTTGCCATAAAGAAAGTACCTCCATTTCCGTGGTTTGATGGTTTTGCTCCATTCGAGACTTGTCCCGAGGAGCAGGCAAAGTCTCTTCATGAGACGATGTCATCGATCAACCGACATCGAGAATGTCCCAATTGGAACAGCCTCCATGTTCACGAGCTCAAGGGTATTGTCGTATACCCTTGATCGCGCCTAAATTTGATATAGGTCCAGACGTCCCGCGCTTTGAAAGCGTCAGGATTATCGTGGCGTTGTGCTTTTCAAAGCATTCTTGCCAAAGCGCGGTAACCCCAATGATACGTTTCAAGGTTCTCGACTGCGCTGCTTTTCCCGGCGACGCATAGAGAAATGTTTTTGATGAGGTTTCCCGATCGAGATCTTCAGAAAATGCCGATCCTCTTTGGGGAATCTCCATCGCGCCATGATGGGCTAATAATTCGGGAGATTTCGCTAAGCGGAACCGTTTGTTTGAACGGCTCTAAGTTCTATTGCATTTCATACAATGAAACTTACGGGCAGTTGAAGTTCCCGACCTTGTTTTTCCGAGACTATAGTCGTCGCTATGTCATATGCAACGATTAAAATTTGCTAGCAGAATGCTATATTGCTAGTCGTTGCTATACAAACTGCGTTTGCCGCGTCGGCCTAGTCTTCTTGGTTTCATCAGCTAAGGTTTGGAGGTCGGCTCCGATAATTTGGCTGAAAGTCTCGAGATCGCCGAGTCGTTTGGCAATATCGGGATGAATTGGTTTCAAAATTAGACTGCGCGGCTGAAGCTTGGATTCAATTCGCAACACTTTCTCTCGAATTTCGTCGATGGTTCCGATCAGGGAATCCTCGATGATGCGATCCAATTTGAACCATGGGGTCCAGGCCGGCTGCATGCTGTTGGTCGCAGCCTGCATGCGATCGACAAAGCCCTGGAGTAAGCGTGTGGCTTCTTCCACGGCTTGAGCCCTTGTTGGTGCGGGATGGAAGAAGCGGATGAGAACCAGACGGGGGTCGCCCATCCGCGCTGCGTCAAGATAGAGCTCACGTGACGATTGAATAGCCTCGATGGGAAAAGGCGGCCCGGCCATAATGCCGCAATCATTTTCCGCGGCGATCCGGATCATTGCGGGTGTGGATGTGGCGAGAAAGATCGGTACGGGTTTCTGTATAGGCTGAGGTGTGATGCTGGCCCCATGCACATTGAAGTGATGGCCTTCGAAGGTGACATTCTCTTCGCTGAGGAGTTTCCGGATCAGGGAGAAGGCTTCTTTGGCCAGGGGCTGACTGTCTTCCCGGGCAATGCCGAAATGCTTGTTCTGCGCGAGGAAAGGACCTCCCTTGGCAATGCCTAAATCGAGCCGGCCGCCGGAGAGAATATCCAGCGTGGCCACTTCTTCCGCGACGAGCAGAGGATTGTGAAACGGCAATAGCAGAGCCGCTGTCCCCAGCCGGATCCGCGATGTGCGTGCGGCAAGATAGGCGAGGATCGGCAGCGGTGAAGGGCTTGCTGCATCCGGGTTGAAATGGTGCTCCGCCACCCAGGCTTCATCGAAGCCTAAATCTTCGATATGTTGAACCAGCCGGGTTTGTTCGGCATAGGCCGATGCATAATTGCGGTTGGGATTTTCATAGGTACAGAACAGGCCTGTGCGCATCCTTGAACTCCCGGTGGCGGGTCTTCCCGCATGGACCATGGTCCGATTGGATCGGATCAGAATGCGCTCCAGACAGTTTGCGGCCTCTCGACGAAGGCCGCTCCGGGGTGGCGCACCGCTCGGCAAGCTCGGGCTTGTATGGAGCCCAGTGCCAGGCGAAGCCTGAAGACACAGGCCAATAAATATATTTTTTTATATCGCTTTGACTATATCGGGAATTGTTGCCTGTCAACGCGGGATTCACTGGCTCGCGTTGCACGTCTTGCCGGGCGCCTATTTTCCGTTTGACCGTCTCAAGTGCGGCAAAATTGTCTCCACTGCCTGTCTGACCAATTTCATTCTGTTGCCTCAGATGTCCTCCGGCAATAATCTTCTACCTGCGCGCTTTGGCCCTCGATTTGCGCAGAGGCTCCCCGCGTGGGTGATCGGTTTCCGCGCCTTTCTTTCTCAAGCGATACCAACAAAATGACGCGTGTCATCGGTCTTTCAGGATGGAGCGGAGCCGGCAAGACGACTTTAATCGTCAGGCTCATTCCGGTTTTGCGTCAGCGCGGTTTTACTGTCTCGACCGTGAAACATGCGCACCATGCTTTCGATATCGATCAGCCCGGCAAGGATTCCTACGAGCATCGGCTAGCCGGGGCGCAGGAAGTGCTGGTTGCCTCGGCAAGTCGGTGGGCTCTGATGCATGAAATGCGGGAAGCAGCCGAGCCCTCCCTCGCCGAGCTTCTGGCGCATCTTTCGGCGGTGGATCTCGTGCTCATCGAGGGATTCAAGCGTGACTCCCATCCAAAAATCGAGGTGCATCGCGCGGCGACCGGCAAGCCCTATCTCTATCCAGACGACCCTTTCATTCGCGCGGTGGCGACGGATCAACCGGAGTCATTGCCGTTGCCGTGTCTCTCGCTCGATGATGTGGAGGCGATCGCCGATCTGCTGCATGAGATCGCCATGCCCCTGGCGGATCTGCCGCAACGCGGTTGAGCCCTTCAGCGCGTGAGATCAATCCGTTCGGGGCTGGTGAAGAGAATCTGCTGGTGCCGGCGCGCGAGAGCGACGACGGTCAGATCCATTGCCTCGGCGAGGCGCAGGGCGCGCGACGTCGGCGCTGATACCGCGACGAGAACCGGCATGCCGGCGGTAATGGCCTTCTGCGCCATTTCATAGGAGCAGCGGCTGGTGATGAGACAGAAGCCCGCGCTTAAATCGATGCCTTGGCGCAGCCCTGCGCCAATCAGCTTGTCGAGTGCATTATGGCGCCCGACATCCTCGCGAACGAGCACAATCTCCCCTTCATGCGTAGCCCAGGCCGCGCCATGGACCATATGCACGATATTGTTGAGGGTCTGCTGCTGGTCGAGAGCCACGAGTGCCTGCCGCAGTGCCGTAAGCGCGATGGTTTTCCCCTTGGGCAGCCGCGGCCTGGGTTTGACGAGCGCATCCAATGTCTCGGCTCCGCAGATGCCGCAGCCAGTGCGCCCGACCATGGCGCGGCGGCCTGATTGCAAGAGATGCTGAAAATCCTGTCCGGCGATATGCAGCCGGACCTCGATACCGCCGTCCTTTTCCGTGACGATGATCTCACGGACGGATTCGCGCGACGGGATGATCCCTTCCGTCAGGGAAAAGCCCATGGCGAAATCCTCGATATCCTGCGCGCTCGCCATCATGACGGCGTAGGGGATCGTATTGTAGATCAAATTGATCGGTGTCTCGTCGGCGATGGCGAAGGAAGGCTGTGTATGCACCGCGCCATCGGCCTCGATGATCATCGCCGGCCAGCGGTGCATGACCTCGACGGGCGCGGCGGCAGGATCCTTTATCACCGGAGGCTGGCTGTTTTGGCGGTCATCCTGCCGTATGTGTCCGCCATCGACCGTGCGGGTGATGTCATCGCGGCTGTCATTGCCGCTGTCGTGGCTCGGCATGATCCTCCCTCTCCTCGCGACTCAGCAGGTCCTCGGCCAATCTGTAATCCTCCGGCGTATTCACATTGAAAAATGGATCACAGGCGCCGGTTTCAAAGGCGACGTCGCGAACGCCGATGACTTCGGCAAAGCTCCGCACATTCATCGCTATCGTTCCGGGTTCGCGGCGGGCCGCCGCTATCCTTTCGCGTAGCAGGTCCCGGCACGAGATGGGCCATGTCGCCACGAGATGATGCCGCTGTCCGTTCGAGACGGCGACGGCGGGGGCAGGCAGCAGGCTTTGCAGCAGATCTCGGGGGATGAAGGGCGTATCGCCAGGGACGGTCAAAAGGCAATCGGCCTGTTGCTGTTTCGCCCAGTCGAGGCCCCGCAACAGGCCGGCGAGCGGTCCAATGCCCTCAACATCATCGGCCAGCACGGGGAGGTTCCATTGCGCGTAGCGTTCGGGATCACCATTGGCGCTGATCGCCAGCAACGGGCATTGCGGCCGAAGCACGGCAATCAGACGATCGAGGATCGGTCTGCCACGCAGGATTAACAGCGGTTTGTCGCAGGTTCCCATTTGCCCCGCCATGCGCCGCCCCATGCCACCGGCGAGGATCAGTCCGGCATGGCGAGCCTCGTTCATCATGCGTCTCCATTGGATGGATGAAAGCAGAGTATGGCTCTGGGCGGGCGAGGAAAAAAGGGGGGCTTGCCGGTTTCAGCCGACCGGGCTTGGCATTCCGGCTCAGGAAGCCGCAGTTCGGGCATTGGCGTGACGCACGATCCGTCGGCCGCTGCTGATGCCGAGGACGGCCATGATGCAAGCAACACCCGGACCCTATCGAAAGCAGTTCATAACGCCCGCTCTCATTCCTCTTCCGGCGCCGTCTCCAGTTCCTCTGGCTCGAATTCCCGGAAGGTCGAGCAGAATTCGCAAGTCACGCCGATCTTGCCATTGTCGCCGATCATGTCCTGGCGCTCCTGCGGCGTGAAATTCCTCAGCATGCGCGCAATGCCCTCGCGCGAGCAGCGGCAGGAATCGTGGACGGTCTGCGGCGCGAAAACCTTGACGCCGCGCTCATGAAACAGGCGATAGAGCAGCCGTTCGCTGGAGAGCGTCGGATCAACGAGTTCGTGATCCTCGATCGTGCCGGCGAGAATCTTCGCCTCGCTCCAGGCTTCGTCTTCCTGCGCATCCTCACCCTGCGCAGCGCCCTCGGCACTTTCATAGCCTTCCGGAATGTCACCGGGGTCGAAATCGGCCTGACGCTGGCGCTCTGGTGATGTCGGCAGGAATTGCAGCATGATGCCGCCCGCCCGCCAGGCCGTCGCTTGAGAATCGCCGGATCCAGTGACGGCTTCGGCAACCGCCAGACGCACGAAGGTCGGGATCTGTTCCGACTGGCGGAAATATTGATGGGCGGCTTCCTCGAGACCCTGGCCTTCCATCGCGACAATGCCCTGATAGCGCGACATTTCGTTGCCTGGATCGATGGTGAAGGCGAGATGGCCCTTCCCTATCAAATCCGTTTCGCGGTCGGCGAAGGCGAGCCGTTGCGCATCATAGCGGGCGAAGGCCCGCAGCCGGTCCGGGGCGTCGAAATCGACCACCAGCATGTCAACCACGCCGTCGCTGCGCGTTTGCAACTGGAATCGGCCCTCGATCTTCAGCGAGGAGCCGAGCAGGACTGTCAGCACCACCGCCTCGCCGAGCAATCGGGCGATCGGGGCGGGATAGCCATGCTGCGAGAGAATATGATCGAGCGCCGGGCCGAGCTTCACCACGCGGCCGCGCACATCGAGCGGCTCCACGGCGAAAGGCAGCACGCTGTCATCCTCGCCATGATCCGAGACGAAACGCGCGGCGGATTCATTCATCAGCGGCCAACTCCGAAACACCAGGCCAGAATGCCTTTTTGCGCATGCAGGCGGTTCTCCGCCTCGTCGAAAACCACTGATTGCGGTCCGTCGATGACCTCGTCGGTGACTTCCTCACCACGATGGGCTGGCAGGCAATGCAGAAAGACCGCATCCTTGGCAGCTGTCGCCATCAGCCTTGCATTGACCTGGAAGGGCGCAAGCAGGGCGTGACGGCGGGCTTCCTCGGCCTCATCGCCCATCGAAACCCAGCAGTCGGAAATCACCGCATCGGCGCCGCTCACCGCTTCAAACGGGTCGCGCAGCACATGGACCTTTTTCTCGTGCGCATTGGCAAAGGCGAGGAGATCCTGCGCTGGCGTCAATTCTTCCGGGCAGGCGACATTGAGGGTGAAATCGAACCGCCGCGCCGCCTCGATCCAGCTTGCAAGCACATTGTTGGAATCACCTGTCCAGGCGATGGTGCGTCCCTTGATCGGCCCGCGATGTTCCTCGAAAGTGAGGATGTCGGCCATGATTTGGCAGGGATGCGAACGCTTGGTGAGGCCGTTGATGACCGGCACTTCGGCATGTTCGGCAAGTTCGAGCAGATTGGCGTGGTCGAGAATGCGGATCACGATCGAATCAACAAAACGCGAGAGCACGCGCGCCGTATCGGCGATGGTCTCGCCGCGGCCCAATTGCATCTCCTGGCCGGTCAGCATGATCGTTTCGCCGCCGAGCTCGCGCATGCCGAGATCGAAGGAAACGCGGGTGCGGGTCGAGGGCTGGTCGAACACCATGGCGAGCGTCCGGCCTTCCAGCGGCCGTTCCCGCGATTTCTGGCCGCGCCGGCGCCGCGCCTTGAACTCGGCGGCCAGGTCGAGAATGGCGCGCAATTCCGCGGTGTCGAGCTGCGACAGGTCGAGGAAATGATTGGGACGTTCGAACGTATCGGAAACGGGCAAGGGAGTCATTCCGCGGCTCCACTCAATTGCGGGGAGGCAAGCGTTTGGCAGGCGGCATCGAGCCGCAGGACGGCCTCTTCGATTTCCTCCGCGCCGATGATGAGCGGCGGCAGAAGGCGCGCGACATTGTCGCCCGCCGGGATGACGAGCAGTTTTTGTGCCCGCGCAGCGGTGGTAAAATCAGCGACGGGGGGAGCGACCTTGAGCCCGCGCATCAGGCCCTCGCCGCGCACTTCGAGGATGATGCCCGGATAGCGATCCTGCAAGGCATGGAGCTTTTGCTGCAACAATTCCCCCATGGCCGTGACCTGGGCGAGAAAGCCCGGTTCGAGCACGATATCGAGCACGGCGTTGCCAATGCTCGTCGCAAGAGGATTGCCGCCATAGGTGGTGCCATGGGTGCCGACGGTCATGCCCTTGGCGGCCTCTTTTGTGGCCAGAAAGGCGCCGAGCGGGAAACCGCCGCCGATACCCTTGGCGATGGCCATGACGTCTGGCATCACGCCGGAGAGTTCATAGGCGAAAAGCTTGCCGCTGCGCCCGACGCCGCTCTGGACCTCGTCGAAGAGAAGAAGCAGGCCATGCTCGTCGCAGAGCGCGCGCAGGGCTTTAAGGAATTGCGCGGGCGCGACACGGATGCCGCCTTCGCCCTGGATCGGTTCGATCAGGATCGCGCCGATTTCCGGCGAGAGGGCGGCCTTCACTGCATCGAGATCACCGAAGGCGACATTATGGAATCCCGGCAGGCGCGGCTCGAATCCATCGAGATATTTCTCATTGCCGGCGGCGGCGATGGTCGCCAGCGTGCGGCCGTGGAACGCGCCCTGAAAGGTGATCATATGGGTCTTGTGCGGATTGCCGGACACGGAATGATATTTCCGCGCCGTCTTGATCACGCCTTCGAGCGCCTCGGCGCCGGAATTGGTGAAAAAGGCATAATCGGCGAAACTGGCGGCGCAAAGGCGCTCGGCAAGGCGTTCGGCCTGCGGAATCTGAAACAGATTCGACGTATGCCACAGTTTGTCGCCCTGTTCATGCAGGGTTTTGATGAGATGGGGATGGCTATAGCCGAGACTCGCCACGGCGATGCCGCCGCCGAAATCAAGATAGAGCTCTCCCGTCGTCGCGGTGAGCCAGGCGCCTTCTCCCTTCTCAAAGGCAATCGGCGCTCTTGCATAGGTGGGAAGCAGCGACGACGTCACTGGTGGCTCCACGAAGTTGAAGCGGGATCACCGGCGAGGAAGCGGAGATCGCTTCCGAAAACGGCGCGTGGGGATCCCAAAAATCAAATGCCGCCCGAAGGCGGCAAGGCACGGCATTAATCTTATCGGAATCCGCCCCCCTTGGTCAAATCCCGGGTGCGGATGAGCCCCGCCGCCCTTCCGATCGGTCGCAAATCCTCATCCGGCTTGCGGCGCCTTTGCGGCGGGGTCTCAGCGGTTGAGGCCAGGCACCCATAAAATGTCGCCGTTCCCCCGAAGATTGGCGTAGCGCGCGGCGACGAACAGAAAATCCGACAGCCGGTTGAGATAGGCGAGCGCCGGCGCGCCGACAGGCTCGCCGGGCATGTCGCGCAAACCGCAGAGCAGGCGT
This sequence comes from Beijerinckia mobilis, assembly GCF_000745425.1. Classification (GTDB taxonomy): domain Bacteria; phylum Pseudomonadota; class Alphaproteobacteria; order Rhizobiales; family Beijerinckiaceae; genus Beijerinckia; species Beijerinckia mobilis. Next base: position 15,171 of record NZ_JQJH01000002.1, read on the forward strand.
TCGGCGCGCCGCGCGATGGTGCGGGCAAGATGCAGGGCGGCTGCCGCCGGCGTACCTCCAGGCAGGATGAAGGAGGTGAGCGGTTCAAGCGCCGCATTCATCATATCGATCTCGCGTTCGAGCCGCTCCACCTGGACGGGCAGGATACGCAGATGCACCGGCGCCGGTGCGGGTTCGGAGCCTGCGGCCGCCGTAGACTCTTTGCCTTCGGTTGCGTCCTGGGGCACGCAGAGATCGGCGCCGAGATCGAACAGATCGTTCTGGATGCACAAAAGCATGGCGTCGAGCTTGGCATAGACCGCGTCCTCGGCAGTATGGATGCGGACAAGTCCGATCGCCGCATTGGTCTCGTCCACGGTGCCGTAGGTTTCGATCCGCAGATCCTGTTTCTTGCGCCTTTCGCCGGTGCCGAGCGAGGTCATGCCCTCGTCTCCGCCGCGCGTGTAAATCCGTGTCAGGGCCACCATGTGTCGAGCATCCTTAATGGTTCCGCTCACTGAGCCACGGGATCGGACTGCTTGGGATCGGACTGAATCTGCCCCCTGCCCATACCACGCAAAGGCACCGGGCGTTCAAGATGAGCAAAAAGGGGAGGGTGTTCCCCAGCCCCCTCTAGAGCATTTTCCGATAGGTTGAATCGCTACGCGATTCTGTCGTTTTGAAAATACTATAATTTTCTTTCGTGGAGCGTTTCCGGATATATCCGAAACGCTCTAGCGGGCGCATTTGATGCGGGGCGGTCCCGGGAACAGGCCGCGTTACGAAGGAAGAGCACCGAGATCAGGCACCCTGGCGAAAGAGAAGAACGCCAAGGATGATCAGAATCGTCAGAAATTGCAGGCCAATGCGCCAGCGCATCAATTTCTGCGAAAAATTCGGACTGCCGCCGCGCAGCATGTTCACGAGACCCAAAAGAAGCACGATCGTAACGGCGCCACAGCCGATGCCGACGAGAAGATTGCCTGGATTGGACATGAAATGTTCCTCTGGAAATGGTTCGGTCGGGCGGAGGGCCAATCCATCAGGATGGGGGCTCGCCCCGGGAGCGGCAAGCGTGGCGGCGTTCCGACTTTGCCTGATATTGTTCAAAACGGCCGCAGCAGACGTTCAAGGTAATCGGTTTCCTCGCGCGGGCGCTGCGGATCGGAGAGGCGGCGGCGCAATTCTTCGAGGATTTGCTGTGCGCGCTGCGCGGCTGGAACCCCCAAAGGATTGAATTGCGAGCCGGGATTGAACACCGGACTGCCGGCGGCGGGGCGTCCGAGCGGATCGAAGGCATCGGCCTGTGCCGGATGGCCTGGACTGTCGTCATCCTCTCCCTGTTGCGCCTGGCCTTTCGCGGTGCCTTCGCCCTCGCCCTCTCCGTCGCCCTGATCGGGTGATCCATTGGCGAGATTTTCCGCGAGTTTTTCGGCGCCCTCGCGCATCGCCTGGAGTGCGCGCCCCTGTGCGTCGGCGGCCTCCCCGCGCCCATCTTCTCCCTCCCCCAGGGCCTGTTCGGCCTCGCGCATGGCTTTTTCCGCCTCGTCGAGGCTCTTTTCGCCCTGCCCCGTCTGTTTGAGCCGTTTCTGGACCTCGCCGAGCTTTTCGCGCAGGCGGCGTTGGCGGTCCTGCAGCTTCTGTTCGGTATTTTGATTTTGCGCCTGCGGATTGGCTTGTTGTCCGCGTTGGCGGGGGCCGGCCAACTGGTCCTCGAGGGACGGAAGGTCGCGATCCTCGCTCTGATAGGTCTCGTCGCGCAGATCCTGCTGCTCGCGGCTCATCTTGTTGAGCGCGTCGATCGAGCGGTTCGCCTCGGCGGCGCGCGGATCGGGCTTGGCCCTGCGCCCGATCTTCAGGTTGTCGAGGATGCCACGCAGCCGGTCGAGCATCTGCCGGGCTTTGGCCTGATCTCCAGATTTGGCCGCCTCGCGCATCTGATCGATCATGGCCTGCAATTCCTTCGGGCTGATCGTCTGCGCCTGGCCCCCGCCGGTCCGCGGGCGCTGGCCATCCTGGGCTTCCTGGCGCGCCAGTTCACTCAGGAATTTGTCCATGGCCTGCTGTAGGGCTTGCGCCTGTTTCTCGATTTCTTCCGGCGCGGCATGACGGGCGATTGCATCACGCAATTGCTGTTCGGCGGCGCGCAATTCCCGCTCGGCATCGGGGAGGCCGCCGTTTTCGATCCGCAGTGCCATCTCCCAGAGGAGATCCGCGACGGCAATAAGATCGGCATCGGTCTTGGCATCCTGCAGGCGATCGGCGGCAACGCGCAGGCCGAGATAGGGGGAAAAGCCGGTGTCGAAAATCTCCGGGGCGATCATCAGGCTTTCGAGCGCCATCAATACGTTGGATCGGTTCGACGGTGTCATTACCAGAATCCGCCGCTGCTCGGCGAGCGCGCCCGCGAGCGGATTGGTGAAAGGTTTTTGCGGCAGGATCAGTTCCAGCGGCGGGCTGCGGCCTTCGTTGCCGCCATCATCCTGTGCATCGAGAACCATTGTGACGCGGGCGCCAGCCCAGGGATGGTCGGAAAGATCGATCGTGGTTTCGGCGTCGCCGAGACCACCCGGAGCAGTCGGCAAGGCGAGGGCTATCTGTGGCGGCTCGACCAGTGAGCGGATCGGCGCCGTCTCACCGTCGAGATGCGGGTTGGAGACCAGTGCCTGCGCCCGGGCGACGCCATAATCATCGGAGATTTTATAGCCGAGCGTCATCGAGCCTCGCCTGTTGTAGCGCGGCGCCTCGATGAAGGTGATGCTCGGTGGCTTGTCGGGGATGACGTCGATTTCGTAGCTGCCACGGGAGCGGCCACCTTGCTGCAAGGCGAGCGAGACCTTGCCGTTGAGCCTGTAGCGTTTCTCCCGCTCATCACCCACGGGCAATACTCTTTCCTGGCGCGCCGCCGGCTTCTCTCCCGTCTTTTCCTTCTCTTCGCTGGCTTCAGGCTCAATTTCGGAAGCAGCGCCGGAAATGTCGAAACCGGTGCCCCATCCGCTCGAGCGGACGATGAGCGTCGATCCAGCCGGCACCTCGAATTTGCTGGCGGGATGTTCGTTGCCGGTGAGGAGAACCGGCGCCCGGCCGGTATAGGTCGGTGGATCGATCCAGGCGTCAAGACGGGTGGCGAGCAGCGTCGGGGTGCTGAAACCCCAGTCGAAGGCGGCGGCGACCCGGGCATATTTTTGCGGCCCGGCGACGAAAGCGGCGGCGACGAGGCCGACGAGCACCAGCGCCCGCAAGGCATAGGGGTCGCGTTCGACAACGCGCGGCTGCGGCCAGCCGGCGCGCATCCGGGCAATGGCTTCCGCGGCTCGGCGCCGATGCACGGCCCAAAGCGCCTGCGTCGCCGGATCGGGACCGGCATTGGCCAGAGTATCGCTGAGCACCGATGCGGGTTGATGCGGCAGGCCGGAGCTTCGCTCGATCCGGGCGAGCGCCTGCGCGCGCGTTGGCCAACGCATTTTCAGGAGCGGCATGGCGGCGGCGAGAAAGGCCGCGGCGAAAACCAGAAAGCCGAGGAGCCGTCCTCCGGAGGGCAGGATCAGCCAGAGCCCGGCAAAGGAGAGTGCGAGAAAGGCTCCGGCCACCAGAAATGGCGGCATGATCGCCCGCCAGAAGGTCTCGAAGAGGAGGGCAAGGCTGGCGCGGTGCACCAGAGTTTCGAGACGCGCTTCAGGCTGCTCCGATGCAGAGAGGCTTGGCGAAGCGGTGAGGGTGGGTATTGGAGAGACAGCGGAAGCTGGTGACGGCGGCTTGGACGCGGAGGGCGCCGATGCGCTCGCTCGCGGATTTGTGCGAGGGGTCGGGTTGGACTCTTGTCCTGTCGCCATATTGCCCGCCTGAATTTGTCCTGCCCGAAAGGCTTTTGTGCCCGAGAGGCTTTCCTGCCAAAACGCAGGACCGCTAAAAATCTATGTCAACCACGCCGGAATTTTGTCCAGTCCGATCAATTCTTCATAGGTTCCGCGCGGCCGGACGATGGCGTGATCGGCTCCCCTGACCAGAACCTCCGGAACCAGAAGGCGCGTATTATAAGTGCAGGACTGCACCGCGCCATAGGCCCCGGCCGAGAGAATGGCGAGAAGATCGCCTGGCTGCGGCGCCGGCATGCGCCGCGCGAGCGCCAGATAATCGCCGGTTTCGCAGACGGGACCGACGATATCGGCCACGATCTCCGGCGCCTCCTTCGCGGGCTCGCGCACTGCGACGACTTCATGATGCGCATCATAGAGCGTCGGACGCACGAGATCGTTCATGGCCGCATCGACGATGACGAAAGTCTTGTCCTCGCCTTGTTTCACATAGATCACGCGGGTCACGAGAATGCCGGCATTGCCGACGATGAGCCGGCCGGGCTCGAGGAGGACGCGGAGGCCGAGGCCGCCGAAATGTTTTGCGACGATTCCGGCGTAGAGATCGGGATGATAGCTTTGCGGATCATCGCCGTGGCGGTAGGGAATGCCAAGCCCGCCTCCGAGATCGGCATGGTCAATGGCATGACCGTCGGCGCGCAAGAGTGCAATGAATTCGGCGAGCCTGCCGAAGGCATGGTCGAACGGCGCGAGATCGGTGATTTGCGAGCCGATGTGCACATCGACGCCGACGATCGTGAGACCCTTGTATCCGGCTGCAAGCTGGTAGATCTCTCTCGCGCGCGAAAGCGGAATGCCGAATTTATTTTCTGACTTGCCGGTGGAAATTTTGGCGTGGGTTTTGGCGTCGACATCGGGATTCACGCGAATTGCGATGCGCGCTTTGGTGCCGCGGCTTTCAGCGAGAGCGGCGATGGCCTCGAGTTCCGGCTCGGATTCGACATTGAAACAGCCGATGCCCGCATCAAGGCCCAGCGCGATTTCCTCCTGCGTCTTGCCGACGCCCGAAAAAGTGATGCGCTCGGCCGGAACGCCGGCTGCCAGAGCACGCCGCAATTCTCCCTGCGAGACGACATCCATGCCGGCGCCGAGGCGCGCCAGGGTTTTCAGGACCGCCTGGTTGGAATTGGCCTTCACCGCATAACAGACGCGGTGATCCAGTCCGGCGAAAGCCTTGTCGAACACCTCATAATGGCGGGTGAGCGTCGCCGCGGAATAGCAATAAAAGGGCGTGCCGATCACGGCGGCGAGCCCGTCGAGGGCAACATCCTCGGCGTGCAGGACGCCGTTGCGGGAAGTGAAGAAATGCATATTCGGTAGTCCGGGAAGAAAATGAAGCAGCCGACCGAAGGCCTGCCGGATCGACTGAAAATCGGGGCCGGAAGGCCAGGGCTACTCAGAGCATAGGATCGAGGAGGAAGGGCCGGACCGGCTTGGCGCGTGCACGCGTTTGCGTCGGCTGGTTCGGTTGGTCAGGTGCCTGGCCGATCGCCGGGCGCCCGGTGCCACCGATCGTCACTGAGCTATCACCCTGTACCGGATTGAAATCGCTGCCGTTCGTGGTCGGAGTGCCGCTCGGCATGCTGGCTGCCTTCTCGCTCTGCGTCACGCTCACGGCGTCGGGCGGCAGTTCCGGCGCGCCGCGCCGCCCGCATCCGGTCTCGTTGAGAGCCAGCAGGCCGAGGGCGGTGAGCACGAGAAAGCGCCGGCTGTGGCCGATTATGCCGGAATGGCGCCTACGAAGCTGTCCGGCGCCCTCAAAAGCTGGTTCGTTCATCTTCATGAAGGCGCTGTTCCTCGCGGCTGCGGCTGTCCTGGCGGGAGGTTCGACCCATCGGGTCATACCATGCTTATAGAGGCAGGTCCCTGGTGTGAAACTGAAGGACGCGCGGCTGCACCCTTTCGCTTTCAGTGGTTTCTCACTTTCACAAGGGGCCGCGCAAGGCCTATCGCGCGATGGGTGGCCGGGAAAGCCCAATTTCGCTGCGAAGCAGGGGGACGCTGCTCGATGATCGCGAGATCATGGCTCGTCGCCAGGGGCAGGTGATTCGTCCGCTTCCGGCCCTTCATCCAGAACCTGACGCGCGATCGAATAGGAAAAGCCTTGCCGTGCCAGGGTCGCCAGGGCTTTTTCACGGCGCTTCGCCGCTTTCTCGCCTGTTTCGCCCGGCTTCTCGAACAGGCGCTTGCGACGGGCAAAGAGCCGCGCCTGTTCCAAAGGATCGAGCGCATCGAGGGTGTTCCCGGCCGCGTCCTCCGCCACACCCTTGCGGGCGAGATCGGCGGCGATGCGGCGACGGGAAAATCCCTTTTTCTGCAAGGCATCGACACGCATTGCGGCGAAGCCTGTGTCGTCGAGCAGCTGCAATTCGCGCATCCTGGCGATTGTCTCCGCGATGCGGGCTGCGATCATTTCGCGGTCGTCAGCCTCTATGGCCGGATCTTCCTTTGCTGCTTTGGCCGAGGCTTGCCGCGCCTTGCGTGCCAGATAATCGGCGAGCCCCTTTTCGCTCACCGCATAGCGGCCGAGATAGCGCAAGGCGAGGGCATGCAGCGCATCGAGGGTGAGGGTGGTACCCTCTCTTCCTGGTTTCGAGGCTGATCCGGTCCGGGCCATAAGTGCGGTCAGGAATTGGCGAGTTTTGCCAGCCAGGCCGCCGCCTGCGCCCGGACATTGACCGGCGCCGTGCCGCCATAGCTCGTGCGGCTCTCGACCGATTTGTCGACGCCGAGCACATCGAACAGCTCTTTGGTGATGCGCGGCTCGACCGCCTGCATCTCGGCGAGAGTGAGATCTTCGAGGCCGATGGCTTTTTCGGCGGCGGCGGCCACCAGCCGGCCGGTGACGTGATGCGCCTCGCGGAACGGCATATTGAGGCTGCGCACCAGCCAGTCGGCGAGATCGGTCGCTGTGGCAAAGCCCGCACCAGCAGCGGCCCGCATGCGCGCGAGATCGGGATTGAGATCGCGCACCATGCCGGTCATGGCGGCGAGACAGAGCGACAGATTTTCCAGCGCGTCGAACGTACCTTCCTTGTCTTCCTGCATATCCTTCGAATAGGTGAGCGGCAGGCCCTTCATGACGATGAGGAGCGCGGTCAGCGCGCCGATGATGCGTCCGGCCTTGCCGCGCACCAGTTCCGCCGCATCGGGATTGCGTTTTTGCGGCATGATCGAGGAGCCGGTGGAAAATTTGTCCGAGAGCGCCGCGAAGCCGAATTGCGGCGTTGCCCAGAGCACGATTTCCTCGGCAAGCCGGGAAAGATGCATGGCGCAGATCGAGGCCGCGCCGAGCGTTTCGAGCACGAAGTCGCGGTCGGACACGCTATCGAGTGAATTGGCGGTCGGGCGGTCGAAGCCGAGCGTCGTGGCGGTCTTCATCCGGTCGATCGGAAACGAGGTTCCCGCAAGGGCCGCCGCGCCGAGCGGGCATTCATTGAGCCTTGCGCGGGCATCATGGAGGCGGGACCGGTCGCGGCCGAGCATTTCGACATAAGCGAGGAGATGGTGACCGAAAGTGACCGGCTGCGCCGATTGCAGATGGGTAAAACCCGGCATCACGCTGCCCGCATGGGCCAGCGCCTTTTCCGCGAGCGCCTGTTGCAGATCGTGCATCTGTGCATCAAGCGCATCGATCGTGTCGCGCACCCAGAGCCGGAAATCCAATGCGACCTGATCATTGCGCGAGCGCGCCGTATGCAGCCGCCCGGCGGCGGGGCCGATGAGCACCGCGAGCCGCGCCTCGATATTCATGTGAATATCCTCGAGCGCGCGGGAAAAAGTGAAAGTGCCCGCCTCGATCTCGCCGCGAATGGTATCGAGCCCCTGTTCGATCGCCCTGGCGTCATCGGCGCTCACGATTCCCGTCGCCGCCAGCATGGCGACATGGGCTTTCGAGCCGCTTATGTCCTGCAACGCCAGTTTGCGGTCGAAATCGATCGAGGCGTTGATTTCTTCCATGATGGCGTCGGGGCCGCTGGCAAAACGCCCGCCCCACATCTGATTGCTCATTGGATCAAGCTCTTTAATCGTTGGGATGATGCGGAGCGGCGGTTTATCCTGTCGACAATTCGCTCAGCCTTGGCCAAAGTCTGCGCAAAATCTCTACCGGACCATTCCACCCGGACCTTTCCAGCAAAGCCGCCGGATACGGAACGGCAAAACTCCCGGATGGAGACGGGAGAGGACAGGATCACGCGACCAGATGACAGATGCTTCGGATATTCCACCAGAACTCCGGCCGGCCGCCGGGCGTCGGCGCCGCTATGCTCTCGCCACTTTGCTCCTCTGCCTTCTCACGGTAGGTGCGATTTCCCTATACGGGATCAGATCCCCCGGCGGCAAGCGCGCCCTGGAGACTGTCAGTGACGCACAGGCCTGCCTTTCGAGCCGCAAGGTCGCGGCGAGGATCAAGCCGCTGGTCAAGGGCGAAGTCGCTGCCCTGGTCCTCGCCGATGAGCCGAAGCCTGTGCCAGCGCTGGCATTCAACAAGCCTGACGGCAGTGCGACCGCGCTCAAGGATTTTTCCGGCCGGATGGTGCTTTTGAATCTCTGGGCGACCTGGTGCATTCCCTGCCGGCAGGAAATGCCGGCGCTCGACCGTCTGCAGGCAAAGCTCGGTTCGCCCGGTTTCGAGGTCGTGGCGGTGAATATCGACACGGCGCGCCTCGATCATGTCGGCATCTTTCTCGATGAGATCGGTGTCAAGACGCTCGCCCGCTATGCCGATCCGAAGGCGGGGATCTTCCAGACCCTGCGGCAGGCGGGCAAGGCGACCGGCCTGCCGACGACGCTGCTGGTCGGCAAGGATGGCTGCGAGATCGGCACCATGGCGGGCCCGGCGGAATGGGATTCGGCCGATGCCGTGGCGCTCATCGAAAAAGCCCAGAAAGAAGAAGGTCAGTAAATTCCATATCTCCTTGATCCCAACCTGTTGGGATCAAGGAGATTCAGAGGAAACTTGATGAAACCAAACATGACATTCGATGATGACACCCCAATCCAGCAGGAGCAACTCCGCGTTCTCTGCGAACGTGCCCGGAAAATCGAAATGCTGCTTGGGATTATCGCGGGGCTGCTGTTCGCTGCCGTTGCCAGACAGTTTGGTTATATCTAACGCGCTGCCTGATTGGCCCCAACGGCCATGGGGATCCGTGCAATATCATCCCGGCACGCCTGATTCGGCGGAAGGCCGCCACCCCGCTTTCTGGTCCGAGGGTTCGACCGGTCGTGGCCGCTCTCCCCCGGCTCGATCTCGCGTATTGAATCCGGCAATCCTCGCTCGATATTGGCCGGATCAATGCGGGTGATGCCCGCCTTTCATTCGCAGCGCCTGGGCCTCACGCTCGGCGGTGAGCAGCGTCCAGACGGCGATGAAGGCGGCGGCGATCAGCGGGCCGATGACGAAACCGTTGATGCCAAACAGGGCGATGCCGCCGACCGTCGAGAGCAGGACGGCGTAATCTGGCAATTGCGTATCCTTGCCGACGAGCGGCGGCCGCAGCAGATTGTCGATCAGGCCGATCACTGCCAGGCCGATGAACATCAGCACTGTTCCCTTGAAATAATCCCCGGTGACGAGAAAATAGATCGCCGCCGGCAGCCAGACGAAAGCGGCGCCGATGGCGGGCAGCATGGATAGGAAGGCCATGAGCACGCCCCAGAGCAGGGCGGCCTTGATGCCGAGCAGCCAGAACGCCACCCCGCCGATCGCTCCCTGGACGGCGGCGATGATCATATTGCCCTTGACGGTGGCGCGGACAACCGCTGCGAATTTGTCGATGAGCGCGCCGGAATAGGCGTCGTTGAGCGGAATTGTCCGCCGGATCGTCCGGGCGAGCGCGCTGCCGTCGCGAAACAGGAAGAACAGCAGATAGAGCATGAGGCCCAGGCTGACGAAGAACTGCAGCGTATCCTGGCCGACGCTGAGCACGCGCGAGGCGATGATCTGGCTGCCCTGCATCAGCACTGATGTCAGCCTGTCGCGCAAGGCGTCGAAATCGCCGAGATTGAGCCTGTCGAGCCAGACCATGACCGACGACGGCACGGCCGCGCGGATATTGGTGACGAATTCTCTGAGATCGATGCCGCTGGTGCGCAATTGCTGGTAGAGGCTCGTGCCTTCGTTCACCAGGGAACTGATGATCATCGCTGCCGGGATGAGCACCAGAAAAATGAACAGAAGCAAGGTGATAATAGCGGCGATATTGCTGCCCTCCCCGAATCTGTCCTCGAGGCGCCGCTGCAGCGGCCGGAACAGAATGGCGAGAATGACGGCCCAGAGAATGGAGCCGTAATAGGGCATCAGCAGCCAGACGAAGGCGTAGGTGACGAAGATCAAAAGAAGGAAAAAGGCGATTTTATGCGTCGTCGTATGCATGGCGCCTTCCATAACCTTCCCTCCGGCGGGCCGGGGCGAGCCTGCGCCGATGCATTGCCGGCATCATGCATCGGATACATGTATTTGATTATACCAATCCCGATCAGGATGACCCAACGGATTGAGCTCCTTATAGCATGCCTCGACGAGGCATGCTCATCGAGACTCGCCGCGAAGTCCGGACGAAGCTCCGTCCCCCCTTTTCTGCAACCGCCACAGATCGCGGTGAAACAGAGACGGTATTAGCCGAGAACATGGGGGAGAGAAAGCATCCCTTGCGCCGTCAGAAGACAAGGGAAGACAAGCTTTTTTCAACACCGATCCCATGCCTATGACCTGTCGGGATTTCATCCTCGTGACGGTAGCCCGTGCTTTGCGGTTTCCTGGCTGATTTTGGCGCCTGCTGCTACGGCGGCGCGAGGAGGCAACAGCTTAGACCAAAGCGTTCTGGCAAGAGATAGCATCAAGATCCGGCAATGGATTGGCGTGCGGCCGTCTCCGCGCGGGCTGAGCGTGGTTCCGTACAAGCTGGTGAAAGAGACGGGATTTGGAAAAGCCATTGGGAACGATCGGAATCTGTGCACGCTCAAAAAGCAATGTATCTGCCGTCACCCGATTCAAAAGACAAACTTTGGGAGCTTATATTGTCTGCGCGACAACGTAAGCGTGTAGGGATCTACGTAATATCATCTCCGGTAGTAAGATTTTATAGAATGCCGATGCTGTATCCGGCACGCAATGAATTTGTCTGCAAGGAGGTTCAATGGAAACAATCTTTCACAGTAACGGGGGGATTGTCATCGCTGTGATACGGCCTTGTCATGGAAACGGCTTAACAGTCCTGCGCGCCGGGTGAGGGAATCATTATCGCGTCATCCGATTCGCGAGAGGACCCGCCCGCGTGGCCAGCAATCAATCCATAACGAAATAACAGGACCGTTTCCGTGAATCATCCCTCCCGCCGCGATTTCGTACGGCTTGCAGCCGGTACCGGCGCTGTCTCGTCGCTGCCCCTGAGCATCCAGAAAGCTCTCGCCATTCCTGCCTCGGTGAAGACCGGCACGATCAAGGATGTCAAACATATTGTCATCCTGATGCAGGAGAACCGCTCGTTCGATCATTATTTCGGAACGATGCGCGGCGTGCGCGGTTTCGGCGACCGCTTTCCCATCCCGCTCGAAAGCGGCAAGCCGGTCTGGTTCGAATCCGATGGAACGCGCGAGATCACGCCCTATCATTTCGATCAGGATACGATGAATGCGGCGCTGATACCGAGCACGCCGCATGCCTATTCCAACATGCAGGCGGCCTGGAACCAGGGAAAGTTCGGCTTCTGGCCTCTTTATAAAGAACAATATTCAATGGGTTATTATACCCGCAAGGAGATCCCGTTCCAGTTCGCGCTCGCCGAAGCCTTCACCCTCTGCGATGCCTATCATTGCTCGGTCACGACGGGCACGGATCCCAACCGCATCGCTTTCTGGTCCGGCTCGAATTTCAATCCCGATCTGCGGGCGCAGGGTATCAATAGCACCGATACCGATGGCGAACCCAACAATCTGCGCTGCTGGATCAAGGGCCAGTGGCCGACACCGGGCTATACTTATGCGGGCTCGGCGTTCAAATGGCCGACCATTCCCGACGTTCTCGACAAGGCCGGCGTCAACTGGCGCATCTACCAGGATCCCAACAACAATTGGACCGGGGCGATGAACGGATGCCTCGCCTTCGAGAGCTTCCGCACGGCGCAGCCGGGCTCGTCGATCTACAAGAACGGCATGTCCTTGTGGACGCTCGATGATCTCGCGAAGGACGTGCAGAATGGCACGCTGCCGGCGGTTTCCTGGGTGCTGCCGACGCAGCTTGCCTCGGAACATCCAGGCGGCCCGTCGAGCCCGGCGCATGGCGGCGATTTCACCCAGCAGGTGCTGGAAGCCCTGACCTCCAATCCCGCCGTCTGGAGCCAGACCGTCTTTTTCCTGACCTTCGACGAAAACGACGGCCTGTTCGATCACATCCCCGCCCCTGCGGTTCCTTCCTACAATGACGACGGCACTCTGGCCGGCAAGGCGACGCTTGATCTCGCTGGCATGTATTTCAACGACGCAAAGCGGAGTTATCTCGATTCCCGCGACACGATCAGCGGCAATATTCGGCCGTGGGGTCCTGGTCCGCGTGTGCCGATGTATGTGGTCTCGCCGTGGAGCCGGGGCGGCTGGGTGAATTCACAGGTCTTCTGTCATACGTCGGTCGGGCAGTTTCTCGAAAAACGGTTCGGAATCGAAATTCCCGCCATCAGCCCCTGGCATCGGGCGGTTGCGGGCGATCTGACCTCGGCCTTCGATTTTGCTCATCCCAATGACGCGGCCTTCCCGGCTCTGCCCGACATGAGCAATTGGGCGGAGATCGAGGCGCATTCGAAGACGCTGCCGATTGCCGCCGCACCAACGTCACCGCAGCCGCTTTATCAGGAAAGTGGCTGGCGCTATTCGCGCGCTCTGCCCTATCATTTACATGTTCATGGTCATATCGACCCGCGCGGCAAGCTGCATCTCGAATTCGAGAATACGGGCAAGCAGGGTGCCGTGTTCCATGTTTACGACAAACTGCATCTCGATCGTATTCCGCGCCGCTACACGGTGGAAGCCGGCAAGAGCCTTTCCGACGATTTCTGGAATGTCCTCGATACGGATCACGGCTCTTACGATCTGTGGGTCTACGGACCCAATGGTTTCGTGCGGACCTTCAAGGGCAAGGCACCGGCGCTCGGCGAGAAGCCGGAACCGGCGGTGTCGCTGAACCTCGATATTCCCGGCATCGGATTGCGGTTCCGGCTCGGACGCGATGGATTTTTCGGTGGTGCCGTTACCATCGTCGACAATCTCCGCTCCGGCGCCCAACGCCCGCTCAAATTGCCGGTTTCCGGTGTCGTCGATGAATTCATTTCCCTGGCGCAATCAGCGAACTGGTATGATTTCACCATTGTCGGGGAGAATGGTTTCGAGCGGCGTTTCGCCGGCCGTCTGGAAACCGGCCACGATAGCATCAGTGATCCCTTGATGGGAACCTCTGCCTGAAACAGAGAGGGCGGAGCGTCTGTGACGCTCCGCCCCTCCTCATTCCCAAGCCTTACGTATTAGCCGTCGCCTGATGCCGCTTTATCGTCATGCTCCAGGCCGGATCTCCTACCGTCTGTATGTGTTTATGCTTGCGGCGCTGCGGGTGACGCGGATGCTGTATGCGCGCTGGCAAGAGCGTTGCGCAAAGCGGTTTCCTTGGTTTCGTCGAGTGAGGTCTGCAGCACGACGCCGCCGAAATCCTTGATCTGCTCGACCACTTTATCCGGCGTCATTTGCTGGATCAGCACGAACAAAGCCGCGCTGCCGGGCTGGATGCTTTCGGCAAGTTCCTTCATGAAATTATCATTGATGCCGAAATCGGTCAGCGCGCCGCCAAGCGCACCGCCCGCCGCGCCCAGGGCGGCGCCGAGAAGCGGATTGAGAAACAGAACACCGACGAGAAGCCCCCAGAAACTGCCGGAAACGGCGCCGGCGGCCGTCGTATTGATTGTCTGGTGCAGTTTGATCTCGCCGTCAGGAGATTTGGTGGCGATGACCGCATCGGCGAGCTGGATGATATATTGCTGCTGCAGTTCGAACAGGCGCTTGCGCACTTCTTCGGCTTTTTCCTCGGTCGGATAGACAATGACGACAAGATCGGACATTGGAAATCTTTCCTTTTGCTGAGATGCCGAATCGGCGCGTCAGCATGCGGCGGCGATGATGCTTTTTCAAGCCGTCTTCTGGTTCAATCCTTTTGCGGAAAATCTGTTCCGCCAACAAACGGCGATGGGATCCATGAACGACCGTGTCCTCCGTTTCGCATGCATCCTCCTCAGCCTGTTTATGGTGACGGCTGCGCTGTCTTTCGCCGCTGTCGTGTTCGGACCCATGGCTTTCGCCCTTCTGATCATGGCGATCGTCTGGCCGCTCGATGCCGCGCTCAGAAAGATCCTGCCGCGAGGCCTAGCGCTCATCATCACGCTGCTCTTCACCTTCGTGGCCGTCATCACTTTTTCGTCGCTCATCACCTGGAGCGGCGGCCAGATCACCCATTGGCTCATCCAGAACCAGGGCCATTTCCAGGACCTTTATGTGCAGGGAGCGTCATGGCTCGAAGGCCATGATATTTTCGCCGCCGCCAATGCCGCCGAAACCTTTAATGTCGTCTGGCTGATCCGCGTGTTTCAGACGCTCGTCCAGCGCCTGAACAGCCTGCTCGGTTTCACCTTGCTCGTCTTCATCTTCATGACGATGGGCCTTCTCGAAGCCGATGCGTTGCGCAGCAATCTGCTGGCGCTCGATGGCACCGGAACCGCCGCTGGATCGTCCATCGGGGCAGGCGCTGGCTCCGGTAATGGCGCGCGCCTCGTCGCGGCCTTTCGCGCCATAGGCGGCAAATGGCGCCGCTACATGCTCATGCGCACTCTGGCGAGCCTGCTGACGGGAGTTCTGATCTGGGGTGTGACGCTGGCCGTCGGAATGGAACTCGCCAGCGCCTTCGGCGCGATGTCCTTCGCCCTTAATTACATTCCCTTCATTGGTCCCCTGGTGGCGACGGCACTGCCGAGTCTGTTTGCGCTCGCCCAGACCGGTTCCTTCGAGACCGCGTTTCTGGTGCTCTGCGTCATCACGATGATCCAGTTCATCATCGGCAGCTATCTCGAACCGCTCTTCACCGGCAAGGCGCTCGCGATTTCTCCCTTTCTCGTCGTCTTCACGGTGTTTTTCTGGAGTTTGCTGTGGGGATTGCCCGGAATGGTCATCGGCGTGCCGATCCTCATCGCCTGCCTGACGATCTGTGATCATTTTCCGCAAAGCCGCTGGATCGCGACCCTGCTTTCCGGGCGTGAGAGCGCCACTGTTTCCGCAGCCGATGATGTTCTCGAGCCGTGATCGCTGATCCCGATACCGGCAAGCCCTTATGGCGTTGCCGGTTTGTGTGAAGTTGCGGGACGATTCACCTTCGAAGAAGACGGGGCGGAATCATTCGAAAGCACGGTTGGGGCGGATCTCTCGGGATGAGCCGCGCGCGGATAGGGCGCCAAGAATACATAAGTATAGATATGTATTATTTGAATAAAATATAAATACATATCTATATATTTTCAAGAAATAATGAATAACTTTTTGCGATAGAGAAGATCATCGCGGCATTTTCATGACGCCCGCATGGAAATCCATTTTTGAGGTCTTCCATCGTGTTTAAGAAATTTTCAATTGCGCAGAAATTTCTGCTCGGCTTTGGCTGTGTGCTCTTGTCGTGCTTTCTCGTCGGCAGCGTCCTGCTTGTCGCCTTGAGCCAGGTCGAACAGACGGCGCGGCTCAATCACCGTCTGTCCGAGGTGGTCACCGCCATTGATCGGGCCGGCAGCGCCATCTTCAATCAATCGACGGCCGCGCGCGGTTATCTCCTGACCCGGCGGGATGATGCGCTGGGCTTCTATCAGGAAGGGGCGCGCAGTTTTGCGGCCATGATGGTGAAGGCCTCCGAAGACAGCAAGGATTTGCCAGTCGTCCATCAGATGGTCCTTCAATTGGATGCTGCCGGCCGGTCCTGGCAGGAGGGGGTTGGCGATCCCGAAATAGCGTTGGGCGGCGATCAGGCGACCTATGCCAAGGCTGTCGCTCTCGTTAACGAGCGGCATAGTCTCGACCTCGCGGCAAATTTCCGGACGAGCCTCGCCAAGGTGCGGCAAGTGATCGATGCGGAGGCGGAAAAGGCCGAAACGGCGCAGGAGCACACGATCACTTTGTTCCGCACCACGCTGATTGCTGGTGGTGTCCTCGGCGTCGTGCTCTCCCTTTTGATCGGCAACGCTTTGGCGCGCATCATCACGGGACCTATGAGTGCCCTGACGCAGACCATGCGGCGTCTCGCCAATGGAGAATGCAATCTGCAGGTTCCGGCCCTCGATCGCCATGACGAACTGGGCAGCATGGCCGAAGCGGTGGAAGTCTTCAAGAAAGGTCTTATCGACAACGAGCGCCTGGCGGCTGAGGCGAAAGCGGCGCAGGACCGCATCGAGGCGGAGCGCCGGCATTCCGCTGTCATAGAGGAAGAGACGAAACAGGAACGGCAACAGGCAATTGTCGCCCTGGGGCATGGTCTGAAACAGCTTGCCGTTGGCAATCTATTGATGCGGATTGACGAGCCTTTTTCTTCCGCCGCCGATATCCTGCGCCAGGATTTCAATCAATCCGTCGAGACCCTCCATGGAGCGCTGGCGACGGTGCGGGCGAAGGGCGAGGGCATGAGCGCCGGGACCCGGGAGATCGCGCGCGCGGCAGATGATCTGTCGCGCCGCACGGAGCAGCAGGCGGCCAGTCTTGAAGAGACGGCGGCGGCGCTCGATGAAATCACCGCGACGGTCAAGAAAACGGCCGAAGGGGCGAGCCATGCAAGCCAGGTGGTCGCGACCGCGAAGGCCGATGCCGACAAGAGCGGTGTGATCGTTTCCGAAGCAATCAAAGCGATGGGCGGGATCGAGCAATCCTCGGCCCAGATCGGTCAGATCATCAGCGTGATCGATGAGATCGCCTTCCAGACCAATCTTCTGGCGCTGAACGCTGGCGTTGAGGCCGCCCGGGCGGGAGAAGCCGGGCGCGGCTTTGCGGTTGTGGCCTCCGAGGTGCGGGCGCTGGCGCAGCGCTCGGCCGAGGCGGCGAAGGAAATCAAGACATTGATCCAGGCCTCGAGCACCCAGGTCACGCAAGGGGTGGATCTGGTCGGCGATACCGGCAAGGCCCTGTCGCGCATTGTCGCGCAGGTCAACGAGATTAACGAGATCGTGGCGCGGATCGCCGCCAGCGCCCGCGAGCAGGCGACCGGATTGCACGAGATCAATACCGCCATCAATCAAATGGACCAGATGACACAGCAAAATGCCGCCATGGTGGAGCAGACCACCGCCGCGGCCCGTGCCCTCACCAGGGAAGGCGAGGAACTGGACGGTCTCATCTCCCGCTTCAGAATTGCTGGCGAGAAGCAGCAGGATCAGAACGCTGCTGCCTCGGGAGCAGCATTATCCTCCTCCGCCGCACATCCGGCGGCACGGCGACCCCAGCGTACACCTGCGGTCTCGGGAAAAGCGTCGAGGCCTTCCTCAGGAGCTCCTTCGCGGCCGTCAACGGGGGCTTCCCCGCTCCGCCAGCCAGTGTCGTCGAGCCATGGAGCGGCGGCTCTCAAGCTTGGGGAAAGCTCGCCGGACGATGAAGGCTGGGAGGAATTCTGATGGCCGCCCCCGGAAAGGCTTCGCGCGGGCGCCACGCGCCTCCCGAATATCCAGGGTTCAGTCGAGGATCATGATCTGATGAACACTTTGCCCGATTCCGCCGCCATCGCCACCGTGGCCCTGCCGGCGATTCTCGATCTGCGGGCGGCAACGCCGCTCGCCAATGCGCTCCTTGCTAGCCGGGGCCGGGAATTGATCATCGACGCGGAGCAAGTCCAGCGGCTCGGCGGTCAATGCCTGCAGGTTCTGTTGTCGGCGGCGCTGACCTGGCGGGCCGATGACATTCCGCTTTCCATCTCCAAGCCCTCGCCGGACTTTCTGGAAGGGCTCGATCTCCTCGGTATTCGATCCGTCCATATGCTGGAAGCTTTGTCCAGCCATCCGGGCCTTAACGACCCGGAACAGGATGGCACGGTCGTTCTCGATAAGGATTTATCCCGATGACCAAGACCATACTCACCGTCGATGATTCCCGGACCATGCGCGATATGCTGCTGCTGACATTGCGCGATGCCGGATACAGAGTGCTCCAGGCCGAAGATGGAGAGAAAGGCCTCGAAGTACTCAATCATGAATGCCCCGATGTCATCGTGACCGACATCAACATGCCGCGCCTCGATGGTTTCGGCTTCATTCAGGGTGTCCGCGGCAACGATCGCCATCGCGCGATTCCGATTCTCGTTCTCACGACGGAAAGCGATGCGGAAAAAAAGGACCGGGCGCGCCGCGCCGGGGCCACCGGCTGGATCGTCAAACCCTTCGATCCGGTAAAACTCGTCGACGCGATCCGGCGCGTCGCTGCCTGAGGTCTTGGAGATCGACATGGATGCGATGATGGCGATCAGACAGACCTTTTTCCAGGAATGCGAGGAGCAGCTTGCGGAACTGGAAAATGGTCTGTTGGCGATGCAGAACGGCGAAGCCGACGCCGAAACGGTGAATGCGGTCTTCCGCGCGGTTCATTCCATCAAGGGGGGAGCCGGCGCTTTCAGCCTCGATGATCTCGTGCGCTTCTCCCATATCTTCGAGACCACTCTTGATGCGGTGCGCTCGGAAACGCTCGCGCCTTCGCCGGATGTGTTGAAGGTGCTGTTGCGGGCCTCGGATATTCTCGCCGATCTCGTCCGGGCGGCGCGTGACGGAGGAACCGTCGATGCGGAACGCTCAGACGCCATGGCCGTGGAACTTGCGGCTCTTTCCGGAGCGGACAAACCTGCGGCGGAAGACCAGTCCGAAGATATGGCGGGCTTTTCTTTTCAGCCTGTGCAGGTTTCCTTCGATGAACTCGACGATGAGCTGCCGGCCTTCGCCGAGCTGCCTGAAACCTCTTGGACGATCCGCTTCACGCCGAAGCCTGGTCTCTATGCCAAAGCCAATGAGGCGGCTTTGTTGCTGCGTGGTCTCGGCGAACTCGGCGAAATGATTGTCGCCTGCGATTTTTCCACTCTGCCGCTTCTCGGTGAGCTCGATCCCGAGGGAGCCTATCTCACCTTTGTCATCACATTGCATACACGAGCGGATAAAGCGGCGATTGAAGCCGTTTTCGAATTCGTGGAGTGGGATTGTGATCTCTCCATCGAAATGAGTGCGGATACGGAACCCGATGGGCAGGCATTGAACCTTTTTGCGCTGCGTGACGAAATGCTGCCTCGCGTAAAGGAGGAGGGTCTCGCTTCTTCGGTGCCCGCCATGTCGGAAAATCAGCCGGAAGATCGGCCTGATGCCCCACAAGCGGTTGACGAGCTGGGAGCCGCGACGTCGGGGGTTGCACCTCGTGCTTCGCTCGCATCCGCTCCCGCAAAAGCGCCTTTCCCGGAAACGGCAGCCAGTCCCGCACCGGCTTCGCGTGAAGGGAGCCAAACAGGGGGGCAAGTGGCAGGCGAAAGCCGGATGGGCGAGCGGCGCGAGAACGAACGACGCGAAAGCACGCAGGCGCCGGCGCCTGCCGCGACCATTCGCGTCGATCTCGATCGGGTCGACCGCCTCATCGATCTTGTCGGTGAACTCGTCATCAACCAGGCCATGCTGGCACAAAGTGTCAATGAGGCGGGGCTGACGAGGGGAGCGGCCATCGGCTCCGGGCTCGACGACCTCGAACAATTGACGCGTGAGATCCAGGATAGTGTCATGGCGATCCGCGCGCAGCCGGTAAAATCGGTGTTCCAGCGCATGCCGCGTCTGGTGCGGGAAGTCGCCGCTATGACCGGCAAATCGGTGCGGCTCGTGACCTCCGGTGAGAATACGGAGGTGGACAAGACCGTTATCGAAAAGCTCTCCGATCCGCTGACGCATATGATCCGCAATGCCATCGATCATGGTCTGGAGGCGCCCGAGGCGCGGGTCGCAGCTGGCAAAGCCGAGGAAGGGATCGTGCATCTTTGTGCGATGCATCGTTCCGGACGGATTGTCATCGAGATTTCCGATGATGGCGCTGGCATCAATCGGCCGCGTGTGCGGCAGATAGCCGTCGACAAAGGGCTGATCCCGGCGGATGCCGCGCTGACCGATGACGAGATCGACAATCTGATTTTTCTGCCGGGCTTTTCCACGGCAGCGACCCTTTCGGATATTTCCGGGCGTGGTGTCGGCATGGATGTGGTACGCCGGTCGATCCAGGCGCTTGGCGGCCGCATTTCCATCAGTTCACGGCCGGGTAAGGGGTCGACCTTCACCATGAGCCTGCCGCTGACACTTGCCATTCTCGACGGCATGGTTGTCACTGTCGCTGGGCAGACACTCGTGGTGCCATTGACTGCCATTGTCGAGACCTTGCAGCCACGGTCTGTCGCTGTGCATGAGTTCGGTGGCGATACGCGTGTGATCGCTATCCGTGATCAATTCACGCCATTGATCGATGTCGGGCGGGAATTGGCCTATCGCTGTGAAACTGCGGACGTGCTCGCTAGCGTCGTCATTCTGGTGGAGACGGAGGGCGGTGTGCGCAATGCGCTGCTCGTCGACGCTATTCAGGGGCAGCGCCAGGTGGTCATCAAGAGTCTTGAAGCCAATTACCGCCATGTGCCGGGTATAGCGGCGGCGACCATTCTTGGCGATGGCAGGGTCGCACTGATTCTCGATGTCGAGGCTTTGGTCGCGAGTTCCCGCATCGGGGCGCCCTCTGACTCCGTCATTCCTCGAGAGGATCGCAAGACCCCGAAAGAAATCGATTGCTACGTGTAACGGACACTTACGCAGATGCCGGTCTGTTTACGGCGCATGGAGGCGTTCCCGATTGCGAAACGGAGGACGTCCTCATTCCCCCATTCAGAGTGGGATTTGCTGGTATGTTTATGTCGTGATCATTTTACCTAAAGCCGTCTGATGGCATCCAGTGGAGGATCGCTTGAGCAACCGGAATTGTGTGCGGTACGCTCCATTTTTGTAAGAGCATTGTCGAAAACATTCACTCTGCCGCTAGGCGCTCTCGGGTCCACCTGACTGTTCCTGGACCGTCAGTTGTTTGAATATCCATAAATACTTAAAATATATTGTGTTCGTCCTTAATCGAGGATGTTCTAAAACTTTAGGAACGTCGGTGACGGAACCTTATGGAACATTTCATACAATTCCATCTCGCCTCCGCCTTGGCGTCATTCATGGGATTATGTTTCCGCTTCACGGATGGGCGGAGAGAATATCCATGATGTCTTCCAATAATGATACGAATCGGGGACTGCCATGAATGAAATTGACAGAAATGATGCTTTCGCGCGTGAGTTGATCGCTTTCAGAATCGGCGTGCAGGAATTCTGCGTCGATATCATGTCTGTGCGTGAAATACGTGGGTGGACACCTGCAACGGTCCTGCCGCAATCACCGGGTTTCGTGCGGGGCGTCATCAATTTGCGCGGAGCCGTCTTGCCGATCGTCGATCTTGCCGCGCGTCTGGGCTTCCCGGCCGCCGAGCCGACGGTCCGTCATGTCATCATTGTCGTTCAGGTCGTCCATCCGCTGCTTGGCCACCAGGTCATCGGCCTTCTCGTCGACGCTGTTCTCGATATTCTGAGTGTGACGGATGAGATGATCCAGCCGACGCCTGAGGTTGCTTCTGAAATGGCGAAATTGTTCGTGCGCGGTGTTCTCGCCATCGATGGCCGCATGATCAGTCTCATTTCCCTCGATCAGGTGCTCCCTGCGGCTGCATGCGAGGCGGCGTGACGGCGACGGTCAATGATGGAGAATGGCATGACGACAAGAACCATGGCGCCGCATGAAGGGGTCAGCCGGGCGCAAGCCATGCGGCATAATCCATTGGCCAAGAGTCTCGTCGATGGGGAATTCATTCTGACGGCGGAAGATTTTCGGCAGATCGCGCATACATTACATTCCAGCACAGGCATCTATCTGCCGGAATCGAAGGCCACGCTGGTCTATTCCCGGCTGGCGAGACGCTTGCGTCTGCTCGGATTGACGAGCTTTCATGATTATTGCGCCCTGATCGGCGATAAGGCCGGTGTGGATGAACGTCAGCGGATGCTCGCTGCGTTGACCACCAATGTCACGCGCTTCTTTCGGGAACCGCATCATTTCGAGCATTTGCGGACGCAGGTGCTGCCACCTCTTCTCGATGGTGCGCGCCGCGGCGGTCGGGTCCGGCTCTGGTCCGCGGCCTGTTCGAGCGGGCAGGAACCCTATTCGATCGCCTTGACCGTGCTTTCCCTCCTGCCGGACGCGGCGCGTTATGACGTGAAAATTCTCGCGACCGATATTGATCCCGTGGTTCTCGGCGAAGGGCGGGCGGGCGTTTACGCCGAGACGGCGATGGCCGGCGTTCCGTCTACTCTCCTATCCTGGTTCGCTCCGGTCGATGTTGACGGCGAGAAATGGATGAGTGTCAGCGAGTCCATGCGTGCGCTCGTCAGTTTCCGCGAACTCAATCTGATCGGCGATTGGCCGATGAAAGGCACGTTCCAGGCGATTTTCTGCCGCAACGTTGTCATCTATTTCGAGGAAGAAACACAAAGCCGGATCTGGAACCGTTTCCAGCCGTTTCTCGAGCCGGGAGGTGTCCTCTATATCGGCCATTCGGAACGGCTCACGGGGGATGCCGCACATGCTTTTGTGGGCGATGGCATCACCACCTATAGGCGTTTACAGAAGGAGCAGGCATGAGACCGGTCCGCGTGCTCATCGTCGATGATTCTATTACCATGCGGCGGCTGATCGCCATGGTGCTCAAACGCGATCATGATATCGATGTCGTCGGGGAGGCGAAAGATCCGCTCGAAGCACGCCAGGCGATGAAGGCTCTCGACCCTGATGTTGTGACGCTTGATGTCGAGATGCCGAACATGAATGGTCTCGATTTCCTCGACAAGATCATGCGCCTGCGGCCGACACCGGTCATCATGGTGTCGAACCTCACGGCGCAGGGTACGTCGGCGACGATCAAGGCGCTGGAGATTGGGGCTTTTGATTGCGTGGCGAAACCGGCGATGGGAGAAGCGAACCTCTTTCCCGACCTCGCTGCAAAGGTCAGGGCGGCCGCAGGGGCGCGCGCCTCGTTGCGTCCGACGCCGGTGCGGCCCGCTGCGATCACGCAGCCGCGCGAAAGATCCGGCGCGGGTGCTCATGACAATTTCCAGCCGGGCGCACGCCTCGTCGCTATCGGTGCCTCGACTGGCGGCGTGGAGGCGCTCATCACCGTCCTTTCAGGCTTTCCGCAAAATTGTCCGCCGACAGTGATTGCGCAGCATATGCCCGCCGGCTTTACCCGCAGCTTTGCCGAACGGTTGAACCGGCTGAGCCTTCCGCGCGTCGCTGAAGCGCAGGATGGTGCGCCGCTCGAGGTCGGTCAAATCTATCTGGCGCCGGGCGGTCCGCGTCATCTCGAAATCGCGGCTGCGGGTGCTAATGGCCTGCGTTGCAGGCTTCGCCAGGCGGACCCTGTCAATGGTCACCGTCCTTCGGTCGATGTGCTGTTTTCCTCCATTGCCCAGGTGGCCGGTCCGCGCAGCGTCGGCGTACTTTTGACAGGAATGGGACGGGACGGCGCCGAAGGTCTGCTGGCGATGCGCCGGCAAGGCGCGCGCACCTTTGGTCAGGATGAAGCCAGCTCCCTCATTTATGGCATGCCCCGGGCCGCTTATGAAATTGGCGCGGTTGAGAAACAGGTCCCGTTGCACAGGATCGGGGCCGAGATTCTGCGTGCCACCAGCCTTTATGGAGAAGAAAAATGCCCTTCGCCGCTGCCGTGAAAGTGCTCATCGTCGATGACCAGCTAACCAGCCGGCTTCTCATTCGCGGGGGGCTCCAGGACTTGGGGATGTCGGAAATCGAAATGGCCTCGAATGGCGAGGAAGCCCTGAAAAGCCTTTCGGGCAGAGCCGCGCATCTAATCATTTCCGATTTCCACATGCCGAAGCTCGATGGAATCGGGCTCTTGCGGGCTGTCCGTGCGCATGAAGCCACACGCAAGATTCCTTTCATCATGCTGACCGGGAAAAGCGACAGGGCGTTGATGGAACGGGCCGCCAGCGCCGGAGTCAACAACTTTCTGGCCAAGCCCTTCACCGTGCCGGTGCTGAAATCGCAGATCGAGGCCGTGATTGGAAAACTCAAATGACAAGAATGAATGCGCCTTTGCGGTCCAATGAGCGCGCGGATAGGGCTGCGGATAGAAAAATTCCTCCCGGTCATGTAGCCGGTGGAGCCTCTACATTGTCTTTACAGCCGGGTGAGAAGGCCGGGCGGGAAAAACGGATTCATATCATTCAGGGTGAATATTATGTCAGCGACGATCCGGACGTGGTGATTACGACTTTGCTCGGATCCTGTGTGGCTGCTTGTATCCGTGATCCGGTCGCTCATGTCGGTGGTATGAATCATTTTCTTTTGCCGGGGCACGGGTTGTCCTTTGCACCGCAGGGTCACGCTTCGATCCGAGAAGCCGAGCGCTATGGTGTCTATCTGATGGAGCTTCTGCTCAATGGTATTCTGCAGAGGGGTGGGCACCGGTCACGGCTTGAGGCCAAATTGTTTGGCGGTGCCTGTACACGCGAGGGTATGGTCGATATCGGCACGCAGAATGCGGATTTCGCGGAACATTTCCTTCATAATGAGGGGATTCACATTATCGGCGGGAGCCTGCGAGGGTCGCGTGGACGGCGCATACAATTCTGGCCGGTTTCGGGGCGGGCGCGGCAGGTCTTTCTCAAGGATGATGGGCTGGTGACGGCGGTGCCGGCAAAGCCCCTCGTGCAGCCGGAAGCGGGCTCGATCGAACTTTTTTGACGGGTCTCGTCAAAATAAGAGTCGCTGCGCTGGATTTTTACGCTTTGCGGCCGCTCGTCTGAGATGCCGGAGTAAAGACGATTGCCGTTTCCGAGATTGGCCATGATGGATGATGAACACGAAACACCCTTGATTCCATCGGTGTCAGAACGCGAGGCGGGCGCGCCGCTCGGCGAGGTTCTCGGGCGTGTCGCCGTGGAATTGGCGCAGCTTGGAGAGGCGATGGGGCGTTTCCAGGGGGCGCTCAGTCCGCTCCTCGTCGGGCGCGACGACAGGATCGGTTTTGGTGACGCCGCCTCCTTGCGAGACATTCAAACGATCGACCATGTCTCGCAGACATTGGATTGTCTCGCGGATTTTCTCGCAAAAGTGGCGGTTCAATTGCCCGTAAACTGGCGCATGGATTCGGAATCGGCCCTGCAGGCTGTCAAACTTGCCGCGCTTTCCTCAAAACTGAGGCCGCACCAAGAGGAGCCGGCGGGTTCTCTCTCCATTCCGGGTGAATGCGAGCTGTTTTGAACGGGGACGAGCATGGGCCGTCCCGGTTGGATGATTTGCCTTGACGTTGCGGCATGGCGGGCTTCCAACTCTGGTGCTTCCTGGAGACATTCCATGATGGCACGCGCCTTTTGTGTCATCACTTTTCGATTTGTGTCGCGTTGATGGTCAAGGGCTGGGCCATAGAGCAGTTCGCACACGATCGGTTTTTCGCGCAGAACCTGCCAGATATGAGGGATGAGACTCATGTCGCCGATCCAGGCCGCCGTCGCGGATGAATAGCGGATCAGGATGGGCTGCACTGGCACGCTTTCGCGTTCGGGCATTGCTGTGAGTGCGAGGCCTGGCGCCGCGAAATGGGAGCTGTGGAATTTCAGAAGCCCATTGCCCGCGCCGGTCGTGCCTTCGGGAAACAACAGCACGTCGCGGTTGCTGGCAAGGCAATCGGCCATCATCCTGTTGGCGGGAATGATCGAACGCCGTCTTTTCCGGTCGATATAGATCGTCCGTTCGACCTTGGCGAAAGTCGAGACGAGCGGCCAGCGCGCAATCTCACTCTTGCCGACGAAGCTCGCCGATTCGACGCTGGCCAGGGCAAGGATGTCGATCCAGGAAATATGGTTTGCGATGAGAAGCCGGGCGCCGGTTCTTTCGCTTCGAGTCGCACAGTTGATACGGATGCGCAGGATACGCAAGAGCAATTGTGCGAAATTCTGTGTCATCCGCGCCGACAAATGCGGAAAACGCCGTTGCGCAAGGAATTGCAGTGGCACGGCGCAACACAGGAAAATGACAAGCGTGGCGATGAGGCCGATCAACCTGAGGAAGTTCATGATCCTCGCCCGAAAGACAAAATAGAAGCCAATGAGTATTGGCGGTCGAACCCTACCACGAACATACAGTGCGATGATGACACTATGTAGCCGACAGGAAAGCATTAGACTATAAAGGCAAAAGTCCGCGAGAAATTTTTCGAAACTCCTGGCATTCACAAGCTCTTCGCCGAATTGTCATCAAGGCGTCGCAGCTTGCGCCTAGGGTTATTCATCGCTTCCTCTTGAGACGTGTCGGCGCATGTGGTCTTTCGGTTCGGCGTTCGGCTTTGGCGTTCATTCCGAGGAATATTCATCGCCGCCTTCCGCTGTCGAGCCTGAAACCGTTCGGCGGCGTGATCGGGCAAGCGGGTCGCCGCTTCCAGCTATGCTCGGAGCCTCGGGGCCATTCGAAATCCGTCTCGCGCAAAACAAGCGCGATATCAAAAAAGCCCAGCGTCTGCGTTACAAGGTTTTCTACGAGGAAGGCGGCGCGACGGCGCATTCACGCAGTGCTTTGCTGCGGCGTGATCTTTGCGCGCTCGACAAGATCTGTGATCATCTGCTTGTATTCGATACCGCCCATCGCAATCGTTTCGGCCGTCTCAAACCCAAACTCGTCGGCACCTATCGGCTCTTGCGGGGCGACGTCGCGGAAAAATATGGCGGCTTCTATAGCCAGACGGAATTTCTGATCGCGCCGATGCTGGCCCGCCATGCGGACAAGCGTTTTCTCGAACTTGGACGCTCGTGCGTCCATGCCGATTACCGCTCGAAACGCGTGATCGAATTGTTGTGGCGCGGACTTTGGATCTATGCGCAGCATTATGAAATCGATGTGCTGATCGGCTGCGCCAGCCTGCCCGGGACGCAGGCCAAGAAGCTCGCTTTGCCCCTGAGTTTTCTGCATCATCACGCCCAAGCCGAGCCGGAATGGCAGGTGCGGCCCTGCGGCACCTCGGCCGTCTCCATGGCGATCCTCGACAAACAGGAAGTGGATCCCCGGCGGGGTCTTGCGTCCTTGCCGCCGCTTATCAAGGCTTATTTGCGGGCGGGCGCGCGCTTTGGCGATGGTGCTGTGATCGACTGGCAATTCAATACGACCGATGTGTTCACGGTCATGCCGCTCGATCAATTGGGTGAACGCTACATCGAACATTATACTGTGCCCGCGGCTTCCCCTGCCTTCCTGCCGGACGGTCAGGAAAATCGTCACGAGAATCGGGCCGCATAGAACGTTTCGGACATATCCGGAAACATGCCACCTAAAAATCAACGCATTTTCGCGCGAATGAAATCGCGAAAGCTCTTGTGTTTGTTCCCCAATGCTCATGGCGGGTGGAGAGCCTTCGCGGGAGACTACACATAAACATGAGCGTATTCAGCCTCAATAACCGATCGCTGAAGTTCCACGCTGGCGTGTATCAGCCGCGCCCATGAGAAAGCTGGAAAGGCGGGCGATGCTCTGAGCGGAGCCCCAGGCATCGAAGATCTTTACATGATGGCCGAGCCTTTCCAGGCTTTCGATCGTATCGGGAGACAGGCCACGTTCGACCTGCAGTTCATCCGGCAGCCATTGATGATGAATGCGCGGTGCAGCGGTTGCCTCGGCGATATTCATTTTAAAATCGATCGTATCCATGAGAATGCCGAGGACGATCGTGATGATGCGCGAGCCACCGGGCGAACCGGTGACCAGTTCGAGCTCGCCATCCTTGCCGAAGACCATCGTGGGGGTCATCGAGGAAAGCGGCCGTTTGCGCGGGCCTGGCGTATTGGCGCCGCTGCTGACGAGTCCATAGGCATTGGGCGCACCGGGCTTGGCGGAGAAATCGTCGAGTTCGTTGTTCAAAAGCACACCGGTGCCTTCGGCGACGAGACCGATGCCGTAGGAGAAATTCAGCGTATAGGTGTTGGAGACCGCGTTGCCCTCGGCATCGACGACGGAAAAATGCGTGGTTTGGTCGCTTTCATGTGGGATGAAATCGAGCGCATGGAGGGCCGAGGACGGCGTGGCGTTCGCCGGATCGATCTGCGCCCGAAGTTCCGACGCATAGCTCTTGGAAAGAAGCTTTTGCAGGGGAATTGCGACCGCATCGGGGTCGCCCAGATAATGGGCGCGATCGGCATAGGCGCGGCGCATGGCCTCTCCGGTCAGATGGATGGTCCGCGCCGAATCCGGGCCGTAATCGGCAAGCGGAAAGCCTTCGAGAATATTCAGGATTTCTATGAGATGGGTTCCACCGGCCGAAGGCGGCGGCATGGAAATCACTTTATGGCCGCGATAGACGCCGGAGACCGGCTGGCGCTCGATGGCGCGATAATTGGCGAGATCGTCAAGCGTCATCGATCCACCGGCGGCTTTGACGGCCGCCACGATTCTGCTCGCGACGGGGCCGGTGTAGAAAGCTTTCTCGCCGTCGCGTCCGATCGCTTCGAGCGTGGTTGCGAGATCCGTTTGAACGAGGCGCGCCCCGGGTTCCAGAGGATGGCCTTCCCCATCGAGAAAGATTGTGGCGCTCGACGGCCATCGGCGCAGGAGATCATATCCGTAATAAAGGGAATCGGACAGATCCTGGCCGACGTTGATGCCATCGCGGGCAAGCGCGACGGCGGGCGCGACAAGCTCGGCCAGCGTCAGACGCCCGGAACCGTATTGCCGGTGCGCCAGTGCAAGCCCGGCGACCGTGCCCGGCACGCCGACGCCCAGACCACTGCGGCGCGAGCGTTCCGGATCGGCATGTCCATCGGCGTCGAGAAAGGTGGTTTCAGTCATCGCCTCGGGAGCGGTTTCCCGGTAATCGATGGCGATTGTTTTGTCATCCTTCGCGAGATGCACCAGCATGAAGCCACCGCCGCCGAGATTGCCGGCGCGCGGCAGAGTGACGGCAAGGGCGAAGGCGACTGCGACGGCGGCATCAACGGCATTGCCGCCTTGTTGCAGAATCGCGACGCCGATTGATGCGGCTTTGGTTTCCTGAGCTGCGACCATGCCGTGGCGGGCAAGAACCGGCAGAAACCGTCCTTCACTGGCAAGACGGGGAGGCTGCTCTGCATGCACCGGAATCGCGAATGGACCGGCGCATGGCCCGATGAGCCAGAGCAGAATCGCGAAAAGAGAGCGGAGGACCGGACGCAGGCGCTTTGGATTTTGCGGATCCGATGGCCGGCGGGGGAAAAGGCCGCAAGAATAGACGGAGGAAGGGCCAAGGTGGTGGGGAGGCTTGCTCATGCGCCGCTTTCTATTCTGTTGCATTGCGCTTCAGCCCGGCCGCAACGGTTCGCATCACCATGCACTGGAGAAAGTCGAACCCGGCAACGCCAGTATTTCCTGGAGATGGGACGGGGAGATCGCCGCACAGCTCTTTAGGCCCGGCTCACAATCAGCGCGGATGCCTTGAAGAGGGGTCGGCATTAGAGAGGAGCGGGATTCCCATTCAGGGTATTTGCCGGATCCCAACCATAAGACAAGGTCTCAAAACGCATATGCAGGGCATCGACTAAAAGGAGGCGTCCGACCAAGCCTTCGCCGAAACCGACGATTTCGCGGATGACCTCCAGAGCCATCATTGCACCGATCATACCCGTCAGGGCGCCAAGCACGCCGGCTTCCTCGCAGGTCGGCACGGATCCTTCCGGTGGCGGCTCTGGAAACAGGCAACGATAGGTCGGATTAGGCTTGCCGTCCGGCTGCGTTTCAAAGGGCCGCAAAGTCGTGAGCGATCCATCGAAAGTGCCGACCGCCCCCGTTACGAGCGGACGGCGGGCATGGAAGCAAAGGTCGGAGACGAGATAACGGGTGGCGAAATTATCCGACCCATCGGCGATGATGTCATAGCGCTCGATAAGCTCCCGCGCATTGCCTGCATCGAGGCGCATTGCATAGGGCGTGAGAACGACATGGGGATTGAGGCGTTGCACCGCATCCCTGGCACTGGCGACCTTGAGGCGGCCGAGGTCCGGTGTCCCATGCAGCACCTGCCGCTGGAGATTGGATAGCGAGACTTCGTCATTATCGATGACGCCGATCTCCCCGACACCTGCGGCGGCGAGAAACTGGATGAGGGGGGACCCTAGGCCGCCGGCGCCGATGACGAGAATATGAGCCGCCTTGAGTTTCTGTTGCCCCTGGCCACCGATATCCCGCAGGAGAATGTGGCGACCATAGCGTTCGATTTCTTCGGGAGACAGGATGGCCGACATTCATGCCCCGTGCGTTAAGCAGCCTGGACCGTTTCGGATATGTCCAGAAACGCTCTACTCGAAAAACAAGAGTATTTTCAGTATCATGGAACCGCAAGGCGATTCAACATTATCGGGAAAAACTGTTGCATGGCTAAAGCCACGGTTGATTTTGCTTTTAGAAACAAAATCGGAGCGGCTCTGACTTGTAAGTGTCAGCAAACTTCGGAGAGTTTGCTTGGAGCAGTTTCAAGTGGTGCAGTTCGGAAACATCCGAACATGCTCTAGGCATTGGCCTGAATGGCTTCGTTGTTTCCCGGATGAATCGATGTATCGCCGGAGCAAGAGCACATCAAGCCGGAACGCGCCGCCGTGTTCCGGCTCTTCCCTGAAGTATGATGCATTCAGGCAGCATGGCCCGGTGATCGCATCCTCCTGCCGCCTATCCACCGTCTTCGGAGAAAGCTGATAAGGCGCGGGATGGGAAGACCGTGCCTGTACGGGCTACCGCTCCTTGAAGGATAGTCTCCAAGGGCGGTTTCGCCGAGGTCGATTTGCAAACGGGATTTGCGAATGGGAGCGCTTCGCGTCCAAAACAATCGCGCGGCAAGACCCCTTCGCGCGACTCATTCGGCGGCGATAGGCGGTGCGGCGGCGAGCGTGTCGCAGATTTCATCGACGACGGATTCGACGAGATCCTGATCATCCGCCTCTCCCATTACGCGGATGACTGGCTCCGTGCCGGAGGGGCGGATGACGAGACGGCCGCCGCAGGCGCCGAGCCTTTGGCGTCCTTCTTCGATCGCATGGATGACATGGGCTTCATCGAGCGTGCTTTTGGTGACGCCACGGACATTCTTGAGGATTTGCGGCACCGGCACGAACCGCCGGCAGACCTGGCTGACCGGCTTGCCCAGCCGCTTGACGACAGCGAGCAGTTGCAGCGCGGCGACGAGCCCGTCGCCTGTCGTGCAATAATCCGACAGGATGATGTGGCCGGATTGCTCGCCGCCGAGATTATAGCCCTTGGCGCGCATGGCCTCGAGAACGTGACGGTCACCCACGGCGGTCCGCTCGAGCGTGAGGCCGAGGCTGGACAGATAGCGCTCAAGGCCGAGATTGGACATGACGGTGGCGATGATGCCGGGATGTTTCAGGCGTCCCTCTTCCAGCCAGCTCGCGGCGATGACCGCCATCAGCTGGTCGCCATCGACGACTTTGCCCATTTCGTCGACGATGATCACGCGGTCCGCATCGCCGTCGAGCGCAATGCCAATATCGGCGCGCACCTCATGCACCTTTTTGATGAGGGCGCCCGGTGCGGTCGATCCGACCTCGCGATTGATGTTGAATCCGTCCGGTTCGACTCCGATGGAAAAGACTTCGGCGCCGAGTTCCCAAAGCGCCTCCGGCGCGACCTTGTAGCCCGACCCGTTGGCGCAATCGATGACGATGCGCAATCCTTCGAGGGAGAGCGAACGTGTGAGCGTGCGCTTGGTGAATTCGATATAGCGCGCCTGCGCGCCCTCGATCCGCTTGGCGCGGCCGAGGTCGGCCGGCTTCGAGAGTTTGGGCGGGACCTCACGCGTCAGCATGGATTCGATTTCGGCCTCGACCTCGTCGGAGAGTTTGAAACCGTCCGGCCCGAACAACTTGATACCGTTATCCTCGTAAGGATTATGCGAGGCGGAGATCATGACACCGACATCGGCGCGCATCGAGGGGGTCAGCATGGCGACCGCCGGCGTCGGCATGGGTCCGAGCAGCAGTACGTCCATACCCACCGAGGTGAAACCCGCCACCATCGCATATTCGATCATATAGCCGGAAAGGCGGGTGTCCTTCCCGATCACGACGCGATGACGTTGGTCGCCGGTGCGTTGGAACAGGACGCCGGTCGCCTGGGCGACTTTCATCGCCAGCTCAGGCGTTATGGCGGCATTCGCGCGGCCACGGATTCCATCGGTTCCAAAATATTGGCGTGCCATGATTTGGCGTCCTTTCAATCGCTCTCAGCCACCGAACCTCTGCTTCACGAGCCCTGGACCGCGCTGCGGGAGCCGGCGGATGAACGATGGCAAGAATTCCTCTAAGCCCATGCCGGTAAACAGACTTTCGACGGAACCGCGATTCGGTAAAGTTTTATGGGATAAGAAGAGTTTGACTGGTCAACCATGCCTGAGGCTGATGCGTCAGGCCGGTCGTCAATTGTCTCAAGGTCAAGAAAAGATCGTCTCGTTCCTGCAGGATGGATTGAGCCCGCTTCCTGATCGAAATGAACGATATCTTTCAAATTGCCAATAGAGCCAATAGCTCGGACCGGGGTCCGGTGTGCGAGGAGCCCGATGAGACGCTTTGACGGCATCCCTTCGAAAATTGCGACTGCTCACAGCGAAAATTTGCAGCATTCCCACTAAAGAACATGCACCGCTTGTCCGTCCGCTTCGGGCTTTATGCTTCCGAGCATCGACCATTAAATTGATCGCCGCGTGTTTTGATCGCGGTAAAACGCTTCTTGTCCGCACCCGATGGAACAATCCGGTCTTTCAAGGGAGCCGTTCGAACATCGTCCCGGCGGAGGGTGGAACGTGATCCGTCGGATCAATGGGCCACGATCCTGACCATACTATAATCCATCTGAGAGGCAATCGGTCCGACTTGATTAGGCATCGGTCTCATGACAAGGTTTTCGAATAAGAATGTTGGTACGGTCTCAACTTCTGTTTCCGATCCATATTTAAGAAAATCAATTCAATAAAGCTGTAGCCTGTTTCCTTGCGGAAATGGTCCGGGACGTTTCTGAGATGCTATAGAGGCTTCTCTCGGAGGTGTCTTGCCGGGGAGACAAGCCCGGTGCGGTTTTTCCGGCAATCAGCGTCCAGCCGGAAGCGTTACCTGTCGGCTTTTTCACTTGCCTTGCCGTCGTTCATCGGTCTTCCTGCGGGAGGATGGGGATCGGTTCATGAGTTTTGCCAGATTGTTTTTATTTTCTCGTATGATGGCCGCCGGCCGCCTGGCCCGGAACGCCCTGAGCTTTTCGCCTGCCATCTGGCCTGTTGGTCTTGCCCTCCTGTCCCCCGCCGTCGCACAGCCGCTCGAAGCGGGGACGAACGGCGGGCTTTATGCCCAGAATTATGATTATGCGCCCAATGATTACGGTGATGGCGGCTACGGCCGCGCGCCGGCGCAGGATAGTGCAGGCCTGCTGGTGCGTATCGACAAGCTGGAAAACCAGGTTCGTCAACTCACCGGCCAGATCGAGCAGATGCAGTTTACGACGCGCAAGCTCGAGGATCAGTTGAAGAAATTCCAGGAGGATGTCGATTTCCGCCTGCAGGAAAGTGGCAATGCCGGACGCGGAGCGGCAGGTACCCCCACATCTCCTGCTGCCGCTCCAAGGACGCCGCAACGGCGCGGCGATGTGACCGATGGCATTGGTGCGCTTGCCAGCCAGCTGGCGGAGGATGGTGATGGGGATTTGCCTCCCGCCGTCCCCACGGGAAAAAATGGTCGCCGGCGTGATGCTTTCGATCCCGCTGCCGACCCTGATGCGCCGGGTGCGCCGCGCTCGCTCGGAACCACGCCAGCCGCGAACAGACGAGCCGAGACGGTCAATGCGCCGCTTGACCTCGCCGGAGGGCGCTTGCGCGCCGAGGCGGCGCCGCAGCACAATGATGCGGCCGCGCCAGCCGCCAGCACCACGCTCGCATCGGTGCCCGCCAATCCGGTCCGGGAGGATTTCGATCTGGCGCTCGGCTATTTCCGCCAGAAAGAATATGAAAACGCCGAAAAGAGCTTTACCGCCTTTCTGGCCAAGAACGGCAAGAACCGCCTCGCTCCCGACGCCATCTTTTATCTTGGCGAAACCTATTATCGTCGTGGACGCCAGCGTGAGGCCGCCGAGCAATATCTCAAGATCTCGACGCATTATCCCAATACGGGCCGGGCGCCCGAAGCCATGCTGCGGCTAGGCCAGTCGCTCATCGCTCTCGGGGCAAAGGAACAGGCTTGCGCAACATTCGCCGAGATCGATCGCAAATATCCCAATGCATCGGCGCAGGTGAAAGCGAATGCGGATCGCGAAGCCAAACGTCTGCAATGTTGAGCCTGTGTTGAGCGGAGCGGCGGCGCTCCCGCATGGTTCGGATGCAGGCCTCGATCCCGTTTCTCTGTCGGCGGGGGAGAAGAGCGTCCTTACGGCACCGCGGCCGGAAGGTCCCGCCGGTCAGGCTGAATGGGAAGAAGCGCCGGCTGATGATCTCGTTGCCTCCCAGAGGCTCGCCCGTCTGTTTCAGCCATTCGAGTCGATGACGAGCCTATTGCTCGCTGTTTCCGGCGGCCCCGATTCCGTTGCCTTGATGCTGCTGGCCGCGCGCTGGCGCCGGGACCGTGAGAGCATCGGCACGCCGGTGCCGCTGTTGCATGTGGCGAGCGTCGATCATGGCTTGCGGCCGGATTCCGCCCTTGAGGCGGAAAATGTCGGAAAATGGGCGGAAAGGCTCGGTTTGCCGCATCACCTTTTGCGATGGGAAGGCGAGAAGCCAAAGACCCGGCTGCAGGAACGGGCGCGGGAGGCACGCTATGCTCTTTTGACTGCTCATGCGGAACGGATCGGCGCCGAGGGGATCGTCACGGCGCATCATGCCGATGATCAGGCGGAGACGATTCTTTTCCGTTTGCTGCGCGGGAGCGGGCTGCGTGGCTTGCGCGGTATGGAGGCTTTTTGTCTGCGCAATGGCTTGCCGCATTTCCGGCCCTTGCTTGAACTGACGAAAGCCGATTTGCTGACCGTCTGTGTCCAGGCGCATCATCCTTTCGTAAGGGATCCGTCCAATACCGACACGCGTTTCGCGCGGGCCAGGCTCCGGGGAATGGAACGGCAAATGGCGGAAATCGGACTCGATCGCATGGGCCTGCTGCGTCTCGGAAGGCGTGCGGCCCGTGCCGACGAGGCGATCATTGCACGGACGGCACAGGTCCGGACTGCCCTGCCGGCAGAGCGGCGGTCCGACACCGTTTCGGTGGATTGCCGGGCGCTTCGAGATGAACCCGAGGAAATTCTGCTGCGATTCATTGAAGCGGAAATTCTCGCGCTCTCGGAAAAAGGCCAGCCCTTGCGGCTCGATCGTCTCGAAACATTGAGCGATGGTCTCGGTGCTGCGCTTCATGCCGCCAGTGCCTTCAAAGCGACGCTCGGCGGCATCTGTTTGCACCTTGACGCGTGCGGCAGGCTCGATTTGCGACGTGAAGGGCCAAGGGGTGCGAAGCGCCAGAGGCCTATTGAAGTTTGACCCGGAGCGGTTCGCGCAGGCGGCGTGAATGCTAGTAAGCCGCGACGCAATCCGATGATGCGTAGCCGGGCGATGCATCAAGCGGTGACTGGGGCAATGGAAGTGGTCCGAAACAAAGTATCTGCCATTTTACGGATAGGGTAATTCGCAGCTGTCGAACATCGTCGCATCGACCGGAAAGGGGTGCATTGATCTTTCTCCACCCTCTTTACGGCCGAATCGCCTCAAAGCGGCCGGCTGCGCTGATCGGTGCATCGGTAAGCCGATGCTTCTTCCATTAGCATTGATTTTGCATGGAAAATTTATGGTGGGACGGTTGTAAGCAAACGGACAGTTTATCCTTTGCGATGACCAGTTTTGGTTGGAGGCAGAGTCTCTTTTTCTAACGGCACGGGCCGCCGCGTCAGAGAACCGCCCTTATTTGCCGCTCTCCTGAGGGGCGCATTTGCTCCTGTTCTAACGGGCACTTGACTTTGCTTTCGCCACCGAGGGTCCTTGGCAAGGGGGCGCATGGCGCCTACATTGAAAAAATCGCGCCGGAGGGCGCTTCCTTCTACTACTGACGCTGAAGCTTTCGAGCCGGTCGGCGTGTCGCGGGATCGAAATGAATCCGAACTTCCGGAATTTCGCACTTTGGGTCATCATTATCCTCCTGGTGGCGGCGCTTGTAATGCTGTTCCAAAATCCCGGACAGCGAACGGCGACCCAGGACATCACTTTCAGCCAGCTGCTGAATGAGGTCGACCAGGGGAAGGTGCGCGAAGTCACGATCGCCGGCAATGAGATCAGCGGTCATTTCACCGATAACCGCGCCTTCGCGACCTATGCGCCGAACGATCCGAATCTCGTTCAGATGCTCTATAAAAAGAACGTCTCGATCTCGGCCAAGCCTCCATCCGACGGCAATAATTGGCTTGTGACGCTGCTCGTCAACGGGCTGCCGCTCATCGCTATTTTTGGCGTCTGGATTTTTCTGTCACGGCAGATGCAGGGGGCGGGTGGCAAGGCAATGGGTTTCGGCAAATCGAAAGCCAAGCTTTTGACCGAGGCCCATGGCCGGGTGACCTTCGAGGATGTCGCCGGCGTCGACGAAGCGAAGGAAGATCTCCAGGAAATCGTCGAATTCCTGCGTGATCCGCAGAAGTTCCAGCGGCTCGGCGGGCGCATCCCGCGCGGTGTCCTGCTTGTCGGCCCTCCCGGTACAGGTAAAACCCTGCTCGCCCGGGCAATCGCCGGCGAGGCCAACGTGCCCTTCTTCACCATTTCCGGTTCGGATTTCGTGGAAATGTTCGTCGGCGTCGGCGCGAGCCGCGTCCGCGACATGTTCGAACAGGCGAAGAAGAATGCGCCCTGCATCATCTTCATCGATGAGATTGACGCTGTTGGCCGGCACCGTGGTGCGGGTCTCGGCGGCGGCAACGACGAGCGCGAACAGACGCTCAACCAGCTTCTGGTGGAGATGGACGGCTTCGAGGCCAATGAGGGCATCATCCTCATCGCCGCGACCAACCGGCCCGACGTGCTTGATCCGGCCCTTTTGCGTCCCGGCCGTTTCGACCGCCAGATCGTCGTCCCCAACCCCGACATCGTCGGCCGCGAGCGTATTCTCAAGGTTCATGTCCGCAAGGTGCCGCTGTCGCCGGATGTCGATCTCAAAACCGTGGCGCGCGGGACGCCGGGCTTTTCCGGCGCCGATCTCATGAATCTCGTCAATGAGGCGGCCCTGATGGCGGCGCGGCGCGGCAAGCGCGTCGTGACTATGGTCGAATTCGAAGATGCAAAGGACAAGATCATGATGGGTGCGGAACGCCGCACGCTCGTCATGACCGAACAGGAAAAGACGCTGACTGCCTATCATGAAGGCGGCCATGCGCTGGTGGCGCTCAATGTGCCGGCGACGGATCCGGTTCACAAGGCGACGATCATTCCGCGCGGGCGCGCGCTCGGCATGGTCATGCAATTGCCCGAGCGGGATAAATTGTCGATGAGCTATGAGCAGATGCTCTCCCGGCTCGCCGTTCTCATGGGTGGCCGTGTCTCCGAGGAAATCGTCTTCGGCCGTGACAAGGTGACCTCCGGTGCCCAGTCCGATATCGAACAGGCGACCAAGCTGGCGCGGGCCATGGTGACCCGCTGGGGCTTCTCGGAAGAACTCGGCACGGTGATGTATGGCGAGAACCAGGAGGAAGTGTTTCTCGGCTATTCGATGGGGCGGCAGCAGAATATTTCCGAAGCCACTTCCCAGAAGATCGATGCGGAAGTCCGCAGGCTCGTCGAGATGGGCCTTGCCGAAGCCACGCGCATTCTGACCGAGAAACGCGCCGATCTCGAAACACTCGCCAAGGGGCTCATGGAATTTGAGACGCTCTCGGGCGAGGAGATTTTGGGATTGCTCCAGGGCCGGGTTCCTGTCCGCGACATCAGGGAGGAGCCGACTCCGCCGCGTGGTTCGACGGTGCCGACGACCGGTGTCAGCCGTCCGAAATCCGGACCCGAACCGGGCCTTGAGCCGCAACCGCAGGTTTGAGTCCGCCTGCGGATCGATACTGGAAAGTAAAAGGGTGAAAGGCGCGTCCTTTCACCCTTCTTTTTTGGAAGAATCTCTTCTGGAATACATTCATAATGACGGTCTTTTGATAGGAAACTTCTATCGATGAGTACGGCCCGGCTTTGATGCGCTTCGCTCTGACGTTGCGAATGGCCCGGCTGCCTGCAGATGATTGCGTTTTTTCAGCATGTTGGACTTGTTTTCGAGGCTTGCTGAACAGGGTCAGGCAGGAGCGGCAGGCGATGATTTGCAAGAAAATGATCGGCCTCGAACCGGCTGCCTTTGACGGAAAGCTCTTCGGCCGGGAGCATGGAAAAAGCTTCCAAAATTCGGATGTTGCAGCCTTTCACGCCGGTTCCTGAAGCGAAGATTCGCGGGGGAATGGTGGCTCGCCGATTCCTTTTCCAGGCTGGCTATCTCCCCTTTTACCGATGAAAATGAGTTGCTTAACAGGGGCGGACCTGCCACATTCCGCGCCGGGAAAATGCCATTCGGTCGCAGGAAGTTTTCCATAAACGCAGGTTTCGTTTATGCTGGAAGCCATTTCCATTGATCGTTTCGGTTGTCTTTTCCCAATTCCTGACTTCTAGGTTCTGGCTGACAAACTAAAACCGGTTCTCATGTCATCGCGACTGTTGTTCCGGCCTTTTTGGGTCGGCTTCAGATGGGCTTGGCATGATATCCGCTTCTGCCGCCGGTCGTTACGAGACGGTATGGCGTTGGTTCAATCACATCCTGAACATTCTTAAGGGGACACCGTGAAACGCTCATTTCTGATTTCAAGCAGCTTGCTTGTGGCTATGCTGTTCTCGAGCGGTGCCGCGACTGCCGATGACGCTTATGCGCCGGTTACCGAGGCCCGTCTGAACGATGCCGCCAAGGACAATGGCTGGCTCATGTATCGTCGCGATTATGGCTCGTCGGGCTATGCGCCCTTCGATACGATCAACACGAAAAACGTCACGGATCTGAAGCAGGTCTGGGATTTCAAGACCGATTTTGATATGGGTCATGAGGCGCCAGGCATCGTCAACGGTGACTATCTGTTCCTGACAACGCCGAAAAACGAATTGCATGCTTTCCAGGCCTCGACTGGCAAGCCGCTGTGGACCTACAAACATGATCTTTCCGGCGTCGGCCTGAAGACGATCTGCTGCGACGTGGTCAACCGCGGCGTCGCCCTTTACGGCGACAAGGTCTATATGGCAACGCTCGACAATCGTGTCGTCGCGCTCGATGCCAAGACCGGCAAGCTCCTCTGGAATACACAGCTCGAAAAGCCCGATATCGGCTATGCGATGACGGTCGCCCCGCTCGTCGTCAAGGGCAAGATCATCGTCGGCGTTTCCGGCGGCGAATATGGCGCGCGCGGCTTCATCTCGGCGCTTGATGCCGAGACCGGCAAGGAGGCCTGGCGCCAGCATACGATTCCTGCGCCAAACGAGCCGGGTGGCGATACCTGGCCGGAAGGTGCCTACAAGACCGGTGGCGGCGCTGCCTGGCTTACCGGCAGCTATGACAAGGATACGGATACGTTGTTCTGGGGTGTCGGCAACCCGGGCCCCTGGCTCGCCAAGCTGCGTCCCGGCGACAATCTCTTCACGGATTCCGTCATCGCCATGGATCCTGCGACCGGCAAGATCAAATGGCATTATCAGTATACGCCAAACGACAGCTGGGACTATGACGGCACCAATGAGACGGTGCTGGCGGATGTCAATTTCGAGGGTAAGGCTCACAAGGCTCTGCTCACGGCCAGCCGCAATGGCTGGGTCTATGCGATCGACCGGACTGACGGCAAGCTGATCAATGCCTGGAAGTTCGCGCATGCGACCTCCATCACCGGCTTCAAGGACGGCAAGCCGGTCGTCGATCCGGATAAATATCCCGATATCGGCAAGGAAATCTTCACCTGCCCGAGCTTCCTCGGTGGCAAGAACTGGTGGCCGACGGCGATCGATCCGGAGAACCATCTCTTCTTCGTCCCGACC
The DNA here is from genome assembly GCF_000745425.1 of Beijerinckia mobilis. Lineage (GTDB taxonomy): Bacteria > Pseudomonadota > Alphaproteobacteria > Rhizobiales > Beijerinckiaceae > Beijerinckia > Beijerinckia mobilis. The sequence goes on from NZ_JQJH01000002.1 coordinate 55,253, forward strand.
GAACATACCTGCATGACCATGAAGGGGAATAAGGTCAGCTATCGCGCCGGTCTCCCGTTCCTCGGTGAATCCTTCCTCGTCAAGCGCGACCCTGAAAATCCCGATCATTGGGGTTCGGTCCAGGCCTTCGACGTGAATACCGGCAAGCAGGTTTGGCGCTTCCCCTCCGACCTTCCCTGGAATGGCGGCATGCTCGCGACTGCTGGCGGATTGCTCTTCTCCGGCAGCGCTGATGGTTTCCTTTATGCTTTCGATGCCAAGACCGGCAAGGTCTTGTGGAAGAGCCCCAAAATGACCTCTGGTATCATCGGCGTGCCGAGCACGTGGAAGGTCGGAGATAAACAATATATCGGCATTTATGCCGGCTGGGGCGGCGGTACGCCGATCTGGGGAGGAGAGATGGCCAAGGATCCGCGGGTTCTCAATATTCCGCTGGGCGGCCACTATTACGTCTTCTCATTATAACCAAAGGCAGGCAGGATGCCGGGTCTAAATAATCTTTTCCGCCTCGCGCGGAATACAACCATCGCCGCCGTACTTGGGTACGGCGGCTCCGCGGGCGCGGCGGAGCTCTCCGTATGCGTCGACAAGTCAAGCCCTACGGCTGAGATGGATGCGGCGCTCGCCGGCGCCGTCGCCAAGCAGGAAGGCAAGGCCGTCAAAATTCATTATTTCGACGGTGATGACGACGATGGGTTCGATGGTTTCGCCAAGCTGGCGCATCAGTGCACTCTGGTCATGGGCTTCCCGGTTGCTGCCGATGAGCCTGTGACGCCGGAAGGGTTGCTGGCGACGGCACCCTATGGTCATACCGGTTTCGTTCTGGTGACGCCGGCGGGCAGCTCCGCGACCACGCTCGACCAATTGCCCAAAGGCGCGACGGTGGCGGTCGGCTATCAGACGACTCCCAACCTCTATTTCCCGAAATATCCGAGCCTGCATGCCGATGTGCATGTGAAGGAGTCGGATGCTTTGGCGTCACTCGACGCGCATAAGGTTCAGGCGGCGATGCTGTGGCGCCCGACGGTGGCGAGCTATTCCGCCATCCATCATGCGCGCTTCGATCTGCATGATCTGGATTCCACCACTGCCCGCTACGATTTCGTCGCTCTTTACGACAAGTCGAATGCGGCGGCGGCACAGGATTTCGATAAAGCGGTTGTCACGCTCGCCCACAGCGGCGCCTTGACCAAAGTGACGAGCCCCTATCTCGATCAGGATGCTGCCAAAAGCGAGCCCAAGGGCCAGAAATTGGCTGAGGCGACGCCGGCTAAAGAGGCAGCCCCTGCGGCCGCCAAACCCGCACCGGCTGCCGATGCGGCAAGTGCACCGCCGGCGCTCTTCACCACCGCTCAGGCGGAGGGGGGCAAGCAGAAATATGCGGATAATTGCGCGATCTGCCATGGTCCGACCCTGGCTGGCCGCGCCGGGCCTGCACTGAAGGGACCGACCTTTGCGTCGCCCACGGCAGGTTTTACGGTGAGCGATATTTTCATTATCCTCTCGCAGAACATGCCGGCGACAAATCCGGGCAGTCTCGAACCGGATGAATATGTGCAGATCATGGCCTTTCTGCTGCAGCAGAATGGCTTTCCCGCAGGGGATAAGCCTCTGACTTTCGATGACGCCAATACATCGAAAGTTCCGCTGATCTATCACGGCAACTAGAATCGGGGCCGGGCTCCCCCATTGTCTGGTGCCCCGGCTACCAGGATAGGATATTTCAGGGAGCGCCGGATCCGTCCGGCGCTCTTTTTCATGGGCAGATTGTTCAAAAATAGTCATCGGCGCTGGATAGGATCCATTTTCGAGTCCATGGTCTGATGGGTCTCAAAGGATTGGCGGCTTGGTGCCCTGTGCGAGACGTCATTGAAAACTGCCTGCTCCAATGCTCTTTTCGCGGCACGATTCCTTCGAGCCGGAAGGGTCCGGCGCCTGATGGAGATAAGGTTCGGGGCGGTCGGGTGGTCTATGTTATCCTTCGGATTTGAGGTGACTCTTTGAGGAGGCTCTCTTTGGGGAGTCTCAAGGAGCAGAGGCCATTTTGTTGGAGGGTCCCCTTGCATTTCGTTGCGATCGACCAGAATCCTGTGCCTCCGGACGGGACGGTCGGCAAGATTCTCACAGCGGACGGCATCGCGCTTCGTTACGCTTATTGGGCGGCTTCCAATTCCGCTGGACCGCAGGGCACGGTCGCCATCATCACCGGGCGCGCTGAATTCATCGAGAAATATTTCGAGACGATTGCCGATCTCCGCCAGCGCGGTTTTGCCATCGCTATATTCGACTGGCGCGGCCAGGGACTTTCGCAGCGACTGCTACCGGACCGGCGCCGCGGCCATATTGGTGATTTCAGGCTCTACCATCGGGATCTCGAGGCTTTCGAACAGCAGGTGCTGGCGCCGTTCTGTCCTAAGCCCTGGTATGCGCTCGCCCATTCCATGGGGGGAACCATTCTTCTCGACAAGGCGAATGAATCTGGTGTGCCTTTCGAGCGTCAGGTGCTTTGCGCACCAATGATCGCCCTCAAAAGCTTGCCCTATCCCGGCGGTACGCGCTTCATTACCGGCTTGCTGTCGCGGCTGGGTTTCGGTGGCTCCGCCGTCCCTTTTCGTTATGCGCGTGCGGCGACGACCCGTCCGTTCGGCAAGAATGTTTTGACCTCCGATCCGGAGCGTTTTGCCCGTTTCCTTGAAGTGATCGCCTCTGCGCCCGAACTCGCCATCGGGATACCGAGCTTCGGCTGGGTCCATGCCGCGCTCAGTCTGATGCATCGGGTGGCAAAGCCCGATTTCGGGACGGGTATTACGACGCCCTCATTGATCTTTGCTCCAACCGCCGATCAGGTGGTGGATGCGCGGGCGGCTGAACATTTCACCCTGCGCCTCAAACATGGGCGGTGCCTGCCGATTGAAGGCTGCCAGCACGAGATTCTTTTGGAGCGCGATTGTTTTCGCGATCAATTCTGGGCGGCTTTCGATCGTTTCATCGCGGGCCCGGACGCGGCGCGGATCCCAAGGGGAACTTCGCATCCCCCGCTCGCATCGAAAGGTCTTGAGCCGAAGGATGTTGCGGCTCCCCCCTCATCCGCCTTGCCGCAGGAGTTCTAGGACCTGATCATGCAGGGCGGCGCAGCCCGAAGCGACAATATCGCCGCCTTCGGCCGGTTCGCCACCTGTCCATGTCGTGACGATGCCACCGGCGCCCCGGATGATCGGCACCAGAGGGGCGATATCATAGGCTTTCAATCCCGCTTCGATGACGCAATCGACATGGCCGGCGGCGAGCATGGCGAAAGCATAGCAGTCACAGCCATAGCGGGACAGGCGCACCCGGCTTTCGACGCGGCGAAAGGCGGTAAGCCGTGGCGCATCATAAAGGAGTGGCGATGTCGTCATCAGGATCGCCGTGGCGAGATCCGGGCAGTCGCGCGTCGAAAGGAGACGCCGCGCCGGTTTCAGGTCGATGCCCGGCCCGCTCCAGTTCGATTGCTCGCCATCGCCCGTGAAGCGTTCGCGAATGAAGGGCTGTACCATCATTCCATAGATCGGCCGGCCGTGATGAAGGAGGCCGATCAACGTGCCCCAGATCGGCATGCCGGCGATGAAACTTTTGGTGCCGTCGATCGGATCGAGCACCCATACATAATCAGCATCCTCGCGTATGGAGCCGAATTCCTCACCGATGATTCCATGCAGGGGGAAGGTCAGTTCGATCAGCCGGCGCATGGCGGATTCGGCGGCATGGTCGGCCTCGGTCACCGGATCGAAGGAACCGCCGATATTTTTGTCAATCGCCCCAAGCGAGGTTCGGAAGAAAGGCAGGATGGCTTCGCTGGCAGCATCGGCGAGTTTTTCGACGAAGGCGGCGAAATCGACGGCAGACATGGAGCGGCCTTTCTGAGCGGCAAGAAGAACGGTGTGGCTGGATTCTACAGCATCTCTTCGTGATGGGGATAACCCGTTTCGCGAAAATTGTCTGCATTTACAAATGTATAGAGAGTCGTCTCAGGTTTGGTGCGCGGTTGGCCAAGGATGGAGAAGCCGGATGGCCCGAGGGGACACTTTCGGAGATACTTTCGTACACCCTTGATGGGCTCGAAAGCGGGCGCAATGCTGCGTTGACTTGTCGCAGCAAAAGCCACTCCAAATTCCTTGTGCATAAAGCTTCAAGGGTGCATATTATTGCGGTGCGGCAATGATGTTGCCGCTGATGCCCTCCTTGGGCGTTTCCTCCCTTGACTTGGACCGCTTATGGCAACATAGGCGGTCTTTTTCATTTTGGGCTTCCCTCGCTCGCATCAAGCTTTTACCCGTTCATTTAGCGTCTTTCCCGCTGCATTCCGGAATTTTCCCCTCTTTATGGTCACGCTGACGGTGTGGCGGTGGTTTTCCGGAGCGAATTTTTGATTTTTTCAAAAATGCTCTTGCTTTTGATGCGGTGCACAGGCATATTATTGCGGTGCGGCAATGATGTTGCCGCCGATGCCCTCCTTGGGCGTTTCCTCCCTTGACTTGGACCGCTTATGGCAACATAGGCGGTCTCTTTCATTTTGGGTCGCCTTCGCTCGCATCGAGCTTTTACCTGTTCGTTTAGCGTCTTTCCCGCTGCATTCCGGAATTTTTTCCTCTTTATGGCCGCGCTGACGGTGTGGCGGCGGTTTCCGGAGCGAATTTTTGATTTTTTCAAAAATGCTCTTGCTTTTGATGCGGTGCACAGGCATATTATTGCGGTGCGGCAATGATGTTGCTGCCGATGCCCTCCTTGGGCGTTTCCTCCCTTGACTTGGACCGCTTATGGCAACATAGGCGGTTTTTCTTTGTCTGGGCCATCTCGCTCTGGAGTATTTTCCGGTGGGTTTGAATCGCTTCCGGATTGATCCGGAACGCTTAAGGCGGTTTTCATTCCGCCCGGTTTCATTCCGCCGCTTGCGAAGTCTCCTGGCCTCGTCTATCCGCCAGCCGGGCCATTAAAAGGGCCACCATCTTCGTCAGATCGTCGGCGATGTAGGAAAAACGCGCGATTTTCTCGAAACTCTTCTCATTCATATAAAGGCCGCGGCTGACCTCGATCTGCAGGGCGTGAAAATGCGAGACCGGTTTGCCGTAATGTTCGGTGATGAAGCCACCCGCGTAAGGCTTGTTGCGCTGCACGCGATAGCCCATTTCCCGCAGAGCCTGTTCGACCGTCGTCATGAGATCGCTCGCGCAACTCGTCCCGAAGCGATCGCCAAGAACGAAATCCGGACGCGCGGCATCGGGACGATTGCTGGCGGTGCGTGCCAAAGGCTGTCCGACCGTCTGGATCGAAGAGGGCATGGAATGACAATCGACCAGAACCGCTAGTCCGAACGTCCTTTCCGCGCGTTCCAACAGGGCTCTCAAGGCACGATGATAGGGTTTGTAGAGCTGATCGATTCGCCGCATCGCTTCTTCGACGGGGAGGCGCGCTGAATAGATTTCCTGCGATTCGCCGACGAGCCGGGCAATCGTCCCGAGTCCAGCCGCGACGCGAAGAGAGCGGGTATTGGAAAAGACTGGCAGCTTGCCCTCGAACATTTTCGGATCGAGCTCATAGGGTTCGCGGTTGACATCGAGAAAGGCGCGGGGGAAATGCGCACGCAGGAGCGGCGCGCCGAGGCGAACGGCACCCTGGAACAATTCATCGACCGCGACATCCTCGGAGCGTCGCAATGTATTGGCGTCGAGCCGCGCCAGATCCAGAAAGCGGCGCGGATAGACCGCGCCCGAATGCGGTGAGGAAAAAACCAGTGGCGAGGTGAGGGTCGCGGGTTCGAGCACCTCGAACGGAGGGTCGAAGTCGAGGGGCTGCGTCTCGCGGTCCCGCGCGGTCCAATATGTCTCTCTGGCGGAATCGTCCGAAGTCATGTGTTTGCTTTCAAAACGCTCCCATTGCGTGCCACGGCAGAGGAGGCGTCGTTTTGATCGTGGCGATCATATTCGTCGCGCGACGGCAGAGCGAAGTTCCTGGCCAATGCAGTGAGAGGAGACTTTGCCCGCCCTGGAGCCACGATCTCATTCCATTCGGCCCGAAGCCCAAAGTGATCATGATGATATTTGCTTGCAAGGGCACCGATTTCATCGCACTGTCGCAGTTGCGCCCATGTCTGTCCACCCTTATCGGTGAGCCGCTGTCCTTGCTGGGACCCGGTTTCGCGCGAGGCTTTCGGCGCCAGATTTGCGGCCCTGGATTTGCGTCGAGAGACTTTTGACGAGCGGGATGGGGGGACTGCAGCCTTCTCGATCCGAAGTGAGCGGCTTTGGCCGTTCAAGAATTCTTCATTCATCGGATTTTTACCTGCCTGGGTTCAGATGAGGCACCTGTGAGGCACATCATGAACGACATAATTCTCCCCGATCATTGCAAAATCCTGCTCGCTGAAGACGATAATGACATGCGCCGCTTCCTCACCAAGGCGCTCCAGAATGCTGGTTTCGAGGTGTCATCCTTTGACAATGGACTCGCCGCCTATAATCGCCTGCGTGAGGAACCATTCGAACTGCTGTTGACCGACATCGTCATGCCGGAGATGGACGGGATTGAGCTCGCCAAGAGGGCTACGGAACTCGATCCCGATATCAAGGTCATGTTCATAACCGGTTTCGCAGCGGTGGCGCTCAATTCCGACAGCCAGGCTCCCAAACAGGCAAAGGTTCTTTCCAAACCATTCCATCTGCGGGATCTGGTCAATGAAGTGCAGAGGCTGCTCGCTGCCTGACACTTTGTCTTAAACCGACACGATCCAGGCCTGGTTTCCGCTCGTGCACCCGGCAAGAGACCAGCTTGCGAGAAATTTTCTGCGAGAGACATTCCAGCAAGGGACAAGCCCGAAGGAGGAGGCAATCCGTGAAGAGCGACACGTCTTCCCGCCCGGTCTTCGATCAGCCGCGCGCCCAGATGCGCATCGAGTTGCGCAAAAGCAAAAGCCATTCAGCTCTTCTGTCGGTCTTGGGCCTGACCTTGGGCATTGCTATCGGTTTTGCCGTCCCGCTTTGTCAAAGCGGCGCGGCGCGGGCGGATGAATTCCAGAATTGCCTCGCCGATCTGCGGGCGCAGGCCAGGGCGCATGGAATCTCGGAAGCGACGCTGGCGAAAACCGTCGACGGCCTGCGTTATGATCCGGAAATTCTGCCGCTGCTGACCAATCAGCCGGAATTCAAGACGCCGATCTGGGATTATCTTGCGAGCCTTGTTGATCAGGAGCGCGTCGATGACGGGCGCGGGATGCTGCAGCATAATAGCCGGACCTTTGCCGTGGCCGAGCAGCGATTCGGAGTGGAGCGGGCAGTCATTGCCGCGGTCTGGGGCGTCGAATCCGATTTCGGGCGCAGTTTCGGAACGCGGCCCGTCATCAAATCGCTCGCGACGCTCTCCTGCGCTGGTCCCCGCCAGAAATATTTCCGCAGCGAATTGCTGGCGGCCGTGAAAATCGTCGACAGGGGCGATATCGAACCCAACCAATTCAACGGTTCCTGGGCCGGAGCCTTCGGCCACACCCAGTTCATGCCGTCGACTTTCCTGACGACGGCGGTGGATCTCGACGGCGACGGGCGGCGCGATCTGATCAATTCCATTCCCGACGCGATTGGCTCTACCGCCGCCTATTTGCACAAGCATGGCTGGACGCCGGGCCTCGATTGGGGCTTCGAAGTGAGCCTGCCGGCGCATTATGCCGGTCCTTCTGGGCGTACCCGCAAGGAGCCGATGAGTGCTTGGGCAGCGCGTGGCCTGCGGCGCATTGATGGGGCGCCGATCGCCGGTTCGGCGCATGCCGGGCTGCTGCTGCCGGCGGGGCCAAATGGACCTGCCTTTCTGGTGACGCGCAATTTCGATGCGATCTATTCTTATAATGCCGCTGAATCCTATGCCCTCGCCATCGCTTTGCTTTCCAATCGTCTACGCGGCCGCCCGGGACTCGTCGCCGCCTGGCCGACCGATGATCCCGGTCTTTCCCGCGCCGAGCGGCGCGAGCTCCAGACCTTGCTGATACGGCGCGGCTATGATCTCGACGGCAAGGCCGATGGCGTGATTGGCACCAAGAGCCGGCAGGCAATCAGCGATTTCCAGCAGCGCCAGGGCCTGCCGGCGAACGGCCGCGCCGGTGCCAAGGTTCTTTCGGCTCTCAGGCAGTGAGAGCCGGGTAAATAACCCACAGATTGCCTTCAAAGCCTTCCTGCACTGGGCCTGACAGGGATACCGGCGCAGAATTGGCCCTTTGCGCGATTCCTCGCCGAAGAACCTGTGGATACTGGACAAAAAACTCCAAGTCTGGTATCCGCATCGCTCCTCTCCGGTGCGTTCTGCCCGAGTCGCCTGACCCTTCAGAGTGACTGAGACGCGTTTCGCCGAAGAACCAGAATTCCCCTCTTATCTGGCATGTCCGCCGTGCGGCGGGGCGGCCATTTCATAAGGACCAATGCGTGCAAGTTCTCGTTCGCGATAATAATGTCGATCAGGCCCTCAAGGCGCTCAAGAAGAAGATGCAGCGCGAGGGCATCTTCCGTGAAATGAAGCTTCGCGGCTATTACGAGAAGCCTTCCGAGAAGCGCGCGCGGGAGAAAGCCGAGGCCGTGCGGCGCGCCCGCAAGCTGGCACGCAAGAAAATGCAGCGTGAGGGTCTCCTGCCCATGAAGCAGAAGCCCATGACGGGCATGCGCTGAGACGGGCATGCGCTGAGCCATTTCCACCACGCTTCTCCAGCGGGGTTCCTGTTTGAATTCACCCTGAAGGCGGAACCGCTTTCAGGGTGAATTTGGTATGGGCTTCTACCCGTCCGGGTGTCCTTCCGGCCTCCTCGGTCAGACACATTTCAGCCCTGTTTCTTTTTAGGAATTCTGCCTTTATCAAGGCATGATCAATTTTGGGCGTACCAGCGATCATGCTGGCGCCTGGGGCCCCTTCCGGCGGCCTGATAATGGATCAGGATCGGCATGCGACAGGACACCTTTAGCGCGGCATCGCGAATTTCCGTGGTATTATTGCCCATTTTGACGGCGCCCAAATCCTTGATGCCCAAATCCCTGATGGCAAAGTCATTCATGCTCAGGTCATTGGTGCGGCGCCAGCCGACTTTCTTTCTGGCGCAATGCAAATCCGGCGATGCGATCCGCATCGGGCTTCTCGTCGCCAGCATGGGCTTGGCCGGCTGCGGCTCGGATGGCGTTTCCGGAATGCGGGGCGCTGGGATTGCCGAAATCGCGCATCAGACACCGCAGGAAGCCTCAGCCAATCTGGCCTCGCTCAATGATGTCATTGCGCGCAATCCGCAATCTTCGGAAGCTTATGATACGCGTGGCGTGGCCTATGCCAAACTCGGCAAGTTTTCCGAGGCGATTGGTGATTTCTCGCAGGCGATCAAGCTCGATCCGAATAATTCCGCGGCTCTGACCAACCGCGCGCTCGCCTATCGGCAGATCAACCGCAACGATGCCGCGCTCTCTGATTTCAACCGTGCGATCGAGGTCAATCCGAACCATGCGCCGGCCTATCTCGGCCGCGCCAATCTCCTGCGGACGCAGGGTAATCTGGAACAGGCCAAGTCCGATCTCGATCAGGCGATTCGCCTGCATCCGGAAAGTGCGCAGGCCTTTCATGCGCGCGGCCTGATCTATCAGCGTGAAGGCAACCATGCCCAGGCCATTACGGATTTCGACAATGCGATCGACCGTGATCCCTTCGCCAGCGCGCCCTATCAGGCGCGTGGCCAGAGCCTGATTGCGATCGGTCAATATGACAAGGCAATCGAGGATTTCAACGCAGCTCTGCATGTCAATAATAGAAATCCGGACGCTTGGGCAGGGCTCGGTCTCGCCTATGAGAAGGCGGGCAATCGCACCAAGGCTGCGGAATCCTATCAACGTGCGCTCGCCTTCGATCCGAACAACAGTCTCGCCAGGGAAGGCGCAGGCCGGGTCGGTCGAGGCTAATGAGCCCAGCGACGGTCTAGGTACGAGATCGGAGTGCAGCTGGGTGCGATTTCTTCCCGATTGTCGGGAGCTGCTGGTGAATGGTGCGCCGGCTTTGGCATAAGCGGACTTTGGCGCTATCCGTTTTCCTTGCATAGGGAAGCGAGGCGACTCATGGGTTTCCGTTTCCACCGATCAGTTCGCCTGTTCCCAGGCGTGCATCTTAATTTCAGTAAATCAGGCGTGAGCGTCAGTGCTGGTGTCCCAGGGGCTACGCTGAATTTCGGTCATCGCCGGAGCCTGTTGACATTGGGGCTTCCCGGTACGGGGCTTTCCTATCGGCATGCATTTGGCCGCGCGGAAAGACGAAATCCGTCGCTTGCCAATGTACAACTGCCCCTTTCGACGACGCCATTTCTCGGCGGCCCGTCTGAGGTTAATGTCGAGCCTCAGGACCAGTGCGACGGGGAAATTCGTAGCGCCGATGTTGCCAGCCTGACAAGCCCGGATTGGCAAGGACTGAAGGCTCTCATCAACGAGGCGGCGCAGCAGCTGGCCGTCTTGAATGCAGATTTTGCCGCGGCTCTTGATAGTCGCGAAAAAGCGTGGCGGCGTCTAAGGCGGCGCGAACAGCTTCCCCTTCGGCTCTTCATGCGGCCTTTTCTACCGGCTGTGCGTGAGGCCTATCTCGCTGCAGAAGAGGAAGCTGGAAAGGTGGCGCGAGCGATCGCTGCCACCAGTATTCGCATCGATGTCAATCTCGACGAAGAATGCCTCGCGCTGTGGTCGCAAACCGCCGCCGCTCACGCTGTCTTGGCCGGAGCCTGCAGGGTTTGGGATATCACATCCGCGATCGACTTTGATCGCGTCAGAGAGAGAATGACCGCGTCGACGGCAATAACCCGGACGCTCGTCAGATTTTATACGGTCGCTGACAGCTTCATAGCTACTGCACAGCCGGGCATGCGTTTCGAAAATGCTAACGGGGGAGATCTCGATCTTTTTCCCGGCTTTTTGCTGATGCGGACGAGGGATCACAAGGACTATGCTCTGATTGATCTCCATGATCTCGAAGTGAGCTGCACAAGGACGCGTTTTCTGGAAACAGAAGCTATCCCCGCTGATACCGAGATTGTTGATCAGGCGTGGGCGAAGGCGAATAAGGATGGCTCGCGGGACCGGAGGTTCAGCGGCAATTACCAGATACCCGTCGTCGAATATGGCGAAATCCGCTTTTCGACGCCTCTAGGATTGATGGAAGCCTATCAGATCAGCGATTGCCAGGCGGCTATTGAATTTGTTCAAGCCTTACAGCGATTTTTGAATGCGCTGCGGCGGCAGAGTGGCCAATCTTCCTCCGCAGAGGGAACATCCCCGAGCGTTGAACCAGGCACCATGGATGATTCCATCCCCTCTCTTCCGGTCTTGCCGGATGTGAGGGGGGCTTATGAATTCTATCTGGTGCCAGCGATTCTAGCCACGGCAGGGTTTCTGTATGTCCATATGCTGCAGACGCAGCAAAGCATTGTGTCGGGTGAAAACACGGTTTTGGCTGCGAAAGACAGCAATGCGGGATCGGGGGATGCTCTGTTTGCAAAAAGTGATCAGCAAAATAGTGCTGTTAAATCCCAAAATGCTGAGGAATCGCGTCAGCAACCAGTTCCCTTCGCTTCCTCGATCGAAGAGCATCGGGAACAGATGATCGCCAGTCAGAATGTGAGTGTCAGAGCGGCACCTGATCGCCATGCGGCAATTCTGCGTGTCCTGCCGCAGGGAACCAAAGTGATCATCTTCGAGCGCGATGGTTCCTGGCTCAGAGCCGGTTTTCATGACCCCCTCGGCTGGGTCCATAGGAGCGCGCTTCGGGGGCTACCGTGAAACCGGGCGCACAGGACGTCGATCACCGGTGTTGAACCCCGGTGCTCCGGTCACCGCACCTTTGTTTCCGTTTCCGTGTTATCGGCCGAAAAGCCCTGTTCCTGCGCATCGCGCGGATGCGGCATGGAAATGATATTATAGCCGGCGTCCACGAAATGAATTTCGCCGGTGGTGCCGCTGGCGAGATCGGAGAGAAGGTAGAGCGCGGCTCCGCCGATATCCTCGATGGTGACGGTGCGCCGCAACGGTGCGTTTTTCTTCTCGAAATTGAACATGAAGCGGGCATCCGCTATGCCCGCGCCGGCGAGCGTGCGCACCGGCCCTGCCGAAATGGCATTGATGCGGATATTCTGCGGACCGTAATCCGCGGCGAGATAGCGGACGCTGGCCTCGAGTGCGGCCTTGGCCACGCCCATGACATTGTAATTCGGCATGACGCGTGTCGCACCGCCGAAGGTCAAGGTCAGCATGCTGCCGCCCTGCTGCATCAGGGCTGCCGCGCGTTTGGCGATTTCCGTGAAGGAAAAGGCGGAAATCAGCATGGTACGCGAGAAATTCTCACGCGTCGTATCGGCGTATCGGCCCTTCAATTCATTTCGATCGGAATAAGCGATCGCATGGACGATGAAATCGAGGCCGCCCCATTCCGCTTCCAGCCGGGTGAAGAGCGCATCGACGGAGGCGAGATCCTCGACATCGCAGGGCAATACCAATGTGCTGCCGAGCTTTTCAGCCAAGGGTCGCACACGCTTGCCGAGCGCCTCGCCCTGATGAGTGAAGGCGAGGCTGGCGCCTTGCGCCGCCACCGCCTTGGCGATGCCCCAGGCGATCGAATGATCGTTGGCGACCCCCATGATCAGGCCACGCTTGCCGGCCATCAATCCCTGCATCTGCCGGCCTTCCGCCGGTCCCGCGTTCTCAAGCATCGACATGTTTGAAGACGAGGGTGGCATTGGTGCCGCCGAAGCCGAAGGAATTCGACAGGACCGTACGCAGGGAGACATTGTCGCGGCGTGCCCGCACGATATCCATGTCGGCGAAAGCTGGATCGAGTTCCTCGATATTGGCGCTTTCGCAGATGAATCCGCTCTGCATCATCAAAAGGCAGTAGATGGCCTCCTGCACGCCGGTCGCGCCGAGAGAATGGCCGGTCAGAGATTTGGTGGCGGAAATCGGCGGGCTTTTATCGCCGGAGCCGAACACTTCACGGATGGCCTCGATCTCCTTGAGATCGCCGACGCCGGTCGAGGTCGCATGCGGATTGATGTAATCGATCGGCAGTTTGACGTCCTCGAGTGCCATGCGCATGCAGCGCACCGCGCCTTCGCCGGAAGGCGCCACCATGTCGTGTCCATCGGATGTGAGACCGTAGCCGACGATCTCGCCATAGATTTTCGCGCCACGCGCACGGGCGTGTTCCAGATCTTCGAGCACGAGAACCCCGGCGCCTCCGGCGATGACGAAACCATCGCGGTTCTTGTCATAGGCGCGCGAGGCGACGGCCGGCCGGTCATTATAGGCCGACGCCATGGCGCCCATGGCGTCGAACAGGACCGAGAGGGTCCAGTCGAGTTCCTCGCAGCCACCGGCGAACATGACGTCCTGCTTGCCATAACGAATCATTTCATAGGCATTGCCGATGCAATGGTTCGATGTGGCGCAGGCCGAGGAGATGGAATAATTGACGCCCTTGATCTTGAACCAGGTGGCGAGCGTCGCGGAAGCCGTCGAGGACATGGCTTTCGGCACGGCGAAGGGGCCGATCTTTTTGGGACCCTTTTCGCGCGTGATGTCCGCTGCTTCGACAATGGTGCGGGTAGAGGGGCCGCCTGAACCCATGATGATGCCCGTGCGCGGGTTCGAGACTTCGGAAACCTCGAGGCCTGCGTCGAGGATCGCCTGATCCATGGCGACATGATTCCAGGCAGTGCCGCCGGCGTGAAAACGCATCGCGCGGCGGTCGAGCATGGTGCTCGGATCAAGTGTCGGTGCGCCGTGAACCTGGCTGCGAAAACCAAGTTCCGCATAGCGGTCGGCCCGCACGATTCCCGACTTCGCCTCACGCAGGGAGGCAAGCACTTCCTGGCTCGTGTTGCCGATGGAGGATACGATCCCCATTCCGGTCACGACGACGCGCCTCATTCTTCATCTCCCTTCCTTTGGCGAAGGCTCTGCAAACCACAGCCGCCCGCTCCGGTGTATCGCTGCTCCCACAGGCTCGCACGATCTTGGGAGTTGTATGATCCTGGAGCAGGTTCGGATGTTTCCGAACCGCTCCACATGAAAAAGTCAGAGCATTTTCAAAGAAATGAAATCGCGAAGCGATTCACCGGGATCGGAAATGCTCTAGGGCTCGTATGATTCCGACCGCATTCTTGCGTCGACTCTCAGGCTGAATTGTGTGCCGAGCGGCCCTCATGCCAGGGAGCCGATGCTCTCCCCAATTTCCGGAGTGATCGATACGATGGCCAATATGAGGGCCTATAGCGGCAGGAGAGACCAGAGTCGGCAGGACTTTTGGCTATGGAGCGGCTCTCGCAAGGCCCGTTTGATCCGAAGAGGTTCCAGTGAAAGCGATGAGCACGCGTTGGATTCAGGCGGAGGCTGGTGCTTCGGCAGCCCGGAACAGGCCGACCTTGAGATCCTTGGCTTCATAGATTCGGGTGCCGTCGGCTTCGAGCCAGCCATCGGCGATACCGAGCACCAGTTTGGTCTTGAAGACGCGTTTCAGATCGACGCCATAAATGACGCGCTTGACCGTCGGCAGGACCTGATCGGAGAATTTCACCTCGCCGACTCCGAGCGCCCGGCCGCGGCCGGGCAGGCCCAGCCAGCCGAGATAGAAGCCGAGCAATTGCCAAAGCGCATCGAGACCGAGGCAGCCCGGCATGACGGGGTCGTTCTTGAAATGACAATCGAAGAACCAGAGATCGGGCCGCACCGCGAATTCGGCGCGAATCTCGCCCTTGCCACTCGCGCCACCGCTTTCGGAAATCATCGCGATCCTGTCGAACATCAGCATCGGCGGCAATGGCAGCTGCGCGTTGCCCGGCCCGAAGAGTTCGCCGCGTCCGCAGGCAAGGAGGTCTTCATATTCGAAGCTGGAACGCCGTTCGCTGATATTTTCGCCCATTATGAACCAATTTCTTCCATGCGAAACGCCAATCCGGCCTGGAAACCCCGCGTGAAGTCCAAGCCGCACCCGTCCGAAGCCTTCGAGATGAAGGAAGGAACCCACTCATTAGCATGCATCATCAGCATGCGCCGTTCGGCTTTTCCGCCGAACCCAGCCGTCGAACCTTGCTACCTGCAGGCCGGGGATCAGCATGTTTGTCGAAGCTGATTCGGTGGATCGGCTGATGCAGCGCGGTTTGGTAAGCAGTATATGTGGGCGCCGGCCGGAACAGATTTTGGGCCTTCTAACACAGGGTCGCGGAGGCTGAAAGCGTCCACATGTTAATTATAGGATAATCGGGCCCGTTTTTCGAGCAATGCGCCGGGCTCATCGAAAAGAATGTTCGATTTCTTCGGAAATGCGTCAAATTATTCAAAAAAGAGCGGTCCATGATCCTCTTTGATGCTGTCGCGGGCTTGGGTCTCCTACTCGAACGACATTGGCATTTCCGGCAATGCTACCCATATAAAGGGTCGGATGCGTCAATTGGCGCTTTCCTGGGATGGAACGATGTCTTTACGCCAAAAAATCTTGAATGCTTTTTTCATCGGCCTGCTTGCGCTGGGCTGCACCGGGGAAGCCATGGCGCGTCCCGGCGGCGGCGGCTCGTTCGGCAGCCGTGGCGGGCGGACTTTCAGCGCCCCTTCCATGACGCAGACGGCGCCGCGTGGTGCTTCGCCTTTTCAAAGGTCGATGACATCTCCTAACCAAGGCACGGTCCGGCCTGGCATGGGCGGAGCGATGGGGGGCGCCATGCGTCCGGGCGGATTCTTCTCAGGCGGATTCGGACGCGGCCTGCTTGGCGGTTTCCTCGGTGCCGGCCTCTTTGGCCTGCTATTCGGCCACGGCATGTTCGGCGGTCTCGGCTCGGGCATGTCGCTGTTTGGTCTCATCCTCCAGATCGGCCTCCTCTATCTCGTATTCAGGCTGGTCATGAGCTTTCTGCGCAACCGTCAGCCAGCCTTCCAAAATGGCTCTCAAGGCGGCCCGCAGTCCTCGGCCTATCAGGGCGGCAATGCGCCCGGTGCTTCCGGTAATGGTCCGCAGGCGGGCGGTTTCGGTGGCTTCGGTTTTGGCCGTCAGGGCAATGGAGACCAGCCTTTGCCTATCGAGACCGCCGATTACAGCGCTTTCGAGCAAAAGCTCGCCGCGATCCAGGCGGCTTATAGCAACGAAGATCTGAACACTCTGCGGATGATGGTGACGCCGGAAATGGCGTCTTATTTCGCCGAGGAAATCGCCGCCAATGCGACCAAAGGCCTCGTCAACAAGATCAGTGACGTGAAATTGCTGCAGGGCGATGTCGCCGAATCCTGGCGGGAGGCCAACGCCGACTATGCCACTGTGGCCATGCGTTACACCCTGGTCGACCGGATGATCGAACGGGCGAGCGGATGTATCGTTTCCGGTGGGACACCGGAAGAGGTGACGGAAATCTGGACCTTCACGCGGCCGCTCGGCGCGGGCCCGGCCGATTGGAAACTCTCGGGCATTCAGCAACAGTCCTGAATGGAACCGGGCGTTTTGCAGAGATAAATCAAATAAAAGCTCCGGACTTTCAGGGTCCGGAGCTTTTTTCTTTCGCAGGCTGACGATCATAGTGGCGCAGCCGTTCGCAGGGCTCCAGAGCCCTTATTTGCTAATTCGGCAGCAGGCCGATCGCGACCGCTATCAGCAGGAACAGGCCGAGCAGGAAGCGGTAGATCACGAAGGGCCAGGCCGAATAGCGTTCCAGAATATGCAGAAGGCTCCAGATCGCCACGAAGGCCGATACCGAAGCAACGGCGAGCCCGACCGCCAAAACCGACCACCCTTGCGCGTCGAGATGCGCCTTGTGAAGTTCCCAGAGCTCCTTGAAACCCGCCGCAGCAATGGCCGGCAGGCCGAGAAGGAAGGAGAAACGAGCGGCTTCCTCGCGCTGCATGTCGAGGAACAGCGCGGCCGTCAGCGTTGAACCGGAACGGGAAACGCCGGGAATCAGCGCGCCGCATTGGGCAAGCCCGACGATCATCGTGTCCTTCAGTGTCACCTGGTCGAGTGTGCGCTTGTGCCGGGCATAATATTCCGCGACGGCGAGCAGCGCGCCCATGACGAGACAGGAAACGCCGATCACGTTCAGGGTCCGCAGCGGCGAGCCGCAGGAATTGAGAACCGAAGAGAACACGACGCCGGCAATCACGATCGGCACGGTGGCGAGGATGATCCAGACGGCGAAGCGGAAATTCCAGTCGCGGAAATCGCGCCGCGCTACGGCTCCGAGGGAACCGAAGACGAGGCCGCGGACATCCGACCAGAAATAGGTGATGACCGCGACCAGTGCCGCAAGCTGCATCGCGGCGGAAAAGGCGGAGCCGGGATCCTGCCAGCCGAGTAGAGCCGGAACGATCCGCATATGCGCCGTCGAGGAAATCGGCAGGAGTTCGGTCAATCCTTGCACCACGCCGAGAACGGCGACTTTCGCATAGCCGAGCGCGACGAAACCCGTATCGAGCCCTTGAGTACAGGCGCTTGCCATAGATGATCTTCCTGGAAGGTGGGAACGAGGCGGAGAGGCTTTACCGGAGCCATTCCGGCTGGAGCCGTTCCGGTTTTAGAGAGAAGCGGAGCTCAAGACAAAGGGAACATGAGGCGTTTCGGATATTTCCAGAAACGCCTCATTCAGGAAAATGAAAGTATTTTCAAAGAGGTGGAATCGCAAAGCGATTCAACGTCATGGAAAATGCTCCAGCGGTGATCGGAAAGGTCCGAAACGCAAGATGCGTCAGGTCTTTCCATCGCTTCCAGATTTTCCGACTGAAACGTCAAGATTACGGCATTGAGCGGCTTGGCCAAAAGATCTTGCCTCTTGGCATGACGAAAAAGGCCGGAAGCTTTGGACGCTTCCGGCCTTTGCAAATCTGTTTCCTGGTTTGCACGAACGCTGCGTGCCGGCCTTCCGCCTCAGGCTTTGGGACCGCCGCGGGACACGCCGACCTTGGCTGGACGCAGCACCCTCTCGCCGATCACATAGCCATCCTCGACGACCTGAAGAACGGTGCCGCTGGGGACGTTTTCATCGGGGATCTCGAACAGGGCTTCCTGCTGGTTGGGATTGAATTTATTGCCCACAGCCTCGATTTTCTTGACGCCATATTTGGCGATGCGGGAAAGAAAATCGCGCTCGGTCAATTCAATGCCTTCGACAAAAGTCTTCAGCGGTCCGTCGAGACCCTGGCGGACGTCTGCCGGCAGGCTTTCGATCGCCCGATGCAGATTGTCGGCGAAAGTCAGCATGTCGCGGGCAAAGGAGGTCACGCCATAGATTTTGGCGTCGGCCACTTCCTTTTCGGAACGGCGGCGCATGTTTTCCATATCGGCATAGGTGCGCAGCACCTTGTCCTTCAGCCCGGCGTTCTCGAGCTGGAGATTCTCGAGAACGACAAAAGGATCTGGCTCTCCGGCCGGAGCCTGGGCACCCGGATCGTTAAAGACCGCCGCCACTTCCTCGGTCGTCGGGTCAACGGCGGATTGATTGCGGGTCGTGTGTCCCGAAGCGCCCTCGTTGTTGGTCGATTCTGTCATCGTCTCTCTTCGAGAATTGAAAAACTCATCCCGGATATCTGTTTCCCGGCGGTAAAAATCAAGCGCCGACACGCCGAAGGTCAGGTTTCTCGCGCAATGCGCGCTTACCAGCGCAAATAACGCCGGCCGAGATAAAAGCCTGCCGTGGCGACGAGAGCCGTCGCCAAAGAATACCATACCGTAACGAAGAGCGGGCTGTCGTCGGTGCAATGCGCTGCATAAAAGGTCGCGCCAATGCCGCTCGCCGCGAGGCCGGCTGCGAGGCCGGCAAATCCGGGGGCTGTCGGCGCGCACCAGCGCATGAGCCAGAGGAAGCAGGCGAGCGGCCCCAGCGATAGAAGCGGGATCAAGGTGAGGCAGAAACGCGCATTAGTGCCGACGAGACGTGTTCCCCATTCGGCGGAAGGGACTGCCAGAAGCTCGGCGATACAGGCAAGACCAAGAAGAACCGGCGCGACGGCGAGAACCGCGCGATGCAACGTAGCGCCCGGTTGCGCGAGTGGCAGAATCAGGCAGAGGGCGGTTGTGGCAAGGCTCGCCGTCGCGACGAATTTGAAGAGAAAGCGGATATGATGCGCGGCGTCGGCAATGTCCGGCCGCGGCCTGATGGCGACGAAAAACAGCACGGCGGCGATCAGCGCGCCGGCGAGAACTGACAGGGCCAAAGCCGCGCCCGGCCGCACCGGGGCGGCGGCTTCATCGGCAACCAGGCTCTCTATCAGCTCATCGGTCTTCAAGCGGGATCACTCCGAAACAAAAGGGCCAGACTCTTCAATGCGCGATGGAGGGCGACGCGCACCGCGCCGTCGCTCATGTTCAATCGCTCGGCGGTTTCCCGCACCGAATTGCCCCGCATCGAAATCGACTGAACGATATCGCGCTGCCGATCGTTCAGCCTTTCCAGCATGCGGTCGAGGTCGCGGCCGTCCAATCCGTCTTCCGCCGCCTCGACAGGCAGCACATTGGCGACATCCTCAATCGGAACATCAGAACGGTAGCCCCTGCGGCGCAATGTGTCGATCACCTTGTGCCGGGTAATCGCCGCGAGCCAGGGGCCGATCGGCCGTTCCATATCCCATGTATGCCGTTTGAGATGCACCGCAAGAAGGATTTCCTGCACGACATCCTCGGGGTCTACGCCGTCGCGGCCCAGCCGATCGATTCCCAAACGCTTGAAACGATTGCGGGTTTGCGCACGCACATAGGGTGTGATGGCAGCGAGCACTCGGCGATAGGCATCGCCGTCGCCATCGAGGGCAAGGCGCATCCATGCCGCCCATTGTTCCTCCGGTTCGCTATGCGTCACGCCTTTAGGGTCCTTCGTTTACGCCGCCGCAACCGTTACACGTCTTTTCGAAAAGAATGAATGGAGTGCCGAAGATTTTTTCGCGGCGGACTCCGTAACGCCGGGCCGGGTTTCCGCGAAGAATGGGGCATGAACGCATTATCCCGTTCATGATCACCATTTGCATCGGAAAGGAACCACCATGGATCATCGTATGATAACGCTCGCCGGCTCGTTCGCCACGGCTCTGACATTGTTGACGGCGTCGGTCGCTCAGGCGGCGGACAAGGAAAAATGTTACGGCATTGCCCTCAAGGGCCAGAATGATTGCGCCAGCGGCGCCCATGCATGCGCCGGCCAGTCCACCGTGGATTTCGACAAGAGCTCGTTCAAGGAAGTGGCGAAGGGAACCTGCACGACGATCAAGGGCTCGCTGAAGCCGCATAAGGCCTGAACGTTTTCTCCTCATCATCGGGCTTCTTCACCTGTAGCCGGTGTTTGATGTCTGATAGATCGATGTATCCGAAAGGAAAAGATCAATGTCGAATTCCTCTGTATCCGCACACAGAACAATTGCTTTTGCCGCCTCCTTTGCCGCCGCGCTCACTGTCCTGGGTGCTGCCGCCTCCGCCGCTGAAGAGAGCAAGGAAAAATGCTGGGGCGTTGCCCTCAAGGGCCAGAATGATTGCGCGGCGGGACCCGGTACCACCTGCGCCGGAACATCCCATGTCGATTACCAGGGCAATTCCTGGAAACTCGTGGCGAAGGGCACATGTACCACGATGAAGACGCCCTATGGTCCAGGCTCCCTGACGCCGGTCAAGCGCCCGGTCTGATCGAGGACGGCCACGATTCCTGTCGAAAAGGGAGGCGCGGGCGCGGCAGGGCCTGCCGGCTTCGCCGCCCTCTTCTCTCTCCCTCACTCTCCAGCCACAATCGCTTCCGGGGAACAATCCGCAGGAAACATTGTCATGTCTATGCCGCGTTTGTTGCATTCTTCCCTGCCGGCGCTTGCTGGCGTGGGTTTCAAGCCAGACCATTTTCGGGCGATCGAGGTGGAGCCGCAACCGATTGGCTTCATCGAAATCCATGCCGAGAATTATCTCGGCGCTGGCGGTCCTCCGCATGCGCAATTGAACCGTCTGCGTAGCGATTACGCATTGTCGATTCATGGTGTCGGCCTGTCCGTCGGTTCGCCTCAGGCGCTTGACAAGAACCATCTGGCGCGCGTGAAACACCTATGCGACCGCTACCAACCCGAGAGTTTTTCCGAACATCTCGCCTGGTCGAGCCATGATGGTGTTTTCTACAACGATCTCCTGCCGATCCCCTATACGCAGGAGCGGCTGGATCAGGTCGCGGCCCATGTCGATCAGATACAATCTTCCTTCAAACGACGGATCCTCATCGAAAATCCCGCGAGCTACCTTTTGTTTGAGGACAGCGAGATCCCCGAAACCGATTTTCTGGCGGAAATAGCCCGGCGTACGGGATGTGGATTGCTGCTCGATATCACCAATGTCTTCGTTGCAGCCTATAATCACCGGCAGGACCCGCACGTCTATCTGGCGGATTTCCCTTTCGATCATGTCGGGGAGATTCATTTGAGCGGCCATGTCATCGCGAAGAACTTTCCCGATATGCCCGATGACGTGACATTGGCGCTCGATGCCCATGCGGAGGCTGTCGCCGAACCGGTATGGGAACTCTTCGCCGGGATCATCGCGCAAAGAGGGCCGCTGCCGACTCTCGTCGAATGGGACAATCATGTGCCTGACTGGCCGGTACTGCGTCGTGAGGCCGAACGTGCTGGCGCTATCCTCGATGCTGCATCGACAAGGCGAGAGGCTGCCTGAGACAGGGTGGGAGCGAGACAGGGCGATCAGGGAAGGTTGATTGTTACGCCAGGTTTCGACGCTCAAGACGCAATCATTCAGGTGAAATTTTTAAGCGGAAATCATCTCATGCATTCTTACATACAATCACAAGGCATACAATTGCAATTTGCCAGCGCTCTGTTGAATACGGATGGGAGTGTACCTCGCGGCATTGTGGCCGAGGCGGGATTGTCACCTGCGCGGCGTTTCGCAATTCACCGCACCAATGTCGTCACCGGTCTTGCCGAGGCGCTTGCGAGTGCCTTTCCGATCACCGCCAACATTGTTGGTGCGGAATTCCTGACCGGGATGGCGCGGCTCTTTGTTGTGGAAGCGCCACCTTTATCACCGGCTCTGCTTGATTATGGTGAGGACTTCCCCGACTTCGTGGAGCAATTTCCTCAGGCTGCCGAGCTTCCCTACCTTGCCGATGTCATGCGGCTCGAACTCGCGCGGCGCAAGGCCTATCACGCCGCCGATGCTACGCCGCTGAAGGGAGCCGATCTTGCGGGTTACGATGCGGAATCCTTCGCTCGATCGAGCGCTCGTCTGCACCCGTCAGTCACGATTTTATCGTCCGATCACCCGATCGTTACTCTGTTTGCGATGAATGCGGGGGAAGAACCCTTGGCGCCCATCGAGGAATGGAACGCGCAGGATGCCCTGATCGTGCGACCCTTCCTGTCGGTTCATGTTCACCTGCTGCCGCCGGGTGGCGCAGTGTTTCTGCATGCGCTTGTAAGCGGGGCGACTTTCGCCGATGCCGCTATGCTTGCCAGTACGGAAACGCCGGCATTCTCGCTGACCGAAAATCTCGCGGGTCTCGTTTCGACCGGCGCGCTTCTCGCCATCGACCACGAAAACAATTCCGCTTCCTGATACAAAAGGGAGATACGATTGATCTATGGCCCTTTTGTCCTCGCGATTGCGGGGTGGCGGCTTTCCGCCGGACCTCACCGACCCCAACAAATTTGGATCAGTGAGACTGTGTATAAGGGGCGTATTCGAAACCATCCGAAGATGTTTCTATAGATGTTTCTATTCGCGGGAGGCTCGCATGATTGACACGCCTATGACCTTGAGCCCGGGCGGCTCTTTCGACTGGTTTTGCCGGTTGCGGCGAAACGGGATCGCCGCCTGTGACATCATTCCCTATTCACTCGTCGCCCTGATGGCGCGGGTGTTTCCCGCCGCAGTCTTCTGGCAATCGGGGCAGACCAAAATCGAGGGCTGGCATGTAAGCGAGAATGCCATCATCCTGTTCCGCGAAGAATACCGGCTGCCGTTGATCGAGCCGCAAATTGCGGCGCAGCTCGCCGCTCTGGCGGAACATCTGTTTCCCGTTCTGCTGGTGATAGGGCTCGCAAGCCGGCTTTCCGCCGCCGCTCTGATTGTCATGACGCTCGTCATCGAAATCTTCGTCTATCCCGATGCCTGGCCGACCCATGGCACATGGGCCGCCTGTTTCCTGCTCATCATCGCACGGGGGCCAGGGGTTATCTCGCTTGATCATGCGATCGGGCGCAAAACCTGTCGGGCTTAGCCACGTGTTCAATAGGTGGCGGGGGCGAAGGCTTTGAGGATCTGGCGACGCACAGTCTGTTGCCGTGCCGGTGACGTAATTTTGTTGCCGTTGAGATCGGTGACATAGAACACGTCGACGACACGTTCGCCGAAAGTCACGATATGGGCGGAACCGATATTGAGGAGTGCCTGGGAGAGGATGCGTGTCAGATCGTAGAGAAGACCAGTGCGATCGAGACCTGAGACCTCTATGACGGTATGGCGGCCGGACAGGCTGTTGTTGATGGTGACATCGGGTGGCACCTGAAAGGTCTTGCCGCGATGGCGCAGCGGGCTCGACTGACTTTTGGCGACGACGATTTCGCGCATCCTGATCTCGCCGGATAATGCACGCTCGATGGCGCTGGCGATGCGGCTTGCCCTGCGTAATTCATCCTCGTCGAAATCGAAGGCGCGCGACAAAGTGATCGTGTCGAGCGCCACACTGTCGGTGGTCGTGAACACTTGCGCATCGACGATATTGGCGCCGGAAGCAGCACAGGCGCCGGCAATATAGGACAGAAGGTTGGGGTGGTCGGGGGCAATGACCGTCAGTTCCGTCACGCCGCGCTGAGCATCCGTCAATGTATGCGTCAGCGGGCCGGACATTTCGGTCTCGGACATGGTGAGAAGCTCTGCGTGCAGGATCTTATGCGCCAGATCGACCTTCAGCCAATAGGCGGCTGGGAGACGTACGATATAATCTGCGAAATCCTCATCCGTCCAGGAGGACAAAGCGCGGCGAAGCTCCTCCTTGCTCTTCTCGATGCGTCCCTTGCGTTTCAGGGCCGAATGGCCGCCGGTCAGCACCACCTCGGTTTCCCAAAAGAGGGTGCGCAGCAATTCCCCTTTCCAATTGTTCCAGACGCCGGGGCCGACCGCGCGAATGTCGCAGATGGTGAGGACGAACAGCATTTTCAGCCGTTCCATCGTCTGCACGGCCTCTGCGAAAGTCTCGATCGTGCGCCGGTCGCTGAGATCGCGCCTTTGCGCCGTGTCGGACATCAAAAGATGGTTTTCGATGAGCCAAGCGACGGTTTCCGTCTCGGCATCGGACAGGCCGAGACGCGGGCAGAGCTCGCGCGCCACCTTGATGCCGGCGAGCGAATGGTCTTCCTCCCGGCCCTTGCCGATATCGTGCAGAAACAAAGCGAGATAGAGCGCCCGGCGATTGCTGATCGAGGCCATGACGTGGCTGGCGAAAGGCAAATCCTCGCGCCGGTGGTTCTCGATATCGGCGAGATGGCCGACAGCGCGCAACAGATGTTCGTCAACAGTATAATGATGATACATGTTGAACTGCATCAGCGCGAGAATACGCCCGAACGGCTCGATGAAACGCCCAAGCACTCCGGCTTCGTTCATTTGCCGCAGCACGATTTCCGGCGTGTTGCGCGACGTGAGGATCTCCATGAACAGGCGGTTCGCCTCGCGATTTTCGCGGACCCGTGAATCGATGCGTTTCAGCGATTTGGTGACCAGCCGCTTGGCGTCGGGATGAATAGCAAGGCCGTTGCGGTCGGCGAGCCAGAAGATGCGGATGAGATTGATCGGATCCTTCTCGAAGACATCCGGCGCGGAAACGGTGACTCTATTGGTCTCGATGGCGAAATCGCCGATGATGGAGGCGTCACGCTGTGGCGGAGCCACCAGTGCCTGGCGGTCGAGCATCGCCTGCGGCTTGGCCTGGCGCTCCTCAAGCGCGGCGCAGACGATGGCGGTAAGATCGCCGACATCCTTGGCGATCAGGAAATAATGCCGCATGAACCGCTCGACCTGAGCGAGACCGCCGCGCTCCGAATAGCCGAGCCGGTCGGCGATCATCGGCTGAACATCGAAGCTCAGCCGCTCTTCCGCATGGCCAGTCAGGAAATGGAGGTGGCAGCGCACCCGCCAGAGAAATTCCTCGCAGCGGTAGAACAGTCGATATTCGTCTTTCGAGAACAGCCCGGCGCCGACCAGTTCCGCCGGCGTGCGGACGCGGTAGACATATTTGGCGATCCAGTACAGCGTATTGAGATCGCGCAGGCCGCCTTTGCCTTCCTTGACATTGGGCTCGACCAGAAAGCGGGAACGCCCGGCGCGGGCGATGCGTGCCTCGCGTTCCTCGAGCTTGGCGGAGACGAATTCCGCCGCCGTATTGCGGACGATTTCCATGTCGAAACGGCGGCGCATCGTCTCGAACAATTTCTTGTTGCCGAGCAGAAAGCGCGCCTCGAGCAGGGCGGTGCGCACGGTCATGTCGTCGCGCGCCTGCTCCAGGCATTCGGACAGAAGCCGGGTCGAATAGCCGATCTTCTGCCGCATGTCCCATAAAAGATAAAGAATGCCCTGAACGACGCGCTGATTCCATTCGAGCTCGATCTCGTCGGCATCCGGTAGGAGGAAAAGGAGATCGATGTCGGAACCGGGCGCGAGTGTCGCACGGCCGTAGCCGCCGACGGCGGCAATGGCCAGCCGTGCCGCCCGCGCATGTGGCGGGCGGTGGATATAGGTCACGACATAGGCGTGTATGGCATGGATGAGTTCATCTTCTATATGCGCGAGCTGGGTGGCGCAGGCGAGGCCACTACCGCGTGCCTCAAGCCCGGCGCGGGCCAGCGCCCTGCCATCGGCCAGAGCCTGCCGGAAGAGGGCGACGACCTTTTCTCGGCAAAGTTCACAGTTCACCGCGCACTCATGCAGCGCTGCGATTTCGTCGCGCAGGCGGGTCCGGTCGAACAAGGCGCGTATTTTCGGCGCGGAACGCCCGCGTTTCTGCTTGGCCGGCGGTGTCGCCGTTTCCATGGGCTCCAGGACCGGAACCGTCTGGTCATTCATCATATGTCGCTCTTCATTCCTCGCGGAATCGCGCGCGTTTCGCTTCGACAGCATCCCAGAAGAGGACGGCGAGATCGGGGCCGCCGACCCGCTTGATGGCGCGGATGCCGGTTGGTGAGGTCACATTGATTTCGGTCAGATTGCCGTCGATGACGTCTATACCAACGAACAACAAGCCAAGGCGTTTCAATTCGGGACCGATGGTCTCGCAGATTTCCCGCTCGCGCCCGGTGAGATCGGTCGCGGCTGCCGCACCGCCGCGCACCATATTGGAGCGGATGTCGTTTTCCGCCGGTACGCGGTTGACGCCCGCCGCCGCAATGCCATCGATGAGGATGATGCGCTTGTCGCCCTCGCTGACCTTGGGCAGGAAACGCTGCACCACCCAGGGTTCGCGGAACGTATCGGCGAAAAGATCGAACAGCGAGCCGAAATTCGGGTCCTTGACCGCCACCTTGAAGACCGAGGCGCCGCCATGGCCGAACAGGGGTTTCATGACGATTTCGCCATGGGCCTGGCGAAAGGCCTCGATCTCTTCCCTGTCGCGGGTGATGAGCGTTTCCGGCATCAGCTGCGGAAAGCGCAGGACGAAGAGTTTTTCCGGCGCATTGCGCACGCTGGCGGGATCATTGACGACGAGGACATGCGGCGCCAGCATCTCGAGGAGATGGGTGGAGGTGATATAGGCGAGATCAAAGGGCGGATCCTGGCGCAGAAGCACCACATCCATTGCCGAAAGATCGAGCCGGACCTTTTCGCCGAGGGTGAAATGATCGCCCTCGATATCCCGCACCTTGATGGGCGCCGCCTTGGCGACGAGAGCGGTGCCGGCGAGAGACAATGTGTCCGGCGTATAATGAAACAATTTGTGGCCGCGCCGTTCCGCTTCCAGCATCATGGCGAAGGTCGAATCGCCGGCGATCTTGATCTTTTCGATCGGGTCCATCTGCACGGCGATGTTCAGGGTCATTTCAGCTATCCATCTTGAGGGCGGCGATGAAGGCTTCCTGCGGGATTTCGACCTTGCCGAATTGCCGCATCTTTTTCTTACCGGCTTTCTGTTTCTCCAGAAGCTTGCGCTTGCGGGTGGCGTCGCCGCCATAGCATTTGGCGGTCACATCCTTGCGCAGCGCGCGCACCGTCTCGCGGGCGATGATCTTGCCGCCGATCGCCGCCTGGATCGGGATCTGGAACATATGCGGCGGGATCAGTTCTTTCAATTTCTCGACCATGGCGCGCCCGCGCATGTCGGCGCGGTCGCGGTGCACTAGCATCGAGAGCGCATCGACCGGCTCGGCATTGACCAGGATCTGCATCTTGACGAGATCGCCGGCGCGATAATCGGTGATGTTGTAATCGAAGCTCGCATAACCTTTGGAGATCGATTTCAACCGGTCGTAGAAATCGAACACCACTTCATTGAGTGGCAGATCATAGGTCGCCATGGCGCGCTTGCCGACATAGGAGAGATCGACCTGCAGGCCGCGCCGCTCCTGGCAGAGTTTCAGGACCGCGCCGAGATAATCATCCGGGGTGAGGATGGTGGCGCGAATCCACGGCTCCTCGATCGCCTCGATTAGGGTCGGATCGGGCATATCGGCGGGATTGTGCAGCTCGATCGTCTCGCCGCTGCGCAACACGATGCGGTAGACCACGGAGGGCGCGGTGGCGATGAGATCGAGATTGAACTCGCGCTCCAGCCGCTCCTGGATAATTTCGAGATGCAGCAGGCCAAGAAAGCCGCAGCGGAAGCCGAAGCCGAGCGCGGCGGAACTTTCCATCTCATAGGAAAAGCTCGCATCATTCAGCCGCAACTTGCCCATGGCGGCGCGCAGGTCGTCGAAATCGGCGGCATCGACCGGAAACAGGCCGCAAAAAACCACCGGCTGGGCCGGCTTGAAGCCCGGCAGGGCCTCGGTGCAGGGGCGCTTCTCATCGGTGATCGTATCGCCGACGCGCGTATCGGCCACCTGCTTGATCTGCGCGGTGATGAAACCCACCTCGCCGGGGCCGAGCTCGGCGACATCCTGCATTTTGGGGCGGAACACACCGATGCGGTCGACCTCGTAATGCGCGCCGGCGCCCAGCATCTGAATTTTCTGATGCTTCTTCAAGGTGCCGTCGATGATGCGCACCAGCACCACCACGCCGAGATAGGCATCATACCAGGAATCGACGAGCAGCGCCTTGAGCGGCGCTTCGCGGTCGCCTTTCGGCGGCGGCAGGCGGGTGACGATGGCTTCGAGTACTTCCTCGATGCCGAGCCCGGTCTTGGCCGAAATGAGGACGGCGTTCGAGGCATCGAGGCCGATCACATCCTCGATCTGCTGTTTGATGCGGTCGGGCTCGGCGGCAGGCAGGTCGATCTTGTTGAGAACGGGGACGATTTCGTGGCCGGCATCGAGCGCATGATAGACATTGGCGAGCGTCTGCGCCTCGACGCCCTGGCTGGCATCGACCACGAGGAGCGAGCCTTCGCAGGCGGCGAGAGAGCGCGAGACTTCATAGGCGAAGTCGACATGGCCGGGCGTGTCCATGAGGTTCAGGACGTAGAGCTTGCCGTCGCTGGCGCGATATTCGAGCCGCACGGTCTGCGCCTTGATGGTAATGCCGCGCTCGCGCTCGATATCCATGGAATCGAGCACCTGCTCCACCATTTCGCGTTCGGCCAGAGTGCCCGTCTGCTGGATCAGGCGGTCGGCGAGGGTCGATTTGCCATGGTCGATATGGGCGACGATGGAGAAATTGCGGATGGAGTCGATCGGCGTGCTCATGCGGCTTGAGATAGCAGCAGGAGGGGCGGAAGGGAAGGAGTCTGCGACGCGATTGCGGGTGGCAGCTTATCGTCCCCGTGGATGCGCCGCGCGATAGGCGTCGAGCAGCCGTGCCTGATCGACCGCCGTATAAAGCTGCGTCGTCGAGAGCGATGCGTGACCGAGCAATTCCTGGATCGCGCGGAGATCGCCGCCGCGTCCGAGCAGGTGGGTGGCGAAGGAATGGCGCAAAGCATGGGGCGTGGCGCTCGCCGGCAGGCCGAGCGCACCGCGCATTCGTTCGACGACGAGCTGGATGATGCGCGGCGACAGCGGGCCCCCCTTGGCGCCGAGAAACAGTGGTCCTTCCTGCGGCAGCGGATAGGGGCAGAGCGCGAGATAGCTTTCGACGCCACGCCGGACCGGCTTGATGATCGGCACCATGCGCGTCTTGCGGCCTTTGCCGGTGATGGTCAGACTGTCGGTCGTACCGGTCGGGGCCTCGCGCCGCGTCAACGACAAAGCCTCGGAAATGCGCAGGCCGGCGCCATAGAGCAGGCCGAGTACTGCGGCATCGCGCGCCAGAATCCAGGCGGGCTGCTCGGTTTCGGGGCGGTTTTCCGCATCGACCAGAGCGCAGGCGGCCTGCGGATTGAGCGGTTTCGGCAGGCTGCGGGCGAGTGTCGGTGTGCGCACCGCGCTGAAGATCTGCGCCTTGATCTTTCCTTCACCCATGCCCTCACGTTCGAGGAACCGGACAAAGGAGCGCAGCCCCGCAAGCTGGCGAGCGAGCGAGCGGCTGCCGGTGCCCTTGTTGCGGCGGGAAGTGAGAAAGGCGCGCAGATCGGCAGGCGTCAGCGCCGCATAAGTGGCAAAATCGGGCGGGCCGCCGAAATGATCAGCGAGAAAAGCCAGAAACTGCCGCAGATCGCGCGCATAAGCCTCGCACGTGAGCGCCGAGACACGGCGTTCGCCGGAAAGATGCAGGAGCCAGACTTGAGCCGCCGCCGCGAGATCGGCTCGGGCGGGGGCGAAAACGAGCGAGGGTTCGGGCGCGGATTGGGTCATGCGGCGAGCCTGCTCTGGCAATCGTGAATTTTCCACTTAAATATTATCGATGACTCTTCTCCCTCCCCGCCCGACCTCCGCATGGTTCCGGCGCTGCGCTGGTACGCTTCAATCCTCCGGCATGTCGGGAAGGAGAGGCGGCACGTAATCCGGGCTGTTTTCCTTGGCCTCGGCGGCGATGGCCTTGATCTCGGCCACTGCTTCCTCGAAAAAGCGGAGCATTTGCGCGCGCACTTCGCTTTCGCCTTCCGACCGGCCGCCAGCGGCGAAATCACGGACGAGCATTTTGACGATCTCATCCTCGCCATCCTCGTCGAGATCGCAGGCGATGACCTCGACGATATAATCCTCGCTTTCCACCTCGGACTTGCCGAGCAGTTCGGCAGCCCAGGCGCCGAGCCATTTGTTGCGGCGGACATTGGCCTTGAACTTCAGCTCTTCGTCATGCTTGAGCTTGGCTTCGAATTCCGCGTCGAAATCTGTCATGAAAAACCCATATCCAGCCTGTTAATTCTTTCGTGCCCACTTTAACCGGATTTAGACGAGAGCACGAGAAACTAAGCTTCCAGAATGAGAACTGGCAACCGGGCGGGCGCCTGAACCGTCGGGATGCAAGCGCCGCGCAAGCATCGGGTGGCAGGATAGGGGCCTATTTCTTCCTGTATTCCTGAACCATTCTCTGCTAGGGGAAGAAAGCGTCGGTATGCGCGCACTCGAAAAACCGTCTGGACCAGGAAGGAGAGTCACTCCCGCAGCCTGAGGATTGGCTGCCAGGCTTGGCCGCCGGCACGGATGACGGTTTGGCGTTTTGCGCGTCCGGGTTGTTTCCCGAAGCGGAAAAAGCTAGGACCGTCGCATCGTGGCGACAGAAGCAAAGCCTTTGCCGCTCCCGAACGGTCCTGCGGTGCGATGCAGCAGGCCGAATTCGCCGGGGGCACTGGATCTCAAAGGAGCCACGGTCACCCATGGATCATCTCAAGCCACGGTTAATCCCAATGAATCGCCGCCGGCGCATTTATGAAGGCAAGGCCAAGGTCCTCTATGAAGGACCCGAACCCGGTACGCTCATCCAGCATTTCAAGGACGACGCAACCGCGTTCAATGCCAAGAAACATGAGGTGATCGACGGAAAAGGGGTGTTGAACAACCGGATCTCCGAGTTCATCTTCCAGAACCTCAACGATATCGGCGTCCCCACCCATTTCATCCGCCGCCTCAACATGCGCGAGCAATTGATCCGCGAAGTCGAGATCGTGCCGCTTGAGGTCGTCGTGCGCAATGTCGCCGCCGGTTCCCTCTCGACCCGTCTCGGCATCGAGGAAGGCACCCAGCTGCCGCGCTCGATCATCGAATTCTATTACAAGAATGACGAGCTGAACGATCCGATGGTTTCTGAGGAACACGTCACGGCCTTCGGCTGGGCGAGCCCCCAGGAAATCGACGACATCATGGCGCTCGCCATCCGCGTCAATGATTTCCTCACTGGCCTGTTCCTCGGCGTCGGCATCCGCCTCGTCGATTTCAAGATGGAATGTGGCCGCTTGTGGGAAGGCGACATGATGCGGATCGTCGTCGCCGACGAGATTTCCCCGGACTCCTGCCGTCTTTGGGATATCAAATCCAACGACAAACTGGACAAGGACCGTTTCCGCCGTGATCTCGGTGGCCTCGTCGAGGCCTATACGGAAGTCGCGCGCCGGCTCGGAATCCTGCCGGAGAGCGAGCAGCCCCGCGCGAGCGGACCCAAGCTCGTTCAGTAAATTGTCCTGCTGCCGGGTAATAACTCCCGGCAAGCTTGGTTTCGGGCGGAGAGCATGCTCTCCGCCCTGTTTTCTCTGGAAACCGCCGTCTCTGGAAAGTGCCATGAAAGCCCGCGTCACCGTCACTTTGCGCAAAGGCATTCTCGATCCGCAGGGTAAGGCCATCGAGGGCGCGCTGCTCGCGCAGGGGCTGCACGGCATCGAAAGCGTGCGGCAAGGCAAGATTTTCGACATTGAATTGTCCGAAACGCTGGTCGGCGCCGCTGAGGAATTGCTGGAGGAGGCCTGCCGCAAACTCCTCGCCAATCAGGTGGTCGAGGATTTCCGCATCGAGATCCTGACCGATCGCTGAGCGATCCGGGTTTTTCCAGCCTGCTGCTTGAAAATGAGGCTTTTTCGAAAGGGGAAATCGCGCGGTGATTCCCTTTGAACCGAAAAGGCTCTAAGGAAGCGGGAGCATCTTATTTCCTGGCAGCAGCGATTTGCTTTGAAACAAGCAGATCAATCGTGGTTTCGGCCGCGCGAGTCTGCCGTTGAACGGATTGTCGATGAACGCTGCCGTTATTCTTTTTCCCGGTTCGAATCGCGAGAAGGACGTCTGCCGCGCGCTGGAACATGCCAGCGGCAAGGCGCCCCGGCTCATCTGGCACGGCGAGGACACACTGCCGCCGGGCACCGATCTCGTCGTCCTGCCGGGAGGATTCTCCTATGGCGATTATTTGCGCTGCGGCGCCATGGCGGCGCATTCACCGATCATGCGGGCGGTGGCCGAGCATGCGGCGCGTGGCGGCCTTGTGCTCGGCATCTGCAACGGTTTCCAGATTCTCGTCGAGAGCGGTCTCCTGCCCGGCATTTTGATGCGCAATGCCGATCTGCGCTTCATCTGCCGCATGCAACATCTCTCCGTCGAACGTGCCGATACGCCCTTTACCGCTCAATATAAAGCGGGGCAGGTCATCAAGGTGGCCATTGCCCATGGCGAAGGCAATTATGTCACGGATGACCATACGCTGGCGCGGCTCGAAGGCGACGGCCGTATCGCCTTCCGCTATTGCGACGCACGCGGGCAAATCGGCGGAGCGGCCAATCCGAACGGCTCGCTGAACGATATTGCCGGCATCTATTCGGATAAATTCAACGTGCTCGGTCTGATGCCGCATCCGGAAAATCTCATCGAGCCGATCATCGGCGGTACGGACGGCCTGCCTCTGTTCCAGAGTCTTTCTCAGTATGGATAAATTTTAGAGCAAACAAAAGATTAATTTAATAGTCAAAGGCGCACGCCTACTTCACACTTATTTTTGTAATTTTGAACGCCATGGTTCAATAGGTTTGCTAATTGTGTTGTTGCATTGTTATCAGTGCTATTAACCATTAGGCGGTAAATGACATTTTCGACATCAAACCAATATCCATCAAAGCGCGCAATATCGTGACCCCTCGCATATTCGAACTTCAGTATAAATAGCATCGTAGAGCTAATTTCTTCGCTGCCGAAGTAGTGCTTAATCTCTTCTTTAAGCTGCATAGTTGCAAAAAAAAGAACATATAATTTGTAAAATGGAGCAGTTTCGCGATTTATATGAACGATACTTGTCTGCATATTACAGTCGGTGAAAAGGTCGCTTTCTCTTATCTGTAAAGTTGCTGTTAGTTTGTTATTTAGGTCCATGGTGAATATAATGTTGTGTGTGACAAATTCTTGCGTCCATGTGCCATCAGAGTTATGTTTCCACGTTTTAGCTTTTAGTTCTCTGACACCTAAGAGTTTAAGTCTAATTGGGTGGAGAAAATCTTCACCCTGGACCCTAATAGAAACATAAATTATGATAGTGATTGCACAAAACGACAATACGAGAAATGCTGCTAGAGCGCCATTGGCCCAAAATGATCCGGCACTATAGCTGTGAGTGATCCAATGCCCGCCGTCGATGCTTAGTAAGCCTAACATAAATCCAACTAAGGATGTTAAAATAAACGAAAATAACAAACCAAAAATTATAGAAACGATAATTTTATATTTTAAAAATTCGATAAGTTTTTCCAGTAGTGGTTTTATAAATCCCTCAAAAGGCATTTGAAAAGCTCCCGTATAATAGTTATGATTGGAAATGTTAATTTGTAGATTGCGTTGTAGGGCGAAGTAAATATTTGTTTTTTTAACAAAAAAAGTATTAATTCAACAATTAAAGATACCCCGAATATTTTCTATTGTAAAGTTTGATGGGGCGGATAACAAAAATTAGGCAGGTAATGAATCGTGATGCATCATTCAGGGCGAATAACGCCGGAACTCGTCGCTGCGCATGGCCTGAAGCCCGACGAATATCAGCGGCTTCTCGCGCTTATCGGCCGCGAACCGAGCTTCACCGAGCTTGGCATTTTCTCGGCCATGTGGAACGAGCATTGTTCCTACAAATCCTCACGCATCCATCTGCGCAAATTGCCGACCAAGGCGCCCTGGGTCATCCAGGGGCCGGGTGAAAATGCCGGCGTCATCGATATTGGCGACGGGCTCGCCTGCATCTTCAAGATGGAGAGCCACAACCATCCCTCCTATATCGAACCGCATCAGGGCGCGGCGACCGGGGTAGGCGGGATTTTACGCGATGTCTTCACCATGGGCGCGCGCCCCGTGGCGACGCTCGATCTGTTGCGCTTTGGTGCGCCGGACCATCCGCTGATGCGCCATCTGATCGCGGGTGTTGCGAGCGGCATCGGCTCCTATGGCAATAGTTTCGGTGTGCCGACCGTCGGCGGTTCGACCAAATTCGATCGCCGCTACAACGGCAATATTCTCGTCAATGCCATGGCCGTCGGTATCGCCCGGCGAGACGAGATTTTCTATGCCAAGGCGACCGGAATCGGCAATCCGATCGTCTATCTCGGCTCCAAAACCGGCCGCGACGGCATTCATGGCGCGACCATGGCCTCGGCCGCTTTCGAGGCCGATGCGCAGGAAAAGCGCCCGACCGTGCAGGTCGGCGATCCTTTCGCCGAAAAGCTGTTGCTTGAAGCCTGTCTCGAACTGATGCGCACCGGCGCGGTCATTGCCATTCAGGATATGGGGGCTGCGGGTCTCACGTCCTCGGCGGTGGAAATGGGCGCCAAGGGCAATCTCGGCATTGCACTCGATCTCGATGCCGTGCCCTGCCGCGAGCCCGGCATGAGCGCCTATGAAATGCTTCTGTCCGAAAGCCAGGAGCGCATGCTCATGGTGCTGGCCCCCGACAAGGAGGCTGAGGCCGAGGCGATTTTCCGCAAATGGGGGCTCGATTTCGCGATCATCGGCAAGACCATCGCCGAGCCGCGTTTCGTCATCCGTCACCATGGCGAGGTGAAGGCCGATCTGCCGATCAAGGAACTGGGCGACGAGGCGCCGGTCTATGACCGTCCCTCGGTGCCGACACCGAAGGCCGCGCCACTCGCGCCCGAGACCGTGGCGGCGCCATTGCCGCATAACGAGGCCTTGCTGCGCCTTATTGGTAGCGCCGATCTCGCCTCGAAACGCTGGATCACCGAGCAATATGATTCGCTCATCCTCGGCAATACGATCCAGGGGCCCGCGACACAGGATCCCGGCGGCGACGCGGCGCTGATCCGCCTCGGCGACGGGCCAAAGGGCCTGGCGCTCACCGCCGATGTCACGCAGCGTTATTGCGAGGCGGACCCTTATGAAGGCGGCAAGCAGGCGGTGGCGCTCGCCTGGCGCAATCTGACAGCGGTCGGGGCGACACCGCTTGCCGTCACCGATAATCTGAATTTCGGCAATCCTGAAAATCCGCATGTCATGGGTCAGTTCATCGGCTGTCTCGAAGGCATCGGTGAGGCTTGCCGGGCGCTCGATTTCCCGATCGTTTCCGGCAATGTCTCGCTTTACAATGCGAGCGAGGGGCAGGACATTCCTCCGACCCCGGCCATCGGCGGCGTCGGTCTGCTCGAAGACGCGAGCCGCGGCGCGACCCTTGCCATCAAGCGGCCGGGTGACGCCATTCTCCTGTTTGGCGAGACACATGGCTGGCTCGGCGCGTCGGTCTATTTGCGGGATCTCTGCGGCCGCGAGGAAGGGGCTCCGCCTCCGGTCGATCTTGCGGTTGAACGGCGGCATGGCGATTTTCTGCGCGGGCTGATCGAAAACCGCGCCCTGACGGCGGTTCACACGCTGAGCGACGGTGGCCTTGCCTTGGGGCTCGCCAAAATGGCGCTCGCGGGTGGTATCGGCGCCCGCATCGAACTGCCGGAATCGCTGCCGGCCCATGCCTTTCTTTTCGGCGAAGATCAGGCGCGCTATCTGGCGACCGCCCTGCCGGAAAAGGCCGAAGCCATTCGCCTCGAGGCCGAGGCGCAGGGCATTCCCTGCCAATTGATCGGAACGACGGGGAGCTCCATATTGGCGTTCGGCGAGGTGGCGAGCGTCGGGCTCGACGCCTTGCGCGAGAGATTCGACTCCTTCCTGCCGGAGTTGATGGCGAAGCGAACTTTTTAAAGTTTGCCGATACTTTTAGATTTCAGCCGTGGCCCCGGCCTGATGATCCAAAAGTCGAAGCCGGGCCGAAAACGGAGGCGGGACGTTTCAATTTGCCCGCTTCTTGCATATATGCGATTCTAAAAGCCGGAGAGGGTTTCGAGAGGCGGAGGTCGCTTTTCGAAGTCCGCTTTCGAACGATTGGTGCCGCGACTGGCGGGTGGCGGCTCTCACGCCGAGCCTCATTGATTATACTCACGCGTGATCGATGAGACAGGGATGAACTGTTCGCTGATCGTCAGCATCGTATCGACAAACCAGCATTCCGGCCGGTTCGGTCGAGCGGAAAAGCAAAGCCTGCGAGGTCATTTCCATCATGCCCATGGAACAATCTGAAATCGAACGCCTCATCAAGGAAGGAATTCCGGACGCCAAAATCCAGATCACCGATCTGGCCGGCGACAAGGATCATTACGCCGCGATCGTGATTTCCTCGGAATTCACCGGCAAGACCAAGCTGCAGCAGCATCAGATCGTCTACAAGGCGCTTGGTGGCAATATGGGTGGCCAGCTGCATGCCTTGCAGCTCACCACCTATGCGCCGAAATAGGCATGAGAGCCTTTCCGGTCTAGCCGGAATGTTGCACGCGAAAATCAGAGCCTAAAGCATTTCGGATATATCCAGAAATGCTTCACTCAAGAAAGTAAAGCATTTTCAAAGGCACGAAATCGCAGAGCGATTCAACGTAAAGGGAAAATGCTTTAGCGGCGTTTCAGAGCCGCGCTCATCGATTCAATCGCCTGGTGCGTCGCCAGTTCGTTCTGTCTTCCACGCATCGGGTGATCTCTCAAAATCTTCTTCAGAAAGGACCGCCATGTCTGCCGTTTCCGATCTCATCAAGTCCATCGTCGACAAGAACGACGTCGTCCTCTTCATGAAGGGCACGCCGAATTTCCCGCAATGCGGCTTTTCCGGCCAGCTCGTCCAGATTCTCGGCTATATGGACGTCAACTACGAACATGTGAACTGCCTCGAGAACGACGAGATCCGTCAGGGCATCAAGGATTTCTCCAGCTGGCCGACGATTCCCCAGCTCTATGTCAAGGGCGAATTCATCGGCGGCTGCGACATCACCCGCGAAATGTTCCAGTCGGGCGAACTCGCCCAGCTCCTCGCCAGCAAGGGCATCGACTGCAAGCAGCCGACCAAGGCTTGATCGCTCTGGCCTCGGCTCGGGGCCTGCATATTCTTCGCGCATCAGCTCTCGTCAGGGCTCCGGATTGGCCGGAGCCCTTTTTGTTCCGCTCTCTTGCGCTTTGGCGCTTGCCGTGCAGAAATCGCGTGTCAATTTTCGCGTTCCGGGATAAGCCTGCTCCTCCGGGCCTTTGTCCCAAGGGTTGCGTTCTCCTTCCGTATCGATTGCATGGCTCCTTCCCCTAATTCCCTCACCCAGAATGTCGTTCTCGGCGAAATCGGCGAAGCGCTCGTCGATGCTTTCTTCGTCGGTCCCCTGATCGCCTTCGTCCTCAATGAGGGACAGATCCTGTTGCGCGATGATGCGCAGACGCGGCGCATTGATGCACATCCGGGCGCCGGCATTCTCGCCGCCCGCCGTATCGGCAAGGTCATTCTCACCGGAGGCGACGATGGGCGGGTGGTGCGCACCACGACGGCCGGTGTGACGGAGGAAATTTCGGCGCATAAGGGCCGATGGATCGATGCTCTGACCGGGCGCGAGGATGGCGCCTTTGCCTGGTCGACCGGCAAGACAGTCTATTGCCGGGATGCGAAAGGCGCCGTCAAAACCGTGGATGCGCCCTCGACCGTGCGCGGTCTGGCTTTCGCGCCGAAGGGCTACAGGCTCGCCATGGCGCATTACAATGGCGCGAGCCTGTGGTTTCCCAATACGGCGGCGGAGCCCGAACGCTGCGAATGGAAAGGCTCGCATCTCGACATCAGCTTCTCGCCCGATGGCCGTTTTCTCATCACCACCATGCAGGAAAACGATCTGCATGGCTGGCGTCTGAGCGACAAGGGCAATATGCGCATGAGCGGCTATCCTTCGAAGGTGCGCTCGCTCTCCTGGTCGCATGATGGCCAATGGCTCGCCACCTCCGGCGCCAATGCCTGCGTCGTCTGGCCGTTCAAGGACAAGGACGGGCCGATGAACAAGGCCCCGCAGGAATGCGGGGCGCGCAACGCCAATGTCTCGCGCGTTGCCTTTCATCCGCGCGATCCGATCGTCGCCATCGGCTATGAAGATGGTTGGGTCCTGCTAGTGCGTCTGGCCGACGGGGCGGAAATCGTCGTGCATGCGGTGCGCGATGGCGCTGAATCGGCGGTCACCGCGCTCACCTG
The DNA here is from genome assembly GCF_000745425.1 of Beijerinckia mobilis. Lineage (GTDB taxonomy): Bacteria > Pseudomonadota > Alphaproteobacteria > Rhizobiales > Beijerinckiaceae > Beijerinckia > Beijerinckia mobilis. Next base: position 93,743 of record NZ_JQJH01000002.1, read on the forward strand.
GGACGACGCCGGGCAAAGATTGCTGTTCGGCCTGGAGAATGGCGTGACGGGGCTGCTCAATCTGCCGGCGTGATGGGGCGTGCGAGATGGGGCGTGAATGGAAATGCCTACTCACGCCTCGTTCTCGATCCGCTCCATATCCGCATCCGACAGGCCGAAATGGTGGCCGATCTCATGCACCAGCACATGGGTGACGAGCGCGCCGAGCGAATCCTCGTGATCGGCCCAATAGTCGAGCAGCGGGCGGCGATAGAGAAAGATCAGATTGGGCATCTGCCCGGTCATGGCACGTTGCCCGTGCTGGGCGAGGCCGAGGCCGGTAAAGAGGCCGAGAAGATCGAATTCGCTTTCGCAGCCCATGGCGTCGAGCGTTTCCTCATCGGGGAAATCCTCGACCCGGACGACGATATCGGTGCAAAGGCTGCGAAAAGTCTCCGGCAGAGAGGCGAAGGCCGCATCCGCAAGGCGCTCGATATCGGCGAGGCTTGGCGCGCGTAAAGCGCTCCAGTTGATGGCGTCGGACATTCTTCCTCCGGATCGATCTATCCGCCTTCACGCGGCAGTCGCTCGAGCAGGGCTGCGAGCTGGTCCTCATCGAGCCGGGACACCTGCCGCGCGAGGCGGTTGGCGAGTTCGGTCGCGCGGGGACTGAGGCCCGCCGTATCGATGACGACGCGTGGATTCGAGAGCTGGGCGAGACGCATCAATTCTTCGGCTTCGTCCCAGATGATGTTGAAGAAAGCAATTGTGCGCTGGACGAAAATATAGGTCGGCTGTCCGCGCTTGCCGTGTTCCAGCGCCGAGAGATAGGCGGGCGAGACGTCGAGCGCCGCCGCCATGGCTTTCAGGCTCATGTTGCGCGCCGCCCGCAATTCCCGCAATTTCTCGCCGAAAGGGGTCATCGCGGGCCATCCTTTCTGTTTGGTCGCACTGGCCGGTCGAGACGGCGCAAGCGGATATAGAGCGCGCCGCCGCCGCCATGATGGCGTCCCGCCGCCTCGAAACCGACGACCAGCGCACGCAATTCAGGCCCGCTAAGCCAGAGCGGAACGCTGCGCCTGAGCACCCCGGTTTCCCGGTCCAGATCAATCCCTTTATTTTCGCTCTTGTTTTCGCCTTTGCCGGTAACGACGAGGACGAGCCGCACGCCATCCTGCTGCGCCGTGACGAGAAAACGGCGCAGGGCGGCGAAAGCCTGTTGCTGGAACAGGCCGTGCAGGTCGAGAGAGCGTTCCGGTGCGAGCTTGCCGCGCGACAATTTCTGCCGCGTCTTCGGATCGAGCGATGCGGGAGCCGGCAGGGGAGGTTTTCGCCGAGTCTCCTGCTTTGGCGGGGCAGGTGCGGCAGGCGGTTCCGGTTTCGGCTTCTCGGATTCGTCCGGATCTTCCTGCTTGCGCAGCAGGGCGGGCAGGCTCGATTCCGGCAGCGGGACGACCGAGCGGGCGACGTGATGCCACAGCGAGATTTCCTCGTCGGTCAGGGCCCGGTGGCGGCGCCGGGGCGGATCCTTCTTCATGGCTCGATCTCTTCGCCATGCGGCCACAGCACAATGAAATGGCCAGAATGGCGGAGCCGTCCCGCGAGGTCTCCGGCCGCTGCGCCCGATCCCATGAACAGATCGGCGCGTGCCGGTCCGATGATGGCTGATCCCGTATCCTCGGCGATCATCAGCCGTCGGAAGGGCGTCGGCGGCGGATCGGCACCGAGAGAAGCATCCCAGGGAAACTCCGCATCGACCCAGATCGGTGTGCCATAGGGCCACAAGGATCGGTCGATGGCGATCGAGCGCAAGGGTGTGAGCGACAGGCCAGCGCCGCCAATCGGTCCTTCTCGCGTGGCGGGCTCCAAAGTATTTTCCGATGGCAATCCCGTTTCTGTGAAAATGCCCTGGTTGTCTTGAGTGGAGCGTTTCCCGATCAATCCGAAACGCTCGAGCCGAAAGAAAATATAGGATGGATTTTCATGGAGCAGAGCGAGGCCGGCTTCGCCCGGCTTTTGCCCATGCGCCCGAATCCAGCCTTTCAATGCGGAAAGAGACATGGCTTCCGGCGCGATATCCCCGCGTTCGATCAGAATGCGTCCGATCGACCGGTAGGGACGCCCGTTGCGACCGGCGTAGACGAGCCGCGCCGCCGAGCCATCAGGCAATTCCAATCGCGCCGAGCCCTGCACATGGATCAGAAAGGCTTCCGCCTCATCGCGAACATAGGCCACGGGGACTGCATGATTTGCCAGCGCGCCCTTGGCGATGGCGGCGCGGTCGGGATAGGGTTCGAAAGTGCCATTTCCCGTCGCGCGGCGTGCGGCGAAACCGGAAGGGTGATCATGCGGCAGGGCGATGAGATCGTCCGGACGTCCGAGGATAGCCGCCGGAAAATCCGGGCTTGGTGTCAGCGAGGCCGCGACCACCGGCTCGTAATAGCCGGTGAAGAAGCCGCTATTGGCTTCGGAACCTCCACGTGGAAGAATGAGAAACGGTCGAAAATGATCAGTGAAAAAGGCGCGGGCGCCGTGCGGATCAGCCGCTACGTCGAGCGATGCCGCCTTGAGAAAGAGATCCTGCAAGCTGCGCGGTGCGGATCTCGCGGGCCGCAATGGCGCAAGAGCATTCAGAGCCGCTTTGGCATGAGTGACGAAGACGCGAAAGGCAACGCTGAAATCGTCGTCATCGAAGCCGGGTAAGGCGGAAAAAGATAGTTCCCGCGCGGTGAAGGCGGGAGCAAAAGCTTCGTCCATCGGACGTGACGCCGGATTGGGCGAAGCGGCCATCATGCTGCAATCTGCGCCATGGTTGAGAGAGGCTAGGAGCCCGCCGCGTTGGCTCTTAGAGCCAGCGGCGGATGCGAAGGGCGAGGCAAGGGAATTAAGGCAAGCAAGAGCCTGATCGGCGGGAAAGCGGAGGCGACGGGGCGCCCCTACCCTTCCGTTCATCAGTCTTCGCTTTTCGTCGCGGCCAGTTTCCAGTTCGGATCCCGCGCGTCGACTGGCCGCTCGAAGGTCCAGAGTTCGTGGGCATCCACGACATGATCCGGTGAGCCATCGACCACATTGCCCTGCGCGTCACGCGTCACTTTGATCATCTTGGCCTCGTAACGCAAGGTGATCTCGGCATGATTCTCGACGAGCGCGGCCTCCGTGATCTTCGCCGAATCGAGCGAGACGAAGGTGAAATCGATTGTCCGTCCGTGTTTTTCCCGCTCGGTAATGGCCCCGTTGAACCCGGCGAAGACGTCTGGCGTCAGCAATGGGGCGAGAACGTCGCGCTGTCCTTTCGCGAAAGCATTGACGATCATCTCGTAAGCGGCGCGTGCGCCTTCGATGAAGGCGCGGGGCTCGAAAGCCGGATCGGCGGCAGCGATCGCATCAAGGCCGGGGGCAGCGGCCGCGCCAGGCGCGATAAAGGCGCTCCAGTCGCGCGGGGCGTTGCTTGCCCCTTCATTCTCCCTCTGGTCCGGTGCGCTGCCATTGGCCGGCGCTGAGCGGCGGCGGAAGGCGGTGGAATCGCTTGACTGGCCATTGCCAGCCGGCGCATCCGATCGAGGTTTTTGGGAATAGCCTGCCGACCAGCGTCCAGGCATGGCCGGCCCGCCGCCCGGTCGTTCATTATCATTACGCGTGCCGAGAACGGAGCGCAGCTTCCAGATCAGAAAAGCCGCGAGCAGGGCGAAAATGACGATCGACATATCGAAGGGTTGTTCATTCATCATCAAGGGGTCCAAAACCCTGAGGGGAGCCGTTCGCTGCCGGCGGGTCGATCCGGCGTGCCGTGCGAGCGGCTTCATCACAAAATTCCGCGCGAGTGGCTTCATAAAACCGATATAGACATTTTTGCACCCCCCCAGCGGGACCTTCTGCGATGGAAAGCCTGATCCCGTCCGGCGGTTCGGCAAAGCGGCATATTGCGCGCGGGCGTCTGGCCGATCATATAGGAATTCAATCGCTGTTTGGCGGGAAGCGACGATTTTCCGGCCCGAAGCATTTTCATCGGCCTGGAATTGCCTTGCGATTTCAGGCCGATGAAAATGCTCTTGTTCTTGAGTGGAGCGTTTTGGATATATCCAAACGCTCTAAGCGGTAAATCCTGATGCGGATCTCCTGAGCTATGCCTTTCAATCCTTTGTTCCTGTTCCTCGCCCTCTGGCTCGGCAGCGAAATCCTGGTGTTTCTGCTGGTGGTCTATGTCGCAGGCCTGAGCGGCGCCATTCTGTTCGGCCTGTTGACGAGCCTCGTGGGTTTCGTGGTGCTGCGGCGTCTCGGCATGACGGCAAGCATGGGTTTTCAGGAAGGCATGCGCGCGCGCGAATCCCTGTCTCGCGAGGCTTTGTTCGACGGCTCGCTCGCGGCGCTTGGCTCGCTGCTCATGATTCTGCCGGGCTTCGTCTCCGATCTCGTCGGCCTCGCCCTGATTGCACCGACCATCCGCACCTTCGTCACGGAGCGGCTGCAATTCGGCAAGTTCGGCAATAAGCGCGGTTCGCGGGAGAATCCACCGACGATCGAATTGTCTCCGGACGAATGGACGCGAAAGGAGTAATTGGTTGAAATGCTCGGGACACCGATGTGGCCCGACGACCTAGAGTATTTTCGAGTGGAGCGGTTCGGAAACATCCGAACACGCCCTAAGTGGCGTATGATCCCATCGTTGTTTAAGGATCAGTGATCGTTGGGGCGATCATCCGACGCAGACCACTCGAAGGACGAGATATTTTTCCATCGGATCGAAATCCCGATCGGCATGCAAGAGCCGATGGTTACCTTCGATACAGAACGTTCCGATGATCATGTCGATTGTCTTGCGGACAGTGATGCCGCGATCGCGCACCCATCTAATAATTTCTAACCCCGAGGCCTTGCCCGAGGCTTATTTTTCGTTGGCGGCTTCCCTCCCCGCGGCTTTGCCTCGCCGCCGCCGAAATTATGTGGCCCCATTTCCTCGTCGGTCGGCTTGTGCGGGCGGTGCGCCGGCAGATTGGCGGCGGCGCCATATTTGCGCGCGCCCTTGTAGCTGCCTGCCTGTTCCTCGATCTCTTCCTGCCGCGCCAGCGGGTCGTCGGCCACCGCGAGTTCCACTGCCTGCAGCCGTTTCAATTCGTCGCGATAGCGGGCTGCCGCCTCGAATTCCAGATTGGCCGCCGCCTCACGCATGCGCTTTTCGAGATCGGCAATGGTCATTTTGAAATTATTGCCGGGCACGAATTCGGCATTGGCGAGGCCGGTATCGACGCTCACGTGGTCCTGCTCATAGACCGAGCCCAGAATATCGTGAATGCCGCGCTTGATCGTCTCCGGCGTGATGCCGTTCGCGATGTTGAAGGCCTGCTGTTTTTCGCGGCGGCGTTCGGTCTCGGCCATGGCGCGTTGCATCGAGCCGGTGACGTGATCCGCATAAAGAATGACCTTGCCTTCGACATTGCGGGCGGCGCGGCCGATTGTCTGGACAAGCGACGTTTCGCTGCGCAAAAACCCTTCCTTGTCGGCATCGAGAATGGCAACGAAGCCGCATTCGGGAATATCGAGCCCCTCGCGCAACAGGTTGATGCCGATGAGCACGTCGAAGGCGCCGAGCCGCAGGTCGCGGATGATCTCGATGCGCTCGATCGTGTCAATGTCGGAATGCATGTAGCGCACGCGTATGCCGTTCTCATGCAGATATTCGGTCAGATCCTCGGCCATGCGCTTGGTCAGCACGGTGACGAGGCTGCGATAGCCGCGCTGCGTTACCTGCCGTAATTCGTCGAGCAGATCGTCGACCTGGCTGCGCGCTGGACGCACCTCGACCGGCGGATCGATGAGGCCCGTTGGCCGGATCACCTGTTCGACGAAGACGCCGCCGGTCTGTTCCATCTCCCAGGAGCCGGGGGTCGCCGAGACATGCACCGTCTGTGGCCGCATCGCCTCCCATTCCTCGAAACGTAATGGCCGGTTGTCGAGACAGGACGGCAGGCGGAAACCGTATTCGGCGAGTGTCGCCTTGCGGCGGAAATCGCCGCGATACATGCCGCCGATCTGCGGCACGGTGACATGGGATTCATCGGTAAAGACGAGCGCATTGTCGGGCAGATATTCAAACAGAGTTGGCGGCGGTTCGCCGGGACGCCGGCCGGTGAGATAGCGCGAATAATTCTCGATGCCGGCGCAGGAGCCAGTGGCTTCCAGCATTTCGAGATCGAAAGTGGTGCGCTGCTCGAGCCTTTGCGCCTCGAGCAGGCGGCCTGTTGCGGTGAGTTCGTCGAGGCGCTGTTTCAGTTCCTGCTTGATGCCCTTGATCGATTGCAGCAGCGTCGGGCGCGGCGTGACATAATGCGAATTGGCATAGACCTTCACGAATTCGAGGTCCTGCGACTTCTTGCCGGTCAAGGGATCGAATTCGACGATCGTCTCGATCTCGTCGCCGAAAAAGCCGATGCGCCAGGCGCGATCCTCGTAATGGGCCGGAAACAGTTCCAGCGTATCCCCGCGCACGCGGAATACGCCGCGCGAGAAATCGCCGGCCGAGCGTTTGTATTGCAGGGCGACGAGATCGGCGATCAATTGCCGCTGGTCGATGCGGTCGCCCTGTTTCAGGGTGAAGGTCATCGCCGTATAGGTTTCGACCGAACCGATACCGTAGATGCAGGAGACCGAGGCGACGATGATGACATCGTCGCGCTCGAGCAGCGCGCGCGTCGCCGCATGGCGCATGCGGTCGATCTGCTCATTGATCGAGCTTTCCTTCTCGATATAGGTGTCGGAGCGCGGAACATAGGCTTCCGGCTGATAGTAATCATAATAAGAGACGAAATATTCGACCGCATTGTTCGGGAAGAAACTCTTGAACTCGCCATAGAGCTGCGCCGCGAGCGTCTTGTTGGGGGCGAGGATCAGTGCCGGGCGATTGGTGCGGGCGATGACCTGCGCCATGGTGAAGGTCTTGCCCGACCCGGTGACGCCGAGCAGCACCTGATCGCGCTCCTGCACCTCGATGCCTGCCACCAGTGCATCGATCGCCTGCGGCTGGTCGCCGCGCGGGGAATAATCCGAGACGATCTCGAAATGATGGCCACCCTCGCTCTTTTCCGGACGCGGCGGGCGATGAGGGCTCCAGGGTGGCCGCTCGCGCAGGTTGGGATCGCCCAAAGCCAAAAGATCCTGCAGCACCTGAGCCGTTGCCGATGCCCCGGTCATCTCCGGGAAAGCGGGCTTGGAAGCAGGTTTGGCGGCTTTCGCTGTGCCTCCGCGCTGGCGCGGGGAGGCCGGCCCGCTTTCGAAAGCGTCGATATCGAAATGAAAATCGGCGCGGACTTCGGCAAGACCGGCCGGTGGCCTGTCGACGGGCGCGGCGGCTTTCGTCAGGGCCGGATTGAGCAGAGCCGCCAGATGCTCATCGAGCGGCTGGACCTCCGGCTTCGAGGCCTTGGCTTTTGAGGATCCAGCTTTCGAAGATCCGGCTTTTGCAGATCGCGTCTTTTTCGCTGCGGCCGGCGTATCGCCCGCGGCGGTTTCGGGCGGAGAGGAAGGAGCTTTGGGCATACAGCCAATATAATATGGGACGCTTCCCTGCGCGAGCCTTGCCGCCGCGCGAGTCTCGTTTCAAAGCTCTCGTTTCAACTCTCTCGTTTCACTGTTCTCGCCGTAACAGCCTGGCCTCACAAATCCTCGAAAAGGACGCCTGCGAGAAGGACCCCATAGGCCGCGGCCATGACCCAGAAGCGGTGTAAGGTCACGTAATGGCCGACGAAGGGCACCTTTGTATAAAGCGTGGCGATGGCGGTGACGGCAATGGCGAGCGAAACGAGCAGGACCGGAACGCCGGGGGGAGAAAGTCTGAAGCGCATTTCTGGCAGGCCTTGATGGTGGGATGGTTGCGCGCCGCAGTCTAGCAAGCCGAGGTTAATGTCGCGTCTCAGCTACAAGCGGTTTGGGCCGCTACTGATGCGTTCAAAGGCATTCAGATAATTCATCCTCACCTTGAACTTTTCTCATCGTTGCTCGTTAGCCCCGCAGCAAACGGCTTTATCGCGATATATCCTTTTGTTTTAAAAGCTATATTCGTGGCTTTAACACAGGCGCGGCGGCTTTGCGGGCCTACTCCTTCCGCGTCTCCATCCCTGGCATCGCGTGGCGTTCCGTCGGCTTCCCTCTCAATGGGGGCTGATGTCGAGCCGCCTTGGTCGCTGGCTTTCGCCGCGCGGCGCTTCACTCACCTTCGAGGACAGATCATGTTCATTCACGTCAAGGAAACCATCCAACCCGTCAGCATCGGCGCGCCGGACGCGCGTTTCGGCAAGATGCTGCTCGAACAATTCGGCGGAGCCACGGGGGAACTGACGGCGGCGCTGCAATATTGGGTGCAATCCTTCCATGTCGAGGATCCGAGCATTCGCGACATGCTGCAGGACATTGCCGTTGAGGAATTCGGCCATCTCGAAATGGTGGGCAAGCTCATTGCCCAGCATACGAGCAAGATCGATCAGGGGGATGTCTATGACGCGCCGCTCTTTGCGATGAAGGGCGTCGGTCCGCATTTCATCGATAGCCAGGGATCGGCCTGGACCGCCTCCTATATCAACGAGGGCGGCAATGTGGTGCGCGACCTGCGCGCCAATATAGCTTCCGAGGCCGGGGCGCGGCAGACCTATGAGGCGCTGATCAAACATTGCGAGGATGACAAGACCAAAAAGGTCCTGACCCATCTGCTGACCCGTGAGATCACCCATACGAATATGTTCATGAAGGCGCTTCAGGCCATGGGCAAGCTCGATGATCCGATGTTCGGCACGATCGCGCCCGACGAGACGGTGAATGTCGTCTTCAACCTGTCGCGCGGCGAGGATTATCGCGGTCCCTGGAACGAGGGCAATTTCCAATATGTCTCGGAACCGCGCGCCGAGGGTGGTCTGCCGCCTGATCCGGTGAACCCGGATGATGAGAAGATCAAACGGGTCGCAGCCGAATAAAGCGGGCATAGCCCCCGGATCGGCCGTCCCTTGAAGAGACCCTGTGTGAGAATAATTGAGGGAATCCCTTTGGAGAAAGGGATTCCTTTTCGCGTCCAAATGGTCTAAGCAGCCTTGCGTGGCTAAAGCCACGATTGATCTTGCTTTTGATAGCAAGATCAACGCTGCCAAGATTTATAGAGGGAAGCAAACTTTCCAGAGTTTGTTCAGGCACGCTATGCGCCCCGCTCCGGCCGGGCGCTCTGGTTTCCCTGGTTGGAGCATTTCCGGACCTGTCCGGAACGCTCTAGAGATATTTCCAATTTCGACAGTGCCGTTTGACGCCGCGCGACCCTCTCTTTCCTGTCACCGCCGATTTGCCTCTGCCCGCGACGGGCGAGGTGTTGCCGCCGATGCGGCTCGGACCCTTCGACGGCGCTGCTCTGGCTTTCTATGCGCAAGCCTCGGGAGATGACAATCCGCTGCATCTCGATCCGCAGGCGGCGCTGGCCATCGGCCTGCCGTATCCGCCCGTCCAGGGCATGCTGATCCTCGCTGCCTTCGAGCCGCCGCTTGCTGCCTGGCGGCCCGATTTGCGTCTCATTCGTCTTTCCGCCAAATTCCTCCGGCCTGTCTTTGCAGGCGATGGTCTCGCTTTGTCCGGCAAGGTCGTCCGGCGGCGCGAGGAGCCCGAGCCGGAAATCCTTTTGCGTCTCATGGTGCATGTGACCGCGTCGGCCGATCTAGGGGATGCGCCAGCGGGATCGTCAAAAGGATCGGCCGAACTCGCGGTTTTGGCGGAAGCGAGTCTCACCTGGAAAAAGCCTCATGCATCCTGAAACACGGCACCTGCGTACCGTTCTCATCACCGGTGCTTCGAGCGGCATCGGCAAGGCGCTCGCCCTCGCCTATGCGGCGCCGGGCCTTTGCCTGATTCTCATCGGCCGCAATGCCGAACGGCTTGCCGATACCGCGCAACAGGCGATGCGCCAGGGCGCCGATGTGGTCGTGGGCGCGATCGATGTGCGGGACCGGGCCGCCATGAGTGCCTGGATCGCCGAGCACGACAAGGCGCATCCGATCGATCTCGTCATCGCCAATGCCGGTATCACCACCGGCCTCGCGCCCGGCGATCTCACGGAGGATCCGGAAGCGGTGCGGGCGATCCTTGCGACCAATCTCATCGGCGTGCTCAATACGATCGAACCCCTGATCGCTCCCATGACGGCACGCGGGCATGGCCAGATCGCCTGCGTGGGGTCGATCGCCGGCCTGCATGGGCTACATTATGCGCCGGCCTATTGCATGACCAAATCGGCGGTCCATGCCTATATGGAATCGATTCGGGGCCGTCTCGAAAAACGCGGCGTTCTGGTGAGCCTCATCATTCCCGGCTTCGTGAAGACGCCGCTGAACGACAGTATCGACACGTTCAAGCCCTTCGAACTCTCCGACGCCAAGGCGGCCGCGCTCATTCGCCGCGGTCTCACGCGCGGCAAGGCGGTCGTCGCCTTTCCGCTGCCGCTCTATTTGCTGGCGCGTTTCGGCCGCCTCTTGCCCTCACGCTTCTACGACAAGATTATGACTGGCGTTTCCGCCCATGTTCCGCAGACGCAGGAGCGGATCTGATCGCGGTTGAGGTTGTGAATCCGTCTCAGTGGATTCTCGCTTGATGTGAGATTCCGGTGCCGCCGCGAGTTTGGCGTGACCTCCCATGGCCTTGGAAAAGCAGCGGTTTAGCCATGCAAGGCGCATCCATAGGGTTGGCAGGGAAATGCCGAAGGAACCGCAAGGGAACGCCAAAAATCAGGACAAGTCATTGGCAATGCATCATTAAGCTTTCTCAAGCCTTGCAAGACTATGTTGCAATTCGTTTGTTGAGAGCTTGGGCGATCCATGATGAATCGTGACCGTGGACGATCTGATACTGCCGCGGGATGAAGCCTTTGCCGTCGATTGATTTCCTGAGAGTTGGTCTTGAGAGCAGCCTGTTGCTCTCCATTCTCGGATTACTGCTCGTTGCGAGCGGCTTTCTGGCGTTGATAGGCATCAATATTTTCGAATTGCTGATCGGCCGCCGGTTGCGAACCCCGGCCCCGGGGCCGATCCTGGCGGAAGCCGCCCTGCCGCATGTCCTGATCCAGATTCCGATTTTCAACGAGCCGGAAATGGTCGCTGGCGCGCTCGAGGCCGCCGCCGCTCTGCAATGGCCGCGTGATCGCCTGCACATTCAGCTTCTCGACGATTCGACCGATGATACTTCCCATGCCGCTCAGAAAGTGGTGCAGGATCTGCGCGCCCAGGGAGTCGATGTGCTGCATCTGCGCCGGGCCGACCGCTCTGGCTATAAGGCCGGGGCGCTGGCCGCCGGCATGATGCGCAATGATGCGCCCTATATCGCTGTCTTCGATGTCGATTTCCGGCCGCCGCCGAACTGGCTGCGGGTCGTCGTGCCGATGATGATCGCCGATCCCAAGGCGGCTTTCGTTCAGTCGCGTTGCGAATTCTCCAATTATCGCACCAACTGGCTGACCCGTATCCAGGGCATGATGATGGATGCCCATTATACGATGGAACAGGCCACGCGCTATCGCGCCGGATGGCTGTTCCAGTTCAATGGCACGGCGGGCCTGTGGCGCCGCGAGGCGATCGTCGCGGCCGGCGGATGGTCAGGTGATTCGCTTTGCGAGGATCTCGATCTGACGGTGCGGGCGGAAGTCGCTGGCTGGCATGGCGTCTTCACCATGGAGCCGGTGGTGCCGGGACTGGTGCCGGAAAAGGTGCAGCATTGGCGCGTGCAGCAACGGCGCTGGTCGACCGGTTTCGTGCAGGTCACCCGCAAGCTGATGAAGCAGATCTGGGCCTCGGATCTCTCGTTCCGGCTCAAGGCCTCGGCCAGCCTGCTCATCCTGATCCAGGCTTTCTATCCCTGTGCGGCGATCGCCACCGCCTCGGTGCTCGGGGGAATCGCCCTCGATGGCGGTGATGCGACCGAATTCATGCCGGTGCTCAATGGCTTCGCCGCCGTCGTCGCCTTTGTCGCGATCAGTTTGACACTGGTGCCCTATCTCGTCCTGCGGCGCGGTCCCCTGTACCAATATCTGCTGACCGTGATTTTGTTGCCGCCGATGATGATCTACATCAGCCTGTCCAATGCGCCGGCCATTCTGAAAAGCACCTTCGGCGGTACCGAGACCTGGAAGCGGACACCCAAATCCAGCACGCTCGCCACGACTGCGCCGACCAGCGAGGCTTGAGAAGTCCGCAATGCGACGTGTCTGAATCTTCTTCCTTGAAAGGAAGAAGGTCCGGGCAGGAAGCCGCTGCCCGCCGCGATGGTTTCCTTCGTTTCCCGGTGAGGCCACCATCATAGCATCGGCGTTTGTGCTGACGGTCCTGATGATGCGCTTGGCCCCATGCTTTCGGCATGATGCTTTTGGCCCTGGCGCGTTGGTGGAGTGCCGGTGAAGCCGATGCGGCATAGGGACGCTTCATGGGGACGCTTATGGATATGAGGAATTCGAAGCCTTTTCAGCCATGCCGCCTGCGCTGAAAAGGCTTCTTTGTTTTTAGCGATTTCCATGGTTTCAACAGACGCTGGTTTCGGCGGGCCAGGTTAGAGCATGTTCGGATATTCCCGAATGGTTCCACTTGGAAAAATTAGAGTATTTTCAACGATTTTGAATCGCGTAGTGATTCAATAAATGACGAGCGCGCGGGAGGTTTTCGGCAGGTTGGTGACCGCGCGGGCCACTTCGAACTCGAAAGGATGAACGGCATGGGTGACGATGTGGGCAAGCTTTTCGATCTCGGTCCTTCCAAGCGTCCCCGCCGCCTCACTGGCTTCATTCCGGGCCCGGCGCAGCGTCCGCATCCCGTCCGCCGGCGCGCGATCACAGCGGCGCATCCGGATGTGGCCGCTCTCATCGGGCATGATCCCTTCACTTTCGTCGTCACGCTCGGCATCGTCGGTCTGCAGATTCTGATGGCCGCCTGGATGGGCACCAAAGCCTGGTGGGTCGCCCTCATCGCCGCTTATTGCATCGGCGCTTTCGCCAATCATGCGCTTTACGTGGTGATCCACGACGCCTGCCATAATTGCATCTTCGCTTCGGTGCGGGCGAATAAATGGGCCGGCATTCTCGCCGATCTTCCCAATTGTGTGCCGACGGCCATCGGCTTCCGCAATTTTCACATCAAGCATCATTCGCATCTCGGCGATTATGATTATGACGCCGATCTGCCGAGCCATTGGGAGGCGCGCCTTTTCGGCCGGACATGGTATGGCAAGGCGGCGTGGATGTTTCTGTTCCCGGTCTTCCAGGGCACGCGCCTGCCGCGTCTGAAAGCCTCGGTGCCCATGTGGGGCCGCTGGACCTTCATCAACCTCGCCTGCATCGTTGCGTTCGATCTCGCGATCCTGGTTCTGCTCGGGCCCGTCGCGCTGCTTTATCTCTTTGCGTCTTTCTGGTTTTCCGTCGGTGGTCTGCATCCGCTCGGCGCGCGCTGGATTCAGGAGCATTACACACCCGATACGGAACAGGAAACCTATGATTATTATGGTCCATTGAACGTCGTGGCGCTGAACATCGGCTATCACAACGAGCATCATGATTTTCCCGATGTGCCCTGGGTCAGGCTGCCCTGTCTCACCGTGATGGCGCCCGAATTCTACGCTCACCTGAAATGTCATCGGTCCTGGTTCAAACTTTTCGTGACCTTCATTTTCGATCCACGCTTCACCCTTTATACCCGGCTTGATCGCAGCAGCGCGACGCTCGCCACGCCCGAGGGGATGGTCGTGCGCCACGCCGCGCCGACCGGCCAGTTGAAGCCAGTGGGCCAGGCGGGGCAGCCGGGCAAGCCGGCCACTCCGGCGATCGCCTGAGGTTTCGATTGAATGGCTTCCGCCACGCAAGGCTGGTCAGGGTCGGGCGCGTGGCGATGAACCAGGGAGGGATCGGATATGGGTGAAAAGATTACGCTGACGGCGAGCGATGGCGTCACGATCGGCGCTTACAAGGCGGTTCCTGCAGGAACGCCACGCGGCGGTGTCGTCGTCATTCAGGAAATTTTCGGCATTAATCCGCATATTCAGGCCGTTGCCGACGGCTATGCTGCGGAAGGTTATCTCGCCATAGCGCCGGCCCTTTTCGATCGCCTCGAACCAGGCATCGAACTGGGCTATACCGGCGCCGATTGGGACAAAGCGATCGACCTCATGAACAGGACCGACAAGGAAAAGGCCCTGCTCGATATTGAAGCCGCCGTTGCGGCGGCTTCTGCTGGCGGAAAGGTCGGTATCGTCGGTTTCTGTTTCGGCGGCCTCATGACCTTCATCTCCGCGGCGCGCGTGCCGGGCCTTTCAGCGGCGGTTGCCTATTACGGCGGTGGTATTGCCGATGTGGCCGATCTGAAGCCCAAGGTGCCGCTGATGCTGCATTTCGGCGAACGTGACGAATGGATCCCGCCATCTGCCATTGAAAAGATCCGTGCCGCGCAGCCTCAGGCGCAGATCTATCTCTATCCGACCGGTCATGCCTTCAATCGCGCGGGCTATCCCCCTTATGATGAAGCGAGCGCGACCCTCGCCAAATCCCGCACCCTCGCCTTTTTCGCCGATCATCTGTGATGAGATTGCAGGCGGCGCAGGGCGCTGCCTGCTTGCCTCAAACCACTCAATTTCAACGCTTTGCTGGCTGTGTGACGCAGCCGGCAAAGCTTTTGGCGCAGCCTTGCCTCGGGAATGCGCAAACTGGCTGTCAAAAAGTATTGTGAAGTATATAGCTTCGGCGTATCTTGGTGAGACCCGCATCGTCTGGGGCCGATCCGCGCAGGTGACCGGTCCATTGGGACAATGAGAGCGGGATTTGAGATTTTCGCCGCCATGCGATCGTGCTGCGATCCAATCGCCGGATGATCCGCCTGGCCTCTCCCGCTCCGAGGTTCTTATGTGTTCCCCGTCTTTCACCAACCGGTTCTTTTCCGACGGTCCCAAATCCAGGCGCCCGCTGGCGATTGTTCTCGGCACCAATGAAATCGCTTCGGCCGTCGCCGTTCTGCTGCATCGCTCCAGCCGCGCGGTGATCCTGACGCATGATCCGGTCATTCCGGTCATTCGCCGCGGCATGGCGTTTCATGATGCGCTTTTTGGGGATTTCGCCTGGGTCAATGACCTTAAGGCGCAAAGGGTCGATTATCTGAGTGAGGTGCGTGGCGCGCTCGCCGCCCGCGAGACCGTGCTCGTCACCACAATGGGGCTGACGGATCTGCTCATTCTTGGATCGATCGATGTCATCGTCGATGCGCGCATGCATAAACGCTCGGTCAAGCCGGATCTGCGCGGCTTTGCCCGGCAAGCTGTCGGTCTCGGCCCCGGTTACCGGATTGGTGAGAATTGCGATCTGGCGATCGAGACGCGGCCCGGCCGGATCGGCCATTTGATGGATGGCTCGACAGAGGATCAGCACCCCGAGCCGAGTCTGCTTGGCGGCGTCGGCCGCGAACGTTTCGTTTACACGCAGGCTGGCGGGCGCTGGCATACACCGCTCGATGTCGGTGTCCGTGTCTACAAGGGCGTCGTGCTTGGCCATCTTGGGCGCGAACCGGTGGTCGCACCACTCGATGGCATTTTGCGGGGCCTCGCCAGGGACGATACGGAAATGCCCGCAAACGTCAAAATCGTCGAAATCGATCCGAGCGGCCGGGCCTGCCGCTGGACCGGCATGGACGAACGTCCCCGCAGCATTGCCGAAGCCGTGATGCGCGGCATGCGCCGCATGGAAGCGGCGGGGAGCACCACACCGGGCCTCGTGCCGGGTTTCAATTTTCACTGAAGCGATTCAAGCTGCATGGCCGCCGCGCGGCGAGGGAACCACACCCGGTCAAGGTGCGAGAGCGGTGGGCTGGAACGCCTGTCCCGCCACCGACCCACTAACATGACGCTTTGGCGGGACCGGCGGAATGGTTCGTCTCGAAACAGAGGCCATCGATCGTAAAGCCAATTTTTAAGCAGCGCTTATTTTTTCAGCAGATCTGAGCGGAAATATCCGTGCAAGCTTTTGATGCTATATTTTTGGTGGGATTCTTTCGCGAGGGATCATCGCCGGGTTGGCTCTCTTCTTTCGGGCGAAAAGATATTCCCGCCCGTGCCGGGCATTAAGCCATTTGAAATCCGTTTCCATAAGATTATGAGCAGCATTGATTTTGCTTTGAAAAAGCTGGCCCTTCCTGGGGTTGGCCATGCAACTCTGCCAAGGCATGAGTAGTTTTACTGAATAACCTATATGTCAAAAAATATCGTTCGTTTGACAGATGCCGCGAGGCTTCACGGGCTCTTGAAAAAACGCGGCGGAAAACAATTATTTATAACCTCTGTGGTAAACCCTGGGCAAAGTGACTCGAAAATTCTGGCAAGGCTTGCTATATTCGGGCGATAAGGGAGCTTCCATGCAAAAATCCAAGCCAACCCAGGCCGGTCTCGCGATTGAACTGCAACTGCCGAACGGCGGTACGTTCAAGCCGGAAGACCTGGCGCTGATCAATATGATTCGTACTGAGCGTTCGATCATCGGCGCGAGCCGGGCGCTGGGTCTCTCCTACCGGAAATGCTGGCTTTCGGTTGATGCTCTCAACCGCACATTCGAGAGCCCGGTCATCGCGACCTTTCCGGGGCGGCGCGGCGGTGGCGCGGAAATCACCCCCTTCGGTGAAAGGCTCGTGGCGCTTTATTGCTCGATTGCCCGCCACGCGTCCAATTCAGCCAAGAAATCGCTCGACGAACTTACGTCGGCTCTCGACTGGTCTTTCGAGCCGAGGGCCAGGGTCGCGGAGCCGGAACGTGATCTGGCATAATTCCGCCGTTTGAAATTGCCACCGCCTTGATCATCACCCAGGCGGAAAGACCGGGTTCGAGGGCGAGCCGCAGGATTGATTCCTTGGTCACAAGGGCCTGCAGGCTCGTCTTGCCGAGGTCAAAGGACACGCGCACATAGGGTGGCGTCAGATATTCGATCTCTGAGATCCGTCCCGGCAAACGATTGGTGATCGAAACATCCATCGGCCGGGACAGAGCGATCGAGACATCCCGCGCTTCGATCCGGACGCGCACGACAGAGCCGATCGCATCATTGATGATCGGCACGCGCAATTCCCCATCTTCGAAAAACAGGGTCGTCAGGGCCATGGCTTCGTCGTGACGCAGGACGCGGGCATGCACCAGCGTCTTCAGGCTGGGCACGCGTCTGGTTTTCTTTGCGACTTCCAACATGGGCCGGTCTCGATCCCGTTCGTCCTAGAGTATTTTTGGAGAATATTTCGGAAACATCCGAACAGGCTCAAAAGCATCTTTGGGGTTTGATGCTCTAGAACGTGAGATATATCCAGAAACGTTCCCCTTAAAATCCCGGCATTTTCGAAGCAATGGAATCGCAAAACGATTCAGGCATTATTGGAAAATGCTTTTGGGATAGTTTGATGCGTTCGACCCTTACCACATGGGCTTTCAAAGAGAGATGGTCATCGAAATTTGGCATTCCATCAAGAGGAAGCTGAGCGTCTCCTTATGACCTTTTTGTAACATCAGGAAATGCCTTTCCGCTATCCCGCAATTTGGCTGTGGAGCGGGCAAGCGAGAAAAACGCCAAACACCCGCTGGCAGCCTCATTGCTCGTTGATCGAGTCAGGCGTCGAGACCCGCGTAGGGCGTTATGGTGACGGCGACATCGCGCGGCTTGCCCCAATAGGGTGCCGAGGTCACGAGAACATCGGCGCCCGCTGCCGCGTACAGACCGGCATTGTCCGCATTGATGCCGCCTGCTGCCGCAATGATGGGGCGAGGCGTGAGGCCCGCTACAGCCGCCACCAATGTCTTTATGGCATCAGGAGAAAATTTCTCCGCCTGGATGACATCCGCTCCTGCCTCGGCCCAGATCATTCCTTCCTCGACCGAGCCGACCTCGACGACGATCTTCTTTTCCGCCGCCGCGTGGCGGACATGCGCCACGAGCTCCCGGGCGGAATGGCCGGCAAGCAGCACCCGATGCTCGGCGAAGATGAGGATGGTTTCTGAAAGACCGAGCCGATGCGGCAGGGCACCGCCCGCCAGAATTGCCTTGAGCGAGATCAGTTTGGTGCCTGGCACTGCTTTGCGTGTGCAGGTGACGCTGACATCCGGACGGACAGCGCGTGCGGCGTCGACAATTGCGCTGGCCGCCGAGGCAATACCCGAGGCGACTTCGATCAGATTCTGGCTGACTTTCCAGGCGCGCAGCAGATTTTTGGCGGGTCCGATCGCACACAATATGGGCGTTCTGGGATCCAGCCTTGCTCCCGTATCGACTCGCAAGCTCACATCGGCGCCCGCGCGTTCGATGATGCGGGCTGCTTCCTCGGCGCAGGCGACAACCATGGCATCGCGTGCGACGAACAGCATTTCCGCTTTCTGCGTACCGATTGGCAGGACATGGGTGGTGAGATCGAGAAGCGGATTGTCGTCGGCCAGCAATTGGTCGAGCAGGGAATCGGGGAGAATGGGAAAAGTCACGAGATCACTCCGCCAAGTCGGCGCGGATTTTCCCTGCGACAATGCGGGCCGGCCGCCGGGAAAGCCCGCTAAAGCGTTTCGGATGTTACCGAAATGCTTCATTCAGGAAAACGAGAGTATTTTCAAAGCTATGGAATCGCGAAGCAATTCGATATTTTCAAAAATACTCTAGCCATCTGGCTGTAAACTGCTGAAGGCGATTGTCATAATCGGATATTCGAAATAATCTAGAATTTAAGCATGAAGATGGGATGTGTCTTAGAAAGTCGAGTGCCGCAATCTGTTCGGGCAGGCGAAAGGCCATGATGATCAGGCC
Source organism: Beijerinckia mobilis (assembly GCF_000745425.1). Classification (GTDB taxonomy): domain Bacteria; phylum Pseudomonadota; class Alphaproteobacteria; order Rhizobiales; family Beijerinckiaceae; genus Beijerinckia; species Beijerinckia mobilis. The sequence goes on from NZ_JQJH01000002.1 coordinate 112,518, forward strand.
ATAAAACAAGTCTGCTTTCGGGCCATCCTGATAGATGAATGCTGTTGTCATCCGGTGCTCGGGGGCGCTGCTGGATGGTTTGCAAGCCGTTCATTTTGACTATGTGCGTATTTTAAAGGCCTGAATCATTACATGGGTCTGCTCAAATCGAAAATGCTCCGGGGATTGATATTTGTTGCCGCCGGTGCTTCCGTGCGCGCCCCCTAAATGTGTCGGCATAAAGGGCATTCTATACTGATATTTCAATGTTTTATGAATTTAACGGCGTTCGAATTATTATTCGATGGAGGCTTGCCGGGGGCAGGCCTTCGAGTTCCATTTCCGGATTCATTGTTGGTCACGATGGCATTTACACACAGGATCCCAGGGTTTCTTATCCGCCACACCTTTCCTGAAAAGCGTTGTTGCTTGTCGTCGTGAGCCTGAACGCCGCACGGCCGGGCTTTGTGCCGGCTGTTTCCCGCAAATGGGCGAGAGGACCGGCATCTTTTCAGGACCGCAGGATGCGATCGCCCGCACATTCATTGAGACTTGCATTGAGACTTGCGGGACGGCGCATTTTGTTGGAAGTGATCACAAGCTTCGCTCAAGGTTCTTATGGCCCCTTACAGTCCCGCACTCCGGTCACTCAAGGAACCAGTGATGAAAATTTGCACTCACAACGTGTTGCAGGGGACAATTGCTGCCATCCATACGGATGTCACAACCTCACATGTCGAGATCGCCGTCGGGGAAACCATTCTGGTCGCATCCATGACCAATGAATCCCTCAAGGCCCTGAATCTCACGGTCGGTATGAGTGCCGATGCCGTAATCAATCCCAGCGATGTGCTGATCATGGTGGAATGAACGGGAGTCTGAATGGTCATGGATGGGGAAGCGTTGAAGGAGCGGCATCTCCTGCCGATCCGTGTCTATTATGAGGACACGGATTTTTCCGGCATTGTCTACCACGCTTCCTATCTGCGCTTCATGGAGCGCGGCCGTACGGAATTGCTGCGCGCGCGGGGGATTTCGCAGATTCAACTGGCGGAAGGATCTTATGGCGATGCCTGTGCCTTCGTCGTAAGGGATATGAAAATTGATTTCCTGCGGCCGGGCCGGATGGACGATGAATTGCTCATCGAGACGACGATCGAGTCTGTCGGCGGTGCTTCGGTCTCCCTCAATCAGAGAGTTCTTCGCGAAGATACGATTCTGGTGACCGCGGCCGTCCGGCTTGCGGTGATCGGCAGTAATGGGCGCGCCAAAATCCTGCCGCCTCCCCTTATGGCCGTCCTGACGGGGCGTTGATCCTTTCAATCGCTCCTCCGGGACGTATCTGTCGGTAAAGAAAGAAGGTCATTGCAGAACCTCCGGTGCATTCCCGGAGGTTCTGTCGCGCGCGTGCAAAGGCTTTGCGGGGCAGACTTCGTAATTAGTCCTTAACCTTAAGGCGATAGGAAGATTTAAGGCGGTCCGTCACAGCCACGCTTGATGCCCGCGGCCTTCGAAAGAATGCTTTGGCCAGGCGTGCGATTTGCTGCGGGTTCAGCCGGAGAACGCGCGGCAGGCGTTGGGGAATGCTTGGGTCGCGGTGTGACGGAAGCCTGGTGGAAATAATCGGCTGCAAGATTTGCCTGAAACGGAAAGTCTAGAGCATTTTGTATTGATGGTGAATCGCTTCGCGATTCCATAGCTCTGAAAATGCTCTTGTTCTTTGAGTGGAGCGTTTCTGGATATATCCGAAACGCTCTAGGCTGATCTCTTGCCGCCTCACCGTCAAATGTGGGGGTAACAACAAAGCCTGTTCGAGAAGGGGCAAGGAAGCTGTTCGACGGATAGCCATTCGGGATCAATCCGTCGGTGGAAGAGAAGCAAAGCCGCAGAAATGACGGAATTTCGTACAAGGAAAGATCCTTGCGGCGAATGGCCCAAGAGCATTTTGGTTCGGATTGAATCGCTGCGCGATTCAAAAGCGTTGAAAATATTCTAATTTTTCCAGATGGAGAGTTCGGAAACATCCGAACATGCTCTAGGCTGCAGCTGTATGGTTTCCCGCTGCGCCTCCTCAAGCGTCGTTCACATGGATATCCCTGCCGGGGCGGCCGTATTCGGCGAAGACCTTCTTCGGAATGGCTCCGCTTTTCGGAACAGGCGGATGCGGTTACAAGATGCGATTACAAGCCGACGGCTTGGCTTGAGCGGGTTCTTGGACAACGCCCGGGCGGCCTTTTGCCGGGCAATGGTCTTGATCATGGATACGGGATTTCGAACAGCTTCTCTGCAAAACGGAAGTGTTTTCGGACATCTTGAATCGTCCGGCGGCTTTCTCCAAATCGGCAATGCTCTAGATATCGTTTCCGCCGCCGGGCTTCCGGTCACTCAACGAGGATGAATTCATGAATCCAGCCGATATCGCCGGCGCCGCCGTGCCGGTTACGGAAGTGTCATTGTTCAGCATGTTCTGGTCGGCGCATATCATTGTGAAATGCGTCATGCTGGGCCTTCTCGGCGCCTCTGTCTGGTGCTGGGCGATCATCATCAACAAGACACTTCTGTTCAAGAAATTCGACCGCGACACGGCGCGTTTCGAAGATATCTTCTGGTCCGGCACCTCGCTTGACGATCTCTATTCGACCTTATCCGCCAAGCCCGTCGCCGGAATGGCAAGTCTTTTTGTCGCCGGCATGCGCGAATGGAAACGCTCCATGCAGGGTGTCAGCTATTCCTTCCTCGGACTCCAGGCGCGGATCGAAAAGGCACTCGACGTCTCCATCGCGCGTGAGACGGAACGGCTCGAATCCTCGCTTCTCGTCCTCGCCACTGTGGCGTCGGCCGGCCCCTTCGTCGGCTTGTTCGGCACGGTCTGGGGTATCATGACATCGTTCCGTTCGATTGCCGCCTCGAAGAACACTTCTCTCGCCGTGGTGGCACCGGGCATTGCCGAGGCCTTGTTTGCGACGGCGATCGGCCTTTTCGCCGCCATTCCGGCGCTTATCGCCTATAACAAGCTGCAAAACGACGTCGCGCGCAAACAGGGCAAGCTCGAAGCCTTTGCCGATGAATTTTCCTCGATCCTGTCGCGCCAGATCGATCAGCACAGTCTCAATGATCGGGCTGCCTGAGGGAGACCAAATCCAGCACGGCAACAATCTCATCGTGGAGCGGCGGCTTCCGGCCCGCCCGATGCGAGCCTGAAGACAGACAGCGAAAGGACCAGCGATCATGGGCATGGCTTTGGCGGGCGGCCGCCGCGGGGGGCGTGGACGGCGGGGCGGCCACCGTTACGGCGCGATGGCGGATATCAACATGACGCCGTTCATCGACGTCATGCTCGTGCTGCTCATCATTTTCATGGTGGCGGCGCCTTTGCTCGCCACCGGCGTGCCGATCGATCTGCCGCAGACCAAGGCTGCCGCCCTGAATGTCGAGCACAAGCCGCTCTCCGTGGCGGTCGACGACAAGGGCGAGATTTTCGTCATGGACAAGCAGGTGGATACCTCGACGCTTGCCGCCGCCTTGAAGGATATGGCCAAGGAAGGCTTCGATGAACGCATCTATGTGCGCGGCGCCAATACGGTCAATTACGGCAAGATCGCCGAGGTCATGACGATCATCACCGGTGCGGGATACAAGAAAGTCGCGCTGGTTACCGATCCGAGCAAGAACTAAGGCTTTACGCCCCATGCCGCCGCGCGCAATGCATCGCTTTGATGAGGATCTCGACGAGCAGGAGCTGGACGAGGGCCGCGAGGAGCATCGTGGCGCCGGTCTCGCCGGCCCGCCGGCGGACGTTCGGTCTCTTACGGGGCAGAGTTTCTCGGGGCTTGGGCAGCGTCTTGTCGCGCGTCTGGGTGAAAAGCCCGGCTTCGGCGTCTCTCTTGCCGCGCATGGCGCCTTTCTCCTGGCCTTTCTGGTCTCTTTTTCGAGCGCGCCGCCGCTGCCGGACGCCGTCGAATCGATTCCGGTCGACATGGTCACGACCAGCGAACTCAACCAGATCATGAAGGGCGAGAAAACCGCCAAAACCGTCCAGCCGTCGCATCGTGCGGAAAAGGTCGCTGATCTCGCCGAATTACGCCCGCAGCCACCGCTCGCCGAGGCGAAGAAAGATGTGATGCCGCCTCCGCGGCCCGGCAAGCCGCAGCCGGAACCGGGCGACAGCGAAAAACCGCCGGAACAGGAAGCGGCAAAAACGCCGCCCGCGCCGCCGAAGCCGCCGGAACGTCCCGTTCAACCACCTCCGCGCCCTGTGCAGGAGGCTAAGGTCGAACCGCCGCCAGCGCCGAAATCACAGGCCAAGGCTGAACCCAAGTCTGAAGCGAAGCCGCAGCCGGTGCAGGACGCCGCCGAACCGTTGCCGGCACCGCGGCCGAAACCAGAAGTGCATAAGCCCGAACCGAAACCGGAAACCAAACCGGTGGAAAAGACGGCAGCAAAGCCGCACGAGGACAAACACAAGTTCACGCCGGATGCGGTAGCGAAATTGCTCGAGGCAACCACCAGTAATCCCGAGCCGCGCAAGACTGCCGCAAAGCCCGTGCAGAAGCCGAAATCCGGCTCCGAGGCGGCGACGGAGCCGAGCAAGTTCAACGCCTCCGATATCAGCCGCCTGCTCAGCGCGGAAGCGCCGCAGCGCAAGGCGTCGACCGGCAAGGTGCTGCAGCAGACCGCCTCTCTTGGCGCGCCCAATGCGAGCGCCTCGAAAATGTCGCCCTCCATGTGGGACCGGCTGGATAGCCTGCTGCAGGAACAATATAAGCAGTGCTGGAATTTCATCGGCCTCAACAAGCTGCATTATATACCGGAAATTCACGTGCAATATTCCGAGGATGGTGCACTGGTAGGCCAGCCGGTTCTGCTCAATCCGCCAGCGGATCCGCAAATGCGCGGCCTTGCCGAGAGCGCGTTGCGCGCGGTGCGCCGCTGCAACCCGCTGAAAATTCCTGCCCAATACCAGCCCTATTACGATCAATGGAAAGGCCGGATCGTCCGTTTCGATCCAGAGGAAATGCTGTGACCCCTGTTGCTCCCTGGCGCTCCCTTTTCCCGCATTCTTCGAGCGAGCCGCTGAATCCGCTTTTGAACGGGCCCTCGACAGGGCCCGGAACACTCGCTTCCGGAACACCCGCCGTGGCGCAGCCGATGAGCCGGCGCGCGGTGGCCAAACTCCTGTCCGGATTGGGTGCGGCGGCGCTTTCGGCTCCGCTCGCTTCGGTTCCGCTCTCTGTCGCGCCTCTCTCGGCAGCGCGTGCGCAGGACCGTTATCTCGACGTGCGGCCAGGCGGTGAATTCAAGCCGGTTTCGATCGCCGTCACGAATTTCGCCGGAGAAAACACCGGACCGAACCATCCCACCGGCGTCATCATCAACAACTTCCGCCACTCGGTCTTTCTCAATCCGCTCGATCCGAAAACCTTCATCAGCGACACGGCGCCTCTCGACCAGGCGCCGCAGATGGATCCCTGGAAGGCGATCAACGCGCAATTCGTGGTGACGGGGCGAAGCACGCGGACGGCCGATGGGCGATTGCAGACCGAATTCCGGCTATGGGACGTGACGAGCGGTCAGCAGATTGCCGGCCAGCAATATGTAACGGATCCGAGCAACGGCCGCCGTGTTGCCCATATCATTTCCGATACGATCTTTTCCCGCATCACCGGGGAAAAGGGCTTTTTCGATACACGCGTCGTCTTCGTCGATGAAACCGGGAGCCGCGACCGCCGCCGCAAGCGTCTCGCCATCATGGACCAGGACGGCGCCAATGTGCGTTATCTGACGCGCGGCGACGATCTCGTCGTGACGCCGCGTTTCTCGCCCTCGTCACAAGACATCACCTATATGTCGTTTGGCGCGGCCGATCCAAAAGTGCTTCTGCTCAATATCGAGACAGGCCAGCGCGAGGTTGTCGGCAATTTTCCCGGCATGACCTTTTCGCCGCGCTTTTCGCCGGACGGGCAGAAAATCGTGATGTCGCTGTCGCAAGGCGCCTCTTCCAATTTGTTCACCATGGATTTGCGCTCGCGCAATACGACGCGGCTTTCCGATTCGAGCTCGATCGACACCTCGCCTTCCTATTCGCCGGATGGTGCGCAGATCGCTTTCGAGTCCGATCGCGGCGGCACCCAGCAAATCTATATCATGTCGTCTTCCGGCAGCGCACCGCGCCGCGTTTCCTTCGGGGACGGGCGCTATTCGACGCCAGTATGGTCACCGCGCGGCGATTACATCGCCTTCACACGGCAAAAGGGTAGCAGTTTCGGTATCGGTGTCATGAAGCCGGACGGATCGGGGGAGCGCATCCTGACCGAAGGGTTCCACAACGAGGGGCCGACCTGGGCGCCGAACGGTCTGTTCCTTATGTTCTTCCGGGACGTGCCGGGCCAGGGTGGTCCGCGCCTTTTCATGGTCGATCTTTATGGACGTGGCGAATTTCCGGTGCCGACTCCGAGCTATGCGTCGGACCCGGCGTGGAGTCCGCTACTGAATTGACGCTTTGCGCCAGGCGCCTTTGGCCGGGTCTTTTGACCATAAATGGTGTGATCAATGAGGTCTGGCTGATCTCTTCGTCATTGGCGCTTGCGGTCGTAACCCATTCCGCCGCTATTCCCGGTGACGCATGGTTCCAATCCCATCGTTTTTGTCGCAGGAACTCGAAATTCAGTAACGAATACGCAACTTTACTGCTGCAGTATCAGGCTCGGGCAGGTTCAAGGACAAGCTTTCGGAAGGCACCGGAGCATTTTCCGATGATATTGAATCGCTTTGCGATTTCATAGCCGTGAAAATGCTCTGGTTTTTTGAGTGGAGCGGTTCTGGATTCCTCCGCAACGCTCTAGGCGTGTTCTTCCGGCTCACATGCGCCAGAAAGCCGGCACGCCTCAGGTGGCACTCGAAAAGCGACCAACCTCTCCGCCGCCCGGCTAGAGATCTGGCTAAGGCTTGGCTGAGACTGGCCCGGCCTTCCTCTCGCTCCTGCGTGGCGGCCTTGAATTGATGACCCGTGTAAAGCTTGCTGGGTTGGAGCTTGCAGTATGAAAACGCGCGATAATATCATGCGCCTCAAGCGTTTTTACATGGAAGAAAAACGCCGCCGCGTCATGCAGATTGAAGCCATGGTCGCGGAATTCTTGCATATGGCGGAAGATCTCGCCCAGGAAATTGCCGCCGAGGAACACAAGGCCGGTGTTTCCGATCCGGACCATTTCGCCTATCCCACTTATGCCCGCGCCGCCCGGACGCGGCGGGATAATCTTCTGCGTTCGGCCGAGGAACTGAACCATCAATTGATCGAAGCCCGTCAGTCTCTCGCGGAAGCCCTCGCCGATCTCGACAAGCTTCCTGCGATCGACGGCCGTGAAAGAAATGACGCCGCGACGGATGATGAGTTTCAGACGGCGACGATCGTTCCGTTCAGTTTGCGCTCACGGGAGGCCTGAAGGCGCGCCGCTTACGCATCGTGGCCGCTTTACAGATCGTTCCGGATATATCCGGCACTGTCCCACTCGAAAATCAAAGCATTTTCAAAGCAATGAGATCGCAAAACGATTAAAATTCATGGGAAAATGCTGTAGAAGCATCCAGATCCTTTTGAATCATTTCCATCGAACGAAAGCATTTCCTCCCGGCCTGAATGAGGCTGCGGCTCGAACCGCCAAGGCAGCCAAGTCGATCCGGAAGGACGTGCTTTCGCTAGACTTGTTCAGCTTTGCGTAGCTCTAAAGAGTGAGGAACGCGCAGGCGATCTATTTTATTTCTAGTTCATCGTTCCCATGTCATGGTGGCGTCCGGCATGAATTAGGTGCCGGTGTCCGAATCACCAGACGGGAACCCATCATGCAAAAGATTTATCGTTCCGGTTCATTGCTCGGCGGCTTCGCCCTCGTGAGCCTTTTCAGCCTGGGAACCGCCTTCGCCGGCGGCACGCCGAGCGACGCGGCTGGCGCGCAGGGCCATAATGCGCCTTCGATCGCTGCGCCAACGACGGGCATCAGCGAGGGCGATCCCAACGCAAAGATCCTGCCCTATAGCGCGCTTGACGAGAATGACGCGACCAAGGAAGCCGAAGCCGCTCGCCAGTCACCGGCAAAATAAGGCAGACCTTCTAGCAGTCTGTCCCTCGGCGGCTTTGAACGCGAGTTGATGACAGCGAATGGCCCTCTCTGAAACCGTGGGTGTTTTCAGAGAGTGTGAACCGAGATGCGAGAGCGTTCCGGAAATATCCGGAACGTTCCTTTAAAAAATCCGAGCGTTTTAAAACATTTTAAAACAAGGGAATCGCGAAGCGATTCAACGTCATCGGAGAATGCTCCAGTCGCCCGCAGCAACGGAGCCACGCTTCCGAACCAGGTGCGATCCCGGGCCGGAAGCTTGAACCGGATATCATGACAGGGCGAATTCGATAGCTCTTCTCGTCATGGCCGGCTCTCATTCAAATTAGATGCTATCGAAGAGGAAACGTCATGCAAAGTAAGACAGGATTTGGGGCCCTATGGATTGCTTTCGCCGCCGCGAGTTTCATGGCGACGGGCGTAGCTCTTGCCGGTGGAACGCCCAATGATGCAGCAGGCGCCCAAGGCCATGATGCTCCCTCCTCCGCGGAGCCGACGCAGGCTGTCAGTGAAGGTCTGCCGGACGCCAAGGTCCTGCCGGATGATCCCGAACCGCAACATTATCAGGAAGAAACGGTCCCTCGGCGCCATTGAATACCAAAAGTATTACCTGCCGCGCGAACCCGCAAGAGAAGTGCTCTTCGGGTTCGTTCTGTTTCCGCAGGAAAGAACGCCGCATTCCTGCAAGGGCTTTCTTTGCACTTGCTGAAACCGTTTCAAAAAGCGTGATCGGTTGCGCTGATGCCCGTATGTCCGGATGGATGGCGGAATTCGCACGGAAAGCGGCGCCGGATCCGGCTTTTGCCTTTCCCCCTCCCGGCCATTCGTTCTAAGACGGCGGCGGAAATTTCGGGAAACGGCTTGCCCTTTCCTATCGTCGATGAGTGGACCTGCCGATGACCGCGCGTCTTGCACCCTATGGCACCTGGGTTTCTCCGGTGACGACCGATCTCATGACCGAAGCGGCGGTCGGTCTCGGTGGTCTGACGGTTGATGGTTCCGATGTCTATTGGTTGGAAACGCGCCCGAGCGAGGGCGGCCGCGCGACGCTTCTCCAGAGACGGCGCGACGGCGCGATCGTCGAGCGCACTCCGGCTCCGCTTTATGTCGGCACGAGGGTGCATGAATATGGCGGCGGCGCCTTTGCGGTACAGAAGGGCACGATCGTCTTCAGCGACCGCCGGGACGGATCGGTCTGGCTGATCGAAGGCGAGGGTGCCCCGCGTCAGATTCCGACGCAGCCCAATTGCCGCTACGCCGATTTCATTTTCGATCCGCTGCATCCGCGGCTTTTGTGCATTCGCGAGGATCATCGGGTCACCGCCGCAGAGCCCGGTGTTCATGTCGACACCAAGGCGACCATCGTGTCGCTGCCACTCGATGCATCCGACAAGGAGCGGGTGATTGTCGAGGGGCCGGATTTCCTGAGTTCTCCGCGGCTGTCGCCCGACGGCAAGCATCTCGTCTTTTTGTCCTGGGATCATCCCAATATGCCCTGGGACTGGACGCGGCTGCATCTCGCACCAATGACGCTTTACGGTTCGATCACCCCGGCGGTCATCCTGGCCGGACGCGATCGTGAATCGATCGTGCAGCCGGCCTTTTCGCCCGATGGCACGCTGCATTTCTGTTCCGACCGAACCGGCTGGTGGAACCTTTATGTGCTGCGCGGCGACAAGATCCTGCCTGTGGCCCCCGTCGAGGCCGAGATCGGCGGTCCGCATTGGGTCTTCGCCCAGCATTATTACGCTTTTCTCTCCGACACGCGGCTCATTGCCGCCATCGTGCGCAACGGTATCCGTACCGCCTGTATCATCGAGAACGGAACGATCGAGGATTTGCCGCTCGGCCAGGTACTTGATTGTCCGCAACCTTTGGCTTTCGACGACAGGGTGCGGGGTATCGGAGGCGGGGCAGAACAGGAACTCGCTTTCATCGCGACGCCGCCGACCGCGCCGCCGGCGCTGAAACGCGCCGCACACCTTCATGATTCCGCCCCCGAAATCCTGCGCGTCTCGGCGCCTCCGGTGATTCCGGAGGGGTCGATTTCGATTGGCGAACCGATCGATTATCCAAGCCGCGGCACGATCGCCCATGCCTTCTGGTATGCACCGAAAAATGCCGATTACAATGCGCCGGAAGGCACGCTGCCGCCGCTGGTGGTGCTGTCGCATGGGGGGCCGACCAGCATGACCACCAATCATTTCGCGCTTGCCGTACAATGGTGGACGAGCCGGGGATTTGGTGTGGTCGATGTCAATTATGGTGGCTCGACCGGCTATGGACGCGATTACCGGCGCGCGCTCGACGGCCAATGGGGCATTGTCGATGTCGAGGATTGCCGGGCGGCGGCGCTCCATCTAGCAGCGAAGGGTCTCGTCGATCCGCAACGGCTCGTCATTCGCGGCGGCAGCGCCGGCGGCTTCACCACGCTGGCGGCCCTGACCAGCACCGATACATTCAAGGCTGGCGCCAGCCTTTATGGCGTCGCTGATCTGATGCTGCTCGCGCGCGATACGCATAAATTCGAATCCCGCTATCTCGACGGGCTGGTCGGGCCCTTGCCCGAAGCGGAGTCGCTTTATGCGGAGCGCTCGCCGATCAATCACATCGACAGGCTCGCCTGCCCGGTGATCTTCTTCCAGGGCGAGGATGACAAAACAGTGCCGCCGAACCAGGCGGAAACCATGGTGGCGGCGTTAGAAGCCCGGCATCTGCCCGTCGCCTTCTATCTGTTCGCTGGGGAAGGCCATGGGTTCCGCAAGGCGGAGACGCAGCGCCGCGTGCTCGATCTCGAACTCGGCTTTTATGGTCGCGTCTTCGGTTTCGAGCCGCCTGGCTTGAGCGAGCGCGTCGTCATTCGTGATTTGCCGTTTCCCATTTCGTGATACCGCTGACATCGGCCGTGGCGGCGGCTTTGGCTACTGCCTGGCCGTTGAGACGCAGATCCGGCGCGATCTCGGCAAGCGGCAGCAGCACGAAGGGACGGTTGAACAATTCCTTATGGGGCAGGACGAGATCGGGCTCATCGCGATTTTCGGTGCCATAAAACAGGATATCGATATCGATCAGGCGCGGCCCCCAGCGCAGGGTCTGCCGCCGCCCCATATCCCGTTCGATCTGTTTGAGTGCCGCCAGCAATTCATGCGGATCGAGGCGGGTGACGGCGAGCGCACAGGCATTGGCGAAATCCTCCTGCTCCGCAAAGCCCCAGGGCGGCGTGCGATAGAGCGAGGACATGGAGAGGATGCGGGCTATACCACGCTCCTCGATGAGGCGTTTCGCCGTTTCGATATTTTGCGCCCGCGCTCCGATATTGCTGCCGAAGCCGAGGCCGATCGTGATGTCCGTCTCAGGCATGGTCGATCGCCGCAAGGATTTTGAAGGCGGCCGCATGAATTTCGACATTGTGAACGCGGAAGACCGCTGCGCCGCGTGCCGCCGCCGCGAGATTGGCGGCGAGCGTGCCGATATCGCGATGCGCGACATCAGCGCCGAGCAGGGCGCCGATGAAGGATTTGCGCGACAGGCCGACGAGAATAGGCAGGCCGTAATCCGCGATCCCATCGAGCCGGCGCAGGACGAGGAGGTTTTGCGCCGCCGTTTTGCCGAAACCGATGCCGGGGTCGAGCATGATGCGGCTTGCCGGAATGCCGGCTTTGGCGGCACGTTCGAGGCTGTCATCGAAAGCGCGGCGCAGATCGCCGAGAATATCGATGCCGGGATCAACGGCCTCCCGATTATGCATGATGATGAGGCCCGCTCCCGCTTCCGCCACCACACCGGCCATGGCGGGATCGCGGCGCAGGCCCCAGATATCGTTGACGATCGATGCGCCTTGCGCAAGCGCATAACGGGCTGTGGCGGCCTTCATCGTATCGATAGAAACGGGTCTCTCCACTGCGGCGCAGATGGCTGCGAGCGGCGCAAGCCTCCGGATTTCCTCCTCCGCCGGAATGGGCGTGAAGCCGGGGCGGGTCGATTCGGCACCGATATCGACAATATCCGCGCCCTCAGTTGCTAGAAGACGGGCGTGTTCGATCGCGGCATCGGCGCTGTCGAAGCGGCCACCGTCGGAAAAGGAATCCGGCGTGAGATTCAAAATGCCCATGATGACGGGTCTTTCCCGGCAGAGGGCGAAAAGGCGATCGCACCGCGCCGTGTGATCGGCGCGGTGCGTAGATTCGTTGGTCATTGCGGAATGGCTTTCTATGCGGACGGGCGCAGAAGCTGGGAGGACTGGACGCTTCTGGTGACGAAGCCGACGCCTCCCAGCGGTCCAAACCCGATCAGCAATGCTTTATCCTGAAGTGGTGCATTTCAAAAGCATTCGGCTGAGCGTCTCAATCATCATAATCGATATAGGCGAAGGCGGGATCGCTTGGGGTGCCTTCTAGCGGTCCGGAGTCGCGGCTCGGCTGCCAGAAGATGACATCCTCGATCTTGCGGGCGAGCGCGAAATCCTTCTCGGTGATGCCGCGCGGCGTATGGGTCGAAAGCGCAATCTCGACGCCGCCATAGGAGAGATGGATTTCGGGATGATGCCATGCGGCCTCGCAGAGATGACCGACCGTATTGACTACCATCAGGGTCGCTTTCCAGCCGCTGGTCTTGTAGCGCCGGCGGATGGCGCCGTCGGCGAAAAACCAGCACGGCAGATCGAGGAGGCGGGTCTCCACCTCGGCGGTGCCAAAGACATGACCAAATAGCACGTCGCTCATGAAATCCTCCCTGCCTGCCGTCTCAAGCCGCGGCACAGTTCAGAACCGGCTGCCTCCTCTTTTCCTGACCGCCCGTCCCGGGGAGCCGGTCAGGAAGCGAGACGGGGGAAGAGCGGCTTGCGGGAGCGTTCGCGGATGAGTTCGATGCCGACGATAGCATCGAGGACGTCGAGTTTCTCGATGCGAATGCGCGCTTCTCTCACTCTGTCGTGCCGCAACAGGGCTTCGGCAAGATCTTCCGCCAGAGTTTCTAGCACGACGACATGGCCGCGGGCGAGAAGCAGTTCGATCCGATCGATGATCAGATCATAGGAAAATACGTCCCGAACTGATTCCGCACGCTCCGAAAGCCGTTCGATGGCGAGATCGACATTGATACGAACCCTTTGCGGCGCCGCTCGTTCCGCCGCATAGGCGCCAATCGACATGGTACGGATGAGGTCATGGACGAAAATGCGATCGGTTGCGACTGCGCTGCAGGTCTCGTCGTCGATGCTGTTTTCGGGCACCGTGTCAAGGATATCGTCTTGCGGCGCATCAGCCGGCTCTGTTTCGCTTCCGCGCGGGAGCATCGACCGCACCAGCGAGAGCGATGCAGGATCGAAGTCCGCCTCGAGACTATGGCCGAAGCGCAAGGCTCGGCCAAAGGATAAGAAGTCCGGCGCGAGCACCATGAGCCGGGTTATGTCGGGCGTCTCGAGCGCGCCGGTAAAACCCGTCTCGAGCGAAACCGCATGGCAAGCCTCGGCGAAATCAAGCAGGGCGACAATTCCGACTTTCCGTAACAGCCGGGGCTCGGTGAAAGCTGCGCCGGGTTCCGCGGCATCGAGCATGGCGCCGCGAAAATGCAGGGAGGCGAGCCAGGCGAGATCCTCTTTGGTCCAGCCTGTCGCCGCCGAAAAGACGCCATAGAGCTGGCCCTGTGGCAGATGCGCCACGAGCCGCTCGACGCGCACACGCGCGTCTTCGTCGAGCTTGCCGAGACGGAGGAAGAACCGCCCGATATGGTGCGCCACGTCAGCGAGTTCAACGGGCGTTGCCTCCTTGAGCAAAAGCCCCAACCGTTCCGGTTCGTGCGGTGCGGCAATCGCCGCAATGGCGCGCGCATCGAAGCCGGGTTTGTCCTGTATTGAAGGATCGATCAGGCAGAAATCGACGCCTGTATCGAAGGCCTGTTCGATTTCATCCGAATTTTTCACAACGGCTTGCATCACGGTCATCGGCACATCCCCAATAATCGCCAATAATCGCCAATAATCGTTATGAGGCGGCCGCGATCGCTTAGCGCAAAATCGGTTGCCATGACAGGGGGCGTTATGGCCGTAAAGCGAAAGAGCCCGATCTCGATGCTGGCTCATCGAGATCGGGCATCGTTAGAAGACGCCGGTGCGGGATGTCAGTCGATAAGTGCAGCTTCACGCCGGGCGCTTGCCGGGGGCATGACTTCCTCGCGGAATCGCTGGACAATTTCCTTGGCGCGCGTCCGGTCGAGGCAGGCGAGCTTCATCCCGATTCCGCCGATCGGCAGGGCACCTGAGAGATCCGCGAGTTTTTGCCGGCAGGTTTCCGGCGAGCCGATGATCGAATGGGTGAGCGCATTGTCGAGGGAGACCGGGCTCGAGGCCGCGCCCGGATTGGCGAATTCGCGCATGCGGATAAAGAATCGCTCGAGCGCCGGTAATGCCACGCGCATCGCCTCTTCATCGGTATCGGCGATGCAGACATTGCGCAGAATGACGAGGTCCGGTGTCGTATGATTGCCGGTCGAGCGGTAAGTCGCGAGCAGGGTGTTGATCATCGGTACCGACCAGGAATGGCCGGCCATCAACCCGAAGCCGTAACGCCCGGCATCGGTGACCGTATCCATGGAGGCCGAGGCGATCCAGATTGGCAGCGGCTTGTGGACCGGGCGCGGATAGATGGTGAGATTGCGCGCCGTGTAAAATTGCCCCTCGAACGTGACGTCCTCGCCGCGCAACAGGGCCATCAGGAAATCAGTCGCCTCGCGGGCTCTCGCGGCGGCTTCTTCGGCGGGAATGCCGAAATGCGCATATTGCGAGGGAAACGGGCCGCCGCGCGCAATGCCGACGCCAAACCGCCCCTTGCCGAGAATATCAAGCGTCGCAAGATCCTCGGCGAGACGCACCGGATGGTGTAGTGGTGTCAGCACGGCGGCCGAACCGATACGGATGGTGCGCGTGATGCCGAGGTAATAGGCGATCAAGGGCAGGATCGAGGCCGATTGGGTGAAGGAATTGAAATGATGTTCGGAGACCCAAACTTCATCGAGTCCACAGGTCTCGGCATGCTGGACGAGGTCCGTCTGCGCATGGAAGCCGGCAGCGCCTTCGTCTTCATCCTGTTCCAGATTGGCAAAAAGACCAAGCCGCATGAAGTCGCCTTTCCTCCCGTGGGCCGAGATATTGCCCAGGCCATGAGCAAATTACCAAATGGTCAACGAAGAGGAAAGCACGATCACGAATCTTTCGCAACCTGACGGATTGTCGGCTCGTCCGGAATGAATTGAAGCGGTCTTCGTTGCGTTGGGAAATCTCTACGGGGGCGATAGTGGCGATAGTCGGTGATTGGTGGTCGTGAAAGCGTAAACAAGAAAATGCGTGGATCGCGCTCATCAAGATCCACACTATCCGGCGGAATGCTGCTGCCCGCTGTCGTTAAAAGGTAAGGTGATGAGTCAAACTCATCACCTTTTGGTGTTAGCTGGCGGGTCGGTTCTGTCGGCGGTTCTCAGAACCGGCATAATTCCAGATGGGAGCCCTCAAGACGCCGCCGCGACCGCCGGCGTCTTGGACACGAAATAGGCATTGACCGAAAGGCAGAACTCTTTCCAGGCCGCCGCAATATCGCGCAGAATGGCTTGCAGATAATCCTTGGAGGGCTTGTCCTCGCCCGGGAAGTTCGACAAAGCGCAGGAGGTCCGGTTGTATTGGATCACCGCGTCGATCAGGAATTGGATGAAGCCGTCGAACGACTTGAGGATTTGCGGGGTGAGATCGGAGCGGCCTTTATCGATCGCTATGCCCTGCATGTCGAAGGGCAGGCTTTCGAGCTGCAGCAAGGCTTCCGAAAACACCTGTTCCACAGTGGCGACCATGGCGCGCTGGGTGACGATTTCCTTGTCCGGGCTCGCCATCAGCTTGTTGAGCGTGGTGCGGTAGGTGTCGAGTACGTTATTCTGACGGTTTGCGACCCATTGGCCGAATTGAGCGACACTGTCCACGTTGGAAATTCCTTCCTTGCCGGGCTGCAGGGGAACGACGACGGCGGGAGCGAAACGGCCGACATCGCGGGCGAGGCGGCGCGCGGAATCGAGCGCGCCTTCCATATAGCCGCCGGCATAGGTCGCCGTTTCCGATCCGCCGAGGAACAATTTGCCGTCCCAGAGCACCTGCCGCAGGAAGGGATTGCCGTAATGGGGATGATCGTCCGGGCGGATCTGGTCATGCCGCGTGGCAGTGAATTCCTCCGCCGCCCAATCCTGATAATGCTGCTCGCCATGCTCATATTGAGGGCCGAAGACCTGCCCCATCTGATTGCCCATCAGCATCGGCAGACCGGCTGCGAAGGAGGTGCGCAGGGCGGGCGCGAGCGCGAGAAAACCGCCGAGAGCGGCGCGCGTGCCGGTGGCGTCGCAGGCGTCGAAGATTTCGCCGAACACCGCCTGTTCATGGGTGACGAAGGCATTGCCGGAGCGGCCCTCTTCGCGCCAGCCGGGCTTGTCATAGGCGAGGACGCCCTTGGCCTCGCCGGCCATCCAGGTATAGGTCTCCTGCATCGCCTGAATGAGATTGTCGGGCAGGCTCGGCTCGAAACGCACATGTTCCTCGACGATGCGCGGCGGCATGGCGAGCACCACGCGGCGCGCCTCGACCACCGCATCATTGCGGAAATGCAGTTCGACATGGTCGCCGCGATCGATGACCGCTTTGAGGGCGAAGCCGAGATGGATCGTGTCGGCTGGAATTTTGGCGGCGAGCGCCTCGATGACCGTGGCCATGCCGCCCTCGACGCGGCGGGCGCCGGCATGCACATTTTCGACTTCCGTCGGTACCGGCTGTTTGTCGTGGTCATGCAGACGCAGCACAGTGCCGTTGTCGTTCTGCAGGAAGGTGATGAGGCCGAGGTCAGCCACCAGCTTGGTCATGCCGGGCTGTGTCTCGGGCCAGTACCAGGTCGGGCCGAGGTCGAGACGCATGCTGGCCTTTTCGGATGGGACGGAAAGCACGCGGCCGCCGAGACGATCGCGGGCCTCGTAAAGGGCGAAGGACCGGCCCTGGGCCTGCAGGGCCACGGCCAGCGAGAGACCGCACAGACCGCCGCCGACGATGACTGTCTCAAGCATGGATTGTCTCCGGTAAAAGAAAGGAGGGAATTGCTAGCACAGAACTAGCAATTCCCGCGCCCAATTTTTCACGTGCGTCCGTAAATCGGGTGCTGTGCCGGGCCGGGCGCGTCAGCGCTGCGGGACGATGATGAGGCGTTCGACCGGGTTGCCCTCGATGAAATGCGACTGGATGATCTCGTCGATGTCTTCGGGCTTTTCGGGATGGTACCAGATGCCTTCCGGATAGACGACCATCAGCGGGCCGGCCTGGCAGAAGCTGAGGCAGCCGGTCATCGTCATGCTGACACCGGGCAATTGCTTGGCATCGAGCTTCTGGCTCAGTCTCTCCCACAGGGGCTGCGCGCCGCGTTCCATGCAGCTGCCGCGCGGATGGCCGGCCGGACGCTTCGTGGAGCAGGTAAAGATATGATATTTGAAGACTTGCGGAATTTCGAGGGTCATCGTCTCGTCCGGGTTGAGGCCATGGGAGTGGCGCGTGATCGGCAGCTGAGAGCGCCAGAGAGGGTGGCAAACATGAGCGGCGGGACCAAAAGGCCAATGTTTTCCGCGCGGAACTCGCTTGGAATCATTCAAATCCCGTGCCGCTCAAGCCCATGGTCCCATGTGTTTGGGATCGTGGCGCTGGCATCCCGTTTCCGCCTTTGTTTACCCGGCGTCGCGCGGCTCCGGGCCACTGCGGCGTGAGGAATATCCTTCCCTAGAGCCCCCTGAGAGCGAGAGGCCACCATGGTATCAAAATGGTTCGTGCCGATTTTGCTATTCTTCCTGGCTTTGCTTTGCGACGGAACGGGACTGCTCGCGGCGGATTTCCTGACCGAGGTCGATGCCGGCCATATGCGCGGCGTCCTGCAGGGTGACAAGGTCATCCTCGATCTGCCGGAAAATCCCTCTACCGGTTATCGCTGGACGCTCGCCATCGTCCCCGCCAATGCTGCCGATATAACGCGCGACCGTTTCATCGCGGGCGAGCGGGGCAGCAATGGCCGGCCGAGCCGGGTCGGCATGGAAGGCACACGGCGTTTCAGTCTTCGCATCCATCATCGGGGGAGGATAAGACTCGATGCCCGGCTCTGGCGGCATTGGGAAGGTGCCGGATCGGTCAAGCGGCACCTGCGTTTTTCCTTGTGGTCCCGCTAAAAAGTCTGGGATGTTTCGAAACTGGAAAACGGATCATCCGATAGACGCAAGCTGAGAATCTCCCGCCGATGCCGGCGCATGCGCGGCAAAGGCTGAGCCGATGAGCATCAGGCAGGGGCCGTCGGGAGCCATTGCGGCGGCGGCGGTGGGTAATGTCGCGATGGTGCCATGGATCGAACGCTCGCCGGTCTGTGTCGCACGTTCGATCAGCACGGCGGGCGTCGCGGGATCAATGCCTTCGGCGAGCAGCCGGGCCGCGAGCGCGGGCAGCGTCTTTACCCCCATATAGACCACTGTCGAGGCGCGGGGATCGCACAGCGCCTTCCAATCCATATCCTGCGGCAGGCTGCCGTCCTTGGCATGGGCGGTGATGAATTGCAGCCGCCGCGCCTTGTCGCGTTCGGTCAGCGACAGGCGCAGGCTCGCGGCGGCTCCGAGCGCCGCCGTAATGCCCGGCACGACCTCGACCTCGATGCCTGCCGCGAGCAGCGCGGCAATTTCCTCATTGGCGCGGCCGAAAATCATCGGATCACCACCCTTGAGCCGCACCACGCGCTTGCCTGCGAGCCCCAGTTCGACGAGGCGTTCGGTGATGTGATCCTGGCGGCAGGAGGGCCGGTAGCCGCGTTTGCCGACGGCGATTTTCTCCGCCTCCCGCCGCGCCATATCGACAATGCGCGGTGAGACGAGATCGTCGAAAAGCACGACATCGGCCTCCTGCAGCACGCGCAGGGCCTTGAGGGTCAGCAATTCGGGATCGCCAGGTCCCGCGCCGACGAGGCTCACGCGGCCTTTCCGGCCAATCTCCGCGCCATTATCAGCCGCATTTTCTGGTTCGTGTCCGCTAAGCGTCAGAAAACGGTCGAAATCTGCTTCTTGCGGCGGCGCCCCGCCGGAAAGCGCCGCCTGGCTGAACAGGCTCCAGAAACGGCGCGGATCCTTTGGTTTTTGTTGCTGCAGCCGTTTGCGCCAGCCGCGCGCGGCCGTGAGCCAGTGTGCAAGGCCCGGCGGCAGCCAGCTTTCGAGCCGGACGCGCAAGGCGAGCGCCAGGGATGGCGCGAGACCGGCGGTGGAAATGCCAATGACCAGTGGCGATTGGTCGAGGATCGCTCCGAACTGGAAATCCGACCAGCGCGGCTTGTCGATGATGTTCAAGGGAACGCGGGCCTCGCTGGCGAGTGCACGCAGATCCGCCGCGCCGGCATCATCCGGGCAATCGGCGATGAGCAGGACCGCATCGTGCAGATCGGCGCTCGTGACGGCGCGCCGATGCCACAGGATGGGTGCTCCGCTTTCCTTTGCATCCTGGGAGACCGTGTTTTCCGCAGAATCGGCGAGAAAATTGGCAAGAAAATCAGCAAGCCGCGGTTGCGGTTCCGCCGCGCAAAAGGTGAGCATGGCGCCCGCCTTGCGGAGTAATTGCGCTTTCCAGACGAGGGTTTCGCCATTGCCCGCGAGAACGATCCGGCGGCCGCCGAGGGGAAAGAACAGAGGCAGACAGGCGAGTTCGGGCTCCGGGGCGTCTGATTTTAGTCTCTCGGACTCACGGGTTTCGGGCTTCAAGGTCTCGTTTGGCCTTTCGTCGAATACGTGGACCTCAATCATGGCTGCCTTGCGGCCTTTCCGTCTCGTTTGATCGCCTCAACATTTTCCGTGACGTTGAACCGCGTCGCGGAGCCCTGGCTTTGAAAACAAGCTGTTTTTGAGCGGAGCGGTTCCGGATAAATCCGATCCATCATACCCGGATTTTGCAGGAATTTCGTGTCCCGTTCCTGCAAACCATCCCCTTTCGATGAGTTGCGGGGGTACCGCCTCATGTCTTTGAGATGGTGGTATATGAGGTTTTTCACACGAGTCATGCGGAAAAACCGCTGAGGGCTTCATGCCTGTTCAACGCAGGACTTAATCGCCGATGCGACCCCTATCAAGCAAGTCCAGGCCCGGTGCGGCTGCTCTTCTCGTGCTCTGCGGGATCATCATGAGCGTGATGCCGGGAAATGTCCGTGGGGCGAACTCCTTTGGCGCGGGCGCACGGGCCGATTCCGCCGTGGGCGACCACGTCGGAGACACCAAGGCCAATCCAGCCAGTCCGGTCTTTCTGCCTTCGTTCTGGGATCCGGGTCACCTGCCTGAAAAACCTGTGGCCACCGAACCCGAAACCATCCGGTTCCTGACGGAATCGGACAATCCGCCGTTTCATTTCACGCTGGAAGACGGTTCGCTCGTAGGCTTCGACGTCGATCTTGCCCGCGCGGTCTGTGCTGAACTGCAGCGGACCTGCACGATTCAGGCGCGCCCCTTCGACATGCTGGAACCGGCGCTTGCGGCGCATGAGGGCGATGTGCTGCTCGCCTCGCTGCGCGTCGATCGTGGCCTGCGGCCGGGCCTTGCCTTTACCGCGCCCTATTATACGACGCCTGCGCATTTTGCGGCGCGCCGGGGCATCCGGCTTGACGCCACGCCCGAGGGACTTGCCGGCAAGACTATCGGAGTCGAGGGCAAGACTGTGCATGAAGCCTATCTCACGGCCTTTTTTCCGGATGTCGTTCGCAAATCCTTTCCCACTCTCGCGCTCGCCCAGGAAGCCTTGCGCAAGGGTGAGATTGACGCTTTGTTCGGCGATGGCATTCTTCTCGCGCTCTGGCTGAACGGAACGGATTCGGAAGAATGCTGCCAGTTCCAGGGTGGCCCCTACACGGAAAGCGCCTATTTTGGCGAGGGAATCGGTATGGCCTTGCGCGAGGAGGACCAGGAGTTGCGCCGGCTCCTCGATTATGGCCTCGCCCGCGTTGCCGAAAAAGGCACCTATGCGGAACTTTATCTCAAATATTTTCCGCTCGGGTTTTATTGAAGCAAAGACGGGAAGCGGGCCGGGAATCAAGCGGGGCCAAGCATACGCCCGGAGCATACGCCCGGCGCATAGCCCGGCCCCATTGTCGGGGCCCTGGCGACGGCGGGCTTCGCTCCTGCGATCAGAAGGTCACTTTCACACCGGCATAGAGAGACAGTGGCTGTGCCGCAGTGATCGTTCGCGCGTCATTGGTGAAGGGGATGCCGGTCACCAATTGGGCATTGGTGTCGGTCTGGTAGAAGGCGCCGTAAGTCGCGTAATGATTGTTGGTGGCATTGTTGATGAGGCCGAAGAACTGGATGTGATCGTTGACGTCGTAGGAGGCGTGCAGATTGAGCGTCCAATACATTGGCAATTGCGGATTCTGGTTGGATTCATCGCCGATGTAATATTGCGGTCCGACGATCAGCACGTCGCCGCCGATCTTGAGTTTCGGTGTGACACGGTAGTCAGCACCCATCTTCAGAAGATGACGGGGAATCCCCGGAATATGATTGCCGGGATGGACGGTAATGTCACCGTTTTCATCCGCATAGGGATTGTTTGGCGAGGCGAGCGTTCCGGTGAACCGGTAGGTCGCGTCGACATAACCGTAATTGAGATAGGCGAGCCAGTCGCCGGTCTGGAATTGGACGCCGAGTTCAACACCCTGGCGCAAAGTCCCGGGAACATTGGCGTAATAGCCGCGTCCCGGAATGGTGCTGGCTAGCGAGAGAATGTCATTCGTGTTCTGGGTGTGGAAATAGCCGGCCTTCCAGCTGATGAGCCCATCGCCCAGAACGGTTTCGGCGCCGCGCAGACCCGCCTCCACTGTGTGTGAGACAACCTGCTGCAAAGGCGGATCCGAAGTCAGGGAGTTTTCGAGGAGACAAGGCTGCAACGGATTGGCACAATCGAGTTCGAGTGGCGTCGGGGCGCGATTGGCTTCCGAATAGCCGGCATAGGCGGTCAGGGTCGGCAGGATACGCCAGCTGATGCCGGCAACCGGATTGATGCGGGAAAAGGCGGAATTGATATTGAGTTCGCTCTCATATCCCGTCGCATCGGCGGTATTGATCACGGCTATGTTCAGGCGCCCACCGCCGGTGATTGAGACATTCGGCAAAATATCGAATGTATCCAGTGCATAGACACCGTAATAGGTCGTGTGGCCGGTCAGATAGGTCGGCACATAGCCGAGATTGCCGTCGGTGCGGATGATCGAGCCGGCGCCTGGAAAGCCCGAGGCTTGAACGGAGAAATCCGAAGTGATCTGCCCCAGCGTACTTGTGGAGCTGAAGCTCAGCTGGCTGCGGTCGACGCTGCCGCCGAAGGTCAGATGATTGTCATGGCCGAACAGCTTTTCGGTATCGGTCGCCTGAAGGGCGGCTCCGACACTCAGCGAATGGACATAGGTCCGGTCGATCGTGCCATAGGCGACACCATCCTGATAGGGGATGGTATTTCCCTGCTGGTCGCGGATCACGAACAGGTTGCGGAAAGCCTGTGTTTTGGATCCGCCGTTGAGCAGATAGTCGAAATTATCATCCTGGAGGCAGAGCTGACCGGGATAGGAGGAGCGGCTGCTGCACCCCTCGACATCCGCGTCATTGCCGTCCGTGTGGACCTGCTTGAACGCGCGCATGTAGAAATTGCTGTTGATCGTCCAGTCGGCGTTCAGCGGGAACCGCCCGGTGAGGGCGAGCGAGCCGGCCTGATTGTCTGTTGATTGCGGCGAGGTGAAGACGCTGCGATAATCATTGCTGACGAGGGCAAAGGGTGTCGGGCCGACGACTCCGAGAACGGTCTGGCCGCCATTGGCGATGAAATGCAGCTCCGCATCCGGCGTGCGGTAGCCGAGATCGCCATAGAGGCGAACCTGTGACGAGGCGGAATGATAACGCCAGCCGCCGTCACGTGTCGCGTCGGCGGTGAAATAAAGGCTGAAATCGTCGATCTGCTTGCCATATTGCAGCATGCCGCTGACGCGGCCGAACGAGCCGCCCATCGTTTGCGCTTCAAATCCCTGCCAGGTGAAACCATTCTTCATCTGGATACTCACCGCGCCGCCGAGTGCATTGAGGCCGAAGGCGGGATTGTTGCTGGAAATATCCATGCGCTCTATGGCTTGCGGCGGCACGAGATCCCAATTGACGGTATCGCCGAAGGCTTCATTGATGCGCATGCCGTTCTGATAGACCGCAAGACCCTGCGGCGTGCCCTGGCGCGGCGAGGCGACGAAGCCGTGATAGAAGAAATCCTGTGCCAGCGGATTGCCGTTGACGTCGATCGACACCGCCGTCGGTGTCCGTGCCTGCATCGTATCGGTGACATTGGGTGAATAAGTGCGCTGGAAATCGCGCGGCTCCAGCGTTTGCGTCGTGGAGGGCAGCTTATCGCGATCAATGCCCGTGCCGATGCCGGAAAGCGGCGACACCGCCACGATCTCGATGGGTGGCAGGGAAACGGTCGTCGCCTCCTGCGCATGGAGGGGAAGACAAGGGAGGGAGCAGATGGCGATGCCGAGGCCGAGACGAGGAGAAACCCGGTTTTTCATGAGACGCAAACAGCTTTTATGAATTCGTAAAACGAAAGCTAAATCTTTTGTAACGAATGAGCAATCTATCGAAAAGATAAAGTCACAATAATACTGTCTGACGAAAGAAAAAATCGCTTATTGTTCCGCTGCGGGGAAAAGTTCCTCATCGAAAGTGGAAAAGTTCCTGAGATTAATACTTATTTTCCGTCGCCTCTTCTGTCATTCCTATCAAGGGGGCTTGCCGGCCGTGGCTCACCACTCACCTGTTGTCCTTATTGCGCCGTTCCACGGCGAATTTGATTAAGGCGGCGCTTGTCGCAATGCCGAGTTTCTGCTTCAGCGCGGAAATGAGATTGGCCACGGTTTTGTAGCTCAGTGACAGCGCCTGGGCGATCTCGCCGATATTCATCCCCTGGCCCAGATGCGAGACGACTTCGCGCTCACGTTCGGTCAGATTGCGTAATGGGTCGGGTTCCTGCCGTTCCGACAAGGCGAGCGTCTGCGCTACCGTCCGTCCGAGATAAAGGTCGCCTGCCAGGACCTTGTCGGTCGCCTGCAGGATCATGTCGGGATCATCGTTTTTCGTCACATAGCCGCGGGCGCCGAGCTGCAGCGCCCGTGTGACGAAGCTACGCGCCTCATACATGCTGAAGACGATGATCCGCGCGGCGCTGTTGTCGCGCAGTAGATCGGGAATCATGTCGAGCCCTGTGGCGTCGGGCAGTTCCACGTCCAAAATAATGATATCGGGTTTGAGCGCCGCATTGAGGGCCGCGCCGGCTTCCGCCGAGGCCGCTTCATGAATTTCGAAATGCGGCCGGCGTCCAAACAGGCGCCGGCATCCGTCGCGCACGATCGGATGATCCTCGACCAACAGGATGCGCGCCGGTTTCTCATCGGCGAGCGGAGCCACCATCATATCCTGCATCCTGTATCCCTCCCCTGCTGAACGCGGTTCCTTTCACGGATTTTTCATTCGCGCCAGTCCCTTTTAGTTCGGGAGCATGCCGGATTTGGCAAGCAGCTTCTGCAAGCGGAGCTGCACAAATGTGCCTTGCCTCCGTTTCTGCCTTCAAATCTTTGCTGGTAGTTCGCTAAGTGCTGGTTCGAGTGCGTATGGTGGAAGGCAGGAAGCTGGTAGCGGAATGCGTGCCTCGATGGCCGTGCCGCGCGGTGCCGAATTTTCAATGACGAGAGCCCCGCCAAACTTGCGGACCCTCTCGGTCATGCCGAGAAAACCGTAGCCGAACCGGACGGGAGAGGGGAGGCCGACGCCATCATCGACGATCCGCAGGATCAGAAAGGGAGACGTATCGGTTGTGGCGGTCGCCGCTTCTGCTGTGGTGAGCGTGATCGAGACTTTATGGGCACTGGAATGCCGGGCAATATTGGTCAGGCATTCTTGCACCAGACGGTAAAGGGTGAGCCGCAAATCCTCGCCGAACGCCTGTGCATTGCTTTCCAAGGACTCGTCGATGAAGAGGGTGCAGGCGATCTGTTTCTGGCGCCCGCGCCAATCCTCGACCAGCTGGCGCAACGCTTCCGGCAGGCCCATGCGATGCAGGACAGCGGGCCTGATGCGTTCGAGAATATGCCGGTTCTGCCGCTGGATCGCATCGGCGAGTCCGGAAATCGCCGATGCATGTTCGATAATATCCGCAATCGACCTTTTTTCCCGGTCGTCCCGGCTGGGCGGCAGGATCTGTGTCGCCTCGATGATGCAGGATGCGGCGGCCCTGATGCCGAACAAGGCAGCACCGAATTCGTCGTGCAATTCGCGGGCGAGTTCCTTGCGTTCGCTCTCCTGGATGGAGATCAGCCTGTCGATCAGAAGATGTTTGTCGGCTTCACTGCGTTCGAGAGTCGCGGCGAGGCGGTTGAAACGGGCGCTGATACGCGCCAGTTCCTCGACCGGACTTTCGGCCAGGCCTTCGAATTGTCCGCGTCCGAGGCGGTCGAGCCCTTCTCCCAATTGTCGGAACAGCCGGGTCACCCGCGAGGTGGAGAGCGCAATGAGGCCGATGATGGCGCAGGAAAGCAGGGCAAGGAGGCTGGTGAGGAAGACGAGATCGCGCCACACCTCGGCGATCTCGTCGCCAGGACGGGTCGCCATGCGGAATGTCCCCTTGATGCTGTCTTCTGGCGTGATCGTCTCAAGACGATAGGTCCTGATGATGTGTGGCGGCGCGAACAGGGCTTCGAACCATGCGGGGGCTTTGTCGGCGCGTCCAGTCCTGAGCGTGCCCTCCGTGGCGGGCCAATTCCCGACGGGATTTGCGTCGATGGCTCCATGACCCGCCGGGTCGGCTGGCTCATCGGCGTTGAAATCGACCGTAATATGCCGCAATTGCGCGAGTTCTTGTTGCAATTGGGTTAGCGCCCGGCCCGGCTGCGGATCCAGCGCGATGGCGCGCAGCGCATGGGACAGGACGAGATCGCCGAGATTGAGGCCCGCGGCGGTCTCCCGCGCGATGCGCTGCGGTGCGTCGAAAAGCATCACGCCGATTGCCACGATTATGGCGCCGCCGAGGATAAGGGACGGGATGCCGATGAGGGAAAAACGCAAAGAGGTCCTGGCAGCCTCGATTGGCGGCTTGCGGTGATTTCCCTGGTTGCCTTGCGTGGAGATGGGCGTTATCCATTCGTTTGATATGACGCTGGCGGTGACCCCTCCTGCCGGAGCCTTGCGCCTCCGGCGGATTTGTTCTCCGCTTTCATATCCCGCCCGGATGCCTCCCGAAATATCGATGTCAGCTCTTTGAAATCCGTTCGTCTCGGAAAACCGTTTGTCCCGGCCAGCTGAGGGGTGCGGTGAGGGATTCTTGACGACAGATATTCAGGGAGATTTGCCTTCGTGCGGACCGCACTTTGCGGATTCTTGCCGTAAAGTCGCGCGATACGTTCATCGCGACAAGTGAAGCCTACGCTCCGGCACTTCGTGGGTGATCTGGAAATTCCGGCGCTTCGGGGGTAAGACCAACCGGCCGAAGATTGGGGAAAGGCTGATTCATGAGCATATCCGAGGAAACCGGCACAGACTCCCTCACGCTTTCGCATCCATTCCCGTCGGCGGCAATCGAAACGCCGGCGGTGCCCTGGCGTCGTGTCGTCGTCAAATTGTCCGGGGAAGCGCTCATGGGATCCCTGACCCATGGGCTTGACGCCTACACTCTGAACCGGATCGCCAGCGATCTTGCCAATGTCGCATCGCTCGGCATCGAAGTGGCGGTCGTTGTCGGTGGCGGCAATTTCTTCCGCGGCATCGCCGGCGCGGACAAGGGAATTGAACGCGCGCGCGCTGATTCTATCGGCATGCTGGCGACGGTTATGAACGGGCTGGCGCTCGAATATGCCATCGAGAAACAGGGCCAGTCTGCCCGCACTTTGTCCAGCGTGCCGATGCCTTCCGTCTGTGAAGCCTATTCGCGGCAGGCGGCTTTGCATCACCTCGAAAAAGGCCGCATCGCCGTTCTCGCCGGCGGTACCGGCAATCCCTTCTTTACGACCGATACCGGCGCTGCGTTGCGCGGGGCTGAGCTTTCCTGTGACTTGATCATGAAAGCGACGCAAGTCGACGGCATTTATTCGGCCGATCCGAAGCGCGATCCCAATGCTGAGCGTTATGACCGGATCACCCATGACGAGGCGATTCGCAAAAATCTCGCCGTGATGGATACGGCTGCTTTCGCGCTTGCACGGGAGAACCGGATTCCGATA
This sequence comes from Beijerinckia mobilis, assembly GCF_000745425.1. GTDB lineage: Bacteria > Pseudomonadota > Alphaproteobacteria > Rhizobiales > Beijerinckiaceae > Beijerinckia > Beijerinckia mobilis. The sequence continues at coordinate 139,921 of NZ_JQJH01000002.1, forward strand.
ATCGTTTTCTCGATCAGCGAGCCTGGCGCCATCACCGCCGCCTTGCTCGGCAAGGGGCGTTCGACCTTCGTCTCACCTTGAAGATCTTACACGGAAGGTTTCTCACGGCAGGTTTTTAGGGGGTGGTCCCATGGGATGGGCCGAGGCCTGCCGTGGACGGTTTCATTCAGCCGGGAGTCAGCCGGCGGAGAGGCATGATCGCCATTGTGGTGGAGACCGCTGCGACCCGTTCGTCGCGCGGATTTGCGCCGCGCGGGCTCATGGTGCGATGAAGCGCAGTTTGCTGGCGCCGGCTGTTTGTTTCCACAACGGCTGAAGCGCGAAGAGTTGCAAGAGGGTGTTTGAGGGCGTTGGGCCATGCGGCGGTTTTCGGGACCATAGACCGGTAAATCCGCTTTCCCCGGCCGGAGGCCCGGAAACATCCGTACGAATGTCCAGGTTTGGCTGCTAAGGTTGAATAATGGCCGCAGAATTTGATATTTCCGATCTTAAACGGCGTATGCAGGGTGCGATCGCCACATTGAAACATGAGCTGGGCGGCCTGCGGACCGGGCGGGCGACGACGAGCCTGCTTGAGCCGGTTCATGTCGACGCCTATGGGCAATCCCTGCCGCTCAATCAGGTGGCCACGATCAGCGTGGCGGAAGCGCGGATGCTCTCCGTGCAGGTCTGGGACAAAGGCATGGTCGGCGCCGTGGAGCGGGCGATCCGTGATTCCAATCTCGGGCTCAGCCCGACGACCGAAGGTCAGACCCTGCGCATTCGTATTCCCGAACTCAATGAACAGCGCCGTAAGGAAATGGTCAAAGTCGCGCATAAATATGCCGAGGAGGCGCGTGTCGCGGTCCGGCATGTCCGGCGCGACGGGATCGATATTCTGAAGAAACAGCTCAAAGACAAGGTCATCGGCGAGGACGATGAGAAGCGTCAGGAAGCGGAGATCCAGAAGGTCACCGATCAATTCGTCGCCGAAGTGGACCAGGCGCTCGTGGCCAAGGAAAAGGAAATCATGCAGGTCTAGAGCGATCGGGTCTTGAGTCCGTTCGCCAAAGAGTCGTTCGTCGAGCCTGCCGAAGCCTCTTTGTCGATCGGATGGGGTTCTCGCTTCATAGTCCCGCCTGGATGGGTAAGGCGCCGGTGATCTGGAGGAAAAACAAACGATGATGCCGGAGGGGACCACGCAGGAACGCGAAACTGCGGGAAAAATCCGCGCCGCAGATGTGCCGGCGCATGTCGGCGTCATCATGGACGGCAATGGCCGCTGGGCCGCGAGCCGTGGTCTCCCCCGTATCGAAGGACATCGGCGCGGGGTCGAGGCCCTGCGCGCGGCGGTCCGCGCGGCGCTCGATTTCGGCCTCGATTATTTGACGGTCTATAGTTTCTCGGTCGAAAACTGGAGCCGGCCGGTCGAGGAGGTCACCGACCTCATGGGCCTGCTCAAGCGTTTCATCCGCAATGATCTGAAGGAATTGCACAAGGTTGGTGTCAGGGTCAGGATCATCGGCGTGCGCGAGAGTCTCTCGCCGGACATTCGCGCGCTTCTCGATGAAGCCGAGGATCTGACGCGTGACAATACCCGCATGACGCTGGTCGTCGCCTTCAATTACGGCAGCCGGCAGGAAATCGCCGGCGCCGCCCGGGCCATTGCCCGCAAGGTTGCGCAGGGTCTCATCGATCCAGAAACCATCGACGAACAATGTTTCGCGTCCTATCTCGATACGGCCGGCATTCCCGATCCCGATCTCATCATTCGCACTTCCGGCGAACAAAGATTGTCCAATTTTCTGCTCTGGCAAGCGGCCTATGCGGAATTCGTTTTCCTGCCGCTGCATTGGCCGGATTTCGACCGGCAGGCCTTCGCCTCGGCCCTGACGGAATTCGCAAGCCGCGAGCGCCGCTTCGGCGGCGTGGGCTCACCCTCGAAGAAGCAGAGATTTCTCGACCGCATTCTTCCCTGAGCCTTTCCGGAACTGTGCCGGCGGATCCTTCCGTGATGAGGGATGCGACCCTGAACGATACCCGAGGCCCTGATTGAGACCGATGAGTGACGCCGATGAGTGACGCCGATCCCGGCGAAAGGGCCACGCCGCAGGCGCCGGAAAATAAAACCGCCGCCACACCTGCGCCGCCCGAGCGTTTGCCCGCAGGCAAGAGCCGTTTCAGCGATCTGGGGGTACGGATTCTTTCCGCCCTGGTGCTTATGGGCCTCGCGCTTTTTGCCTTGTGGAAGGGCGGGCTCGCGTTTCTGCTCCTTTGGCTTGGGGCAAGCCTCGCGATTTTCTACGAATGGCAGGTTCTCATCGGCGGCGCGCGGCGGATGCCCCGCATCGGCATCGGCTGGCTGGTGCTTCTCGCCGTCGCCGTCTGCCTGTGGTTCGGTCATCCGGCCTGGGGCTTCGTGTTGCTGTTTGTCGGTGCGGGCCTTCTCGCGCTCATCGCCGAACCCGGCCGGCGCCTCTGGAGCGCCGGTGGTCTGCCCTATGCCGGCCTGATGTTCATCGCCGTTCAGGGGCTGGGTTCCGGGCTTGGCTCGGGCGATCTTTGCGCCACGCTCGTCGTCGCCTGGCTCTTTATCACCATCTGGGGCACTGATATCGCCGCCTATTTCGCTGGCCGTCTCATCGGCGGTCCACGTCTATGGCCGCGCGTCTCTCCCGGCAAGACCTGGTCGGGCTTGCTGGTCGGCGTCCTGTGCGGCGGTATTTTCGGCACGCTTCTACTGGTCGCGGCGCTGCCACAGCCGTGCATTTCACCGCCGGGTCTCACGCCGATCTTTCTGCTCGGTCTCCTCACCGCCCTGATCTCGCAAGGCGGTGACTTGTTCGAATCCTGGGTCAAGCGGCGTTTCGGCGTCAAGGATTCCAGTCGGCTGATCCCCGGCCACGGCGGTTTCATGGATCGTCTTGATGGCTTCATCACCGCCTCGATCTTCGTCTGGCTGGTTGGAGCATCGCGCGGCCTGCCTTCCTTGCCGGAAGGGGTTTTCTTCTGGTCATGAGCCTTGCCTCTCCAGACTTCAGGAGAGATTTACATGGCGCGGCCGATGCGGGATAAGCGGTGGCTTATACTCACGGTCACGGATCGCATTTGCGTGGTCCGTGACGTTCGGCAAATCGCCGCCCGCGATCTATGGGCCAGACACGATGCGTCAGTGCATTGCGGTTTGATATCGGCGGTTTGATGTCGGCCGATCGGTATCGAATGCAAGAACCCGCACCTGCCGGAACTGCCCATCCTGCCGGCACCGCGGAAACCCATGAACGAGCGAGGTGGAATGGGTAAGGTCAGCGAAGTGCGGTCGGAGGCCGCCGGAACGAAAGCCAGCCGCTCTGTCGTCATTCTTGGCGCGACCGGTTCGATCGGCCAGTCGACCGCGGCAATCATTGCCGGTGCCGGCGGCGCTTTCACCGTCGAGGCGGTGGCTGGAGGCCGCGACCCGATCGCCCTCGCCAAAGTGGCGCGAGAACTCGGCGCTTCCTTTGCGGCGCTCGCCGATCCCGCGGGCTATAAGGATCTGAAGGAGGCTTTGAGCGGCACATCGATCGAGGTCGCGGCTGGCCCGCAATCCGTCGTCGAGGCGGCTCTGCACCCCTCCGATATGGTTGTCGGCGCGATTGCCGGGACCGCCGGCGTCGAGCCGACCTTCGCCGCGCTTTCGGCGGGCCGCACGGTCGCCCTCGCCAACAAGGAATGTCTCGTTTGCGCCGGGCCGGCCTTCATGCATCAGGCCGCAGTGCAGGGCACGCGCCTCTTGCCGGTGGACAGCGAGCATAATGCGATCTTCCAGGCGATGAACGATGCCGGTCTCGATTCCATCGAGCGCATCACCCTGACCGCTTCCGGCGGCCCGTTCCGCACATGGACCAGTGAGGCCATTGCGAAGGCGACGCCGGAACAGGCGCTGAACCATCCCAATTGGTCCATGGGGCCGAAAATCACCGTGGATTCCGCCGGCCTGATGAATAAGGGGCTCGAAGTGATCGAGGCCCATTATCTGTTCGGCATCGAGGCGGCACGGCTCGATGTTCTGGTGCATCCGCAATCGGTGGTGCATGGCCTCGTCCATTTCACCGATGGGTCGGTGACGGCCGGAATGGCGGCGCCCGACATGAAAGTGCCGATCGCCCATTGCCTTTCCTATCCCGAGCGCCTCACCACCGCCGCGCGCCGGCTCGATCTCGCCGCCGTCGGTACGCTGACCTTCGAACGGCCGGATTTCGATCGGTTCCCCGCCCTGCGCGTCGCCCTCGATGCCTTGCGCACCGGCCAGGGGCTTCCTACTATCTTGAATGCCGCCAATGAAATCGCCGTCGAGGCTTTCCTTGGCAAGCGGATTTCCTTCCATGATATCGCGCGCCTGGTCGAGCAGGCTTGCGACAGGGCTCTCGCCGATGGCATCGCCCGTGATCCTGCTTCGGTCACGGAGGCTCTCGAGATGGATCGTCTGATCCGCGAGAGGACCCGGGCCGCCCTTGCCGAGAACAGCCTGGCGCAAGGAAGTCTGGCGACAATGCATTGATGCGTGCCGGTGCAAGGCCGGTACTGCAATGGTGCCGGATTGGTTTCGCAACCTATGCGCAGGTGGAGATGAGAATATTCCGAATTGGACGGTGAACGCGCGGTGCTGGCCGAAGGTATCTCGTGCGTGGCAGCCGGGCCATCGTCAGCTGCTGGGACAAATGCTTGATGTCATGCGGCATTTAAGTGGCATTCATCGCCAATGAGGCAATCGTTCCGTTCTGCGCCCTTGAATGCGCCCTTGAATCTGCGCCCGTGAGGAGTTTTTGATGCCGATTCTCAGCAGTCTTTGGTCGCTCGGCCTCTACATTGTCCCTTTCGTCGGCGTGCTGAGTCTTATCGTCTTCTTTCATGAATTCGGGCATTTCCTGGTCGGCCGTCTTTGCGGCGTGCGGGTCGATGCCTTTTCCTTGGGGTTCGGACCGGAACTTTTCGCTTTCGTCGACCGCTATGGGACACGTTGGCGTGTGGCCGCCCTGCCGCTCGGCGGTTATGTGAAATTTCATGGCGACGCCAATGGCGCTTCGATGGCGGATCCAGAGGCCATCGCCGCCATGCCGCCGGAAGAGCGCGCGGTCAGTTTCTTCGGCCAAAATGTCTGGAAACGCGCCGCTATCGTCGTTGCCGGGCCTGTCGCCAATTTCATCCTGGCGATTCTTCTCTTCACCGGCATTTTCTACGTCAACGGCCGCAACATCCTGCTGCCCTATGTCGATGGGGTGGCGGCGGGCAGCGCCGCCGAAGCCGCGGGATTCAAGGCGGGTGATCTGATTCTGTCGATCGACGGGGCGCCGATCGACAGTTTCGAGGCAATGCAACGGATCGTGCAGACGACGCGCGACCATAGCCTGACTTTCACTGTCGCCCGCGATGGCAAGCAGATCGAGCTTTCCGCCACGCCGCGTGTGCGTGATATTGTCACACCACTCGGAACGACGCGGGTCGGGGTCCTCGGCGTCGAGGCCAAGGGCAGGCCGGAAAACTGGCGCGTCGAAAACTACGGCCTCCTCCAATCCGCGCGTCTTGCTGTCTCGGAAACCTGGTACGTCGTCGCGCGGACCGGGGATTATGTGGCGGGCCTGTTCAGTGGTACGGAATCGACGTCGCAAATGTCCGGCGTCGTCGGCATCGCCCAGGCCTCCGGCGAAATGGCCAAGATCGGCCTTTCCGCCGTTCTCCACTTGGCTGCGATTCTGTCGATTTCGGTCGGCATCCTCAATCTTCTGCCGATTCCGCTCCTCGATGGAGGTCATCTGTTCTTTTACACGATCGAGGCGGTCCGCGGCCGCGCTCTCGATGAACGGGTGCAGCAGTTCGGTTTCCGGATCGGCATGACGCTCGTCGCGGGGCTGATGATCCTTGCGACCTATAATGATGTTCTACGGCTCACCCGGCAATTATTGCACTGGGGATGAGAGGCGCAAACGCCAAGATGCCGTTAACTTTGCCTGGTAATCTGCTAGTTACCATAAGACGTGGCTTGTGGGCCACGAAGGCGGTAATTGCGACAAATGATAACAATCTTGATTTGCAGGCGAAGCTAAAAATTGTAGAAGCAGACGAGGGGGGATTGAAAAGAGTGGATTCTTTCAATCCTTTAGTCGACAGCCGGGTGTGCTTTCCTTGAAAGCCGGTTGTAATGGCCAATGGGAATGCGGGGACCGGTCTGAATGCCGATCATCAAGGATCTTTCGAGCCGGATCATTGCCGAAACAGCCATGACTAAAACGTCGCAGGATTTCGGCCTGGCGAAAGGGAAACAGGCAGGGCTTACGTATCGGTTCTCGGACAAAGCACGCGCGCCGGAGAAAGCAGCCTTGATTCGTAAATCGCCGAAATCGACGACTGGCATTCTCGCCGCCTTCTGTTTCGTCAGCATGCTGTCTCCCGCCTTCGCCGTTCAGGTGACGGTCCACGGCAACAAGCGCGTCGATACGGAAACCATCACCTCCTTTTTCACCGGTACGGACCAGGCTGCCGTCAATAAGGGCGTGAAGGAACTCTACGCGACCGGCATGTTCTCGGATGTGCGCATCAGCCATGCGGGCGCTGGTCTCGTGGTGACTGTGACCGAGAATAACCTCATCAACCGGGTGGTTTTCGAAGGCAACAGCAAGGTCAAGACCGAGGTTTTGCAAGCCGAGATCCAGTCGAAATCCCGTGGCGCTTTCAGTCAGGCCACGGTCGATGCGGATGTCGAGCGCATCAAGGATGCCTATCGCCGCGCCGGCCGCGCCGGTGCCAAAGTCACATCCAAAACGGTCGATCTCCCCAACGGGCGCGTCGATGTCGTCTTCACCATCGATGAAGGTGACAAGACCGGCGTGAAGAAGATCGAATTTGTCGGCAATAACGTCTTCTCGTCGAACAAACTGCGTGATCTCATGCAGACGACGGAAATGAACTTCCTGTCCTTCTTCAAGACGTCGGATGTCTATGATCCCGATCGGGTCGGCTCCGATCTTGAACTCATTCGCCGTTTCTATCTCAAGAATGGCTATGCCGATTTCCGCGTCGTCGGTTCCGATGCCCATTTCGATGAGACGCTCGGCGGCTACGTGATCACCATCACGGTTGAGGAAGGTGTGCAATATAAGATCGGCAATGTGTCGATCGATTCGCGACTGCCCGATGTCGATGCCAATTCCCTGAAGGGACTTCTGCGTATGTCGGTGGGCGAAGTCTATAATGGCGATATGGTCGAAAAGACCGTCGATGCCCTCACGCGCGAGATTTCCAGACGCGGTTATGCCTTCAGCCAGGTTCATCCGCGTGGTGACCGTGATCCGGCGTCCCGCACCGTCAATATCGTTTTCGTCCTGGATGAAGGGCCGCGCGTCTATGTCGAGCGGATCGTCATTCGCGGCAATACGCGGACGCGCGATTATGTTATCCGCCGTGAATTCGATCTCGGCGAAGGCGATGCCTATAATCGCGCCATCGTCGAGCGTGCCGAGCGTCGGCTGAACAATCTCGGCTATTTCAAAAAGGTCAAAATCTCGAATGAGCCAGGATCGACACCCGACCGGGTGATCATCGTGGTGGATGTCGAGGATCAGTCGACCGGTTCGCTGTCGCTCTCGGGCGGCTATTCGACGACCTCCGGCCTTATCGCCGAAGTGTCGGTCAGCGAAAGCAATTTCATGGGCCGCGGCCAATATGTCCGTCTGGCCGTGACGGCTGGCCAATATAGCCGTGGCGTCGAATTCAACTTCACCGAGCCCTTCTTCCTAGGCAACCGTATCGCCGCCGGCTTCGACATCTATGCCAAGAAGACTGAAGTTTCCTATTATTCCTATTACAGCAACTTCATCACGGGCGGCACTTTCCGCCTCGGCCTGCCGGTGACCGACGAGCTGACGTTCTCGCCGCGTTATTCGATCTATAATTCCTATCTGACCATTCCGAACGATTACAACCACCCCTATAACGATTGCCGCTATCCCGTCTGGGGTGCGACGCCCGCGCCCGCCGGATCGGATTATGGTGCAGGGCAGGCGGGTTATTCCTACAGCTGTCTGACCAACGGCGAGGCTTCGCTGGCGCTCAAGGAAGCCGCTGGCGAATATCTGACCTCGATGTTCGGTTATACGCTGTCTTATAATACATTGGATAATAACAAGAATCCGACAGACGGCATCTATGCCGAATTACGCCAGGACGTTGCTGGTGCCGGTGGTTATTCGCAATTCGTGCGATCGACCGGCGATTTCCGTTATTATCATTCGATCACCGATGACATCGTCGGCCTGGTACACCTCCAGGGCGGTAATCTCACGGCCCTCAACAATACCAGCCATCCCTTGCGCATCGTCGACAATTTCAATTTGGGACCGAGCCTCGTACGTGGCTTCCAGCCGATGGGTATCGGTCCGCGCGACGTGTCGAATGGTGTGGATTGGGGCGGGAACCCGTTGGGCGGCACGAATTATTGGGGTGCCTCGGTCGAAGCCCAGTTCCCGCTTTGGGGTCTGCCGCGTGATCTCGGCTTGCGCGGCGCCGTCTTCGCCGACGCCGGTTCTCTCTGGGGCTATAAGGGCCGAACCGATTTCACTTACGGTGGAGCCGTCGTTCAGAACAATACCGCTCCGCTCTATTCGCAGGGCAATACGATTACCGTTGGCGGCGACGGCATGCTGGTCCGCTCCTCGGTTGGTGTCTCGCTCATCTGGTCTTCCCCGATGGGACCGATTCGCTTCGACTTCGCCAAGGCGCTTTCGAAGAGCCAGTACGACCAAACCCAGGTCTTCCGCTTCACCGGTGGTACGTCTTTCTGACGCACCGCCGCTACGGCGACGGGATGGGGAAACCAAGCGGAATGAATTGCGACAAGGATGAGCGATCCCCTTTTCTTCCGCTCGCCTGTGACGCTTTCTCTGGCGGAAATTGCCGTTTTAACCGGTGCCCAATGCCGGGGCGACGCGACGTTCCGCATTCATGCTTTGGCGCCGCTTGAAACTGCTGGTCGCGACGACCTGACTTTTCTGGACCTGCAGGGCCCGGTAGATGCTGGTCTCGATGCAGCACTTAAGACCGAGCTGGTCTCTGATCTTAAGGAGATGCTGGCGACGACGCGGGCGCGGGCCTGTCTCGTGACCTCCTGCGAGGCCCATTCTCTTCCGCCTGCCGTTATTCCGCTCATCACTTCGACGCCGCGTACCGCCGCCAGCCAGGTGCTCGCGGCTCTGTTTCCGCCTTCCTGGAAAATGGAAAGCAGTTGTGAAGCTTCGGGTATTTCTCCCGGCGCGCATGTGCATCCCGAGGCCCGGCTCGAGACTGGCGTGACCGTTGACCCAGCAGCCGTGATTGGGCCGCGCGCCGAAATTGGCACCGGCACGCTCGTCGGTGCGGGCAGCGTGATCGGCCCGGATGTCCGTATCGGCCGTCATTGTGCGATAGGTCCCGGTGCCTCGCTCAGCCATGCCTTGATCGGCAATCAGGTCGTGTTGGCGCCGGGCGTCCGGCTTGGTCAGGCCTCCTTCCTGGTTGACTGGAGCGCCGCGCCTGGCCGTGTGATCGTTCAGGACAAAGTGGCGATCGGCCCAGGCAGCACGATCGATCGCGGCATTCTACGCGATACGATTATCGGCGAAGGAACAATCGTCGGTGCTCTCGCCGTCATCGGCGCGGATGTTAGCCTCGGCCGGTTCTGCAGGGTCGCCGCGCGCGTCGGGCTCGACACCTTGACGGTCTTCGCGGATGGCGCTGAAATTCGTTAATCAGCCATGTGACGCGCTGCATTCCGCGGGGAAGGGTTGCCCGAATGGCCGGTCGCACGGATTTTGCCTTGGACCGGGGGCGAAGCTCTATTTCGACTTTATGCTGAAAAATTAGAGCATTTTCAGGCTCGTGGAATCGCGATGCGATTCACCGTAAAGGCGAAATGCTTTAGGTCTGAAATGTATGGACTTGGGGATTTATGGACCCGAAAGAGATCAGCCTGCGCGGCGCCGGCGCTATTTTGACCATTGATCTTGCGGCGATCGTCGCCAATTGGCAGACGCTCCAGGCTGTTGCCGGTACGGAATGCGGTGCCGTGGTGAAGGCCGATGCTTATGGTCTTGGCCTCGAGCCGGTGGTCAAGGCGCTTTATGAGGCCGGGTGCCGGACTTTTTTCGTCGCCCATGTTTTCGAGGGCGTGGCGGTCCGGGCGATTGCCTCGGAATCTATCATCTATGTCCTGAATGGTGTGCGTCCGGCGCAGGAATATACATTCGTGGCGCATGATCTGCGGCCGGTCTTGAATTCCGTTCCCGAGGTCGAGGATTGGGGGCAATATTGCGCCACCTCGCACAAGCGGGCGCCGGATGGCTCGCCGCTCAAGGCGGGTCTCAGGATCGACACAGGCGTCAATCAGCTCGGTCTCAAGCTCTATGATCTCGAACGGGTCGACCACCTCGCGCCGCTGTTCGACGTCACTCTGCTGCTCAGTCAGCTTGTCACCGCCAATGATGCCATTGCCGACCGGCAGATCGAGGCATTCGACAAGATCCGTGCGCGCTACCCCGGCGTTCCATCTTCGCTCGCCAATTCGGCGGCGATCTTCCTCGACAACAATCCGCCGCTCTATGATCTCGTGCGCCCCGGTTATGCCCTCTATGGTGGCAATCCTGTGCCGGGCCGGCCCAATCCGATGCGCCCCGTGGTGCGGCTCGATGCCCATATCATTCAGGTGCGGGTGCTCGAACCCGGCCAGACGGTCGGCATAGAACGTTTGTGGAAGACGCGGGGGCCACGCCGCGTCATCATGGTTTCGGCGGGGCTCGCGGACGGCATTCCCTCGGGCCTGACCGATAATGAAAGACATGTCGGAGGACGCGCACTGATCCAGGGGACGTTATGTCCCTATGTCAGTGATATTGCCATGGATTATAGCGTCATTGATGTGTCCGACGCGACTTATCTCGAACGCGGGGAGATAGTCGAATTATTGGGGAAGACTATCACGATCGATGATTTTGCCACCATGGCTGGCGTGAGTGGCTATGAAATCCTGAGTAATCTCGGGCGGCGTTGTCATCGCCGGTATCAGCCGCTTTAGTCCGCTTCGGATCTTTCTGAAAACGCTCAACTCAAAAAAAAACTAAGGCGTTTTCCGCTATCATCGTGGCTGCGCTCTACACGGGCGTTGAAAGCCGCTCTCTTTCTTTCCTTCCTTTCGTTTTTCCTTTTGATGCAAAGGCAGAGATCCCGTCAACGCAATTTTCCCACACAAACGACTCCTTCACCTGTATTGCGTTGGTTGATGCATCTTAAGCGATATGGCGCGAACAAACTGCCACGCGGTGGCAGCAGCCGGAAGGTCGAACCGCTGACGACAGTGCGATTGATGATTGTTTTCCGGCATCCTGGCTTTGCAAAATAATCATGGCAGACATGCATATACATGTTGGCTGAGGATGTAACACGTTTTGCGCGTACCGGGTGACCTTGGAGAACCACCAAACATTTCAAGGCGTTCAATTTTCGATGCGGGCTGATGAAGAGGGATCTGTCACGGCAATGTGACCAGTAAAACTTTTCCGTGTCCAAGTAAAAAAATAGAAAAAAATTCTTTAGATTTTTTGTCAGAAGTAAAGAGCTATATCTGTCCAGCTTCTCGTTGACAGGCAGAGGCAGGGCATGACGATGACGTTTTCGATATCACATTCCAAGGTTACGCGCGCCAAGGTCACGCGTGCGGCAGCCGTTCTTTCTGGTTCGCTTTTCATTGCTTCCTTCGGTTCCGCTTTTGCTCAGGACGGAAGCAAAGCTCGACAGGACTACATGGCTCTCGTCCAGGCTCCCGTCGCCGGCAGCGTTGGCCGCGCCTGCGATCCGGCCAACAAGTTCCATTGCGCAGGCACACGCGGACGCCTTGGCCAGGGTGCTGACGCTCTGTATCCGGAAGGTCCCGGTAACGTCTCGAACTGAACGGTGTTTGCGGCAAAACCAAACCGCCCTCATCGCAAAGACGATTGTTTCGTCGCAGCATGGTGTCGGTATTGATAGGCGTTGCACGCAATCACCAGCGTGTTCATCTTCTTTACGGGTGGGTGAGACGTCATCAAACCGGGTAACGGCGTAGCGTTTCCGCCGTGAGCGGATATCGCCAAACCGAACTCCTTTTCGCAGGAGGGCCGGTTTCTTCCGGTTTCGTGCCGCCTACATTCCCGGCGATCTGATCATCCGGGATGCGCTTCTTCTTTGTGGAAACGGCTGCGCCTTCTGTTGCCGCTTCGTTTCGGCGCTTGCCGATGTATGGGATCGAATGTTTGCGGGCGGCTCCGCTGGATCAGGGCGAGCGTGTCCAAAGGGTTTTAAATCCCTAACCGCTCAAGCCGGAAATATCTCAGGAGAAACGTGGGCCGCGTTTCGCTTCTGCCAGCGCGCGCGAAAGCTTGCCGGCCAGAGCGGCTTTCTCATCTGGTCCGAGGAAACCGGCAATTTCCAGGCGCCGGCCTTGTGAGACGAGCGCCACGCTCTGCGTACCGAATTCCGCATGTTCTTCCCGGTCGATCCGCACCCAGACCGGATTGAAACGCCATTCAGCCCGTTTGCCTTTGGCCGAGACCTTGGCGATCAGGAGTTCGAAATAAGTGAGGCAGATATCCTCATGAGCTCGGGCGGCGCGGAAATTGGACCGGAAGGCGAGATAGAAGAGAAGAACATCAAGACCCATGAAACCGGCGATCGGCCAGGCGCCGAGCAGGACGAAGGGCAGGGTCGAAATGAAGCTCGTTGCCGAGAAAGCCATCATCAGCAGATAAAAATGCTTTCGCGTCAGAGCGCGGTGCGGCGAAAGGTGTGCCACGAAAAGCTTCGCCTCGTCGGTATCATTCGCGGAATGCACCTCCGGCGCAGTGATTGAATCTTGTGTGGGATATTTGTCGGGAGACATGGACACACCCTTCTTTCCCTTCACTTTCGACTTTATAAGATCAGAATGGCAAGAAAAAAGCTGTCACCAGAGAGCGGGATCGCGGACGTTGGGCCGGATGGCTTCATCACGCCGTCCGAAGCCGTTCCGACGCCTGCCAGTGTCGCCAAGGGGGCTGGCCAAGGGGCTGCCAAGACGGCCAAAAATGTGCTGAAGGCTCGTGAGCCCAAGACCACTATGTCCAAGACCGCTATGCCCGACGCTGCTCCTCTCAAGACGGGAGGCAAAGCACCGTCGAAAACGATGGCGGGCATGATGGTGGCTCGCAGGGGTAAACAGCGTGCGCCCGTTCCGGATCCCGTTGAAGTCGCGGAAATTTTTCGCCGGTTCGAGGCGGCTGATCCCGACCCGCAGGGCGAGCTCTATTCCGTCAATACATTCACCTTCCTCATTGCCGTCGTCCTCTCGGCCCAGGCGACCGATGCCGGGGTCAACAAGGCGACGAAACATCTCTTCGCCGTCGCCGAGACGCCGCAGAAAATGCTGGCGCTGGGCGAGGAAAAACTGCGCGACATGATCAAGACGATTGGCCTCTATCAGGCCAAGGCGAAGAATATCATCTCGCTTTGCCGTGATCTCATCGACAAATATAATGGCGAAGTGCCCGACGATCGCGAGGCCCTGCAAAGCTTGGCCGGAGTCGGGCGCAAGACGGCCAATGTCGTCATGAACATCGCCTTCGGCGAACCGACCATCGCCGTCGACACGCATATTTTCCGGGTCTCGAACCGCATCCCGCTTGCGATCGGCAAGACGCCCCTTGCGGTCGAGCAGGGGCTCGAGAAGATCATTCCGGCGCAGTACAAACTGCACGCGCACATTTGGCTGATCCTCCATGGACGCCATGTCTGCAAGGCGCGCCGGCCGGAATGTGAGCGCTGCATCATTTCCGATCTCTGCCATTCAAGCGAGAAGCGGGTGTAATCGCGGTATCCCGGCAGCCCCGTACGATGATTTACGGCCGGCATTGGCGTAGATGCGCCAAATCGCAGCCGGCGCGTTGCAGAAGCGGCTTGATCGCATGGGTCAGATTGGTGGCCGACACGATGAATGCGATATGCGAGAAGGCCTGCGGAAAATTGCCGACGAGCCGTTGTGCGGCGGGATCATATTCCTCGGCGAGGAGACCGAGATCGTTGGCAAGGCCCGCAAGCCTTTCGAACAGGGCGTCTGCCTCGTCAATACGACCGAGCATCAGGTAATTGTCGACGAGCCAGAAACTGCAGGCGAGAAAGGCACCTTCGCCGGGCGGCAGGCCGTCGGCGGTCTCGGCTGAATCATAGCGCAGGACGAAGCCATCACGCATCAGATGTGTCTCGATCGCCGTCACCGTGCTCGCGAGGCGTGGATCGTCCGGGGCGAGAAAGCCCACGAGGCCGAAGAGCAGCGCGCTGGCATCGAGCTGCCGCGAACCATAACTCTGGGTGAAGGCTTGGAGCGCCGGGTCATAGGCTTTGGCGCAGATTTCCGTATGGATCCGGTCGCGCAGGCCGCGCCAATGATCGAGTGGGCCGTCATAGCCGAATTGTTCGATGCTTTTCACGGCGCGGTCGAATGCCACCCAGCACATGACCTTGGAATAGGTGAAATGCTGCCTGCCGCCGCGGACCTCCCAAAGTCCGTCATCGGGCTCCTGCCAGATGGTTTCGAGATGGTCGAGCAGGGCGTGTTGTAGCGGCCAGTCGATATCATCCTGCACGAGGCCATGTTTGCGGCTCTGATAGAACGCATCCATGAGTTCTCCGTAGATATCGAGCTGCAATTGTGTCTCGGCACCATTGCCGATGCGCACCGGCTTTGCGCCTTCGTAACCCTCAAGCCAGGGCAGAATTCTCTCGGTCTGGTGCCTTTCGCCACCGACGCCAAAGAGCACCCGTAATTGCGCCGGTGCGGCGCCGAGCGCGCGCAAAAGCCATGCGCGCCATTTCAGCGCCTCATTGGCATAGCCCGCATTCATCAGCGCCAGCAAAGTGAATGTCGCGTCGCGCAGCCAGCAATAGCGGTAATCCCAATTGCGGCTGCCGCCCAGAGATTCCGGGAGGGAGGTCGTCGGCGCGGCGATGATCGCGCCAGAGCGCTGAAAGATCAGGCCGCGCAATGTCAGAAGCGATCTTTCTATGGAAGGTGCCCAGCGCCCCTCGCGGCAGGTCGAAAGGGCGCTCCACGTGGTCCAGGCGCGTTCCGTCTGTTCGACGGCCTTTTCGGGATCGGGCGGCTGCAGAACATCGGCATAGGAGAGATAATGGCTGAGAGTGAAATCGATGCTCGTGCCTTCGGTAACGGAGAAATGACCCGTGAAGGCGGTATCCGGCCGGTTTCCTTGCTGGCTTTCTTGCCGGTCTAGCCGGATGGGCGTGCGCAAAACGACACGGTCAGGACCCGCGACCGCCTGCAGGCTGCCATCTTCTTTCCGCTCGATCCAGGGGATGATCGAGCCATAATCGAAACGGACGATCCATTCGGTGGTGAAGGCGACCGAGCCTTTGAGCCCGCGCACGGTGCGGATGAGATGCGAGCCGTGGATTTTCAACGGCATGCAATCGACGACAAGGGCCGAACCGCTGTCGGTTTCGATGAAGGTTTCGAGAATGAGCGTGCCGGAGCGATAATGCCGTTCGACCCTGGCCTTCTTGTCGGCGGCGGCCAGCAGCCAGCGGCCGTTTTCCGGTGTGCCGAGGAGATTGGCGAAACAGGCGCCGGAATCGAAGCGCGGCCAGCAGAGCCAGTCGATGGAGCCGTCACGGCCGACGAGCGCCGCCGTCTCGCAATCGCCGATCAGTGCATAATCCTCGATCCTTAACGCCATTCACGCAACCTTTGCCTGAAACGCATGCCGGTTGGCGACAAGCTCGCATTCAAGGATCGGCCGCACAATAATTTTCCCGGCACAGTGTTTTACGCAGGCTCCGGGCCTGGAAATCGCGAGAATCTGGAAATCGCGAGAATGATGTGGCTCTCAAAGATCCGACGGCTTGAAGAGCAGATCCGAGACCGCGCCATTGGCCACGGCTCCCGGCGCGCTGGCGAAGACCACTCTGGCGCGCGCGAGATCGGCATAGGCGACGAAAGCCGCCGGAAGAATGGGCTGGGCGCCATGGATCACCAACGGCAGAACCCGTGGCAGCACGCGCTGGCGCATTTCGGCCGTATAGGCGAGATCGGCAAGCTCGGGGCGGGGCGGCGGTGCGGGGATCTCGACACCCGCTGTCTGTTCGGCCGGCTGTTGTCCGATCTGTTCCGCTTCCACCGTTGCACCGTCGCCGCGCAGGGACGCGAAATCGGTTTCGATCTCGATCGGCCGCGCCGGTGGCACCGGCACTTCCGTACCGAAGAGGCCCGGCTGCGCGGGAACGGGACGCGGCCGCGCGCGCACCGCCGCGAAAGGTTGCTGCGGGCTGGTCTCACCAAGGCCGAAGGCCGACATGATGCCGTTATAGAGCGATGAGAGCGATCCCTCCGGTTCCGGCTGGCGTAACGCTTGAGCCGAAGGGACGGTGCGCGGGACCGCGGCCGAGGCCAGCATGATCTTTGGTTCCGCTGGTGCCGGCATCTGCCGGCGCGGAGCCTCGCAATCGCGTACGCCGAGGGCGATGAGTTCCTCGCCGCGCAGCACGCGATAATCGCGCGTCAGACCGCCGAGCCGCGCGCGGATGGGAGCCGGATAGGAGCTGAATAATTGTTGCGAGACGGCGTAGTTGCTCTCGTGATTGCGCGGATCATAGGCGAGGTGAAATTTGAGAATGCTGTCGCGGTAGACGCAGACATTCGGCAGGCTGAGCGCCAAAGTGCAGGCCGAACGGCATTCATGAAGCCGCACTTCGCGGTTGGTGGCGCGATAAAGTTCCGTCGCCGCCTGATATTCGTTGACGAAGCCGCCGACATCTTTGGTCACGATGACCGGCTGTGGATTGGGCGGAGGAACGAGATAACTCACCATTCACCTTTTATGAAGGTCGATCCGATCAACGCGATTGCACGGCGCAGATTAGGCAAACGTGGTGAAGGCATTCTTAATGGGCCTTCGACCGAACGGGACCTTTTCGGCGGCACCCTTACGAGATGCCATCTTCTTGATCCGGCTCCATTCTTCAGGAGGGTGTTGATGCGGACCGTCGCCTCAACTCCAGTCTTTGACTTTTTAAGACAAATTGTGGCGCTTCTGGAGCGGAGCGGCATTTTGTGATTCGTAAATCGGGGATGGGCCGCAAAGAGTTTGGTTTCTGCGGCGGGACCAAGCCATCGTGCGGCTGGTTCCAAGGGTGCGACCTATGAGGATTGCGGCCGGTTTTCCTCAATCCATCAAATTTTCTCCGGAAAAAGGTGCCCCTTTTCAGCTTTGATGCTGTAGACGAAACCTCATGGCCGCTTTTCCCGAAACTGCTTTCTCCACTTTCTCCTCCGCGCGAGGCGATTTGCCGCAAACCGGCGAACCGCGGACGGCCGGTTTCGGGATCTACCTTCATTGGCCCTTCTGCCTGTCGAAATGTCCCTATTGCGACTTCAACAGCCATGTGCGGTCGCAGCCGGTCGAGGAAGAGCGTTTTCTCGCCGCCTTCCGCAAGGAACTCGCCCATCGCGCGGCGCTGACGCCGGGCCGCACCGTCTCCTCGGTATTTTTCGGTGGCGGCACGCCGTCGCTCATGCGGGCGCAAACGGTGGCGGCTCTGATCGAGACGATCGCGCGGTATTGGCCGCTGGCCGCCGATGTCGAAATCACGCTCGAGG
The DNA here is from genome assembly GCF_000745425.1 of Beijerinckia mobilis. Taxonomy (GTDB): domain Bacteria; phylum Pseudomonadota; class Alphaproteobacteria; order Rhizobiales; family Beijerinckiaceae; genus Beijerinckia; species Beijerinckia mobilis. Next base: position 157,583 of record NZ_JQJH01000002.1, read on the forward strand.
CCAATCCGACCAGCGTCGAGGCGGAGCGTTTCAAGGATTATCGCGCAGCGGGCGTCAACCGCGTCTCGCTTGGCGTACAGGCGCTGAACGACGAGGCGTTGCGGGCGCTCGGCCGTCAGCATTCCGCGCAAGAGGCATTGCGCGCGGTTGGTCTCGCGGCCGAGACATTCGACCGCTATTCCTTCGATCTCATCTATGGGCGGCCCGGCCAGACGCTGGCAGAATGGCGCGGCGAGCTTGAAGAAGCCTTGCGTCATGTGCGTGATCATCTCTCGCTCTATCAACTCACCATTGAACCAGACACGCCTTTCGCCAAGCTGGCGTCCTCCGGCCAATTCAGCCTGCCGGAGGCCGATTTCGGCCGCGCTTTATGGGATTTGACGCAGGACATCATGGGGGTGGCGGGCTTGCCCGCCTATGAAGTCTCCAATCACGCACGGCCGGGCGGCGAGAGCCGCCACAATCTGGTTTACTGGCGTTATGGCGAATATGCCGGCGTCGGTCCCGGCGCGCATGGCCGACTGTTGACGCCCGAGGGACGCATGGCGCAGGCGGCGATCCGCCAGCCCGATCTCTGGCTTGCCGCCGTCGAGGCGCGGGGGGAGGGATTGACCGAGAATGTGGTTCTGACGCGCGAAGAGCAGGGCGACGAATTTCTGCTGATGGGTCTGCGCCTGGCGGAAGGCGTGGCACCGGAGCATTTTCGCGCCATTGCCGGGCGGGATCTCTCGCAAAAACGGATCGATGCGCTGCTTGGCGACGGCATGCTGGAATGCACGCCCGAGGGGCGCATTCGGGTGAGCGCGGAAGGCTTTCCAGTGCTCGATGCGGTCATTGCCGATCTGGCGGCCTGATCGCGCGCGTCAAGGCGAAGCCGTTTCACCAAATGTTTGGAAAAGCGCCGGCCCTCAGGCCAGCGCGAATTGCGGTGCGTGTGACGGGGCCTGCCAGGCCGGAGCAAGGGGCCGGGGCAGAGGGCCGGAATCCCTGCCATGCTCATGATGGGTGACCGAGACGGAGACATCCATGCCGAGGCAATCGGCGGCCTCGCCGTACCATGTGCCATGCAGGGGCAGGGCATCCGCCGGGTCACGCACGACGGCGACGCGGATCAGGTCGCGGTTGCCGGTAATGCCGTTTGTGGGGTCGAAATCGACCCAGCCCCGGCCCGGCACATAGGCTTGAACCCAGGCATGGGTCGAACCCGCGAAGGGCGCTTCGCCCGGGCTGCGCGGTACATGGACATAGCCCGACACGAAACGGGCGGCTACTCCGAGAAGCCGCAAGGCCTCGATCATGAGAACCGCGAAATCGCGGCAGGTGCCGCTGCGCCGGCCAAGCGTTTCCGTAGGCGTCTGGATACCTTTGGCCTCGCGTATGGCGTAAGCGAAATCCCGCCGGATCGCATGGGTCATCTTGATGAGCAGGTCGCGCAGATCGGCGGGTTGCTCATCAGTCATGAAACGATGCGCCCAGGCGCCGATGGACCCATCGGCATCATTGTGGAAGGGTTGCAGGAATTCATCGAGCTTGGGCCGTCTGCCGAGAAGGTGGGCGAAGGGCCAGGGATTTTCTGCGAAAGGCTCGGGCGCGGCGAAATTCTTCAGCGTCTGCTCGACTTTGACGATGCTCTCGACATGCAGATGGTCGGCCTTGCCGTCGAAATGGATGGCCGCGACATGGTTGCCATAGGTGTCCTGAGACCATTCAACCTGTGACGGACGTGGGGAAATGTGCAAATCCGCATCGATCACTGTCTGATCGGCGCCATCGCGCGGGCGGACCATGGCATAATGCACGCCGAAGGAGACCGGCTGCCGGTAGGTAAAGCTGGTCGTGTGTCGTATCGTGAAAGCGGCCATTGCAATCTCGTTGTTACGGCCGGATATGAAGCAATTCTGACGCCAGCAGGGAGTGACTCTAGCAAAGGACGGACAGAAATTTCAGGATCGCGACAAAAATACCATCCCTGGCTCGTGGGAGTGCCGATCTCCGCGTCGCTGAGAACAAAAATGCACATTTTTATTGCTTTGCTCAAAAGAACGGCAGCAAATTCATGCGCGTCATCTTCTCGTGTCGATGGGCGTTCATTATATGCGGACAGTCCTTTTGGGCGTCGATCCTTAATATCGATCCTTGGCATTTCGTCGGCTTGTCGCCGCGCGTGGCGCAGCCGCGACAATGAGGATTTTCGTTTTTGAGCATATCAGCCAGCATCCATCATATTACGCATTATAAATATGACCGGCTCGTCGCCCTGGGTCCGCAGACCATCCGCCTGCGGCCAGCCCCGCATTGCCGGACGAAGATACTGGGCTATTCGCTCAAGGTGACGCCCGCCAATCATTTCGTGAACTGGCAGCAGGATCCTCACGGCAATTGGCAGGCGCGCTTCGTCTTTCCGGAGAAGGTGACGGAATTCAAGATCGAGGTCGATCTCACCGCCGATCTCGCGGTGGTCAATCCTTTCGATTTCTTCGTCGAGCCCTATGCCGAGCAATTTCCCTTCGCCTATGAGGAAACGCTGGCCGATGAACTCGCCCCCTACCTGGCAGCCGAGCCTTTGGGGCCGGGCCTTGCCGCCTATATCGATGCGCTGCCAAAGGATCCGGCCCATATCGTCGACTATCTCGTCGATCTCAACGCGCAGCTGCAGAAGGACATCCGCTATGTGATCCGCATGGAGCCGGGTGTGCAGACGCCGGAAGAGACGCTGGAGTTGCGGTCGGGCTCCTGCCGCGATTCCGCCTGGCTGCTCGTCCAGATGCTGCGTCATCTCGGCCTCGCCGCGCGCTTCGTCTCCGGCTATCTCATTCAATTGCGCGCTGATATCGAACCGCTCGACGGGCCCAAGGGCACGCAGCATGATTTCACCGATCTCCACGCCTGGGCCGAGGTCTATATTCCCGGCGCCGGCTGGATCGGCATGGACGCCACCTCCGGCCTTTTCTGCGGCGAGGGCCATCTGCCCGTCGCCGCAACGCCGCATTATCATTCCGCCGCGCCGGTGACGGGCGTGGTCGAGCCTGCCAATGTCGATTTCCATTTCGATATGCAGGTGACGCGGGTCGCCGAGGCGCCGCGCATCACCATGCCCTTCTCGGATAATGCCTGGGACGCGCTCGATGCGCTTGGCGAGACGGTCGATGCTGATCTTTCCGCGCAAGACGTCCGTCTCACCATGGGCGGGGAGCCGACCTTCATCTCTGTCGATGATTACGAATCCGAGGAATGGAATACCGGCGCCGTCGGCCCGACCAAGCGTGCTTTCGCAGACAGGCTGATCCGCCGACTGCGTCAGCGCTTCGCCCCCGGCGGTTTTCTGCATTATGGCCAGGGCAAATGGTATCCGGGCGAGAGCCTGCCGCGCTGGGGCTTCTCGCTCTATTGGCGCAAGGATGGCAAGCCGATATGGAACAATCCGGCCCTGATCGCTGAAATCGGCGAACAGAGGATCGCGGCGCCGAAAGCGGATGGCGGGGCTCAGCCCGGATCACCGCAAAAAGATGAACAACTGCGGACCGAGGCGCGGAAAATCGCCGAAGGCATTGCGCTCAGACTCGGGATCGGCACCGATTACGTGGCACCTGCCTATGAAGACCCCACCTCCTGGCTGGTGAAAGAAGGCAATCTGCCGGACAATACCAATCCGCTCGACCCCAAGATCGAGGATGCGGAGGAACGCAACCGCATGGTCCGCGCCTTCGCCCGCGGTCTCACGAAACCTGCGGGTTATGTCCTGCCGGTCCAGCGCTGGAACGCGCAGGGCAGCACGCAGGCGAATATTCCGCATCGCGCCGGCGCGGTGCCGCCGCGCTGGAAGAGCGAGAAATGGAAATTGCGGCGGGACAATCTGTTCCTCATCCCCGGCGATTCACCCGTCGGCTATCGCCTGCCGCTCTCCTCCCTGCCCTATATTCCGCGTTCGTCCTATCCGTTCATCGTGGAGCAGGATCCGTTGGAGGAGCGCAAGCCGCTGCCGGATCCGCATGAATTCGCCCAGCGTTTCGAGCGCATCGAGACCGAATCCGCCAATCCGCAGGATCGTGTGGAACAGGAACGTGTCGAAGGCGCGGTGCGCACGGCTTTGTCCGTCGAGCCGCGCGACGGCGTCCTCTGCGTCTTCATGCCCCCGGTCGAGACACTCGACGATTATCTTGAACTCATCGCTTCCGTCGAGGCTTCGGCCGCGGCGGCGGGCGTGCCGGTGCATATCGAGGGCTATCCGCCGCCCTTCGATCCGCGCATCGACGTCATCAAGGTCACGCCCGATCCCGGCGTCGTCGAGGTCAATGTGCAGCCGGCCGCGAGCTGGCGCGAGGCTGTTGCGATCACCAAGGGCCTTTACGAGGATGCACGGCAGGTGCGGCTCGGCGCCGATAAATTCATGACCGATGGCCGCCACACCGGCACCGGTGGCGGCAATCACGTCGTTCTGGGTGGCAAGACGCCCGGCGATTCCCCGTTCTTGCGGCGGCCCGACCTCCTGAAGAGCCTCGTGCTCTATTGGCAGCGCCATCCCTCGCTGTCCTACCTCTTCTCGGGGCTTTTCATCGGCCCGACGAGCCAGGCGCCGCGTGTGGACGAGGCCCGCAACGACCATCTTTACGAACTCGAGATCGCCCTTGCCCAGGTACCCGGACCCGGCGAGCCGGCGCCGTTCTGGCTCACTGACCGGCTGTTCCGCGATCTCCTTGTCGATGTGACGGGCAATACGCATCGCTCGGAAATCTGCATCGACAAGCTGTTCTCGCCGGATGGCCCGACGGGCCGTCTCGGCCTGCTCGAATTCCGCTCCTTCGAAATGCCGCCTGATGCGCGCATGAGCCTTGCGCAGCAATTGCTGTTGCGCGCGCTCGTCGCCTGGTTCTGGCGGGAGCCGCAACAGGGCAATCTGGTGCGTTGGGGCACCACATTGCATGACCGTTTCATGCTGCCGCATTTCATCTGGGAGGATTTTCAGGGCGTCCTCGCCGATCTGCGTGGAGCAGGCTATGATTTCGACCCCGTCTGGTTTGAGGCGCAGCGGGAATTCCGCTTCCCCTTCTATGGTGCGGTCGAACATGGCGGCGTGATGCTCGAATTGCGTCAGGCGCTGGAGCCGTGGAACGTCACCGGTGAACATGGTGCGACCGGCGGCACCGTGCGCTATGTCGATTCCTCGGTGGAACGCCTGCAGGTCAAGGTCACGGGCTTTGTCGAGGGACGCCATATCATCACCTGCAACAGGCGGATGATGCCGATGACGACCACCGGAACCGTCGGCGAGGCGGTGGCGGGCGTCCGCTTCAAGGCTTGGCAGCCGGCCAATGGTCTGCATCCGACCATTCCGGTCCATGCGCCGCTGACCTTCGATATCGTCGATAGCTGGAATGGCCGCTCGCTTGGCGGCTGCGTCTATCATGTGGCCCATCCCGGCGGCCGCAATTACGAGACTTTCCCGGTCAACAGCTATGAGGCGGAAGCGCGCCGGCTGGCCCGTTTCCAGGATCACGGCCATACGCCGGGGCAATTCGAGGTGCCGATGGAACGGCGGTCCTTCGATTTTCCGTTGACGCTCGATTTGCGGCGTCCGCCGCATTAGAGCATTTTGTCTTTACGTTGGATCGCTTTGCGATTCCATCTGCCTGAAAATGCTCCTGTTTTCTTGGGTGCAGCGTTTCCGGATAAATCAGAAACGCTGTAAGGGGGCTTTCCGGCAGGTGTCGCTCAAGACTTTGGGCTTGAACGGCACTGCGGCCCAAGGCTGTGTTGTGTTGCTCGCCATAAAACGAAAAGCCCTTCCCCGATGAGGAGAAGGGCTTTTCGTTTGGAGCTTTGGTGATGGAGGAGGGGCTGCTTCGAGGATCAGCCAAGCACTTCCGCAACCTTTTCCGGCGGCCGGCAGAGAACGGCCTTATCGCCCCTTATGACGATTGGCCGTTCGATGAGGCTCGGATTCTGGCTCATGGCCTCGATCAGCGCCTTGTCATCGAGGCTTTTGTCGTCGAGGCCGAGCTCTTTATAGAGTTTCTCCTTCCGCCGCATGAGCGCGCGCGGCTCCATGCCGAGCCGGCCGAGGAGATCCTTCAGCTCGATGGGGGAAGGCGGCTGTTTCAGATAGAGCCGAATGTCAGGCTCTATTCCGGCCTCGCGCAAAGCGGCAAGCACCTTGCGCGATGTGCCGCAGGACGGGTTGTGAAAGATCGTCACGCTCATCCCGTGAGTTCCCTGCGGCTCTTCTTTGCCGATGCACCGATCAGGATTGGCCGGCGCCGAGCACGGTGACGGCGCGCCGGTTCTGCGACCAGCAGGAGATGTCGTCGCAGGTGGCGACGGGGCGTTCCTTGCCGTAGCTGATGGTGCGCATGCGGGATGCGGGAACGCCGCGTGCCGCGAGATAATTCTTCGTGGCTTCCGCACGCCGGGCGCCGAGCGCGAAATTATATTCGCGGGTGCCGCGTTCGTCGGCGTGGCCTTCGATGGTGAAATTGTAGCGGTTATATTGCTGCAGCCAACGCGCCTGCTTGTCGAGCGTCGCCTGGGCAGTTTGCGTCAACTCGCTGGAATCGCTTTCGAAGAAAACGCGGTCGCCGACATTCACGGCGAAATCCTGCGGGCTTCCGGGGGTCGCCGCGCCGCCGCGCCCGCCGGCGCCATAACCGGCCAGCGCGGTTGGATCGTCAGCCGGGTTCTTGGCGCAGGCGGCGATCGCAAGAGCGACGCTGAGCGCCATGGCGAGCTTGACGCCGCGTGCGCCGAAGATTCTCGCGCCGGGGCTTCCCACGCTCATGTGAAAACCCATACCAAACTCCCTCATGTTCCGTCTGAATGCCGCTGGTTCCCGCATCGCGGGTCGTTCGAGGATCGCCTCGACCATGCGGTGGGCAGCCCTGTGGGCGCCTTCAGCATTTTCGTCAAAATCGAGGGGAAACCTTGTCCCTTCGTCTTAAGCCGAAGAGGGTTAACGAAGGTTTTGCATTCCCGAAGGAGCGCCTTCCCGGCAGTTTCACCCTCGACCATCGGGCTTTATGGTTAACGAGTGATTAATGGCACAAATGGGGCGGTCCCGAAATGGGACAATTCGTCGGACTCTCCATCATGCTTGCCGTCAAGTTTCGGGCCGGTTTCCTCAGATACGCTGTGCCATTGATTCAGGGCGAGATCCGGCTGCCGCATGCCGTTCCGCTGGTAGCCTCGGATATGCGGTCGGCAGGGATAATGAGGGGGATGGAAAAGCCGCCATTCGGCCATAGAGAGGCACTTTAATAAAATGATCGCCACCTATTTGATAAGAAGCCATGCTATTCAAGCATATTGCGCGGGACGATTTGCGGGCTGGAAGGTTTGCCGGAATTCGGGAAGGAAAGGGGACGCAATGATCCGATGAATCCGGGCATTTCCGGATTGTTGTCGCGACCCGTCATCGTTCCATCTGGACCGCCCCTCTATCTCCCCGGCCTGTGAAATTTCCCATGTGAGTCCGCATGTGAGATTCCTAATGGTCGAACGCCCGCCGTGCTTGAATTCCCGGCCCGGAAGCCATGATCCTGACAGGACGCCGCCCGGGGGCTCGTTCCCGCAGGATGCCTTCCGGTTTACCGTCCTTCGCCTTGTTCCCAGAGGGCCCTTCCTGATCCGCCATCTGTTCCTGCCGAAAGTACTGCCCGCCCATGATTATTTCCGATACCCCATCATTCGGTCGCGTCGTCCAGGAAGTGACGCCGCCCCTGCTGCTCTTGTTCGTATGGGACGTCATCGTCACGATCGCTTATTTCACTTTCGCGCCGAAACTGCTCGAGATCGAACTGCCGATGACCCTTTTCGGCACTGCGCTCGCGCTGGTGCTCGGCTTTCGCGATAACAGCGCCTATGCGCGCTGGTGGGAAGCGCGTTCGCTATGGGGATTGATGATCAACGCTTCGCGCAGCCTTGCGCGTCAGGCAATCACCCTGATCGATGAGGATGATGGCAAGGGGACGGCGCTCGCCCGGCAAATCGTGCTGCGGCAGATCGCTTATGTGCATGCCTTGCGCTGCATGTTGCGGGGCCAGGATCCGATGCCGGAAATTGCCCCTTTTCTCAAGCCGGATGAGGTCAAGGGCCTCATAGGCATGAAGAACATTCCCAACGCGCTTCTGAATACGACGGCGACCCATCTCGCCCAGGCCGCCTCGCTTACTGATAGTTACCGGCGCGTCCGCATCGAATCGACCATGGTCGATATCGCCAATGCGCAGGGCGGTATGGAACGCATCAAGCGCACGCCGCTGCCGATGCATTTCCGTTTTTTGCCGCAGATGTTCACCCGCGTCTTCTGTGTGCTTTTGCCGATCGCCATCGTCTCGGATCTTGGCGTTCTGACGCCGCTCGGCTCGACGCTCGTCGGTCTGATGTTCATCGCCGCCCTGCAGATCGGCGACGACCTGAAGGATCCTTTCAGCAATACCGTGCATGACGTGCCGATGACCTCCATGTGCAAGACGATCGAGATTGATCTCCTGCAGACGATCGGCGAGCCGGCTCCGGCGCCGATGGTGCCCGAAAACGGCGTCCTGATGTGATCAGGGGATAGCTCTTGTCCTGCAGTCGCTGGGGCCAGGTCTCAATCAGTCAGGTCTCAATGAGGCGCTCCCATTGAGACCTGGTATAAGAAGTTCAGGAAAATTCCTTCCACCGCCGCGATCCATTATATGAGGGGCGTCGGGAATGGCGCATGGCGTTGGCCGGGTGCCTCCAGCAGGGCGGACGTCAGGTCCGGAATTGAACGGAAAGGCCCCTTGTGAGCTCAAATGTGAGCGCGGTCGCGAGCGCACTCGCCCATCGGCGCATCAAAAAGATGAACGGACTCGGCAATGCCATTCTGGTGCTCGATCTGCGCGGCACGGCAACCGAGGTCAGCGCGGCGGAGGCGCGTTCGATCGGCATCGCCAAGGGCCTGCATTATGATCAGCTCATGGTGCTGCATGATCCGGTGAGTTCTAGCACGGCGGCTTTTATCCGCATCTATAATCGCGACGGGTCGCTCGCTGGTGCCTGTGGCAATGGAACGCGATGCGTCGCCTGGGCGCTGTGGCAGAACGAGGCTTTTGCCGGAACCCGCGAACTCGTGGTGGAGACTGCGGCTGGCCTGCTCGCTTGCGAGCGGCTCGGCGAGAGCCTGTTTTCGGTCGACATGGGCCGGCCGGTCTTCGCCTGGCAGGGGATTCCACTCCGTCATGCGGTCGGTGATACCGATGCCGTGGATCTGACTCAGGATCTCGCCGTCCTGCCGCCGATCGATCCGGCGGTTCTGCGGGCGGTTTCCGTGGTCAATATGGGCAATCCACACACGGTTTTGTTCGTCGACGATCTCGATGCCTGTGATCTCGCGCTCATCGGGCCGGCTCTCGAATATCACCCCTTGTTTCCGGACCGGGCCAATATTTCCGTCGCGAAGGTTGAACAGCCGGATCACATTCTGCTCAAAGTGTGGGAACGCGGCGTCGGGGCGACGCTTGCCTGCGGTTCTGCCGCCTGCGCGACGCTCGTTGCAGCCGTCCGGCGCGGTCTTGCGGCGCGGGAGGCACGGATCAGCCTGCCCGGTGGCGATTTGACTATTGCATGGCGCGCAAGCGACGATCACGTCATCATGACGGGTCCAGTGACCTTCGAATTCGAGACATCGCTCGACCCGGCTCTGTTTCAGGCGATTCCATGAGCGATCCTGTTGGCGATTTCGGGCGCGCAACAATTGCCACGCCGGATTCGGGCGAAACGTTGAGCTTTGGTTGCCGCCTCAATCTGGTGGAAGCGGAAGCCATGCGCCGCGCCGCCAAGGCGCAGAATTGCGATGATCTCGTCATCATCAATTCCTGCGCGGTCACCGCCGAGGCCTCGCGCCAGACGCGTCAGGCCATCCGCCGCATGAAGCGGCAGCGCCCCGGGGCACGCATCGTGGTGACCGGATGCGGCGCCGAGGCCGAGCCGGAACTCTATCGCGCCATGCCGGAGGTCGGCGCGCTCATCGCCAACCGGGACAAGACGCGGGCCGAGACCTGGGCACGGCTGCGCCGCGCTATCGATGGGGGTGAAGCCGCCTCCGCACCGGGGCCAATCGACCTCGCCGGGGACGAAGATGGATCCTCCAATCTCTCCGTCGTGGCGGGTACGCAGGATCATACAAGGGCCTTTCTCGCGGTGCAGAACGGCTGCGACCATGCCTGTACCTTCTGCATCATTCCGGCTGGCCGTGGCGCCTCGCGCTCGGTTCCGGTCGAGGAAGCCTGCGCCAAGGTGCGGGAACTGGCGGAGCAGGGATTTGGCGAAATCGTCCTGACCGGCGTCGATCTCACCTCCTATGGCGCGGATTTGCCGGGCGCTCCGCGTCTTGGCGATCTCGTCAGGCAGATGCTGCGCGCCGCGCCGGCCTTGCCGCGTCTGCGCCTATCCTCGATCGATTGCATCGAGGCCGATCCGGTTCTCCTGCGCTGTTTTGCTGAAGAGGCACGGCTGATGCCCTCGCTGCATCTTTCTTTGCAGTCGGGGTCGGATCTGATCCTGAAACGCATGCGGCGGCGTCATGGCCGTGATGAGGCCATCGCCTTTTGTGCCGAATTGCGCCGTCTGCGTCCGGACATCGTCTTTGGCGCCGATCTCATCGCCGGTTTTCCGACCGAGACCGAAGAAGATTTTCAACAGACGCGCGCTCTGATCGAGGAATGCGGTCTGACCTATCTGCATGTCTTTCCCTTTTCGGCACGGCCGGGCACGCCGGCGGCGCGTATGCCGGCGCTGGCACCGGCCGTCGTCAAGGAGCGCGCGCGCCTGTTGCGCGAGGAAGGAACGGGGCGGCTGGCGCATCACCTTGCAGGTAAGATCGGGCAGCGATTGCGCCTGCTCACCGAGCGCGGTAGCTTCGCGCGGGCCGAGGATTTCTCCCTGATGCGGCTTCCCGGCGTTGCGCCTGGCCTGTTCGTCGAGGCGATGGTTGAGGGGAGTGACGGTGAAATTCTGGTCGGGCGGCGGGTTTGAAAGCCAATGCTCGAGGCGTTGGCCTGCTAGAAAGTCTCCCTAAACCAATCCGCGCTATCCTGCTCTACAGCATTTTCAAGTGGAGCAGTTCGGAAACATCCGAACAGGCTCTCGAGCATTTTCCGATAGGGTGAATCGCTGCGCGATTTCATTGCCTTGAAAATGTGAGGACTTCCGAGGGAGCGTTGCCGGAGACATCCGAAACGCTCGGGCATTTCCAATCATTCATCGGAGAGGTGCGGTGCCGAGCTTGTTTCGTTTTCTTGTCACGGTGGCGATTCTCGCGGGGCTCGGCTATGCCGCCCTTTGGGCGCTCGTGACTTTCGTCGAGCCGCAGCCGCGGGAGATGAGCCAGACTGTGCCGGCCCAGCGTCTCAATGCCAAATAGGAGGCGGTTTTGTCCGCACCGCGTTCCAGCGCGCAGATCGACGCCTTCCTCGACATGATCGCCGCCGAGCGTGGCGCGGCGCGCAACACGCTCGATGCTTATCGCCGCGATCTTGCCGATTATGCCGCGGCGCTCGCGGAGCGCGGCACCAGTCTGGCCCAGGCGACGAGCGAGGACATTCGCCATTATCTCGGCAGCCTTGAGGCGCGTGGCCTCAAGGCCAGTTCCAGTGCGCGGCGGCTTTCGGCGATCCGGCAATTGCATCGTTTTCTCGTGTCGGAAGCGTTGCGCGCCGACGATCCGGCCTTGATCCTTGAAGGGCCGAAATGCGGGCGCGGCCTGCCGAAAACGCTGACCATGGCTGAAGTCGATCATCTGCTCGCGGTTTCGAAGGAGGGGCTCGACGACGAGACGCGTCCACTTGGGGAACGCGTGCGGGCGGCGCGCACGGCCTGCCTGCTCGAGCTTCTCTACGCGACGGGATTACGTGTTTCCGAGCTCGTATCGCTGCCGCGCTCGGTCGCTGCCGTCAAGGATCCGTTGTTTCCGGTGCGCGGCAAGGGAGGGCGCGAGCGGTTGGTGCCGCTGCCGCCAGCGGCGCGGCGCGCCCTCGATCTCTATCGCACGCTGTTGCACCATAAACAGGCCGGTCTTACCGAGACATCCTGGCTGTTTCCCGCCGACAGCGAAAGCGGCTATCTGAGCCGTCAGGCTTTCGCCCGTGATCTGAAACTCGTGGCCGCCGCCGCCGGTATCGATGCGGAGCGCATCAGCCCGCATGTCCTGCGCCATGCCTTCGCCAGTCATCTCCTGCAAAATGGCGCCGACCTTCGGATAGTGCAGGAACTGCTCGGCCATGCCGATATTGCGACGACGCAGATCTATACGCATGTTCTCGATGAGCGCATGAAGGCCATGGTACGGGATCTTCACCCGCTTGCCACAGCCGAACGCGGTGAGGAGAGCTGAAGGGCGGGGGAGGGGGGTGCGGCGCTGATGCCTGTGCCCGCCGATGCGGCCGCCGGGACGGAATCAGGGTGCCGAGAGGCAATTACGGAAATGTGAATAGGAGTACCGGCAGGCCGGCGGGGTTCATAAAACACTCTCCCGGGGCCTGGTTCGTCATGCCCCTGTCATATCGGTTTCATAAAGAGCCTGCGGAACCGCAGGGGCCGATGGCGCGAGGTTGATGTTTTCGGAACGCCGGTGCCGAGGTTTCGACAGCCTCTGCCGATCAGTCGGAAATATGCGCTTCGAGCCTTTGGCTTCAGCCGGTCCAGGCAATGCGTTCCGGCCACCCGGTCAGATCGAGATTGCCTTAGCGGTGGACGCCTTCACCGGGATCGCCGAAAGGGCCCATGGTCCATGCCCAATTCGATGATCATTTGCGCGTCCACTTTCTACGCCCTCAATCGGTGCAAAGGCTTACAATGACTCTTTCGCATCTCCGCATCGTCAGAAGGACGCTGCTGACCGCGGCTGTCTTCGGCTTCGCCACCTCGCTTCTGCCGGCCTTCGGTCCGTCGCTTGGTTCGTCCGCCGGATCAGCCAATGCCGCTGCTGTCACCATCACGGGTGCGGGCGCCACTTTCCCCTTCCCGGTCTATGCCAAATGGGCCGAGGCCTACCAGAAGGAAACCGGTGTCGGCGTGAACTATCAGTCGATCGGTTCCGGCGGCGGCATCAAGCAGATCAAGGCCCGGACGGTGACCTTCGGCGCCTCTGATGCGCCGCTGAAGGCTCCGGAACTCGCCGAGGCCGGTCTCGTCCAATGGCCGATGGTCATGGGCGGTATCGTTCCGGTCGTCAATCTTGACGGCATCAAGCCGGGCAGCCTCGTCCTCGATGGCGAAACGCTCGCGAAGATTTTCCTCGGCACGGTCAAGACCTGGGATGATCCGGCCATCAAGGCGCTCAATCCTGGCGTAAAGCTGCCTTCCACGGCGATCGCGGTGGTGCACCGTTCCGACGGTTCCGGCACGACCTTCAACTTCACCGATTACCTGTCGAAAGTTTCGGCGGATTGGAAGTCGAAGATCGGTGCTTCGACCGCCATCGAATGGCCTGTCGGCATCGGCGCCAAGGGCAATGAAGGCGTTGCCAACAACGTGCTGCAGACCAAGGGCGCGATCGGCTATGTCGAATATGCCTATGCGAAGCAGAGCGGGCTGACCTATACGGGGTTGGTGAACCGCGAAGGCAAGAAGGTCGAGCCGACCTCCGCTTCCTTCCAGGCGGCCGCCGCCAATGCGGATTGGGCCAATTCGCCCGGTTTCTATCAGATCCTGACCAACGAGCCCGGTGCCGCTTCCTGGCCGATCACCGCCGCGACCTTCATCCTGCTGCCGAAAGAGCCCAAGGATGAGGCCGCCGCCGAAGCCGCGCTGAAATTCTTCGCCTGGTCCTTCGCCCATGGCGCGCCGATGGCCGAAAAGCTCGACTACGTCCCGCTGCCGGAATCGGTGATCAAGCTCATCGAAAAGACCTGGGCTGCCGACATCAAGGGCGCAGATGGCAAGCCGCTGGTGCACTGATCTTTGAACCATCGCGTTTTGCGCGAGGTGAACTGAGACAAAATTTCCTATGGGCATCGCTTACGAGCGGTGCTCCTGCTTCCAAGCAGAAACAGCATGGAGAGTCGAGGCGGGGATTCCGGTTGGCTTTTCTTGCGGCCGGAATAGAAGGGAAGAGGCTGAAGTTTTTACCTGTCCATTGAGCTTCGTCCCACCCTCGTCCCAATTTCGTCCAGTGACGCTTGCTCCGGCCATTCCGTCGTAACTGCAAGCGCCGTCCTCTTTGGAAGAAGCATGGAATTACGACGGGGAACGTTCCGCACGGTCAGGGCGGTTATCGGGAAGCGGTTAGAGGGAGAATAGAGCGTGGTCGATATCCTGGCGGAAAGTAAGGCATTTACCACCGTGCGAAAGGATCAGCGCGAACGTGTCTTCAAGGCCTTTAAAAGCAGCGATGGCTTCTATCGGTTCATCACCTTCTCGGCGGCTTTGACCATTCTCGTCCTTCTCGGCGGCGTCATCGTTTCCCTCGTCATTGGCTCGCTGCCGACCTTCCGCGCCTTTGGCCTCGACTTTCTCGTCACGGAAGCCTGGAACCCGGTCTCCGATAAATATGGCGCGATGGCGCCGATTTACGGAACGCTCGTGACATCCGTCATCGCCATGGCAATTGCTTTGCCAGTCGGCCTCGGCATCGCCATCTTCCTGTCTGAACTCTGCCCGGATGCGCTGAAACGGCCAATCGGTATCGCGGTCGAACTTCTCGCCGGCATTCCCTCGATCATCTACGGCCTTTGGGGCCTGTTCATTCTCGCCCCTTTCCTGCAGGCCTATGTACAACCGGCGCTGATTTCGGCTTTCGCGCCGGTTCCGGTCCTGTCTTCGCTGTTCGCCGGTCCGCCCTATGGCATCGGTCTGCTCACAGCCTCCGTCATCCTCTCGGTGATGATTCTGCCTTTCATCACCTCGATCTCGCGTGACGTCTTCCAGACCGTTCCCGCCGTGCTGAAGGAAGCAGCCTATGGCATCGGCTGCACCAAATGGGAAGTCATCACCAAGGTCATCATCCCCTATACAACTACCGGCGTTGCCGGTGGCGCCATGCTGGCGCTCGGCCGCGCGCTCGGCGAAACCATGGCGGTGACTTTCGTCATCGGCAATGCGCATCGCATTTCCACTTCGCTGTTTGCGCCGGCCACCACGATTTCCGCCTCGATCGCCAATGAATTCACCGAAGCAGTCGGCGACCTCTATACCTCGGCGCTGATCAGCCTCGGTCTCATTCTGTTCGTCATCACCTTCATCGTTCTGGCTCTCGCCCGGCTGCTGCTCATGCGCGCCCAGGCGCATGTGTAAGGGATGATTGCCATGGTGCATTTTGTCGATAGCGGTATTCCGACCTTATTGCCGGCATGTTTCCTGTCCGCGGGGCAACACCGTTGCGATGTTGCGGGGACGGAGAAGGATCTTTCATGAGTACTCACGCCGCGACTCTCTATGCAAGGCGCAACCGCAAAAGCAAATTCTGGCTCGCGCTATGTTATGCCGCGACCGGTTTCGGTCTTTTCAGCCTGTTTCTGATCCTCTGCGCGCTTTTTTACGAAGGCTTCTCCGGTCTCAATATGGCGGTCTTCACGGAGATGACGCCGCCACCGGGCAGCGCCGGCGGTCTTCTCAACGCCATCGTCGGCAGCCTGATCCTGACTTTCCTCGGTGTTCTGGTCGGTACGCCGCTGGGTCTGCTCGCTGGCACTTACATGGCGGAATACGGACGCGGGTCGAAATTCACGACTTCTGTCCGCTTTCTGAATGATATTCTGCTGAGCGCGCCATCGATCGTGATCGGTCTTTTCATCTATGAGATCGTGGTCGCGCCCATGGGGCATTTCTCCGGCATCGCGGGTGTGTTTGCGTTGGCTCTGCTTGTGGTCCCGATCGTCACCAGGACGACCGAGGATATGCTTTTGCTCGTCCCGCGTCCGCTGACAGAAGCCGCCTCGGCACTTGGCATGCCGCGCTCCTACGTCATCACCAAAGTGACCTATCGGGCCGCACTCTCCGGCCTGATCACCGGTGTGCTTCTGGCCACCGCTCGCATCAGTGGCGAGACCGCGCCGTTGCTGTTCACCGCGCTCAACAATCAGTTCTTCAGCGCTGATCTGAATGCGCCGCTGGCGAGTTTGCCGGTCATTATCTTCCAGTTCGCGCTGAGCCCCTACAAGGATTGGCAGCGGCTGGCCTGGTCCGGCGCGCTTTTGATCACGCTCTCGGTTCTTATTCTGTCCATTATCGCCCGCGTCCTCGGCACGAGAAAGATCGCTAAATGAATTCGGATGCCCCGCTGCCGCAGAAATTGACGATCCGCAATCTCAATTTCTATTATGGCGACTCACTTGCCCTGAAGAACATCAGCCTGCCGTTTTACGCCCACAAGGTGACCGCCTTGATAGGGCCTTCCGGCTGCGGCAAGTCGACCCTTCTCCGGGTTCTGAACCGGATGTATGACCTCTACCCGCGGCAGCGCGCCGAAGGTGAGGTTCTGCTCGACGGTGAAAATATTCTGGCGCCGCAACAGGATCTCAATCTTTTGCGGTCGCGTGTCGGCATGGTCTTTCAAAAGCCGACGCCCTTCCCCATGTCGATTTACGAGAACATCGCCTTCGGCATCCGGCTCTATGAAAAATTGCCCAAGTCGGAACTCGATGATCGCGTGGAGACCGCGCTGAAGGGTGCTGCTCTCTGGAACGAGGTGAAGGACAAGCTGCATGCAAGTGGGCTCGCCCTTTCGGGTGGTCAGCAGCAGCGCCTCTGCATCGCCCGTACCGTAGCTATCCAGCCGGAAGTCATTCTCTTCGACGAGCCCTGTTCGGCTCTTGATCCGATCTCGACCGCGAAAGTCGAGGAATTGATCGACGAATTGAAGGACACCTACACGATCATCATCGTTACCCACAACATGCAGCAGGCGGCCCGTGTATCGGAATATACGGCTTTCATGTATCTTGGCGATCTGATCGAATTCGATGTGACCTCGCGTCTCTTCACGACGCCGGAACGGCAGGAGACGCAGAATTATATCACAGGCCGTTTCGGCTGATTGTTTCGCGCCGTCCCTATATACGAGGAAAGAGCGTCTATGTCGGACTCCACCACTACCCATACTGTGCGGGCCTATGACAAGGAGCTCGAGATCCTCGGGCGCAAGATCGCGGAAATGGGCGGCATAGCAGAAAAAATGCTGGCCGATGCCATGGATTCCCTGGCCAATCTCGATACCGATCTCGCCCGGGCGACCGTGAGCCACGATCCCCGCCTCGACCTTTTGCAGCGAGATATCGAGGAACAGGCGATCCTGACCATTGCCAAGAGGCAGCCGCTCGCAGTCGATCTGCGGGAGGTGATCGCGACGATCCGTATCTCCGGAGATCTCGAACGGGTTGGCGATCTTGCAAAGAACATCGCCAAGCGAGCCATCAAGATCTCGTCGGAAATGCGTATCCCGCGGGCGATCATCGGTCTCAAATCCATGTATGAGACGGCGTCGATCCTGCTGAAGGACGTGCTCGACGCTTATGCCTTGCGCGATGCCGAGCGGGCGCGGGCCGTGTGGATGCGCGACGCCGAACTCGATGCGCTGGAGGATTCCGTATTTCGGGATCTCCTGACGTTCATGATGGAAGATCCTCGCAACATTTCCTTCTGCACGCATCTCCTGTTCTGCTCGAAAAATATCGAACGGATCGGTGATCACTCGACCAATATCGCGGAAACGGTCGTCTACCTCGTCACGGGGGAAAATCTGCCGACCGAGCGTCCCAAGGGCCGCCCCGACATGTCAGACTTCTCGACGACGGTGAATGCATGAATCAGATCGCGGAAATCGGCCAGAAAGGTTCTGTCACGACACGAGGTGCGAAAACAGCCTCTTCGACGACGCGTATCCTTCTCGTCGAGGATGAAGCGGCGCTGAGCACTTTGCTGACCTATAATCTCGAAGCCGAAGGGTTTCAGGTCGAAAGCCTCGAACGCGGCGATGAGGCGGAAAGCCGGCTCGAGGAAAACCTCCCCGATCTCGTCCTGCTCGACTGGATGCTGCCGGGCGTCTCGGGTCTTGAAATCTGCAGACGTATTCGTGCGCGGGAACGGACACGGACTTTGCCCGTCATCATGCTGACGGCGCGGGGCGAGGAAAGCGAGAAAGTCCGTGGACTGGCAACGGGCGCCGACGATTATATCGTCAAGCCTTTCTCCGTGCCGGAACTGATGGCGCGGGTCCGTGCGCTCTTGCGGCGTTCGCGCCCGGATCGCATTACCGGCCTGTTGACCGCCGGCGATCTTTCACTGGACCGGGAAAATTGGCGCGTGCAGCGTGGCGATCGTCATGTTCATCTCGGCCCGACCGAATTCCGCCTTCTCGACCATCTGATGGGCCGGCCCGGCCGCGTCTTTTCCCGCGCGCAATTGCTCGACAGCGTTTGGGGTGAGGCGGCGGAAATCGATGAGCGCACGGTCGATGTGCATGTCGGACGCCTGCGCAAGGCTTTATCCATCGGCGATGAGCCGGATCCCATTCGCACGGTGCGCGGCGCGGGCTATTCCTTCGACGAACATTTTGGCCGGTGATGACGGGCAGCCGCTCTCTCGGGCTCGGCTGCAAAATTCATCGAGAAAGCTGGTAAGGACTGGGTTCGGCTGTTGCCGCCCCTCACCACAGTCGCTGAATCGTCGCCTTTTGGCCTGCGCGACCGCAGGCGGCGGCAAGCCGCACAAATACGTGTGTGCGCGCAATTCCGTCTGAACGCATTCGGCTCGACGGGATCATGCCGAAAATGGATTTTCCTTCCGGCAAATCCGTAACTTCTGCGCAAACATCTCTATTGATGACGGACAGAACCGAAAAACATGGTCTTTTCGGCTCTGTCCTGAAATGTCAGGCCGATTTCTGTTGCACCTTGGCGGCGCGACGGCGATCTTGTTGCGGCTGATAGGCAATACGGGAATGATGGGCGCAATAGGGACCAGAACCCGGCATCTTATAAGCGCCGCAGAAGCGAAATTCCGGCTGGGTTGGATCGCCGATCGGCCAACGGCAAGTGGATTCCCGTAATTCGAGAATGGTCACGCGTTCCGACAGCGGGACGATGACGTCGATTTTGGGCAGCGGTTCCGGAACCGGGGCGGCTTCTGCTTCCGGTTCGACGGCGACGACCGTATTGCCGATGACCATCTGCATGACCGGCGGGGCAACGGTTGGGGTGACTGCTGCGGTATGGATTTCCGTCTGCGGGGCGATCGCTGTTTCCACCTGCTGTTCCGGCATTTCCTGCACTGCGGCTTCAACGGGTTCTTCGTCTTCGCTCGCAGTGCCGTTTTTGGTCCGTCCAGACAGGCCGAGGCGATGCACCTTTCCGATCACGGCATTGCGCGTGAGCCCGCCAGCCAGTTCGGCGGCGATCTGGCTGGCGCTCAAACCATCGAGCCACAGCTTGCGAAGAAGCTCGACCCGTTCATCGGTCCAGGACATCAATATCTCCTTGGAATTTTCATACAGTCGAACCGGCTGGTGAGGGAGGCCGGTTTGTGAAAAGAAGGATGCCGGATGCCGGTCTCCTTCCAGGAAGGAATTGCCTAAGACTCCGAGATGGCACTCCGCTGTCCTTGGAAAAGGTAGCAGATGCCGAAGCCCAGGAGGTGAAACCGAGGGCATTCACGAAAACGGTCTCGAATGTCGACGGCCACATGAACGTGAAATGACGATCGGTCGGTAGCAATTTGGGCGGAGTGACAATGTGATCCCGCCGGTTGGAAAAGGGTCCAGATTGCACCAACCCAAATGACAGGAACGAGCCTGTTTGTGGAATGGTGAGGGAGGCACCCTTGCTGAAGTTGAAACGAAGTCTCCAATAAAGCCTCTGCCGGCCGATAAGCACATCGTGAACAATGCACGAGAGAATTGGCTTATTTGGATGGCAGGATAGTCAATTTTGCCCAGACGAACGTTTGCGGGCCCCTTTATTGATGGCCATTATTCAATTGGCCGTGTGGCGCCGGATCATCCCGAAAAGTCTTGTACAGGTGCGGTGGCCGCATCCAAACCGGCTTGGCCATCGTGACGAGACTGGTAAAGAAAAGTCTTAAAGTCAGTTCGATTGAAAAAATGTCTCATTCCATCTTGTCAATGCGGCTAACCGAAGCCTGGTCTGTTCCGGGATCGTATCCCGTTGCATGCCGAAGATTGCGAAAATTATCATCAATATACGGCGTGAGCAGGGCGCCGGTGCATTCAAGATCGCAAATACGCTACACTAGCCGGCGAATCTCCCGCAAGTCTCCTTGAGGGATGAATTGATGGCGGAAACATCTTTTCAACAGGAGGCTGGCAAAAATGACTCATTATCAGTCACGGCCAGACTCTGGTCGCGCGGCTTTCAGCATGATCAAACTGTTCGCTGCCCATGCTTTACAGCAAATCTTATTGATCCTGATCTGTCGGGAGCGGTAAAGCCCGGCGGAACGCTGCTACCCGGCAGACGCGGGGGCAATCCCGGCATTGAATTCTCGGGATCTCTCAATGCGTCATGAGCATCGAGGCCGGGTTCGAGACCGAATAGGCAGCCGAGAGGGCGCGCGTTTTCTGGCTTTGTCGGGGGAAACCGAATTCGGCTAGAGCGTTTCGGATATATCCAGAAACGCTCCACAAGAACGGAGCATTTTCAGGGTTATGAGATCGCGAAGCGATTCAATCCGAACCGAAAATGCTCTAAGGTTCATTTCCGCTCGGCGATGATCGCGAGCTGGCGGCGATATTCCGGTTCTATATCCTGGTCGATTGCGCCAGCGCTCGCAAGCAGGAGAGCGGCAATGAAGGGCTGGTCGTTCATCGGATCGGCGAGCGCCTGTTCTATCGCCGGCACGCTGCTTCTCGGTCGCACCAGATTGAATCTCTGTTGTTCGATCGCGCGGCTCCATTGATCGCGCAACCAGTGGGCAACGAGCGGTGAGAGCTCATGGACGAAATTGGATGAGCGGAGTCGTTGCAGGAGCCGCAGCCCGATATTCCAGATATCGCGCGTGTCGATAGCCTTGCCCGCAAAGAGCGTCATGAGAAATTGGCCGACCGCGTCGTCGAGCGTGACGATCGGGTCGATGACCTGAATGCAGTGCGCGACGGCAGAGGAACCGGGATAGAGCGGGCCGAACCGTTTTGTCATTTGCGCGTGCATGGAGTCGAGCGCGGGCTTGTCGCCGGCGAGCGCGGCGCTGATGCAGAAGGCCATGACCGTGTCATCGGCTGTATTGCGCAGGGATTCCTCGCGCAGATCGGCATTGGATAATTCCGGAATGGGACCTTTGCCAAGCCCGAGTTTATGAAGATTGGGCAGGACCTTCATATAGGCCGTGGCTTCAAGCCAGCCGAGAAGATCGCGCACGAAGGCCGTGGCGTCGTGCTCGACGATCGCCGTATCGATACGGGTTTTTCGTTGCAGAATTTCAGACATGGTTTTCCCGTTCGATGTCTCTGGGATCGCGCCGTATCAAACGTCGGATCGTGGCTTGAGGCTCCAGTCAACGGTGGCTTTAGCCACGCAAGGCTGCTGATGGCGCCATGCCAGAAACGTGCAGCCGGAACGCGCAGCCGGGAAGAACGCCGCCGCAGGCTCAAAGACCCTACCGGTGCATTTGTCAATGCGCGTTTCGACAGCATCGTTTCGGGATCATCGTTTCGCCGGCCACCGGGCTTGAGCTCCCGGGAAACCTTTGCCATTATCAGCTGGTCTTCGAGGCGGCATCAAACCGGAAAAGGCTTCCATTCCGGGCATGCGATGCGCTTTCAAGGAGAGGGCATTGTTCCCGAAACCGTTTTGTCGAGCGATGCTCCAGTCTTCTGGCAAGGGTTCTCGATAATGGATGATCCAGCGACCAAACCGATCGCTATAGGTATTCCCTGGTATACCCGTGCGGCTTATCCCGATATTCTCGACATCATGGTCGATGGCGACAGTTTTCCTCGTGACTTTGACGAATGGCGCGTGAAGGCGGAAGCCACGGAAATGCGTGTCGAAAGCGAGGGCACGGCGGCGGTACGCGCTCTGATCGATCCGGAAGAATTTCCGCATTGGTGCCATACGCATGGATTGAGCACCGATGGTGAAGCGCGCGGCAAATTCGCGAGTCTCACGGCTTTCAAGGCGGTCAAAAGCGCCCATTGATCGGGGCAGCCCAAGAATTGGTGAAGGACGAGCGAGAGCATTTTGTCTCTATCGCTCCGCGATCCTATGTCCCTGAAAATGCTATCATTTTTCCAGGTGGAGCAGTTCGGAAACATCCGAACATGCTCTGAATTTTGTGAGCGGAGCGTTTCTGGATGGCTCCGAAACGCGCAGATTGGAAAGATCCGACTTTTCAGGGACAGGGATTGCTGTGCACCTGATGAATCGCATCGATGCGTTTCTCGAGATCGGGAGCGATCTTGATATCGATTGAAGCAATATCCGTCTTCAATTGCTCCATCGTCGTCGCACCAATGATATTCGAGGTGACGAAGGGACGTGAGGTGACGAAAGCAAGCGCCATTTGCGCCGGATCGAGACCGAATTCCCTGGCGAGCGCGAGATAGGCGTCGATCGCCTCGGCGGCCGCCGGCTTTTCATAACGCTGCCCGCGATCGAACAGAGTGGTGCGGGCGCCCGGTGGACGCGCGCCGCCCTGATATTTGCCGGTGAGATAGCCTTGCGCCAACGGCGAATAGGCGAGAAGACCGATGTCCTCGCGCACGGCGATTTCGGCGAGGCCGATCTCGAACGTCCGGTTCAAGAGATTATAGGCGTTCTGGATCGAGACGACGCGCGGTCCGCGCCCGGCATCCGCCGCAGCGGCGAAACGCATGGTGCCCCAGGCGGTCTCGTTGGAGAGGCCGATATGGCGGACCTTGCCGCTTTTCACGAGATCACCGAGGATTTCCACGGTTTCCTCGATCGGATTTTCGAGCGGTTCCGGCTTGTCCTTGAAGGTCGTCGTCTGGCTGGAGAACAAAGCGAGCGGCCGGTCGGGCCAATGCAATTGATAGAGATCGATGTAATCGGTTCCGAGCCGTTTCAGTGATCCCTCGATTGCCGCCTCGATATTCTTGCGATCGAGCCGCGTCTTCGAACCGTCGGGCCGCAGCCAGGTGGAATCGCTGCGGCCGTTGACTTTCGATGCCAGAATGATCTTGTCGCGATTGCCGCGCGCCTTGAACCAGCTGCCGATGATGCGTTCCGTCGAGCCCTGTGTCTCGGGCTTCGGCGGTATCGAATACATTTCCGCCGTATCGAAGAAATTGATGCCATGGTCCACCGCATAATCCATCTGCGCGTGGCCATCGGCCTCGGTATTCTGCTGACCCCATGTCATGGTGCCGAGGCACAGAGCCGAGACGGAAAGATCCGTCCGGCCGAGTTGACGCCGTTCCATTCTGCACACTCCTGCCGTCCCGGCGGGCTTTGCGGGCCTGCCGGGCGTTTCATGGATCCTTCCGCTTGAGGCCGCCTCGTCGGAGGCCTCAAGCGGAAGGCTGGTTGATTGCTTGGCTTGCTTGCTTGGATTGATCGATTGTCAGGCCGCGCAGGCGAGAAAACCCTGGCGGATCTCGGCTTCCTTGAGGTGGCGTCCGATGAAGACGATCCGGCTCACGCGCTTTTCGCCGGGTTTCCAGTCGCGCTGCAGATTACCGTCGAGGATCATGTGGACCCCCTGGAAAACGAAGCGTTTCGGCTCATCCTTGAACGCGAGAATGCCCTTGGAACGCAGGATCGAAATCCCTTCCTTCTGGACGTAATCATTCAGCCATGGGAGGAATTTGTCGGGATCGACAGCGCCGTCGAGTGTGACGGAAACCGATTGCATCTCCTCGTCGTGATAATGTTTTAGCCCTTCGCCATGGTCATGCCCGTGATCATGGCCCTTGTGATCATGATCGTGGTGATCATGCTCATGGTTGTGCCCATGATCGTGACCATGATCATGCGTGTGATCGTGTGTATCGGCTTTCAGGAAATCGGGTTCGAGCTCCAGAATCCTGTCGAGATCGAAGGCATTGCGACCGATGACGGCGTCGAGTGGCACGGCGCAATTCTGGGTCTTGTGCAATTTCGCATAAGGGTTGATCGCGCGGATACGGCCTTCGACTTCGGCCAGTTCGGCCGGGGTGACGAGATCAGTCTTGTTCAGGAGAATGACATCGGCGAAGGCGATCTGATTTTTTGCTTCCGGCGCATCCTTGAGTCTCGCGGCGAGCCATTTGGCATCGGCGACGGTGACGACAGCATCGAGGCGGGCGGCGTTTTCGACATCCGCATCGACGAAAAAGGTCTGGGCGACGGGAGCCGGATCGGCAAGCCCGGTCGTTTCCACGATGATCGCGTCGAATTTGCCGCGCCGCTTCATCAGGCCCTCGATGATCCGGATCAGATCGCCGCGCACCGTGCAGCAGATGCAGCCATTGTTCATCTCGAACACTTCCTCGTCGGCGCCGACGACGAGATCATTGTCGATGCCGATTTCGCCGAATTCATTGACGATGACGGCGAATTTCTGGCCATGGTCCTCGCTGAGGATGCGATTGAGCAAGGTGGTCTTGCCGGCGCCGAGATAACCGGTGAGGACGGTGACGGGAATTTTTTCGGCAGGCGTCGGATCCGCCATGAAAACCTCCGGGGACAGGATTTGGAATGATGCCAATCCGCATGAGCATGATGTATCGGGAGTAAGCCGCTAAGGGCGGCCCGGCGATTTGGCCCGCAAGTCCCGATCTTTCTGGTCGTGAGATAGGTCACACTGGCGGCTATTCTAGCCCAGGCGCAGCGTCCAATCCAAACGCCTTCTTCGTGACCGGCCAATTGTCCTTTGCAGGCGGATGTTTCAACGATTTTTCAGTGGAATGGCACCAGATTTTTGCATAGAAAAAAGCATGACCTTGCCTTCAAAGCTGCTGCCGCCCACCGGTCTCCTGGTCGCCGTTCTCGCGGTGATGGTGGCGGTCATCGCCACAACGGCGCTCATCATCTTGCCCGGGCATGATCCTTTCGGTCTCGTTTCCAATCCGCCGGAGGGAGTGAAACCGCCAGGCATCGGCGGGCCTTTCACGCTGATCGCCGCCGACGGCCGCAAAGTCACGGAAAAGGATCTCGTCGGCGAACCGACGCTGCTCTTTTTCGGCTATACGCACTGCCCTGATTTCTGCCCGACGACCCTTGCCGACATGACGGCGGCGTTCAAGGCGATGGGGGAGGAGGCAAAGATCCGCGGCATTTTCGTGACGCTGGATCCGGCGCGCGACACGCCAGAGGTGCTGCGGGACTATATGATGAATTTCGACCCCCGCATTCTCGGCCTGACCGGAACCAAGGAAGAGGTCGGGGCCATGGCCAAGGCCTACAGAGTTTACAGCCGGCAGGTTCCCGGCGCGAAAGACGACTATACGTTGGACCACACGGCGATTGTTTATCTGCTCGATCGGTCCGGCCGTTTCGTGAATGCTTTCAATCTTCAGCGCGAGCCGAAGGCGGCCGCGCGTGAGCTTGAGGCTTATACAGGATCCTTCTGATCATTGTCACCCGCCTGTGCGGGCGCAGGGCTGTTGCCGCTTCCCATCAGGCTCAATTTTCCGATTGAAGCTGTTGATGTATCTGCGCCTGGATTATGGCATATGCGTAAACATTCGGCTCGCCGCAGGATGTATCCGATCACGATCATCACAGGCGAATGGATCGCTCAAATCCCTTGCATGAAAATATGATGCCGTTGCTTCGGCCTCTTGTGGGCATGCGAAGCCGCTGATGAGGGCGAGAGGGAGTTGACGACAGGGCTCTGTAGTCCGGCGCAGGGCCGTCAGGCAGGATCCAAATAGTCTCCAGATGTTGCTGGCCCTTGCCTGTCCGGGGCCCCAATCCGATCCTTGATCGGACCGGTACTTTTCCCGAAAGTCTAGACTATACAACAAAGTGGAAAAATAACATCCTTGTTGCGCAAGATGTTTGAATCTCCCATTTCACAAAAGCCAGAATAGCTCAAAAATACTGGCAGTAATATAGTATATTCAAGCACAAGCTTTCTATCTTGGGTAATGATTTCTGCTTCTATTCCCGTTTCGTATGTCCAGAAAAACATCCCACGAAGCCGTTTATAAAAAACCTTCACATTCTTCATATAATTAAAAATTAATTTAATAACGGGGCATGGGAGGATGCTTCCGGGGAAATTTTGACTTCGGGGGAATGAAATGAGAGGGGTTGTGTCACGAACGGCACTGGCAATGGCCAGTGGACTGTTCTCTATAGGCGTCGATGCCAATCAGGATGCGTTTGCCAAGTCGCTGGTTCTCGAACTCTACATGGACAAGGATACGAAGCAGATATACGGCGAACCGGGCAAGAACCGTATCCGTCTCGGAACATTCCAGCAGCGCGACAGCGGGACTGTTCAGAAAGAAACTGAAAAGAACCGGCGGGAGCTGGTGACGATCAAGAACCGGCTGGATGCCAAGGAAAAGGAAATCGATCGCAAGCTTGAGAAGGTCGCATCCCGTCCGGCTGATTCCGCGATGACGGTGCAACCGGCTAAAAAGGCCTGGTATGAAAAACTGAGTCTGCGCGGCTATACACAATTGCGGATGAACCCGATTCTTGAAGGGAACCGGGATGTCGTCAGAACCTATGGTGACAGTTCAGTCGGCAAGAACCGCTCATTCTTCCTGCGCCGCGCCCGCCTCGTCCTCAGCGGCGATGTCTCTGATCACCTGTATCTCTATTTACAGCCTGATTTCGCCAGCACGCCAGGCGGTGCCACCACTTCCAATTTCGCCCAGCTGCGCGACGCCTATGCGGATATTTTCATCGATAAACAGAAGGAATTCAGGTTCCGCCCTGGTCAGTCGAAAATTCCTTTCGGATTCGAGAACCTTCAATCGAGCCAGAACCGTATTCCTCTCGACCGCGCTGATGGCCTCAATACATGCTGTCAGGACGAACGTGATCTCGGCATTTTCTTTTATTACACGCCGGAACATATTCGTCCGCTCTTTCGTGATCTCGTCTCGCATAATCTGAAAGGCTCCGGCGATTACGGCGTGGTCGCCTTCGGTGTTTACAATGGCCAGGGCGCCAACCGCACCGAACTCAATCAACAGCTTCATCTTGTCGGACGTTTCAGCTATCCCTATCAATTCGAGAATGGCCAAGTCGTCGAGGCGGGCTTTGGCGGCTATACTGGACGCTATAAGGTTGCGACGCCAACCGCCATCACCGGTTTCGGAACTCCGGTCATCAATCCTGGTAATAATGCGAGCGGTTTCAAGGATCAGCGGTTCGAGGTTCACGGTATTGTTTATCCGCAACCGTTTGGTATCCAGGCGGAATGGAACTGGGGTGTAGGCCCAAGCCTGAACGAGCAGATGAACACTATTGAAGCTCATTCCCTGAATGGCGGCTTCGTGCAGGCGACCTACAAGATCGAGGATCACGTCCTCAATTCCGGTATCTGGTTTCCGTTCGTGCGGTATCAGAACTACAACGGAGGCGTGAAAACACAGACCAACGCGCCGCGTAGCCGCGTAAGGGACTGGGAATTCGGTTTCGAATGGCAACCCCGGCCGGAACTCGAATTCACGATGAGCTATGCGAAAATGAACAGGACGAATGTCTTTACGGCGCCCTATTATAATTTTGCCGCCAACGTCCTGCGTATGCAATTGCAGTGGAACTATTGAAGCTGGAAAGAGCCTGGAGCATTTGCCGATAACATTGAATCGCTTTGCGATTTCAATGCTCCGAAAATGCTCTGGTTTTTTGAGCGGAGCATCAAACCCAAAGGTGCAAACAACCTTTGGATCCATTGGATGCGCTATCGACTCTCAAGAGCATCGGCTTCCGGCCGATTTGGGGATCGACTTGGGTTGGTCGACAATCTGAGCGGCCGACTCCGGCAAGCAATTTGCCAACGAGTGTCTATGCGATGAATTTGAATTCATCACGCAGGACACGGGCGAGATCATCCATCCGGAACGGTTTCTGGAGAACGCCGCGTTCCATATGGGTATGCGGTACGCCGGACCGACCATAGCCTGTCGTGAAGACAAACGGACAGCCGATTGCCGCAAGACGATCCGCCACGGGGTCGATCTTCTGATCGCCGAGGTTGACATCGAGCAAGGCGCCGTCGATCGGCCGGTTGCCAATGAATTCCAGAGCTTCGCTGATCCGTGTTGCCGAGGCCGCGACTTCGCAGCCGAGATCGGAAAGCATGTCCTCAAGCGTCAGCAGGATGAAAGGCTCATCCTCGACGATCAATATGCGGGGCTTTGGAAGTATCTTCGCTGCAAGGGCGCCGGCCATCAATCTTCCTGAACCGTGTGTATAGATCTGATGTGGTTTCGGTCCCGGCCTTTGTCCAGAGCCGGGCCATTAGGGAATGTAACGATAGATAACAATAATGTGATAAGAAAGAATCATTCAGCTATAGCGGATTATCCTCGTTTGCCAAGTCGGACTAAACGGATAAAAGCCGTTATCGCGACGATCAACCAGCCAATGATCATAAGGCTGCCGCCGGTCGGTGCGGCCATGGGGAACAGGCGATTGCCGCTCCAGACGTGGAAAATGAGATCACCGCCGAAGAGACTGGCTCCGAGGATCAAAAGCGACGCGGCAATCTGAAAACCCGTGCCTTCCCGTTGCTGCCCCGCATAAGCGATGATTCCGATAGCCGCCGCCGCATGGATTTGCAGGATCGTCGCCGCCGTATTCAGGAGCGGATCGGCATTGACATGGGCCGCCGCCGCCGCCGTGATGAGCCCTGCCGCACCGG
This sequence comes from Beijerinckia mobilis, assembly GCF_000745425.1. Taxonomy (GTDB): domain Bacteria; phylum Pseudomonadota; class Alphaproteobacteria; order Rhizobiales; family Beijerinckiaceae; genus Beijerinckia; species Beijerinckia mobilis. The sequence goes on from NZ_JQJH01000002.1 coordinate 186,317, forward strand.
CAAGACCAGCAAAGAAGAGAATAAGAACGGACCATCTGGACATGACAGAGTCTTCCTTCCGAATGGAATGATGAAATCTCGGGGAGGCGGATTTCACGGATAGAAATTGGTGCGCAGCAGAGCCCCAAACCGAAGAAGGAAGCGTCAAGCCTGTCCCTGCATGTCGAAGGCGGCGGCAAACAGGGCGCGTGTGTAATCCTCTTTCGGTGCGGTGAGGATTTCGCGCGCCGGGCCCTGTTCGACGACCTTGCCCTGGCGCATCACGATGATCTCGTTGGCGAGCGCGCGCACCACTTTCAGGTCATGGCTGATGAACAGATAGGAAAGGCCACGCCGCGCCTGGAGATCACGCAGAAGATCGACGATCTGAGCCTGTACCGAAACGTCGAGAGCAGAGGTTGGCTCGTCGAGCATCACGAATTTCGGCTCCAGCACCATGGCCCGGGCAATGGCGATGCGCTGACGCTGCCCGCCTGAAAATTCATGCGGATAGCGGTCCATCGTCGCGGGATCGAGACCCGTATCCGCCAGAGCCCTGGCGACCGCTTCGCGTTTCTCGGCCAGTGACAGATGGTGATTCTTGAGCCCTAATCCTTCGGCGACGATATCGGCGATGGACAGGCGCGGGGAGAGCGATCCGTAAGGGTCCTGGAAGACGATCTGCATGTCGGCGCGCAGCGGCCGTATTGCGGCATTCCCAAGCCCGTCGATGCGCCGGCCGAGGAAGACGATCGGCCCTTCCGAGGAAATGAGGCGCAGGAGCGCGAGACCCAGCGTCGTCTTGCCGGACCCCGATTCGCCAACGACCCCGACGGTCTGGCCCTCGCGCAAGGTCATCGTGACGCCATCGACCGCCTTAATATAGCCGCTGGTGCGGCGCAAAAGCCCGGTCTTGATGGGAAACCAGACACGCAGGTCTTTCGTCTCGATGAGAACCGGCCGGCCGGGATCATCGGCGGGAGCAGAACCCTTTGGTTCGGCGGCGAGCAGCGCCCGCGTATAGGGATGTTCGGGGGCCGCAAACAGGCTTGCTGTGGGCTTAGCCTCGACGATTTCGCCCTTGCGCATCACGGCGACATCATCGGCGATCTTGCGCACGATGCCGAGATCATGGGTGATGAACAGCATGGCCATGCCGTAGCGGCGTTGCAATTCCTGCAGCAGGGTCAGGATCTGCGCCTGCACGGTGACATCGAGCGCGGTGGTAGGCTCATCGGCAATGAGGAGATCGGGGCGGTTGGCCAGAGCCATGGCGATCATGACACGCTGGCGCTGGCCGCCCGAGAGCTGATGCGGATAGGAATCGAGCCGGCTTTCCGCATCGCGGATTCCGACTTCCTGCAACAATTCCACCACCCTTGCGCGGATCGCCTCGGTTCCGTGCAGGCCATGCAGGCGCAAAATTTCGCCGATCTGGTGCTCGACCTTGTGCAACGGGTTGAGCGATGTCATCGGCTCCTGAAACACCATGGTGATGGCGCCGCCGCGCAATGTGCGCATCTCGGCTTCGGGACAGGTGAGGAGCTCGTGATTTTTGAAGCGCGCCCGGCCGCTGACATGGGCGTTGCGTCCGAGAAGCCGCACCAACGACAAGGCGGTGACCGATTTGCCGGAACCTGATTCGCCGACGAGCGCCAGGGTACGTCCGGGAGACAGGGTGAAGGACACGTTCGAGACGACGCGCGCGTCGCTATCCTCCGCCCGCGTGATCCCGTGATGGCGGAAGGATACACAGAGATTGTCGACCGTAAGCAGGGGCGTCTCTTCGCTTTTCTGGTCTTCACGCATCACGGGGTCAATCCCTGGTTTTGCGCGGATCGAAGGCATCGCGCACCGCCTCGCCGATGAACACGAGCAGCGACAGCATGATGGCCATCACCAGAAAGCCGGTGAGGCCGAGCCAGGGCGCCTGGAGATTGGATTTGCCCTGCAACAGCAATTCGCCGAGCGAGGGTGAGCCGGGCGGCAGGCCGAAGCCGAGGAAATCGAGCGCCGTCAGCGTGGTGATCGAGCCATTGAGGACGAAGGGTAGGAAGGTCAGGGTGGCGACCATGGCGTTGGGCAGAACGTGTTTCACCATGATTGTGGGATCATTGAGCCCCAACGCGCGCGCCGCCTTGACATATTCGAGATTGCGCGCCCGCAAAAATTCAGCGCGGACCAGATGCACCAGCGCAACCCAGGAAAACAGGAGCAGGATGCCGAGCAGGACGAAGAAGCCCGGCGTGATGATCGAGGACACGATGATGAGCAGGTAGAGATGCGGCAGCGAGGACCAGATCTCGATCACGCGTTGCGAAATGAGATCGGTCCAGCCGCCGAAATAGCCCTGTATGGCGCCCGCCGCTATGCCGACGATCGAGGAAATGCTCGAAAGGATAAGACCGAAGAGCACCGACAGGCGGAAGCCGTAGATGAGCCTTGCGAGCACGTCGCGGCCCTGATCATCGGTGCCGAGCCAGTTCCATTCGATCGCCCCGCAGCCTTTATCTTTGTTGGCTCCACCGAAACGTTCGGCGGCGCTGGCGCATTGCGCCTTGGTCAGCATCCAGGTCGGTGGCGAGGGGGCGGGTGTCGGCAGATGGCGGTTGATGGTGCGGTAGGAATAGCGGATCGGCGGCCAGATCATCCAGCCATGCGCTTTGATTTCGTCTGTGATGACCGCGTCGCGATAATCGGTCTCGGCCAGAAAGCCGCCGAATTTCTCTTCTGGATAATCATGCAGCAGCGGAAACAGCAATTCGCCCTTGTAGGAAATGACGAGGGGCCGGTCGTTGGCAACGATATCGGCGCAAAGCGACAGGCCGAAAAGGAGCAGAAACAGGATCAATGACCAGAAACCGCGCCTGTTGGCGGTGAAATTGGCCAGACGACGGCGGCCGATCGGGCCCAGATGCAACAGGCCACGCGGCGGCAGCGGCGGCGCGAGGGGAGTCACTGGCGGCGCACCGGTTTCGGGAGGCGCCGGTTTGGTCAAACCCTGATCCGAGACGGCCTCCATGTCAGACCTCCCGCGTCTCGAAATCGATGCGGGGGTCGATCCACATATAGGTGAGATCGGACAAAAGATTCACGACGAGGCCGAGCAGCGCCATAATATAGAGATTGGCGAAGACGATCGGATAATCCCGGTTGACGATTGATTCGAACGACAGAAGCCCAAGGCCATCGAGCGAGAAAATTGTCTCAATCAGCAAAGAGCCGGTGAAAAAGGCTGAAAGGAACGCACCAGGAAAACCGGCGACGACGATCATCATCGCGTTGCGGAACACGTGGCCATACAGCACTTGCCGATCGCTCAGCCCTTTCATCCGCGCCGTCTGGACATATTGCTTGCGGACCTCGTCGAGGAAAGAATTTTTGGTGAGGAAGGTCGAGGTGGCGAAGGCGCCGAGGCTTAGCGAGAGCACGGGAAGCGTGATGTGCCAGAAATAATCGGCGATGCGGGCGGGCCAGGAGAGTTCCTCCCAGTTTTCCGAAACGAGGCCACGCAGCGGAAAAACCTGCCAGAACGAACCGCCGCAGAACAGGACGATGAGCAGAATGGCGAAGAGAAAGCTCGGAATGGCATAGCCGATGATGATGATGGCCGAGCTCCACATGTCGAAACGCGTGCCGTCGGCAATTGCCTTCTTGATGCCGAGCGGGATCGAGACTGCATAGGAGATCAAGGTCATCCACAGGCCGAGCGAGATCGAAACGGGCAGTTTCTCGGCGATCAGCTTGATGACCGGCTCGTCGCGGAAATAGGAACGGCCGAAATCGAAGCGCAAATAATTGCCGAGCATCAGGAAAAAGCGTTCATAGGCCGGCTTGTCGAAGCCGAACTGCTTTTCGAGTTCGGCGATGAATTTCGGGTCGAGCCCCTGCGCACCGCGATATTTCGAGGAGAAATCGCTGGTGCCGGCCGAGCCCATTGCTGCTCCGCCGCCGCCGATATTGGCGGTGGCGCCGGCATCCGTTCCCTGCAATTGCGCGAGCACGCGTTCGACCGGCCCGCCCGGCGCGAACTGGACGATGACGAAGGAGATCAGGAGGATCCCGAAAATCGTCGGGATCATGAAGAGAAGGCGACGGGCGATATAGGCGGCCATGGCTCAGGATGTCACGCGATTACGGCTTGCGCCAGCCAATGCGCTTGGCTTGTTCAGGGTCGAACCACCAGGTCGTGAGCGCACCGACGTCATAGCGCGGCGGGCGTTGCGGCCGCTGGAACAAGTCCCAGAAGGCAAGCAGATGGTTGGGATTGTTCCACATCGGCACCCAGAAATAATGCGCCCGCAGGATGCGGTCGATTGCCCGGCAGATTTCGGTCAGATTCTCCCGCGTATCGACGACGAGCGCCTTTTCAATGAGCGCGTCGACACTAGGCAAGGCTATGCCCGAGACATTGCGCGAGCCTGGAATTGCTGCGGATTCCGAGCCGAAAATCAGCCGCATGTCCTCGCCGGGGGTGAGGCCGAAGCCGAAACGTTCGACGACGATATCATAATCGAATTCATCCGTTCGCCGCTTGTACTGGGCGGCATCGACGACGCGATAATCGGCATCGATACCGAGCAGTTTCAGATTTTTCACATAGGCCGCCGTATGCGGCTGAAATGAGGTTTCGAAGCCGAGAAATTCGATCTCGAACGGCTTGCCATCGGGCAGCAACAGCTTGTTGCCCTTGCGGGTGCAGCCGGCCTGCCGCAATTGCTCGCTCGCCTCGCGCAGCAATGTGCGGTCCTGCCCGGAGCCATCGGAAACAGGCGGTAGCACCGCCTCGCCGAAAACGGCTTCCGGCAGGTCCTTGCGGAACGGGTCGAGATAGGCGATTTCTGCCGCAGACGGCAGGCCGCGCGCTTCCATCGGCGAATTCTGGAAATAGGAAACCGTCCTCTTGTAGAGATTGTACATGAGGTTGGCATTGGTCCATTCGAAATCGAAAGCATAGCCCAAAGCCCGGCGGATGCGCGGATCCTTGAACTTTCCGCGCCTTGTATTGAAGAACCAGCCTTGGGTGCCGCGCGGATAGAGATCGGGGATCGTCTCCCGCTTGACCTTGCCCTCTTTCAGGGCCGCGAAATCATAGCCGGTCGCCCAGAGGATGGAGGTGAATTCCTCGCGATAGGTGAAGACGCCCGCCTTGAATGCCTCAAAAGCCACTTTGCGATCATTGAAATATTCATAGCGGATGGTATCGAAATTGTGGCGGCCGCGGTTGATCGGGAGATCCTTGCCCCAATAATTCTCGACACGCGCATAAGCGATGAAACGGCCCTGTTCGAAAGGACCGATTTTATAGGCGCCGGAGCCGAGCGGCGGCTCGAGCGTCGTTTCCTCGAAATTATGCGTCTTGTAATAGGCTTGCGAAAAAATCGGCTGGGATGCCACCGTCAGTGGCGCCTCACGGCTGTGGCCGGCGCGCAGGCGTACGCGGACGATGTCATCCGCCTCGGCCTCGACGCTTTCGAGATCGCGCAGGCCCTGGCGCAGGATCGGATGCCCTTTGGTCTTGATGAGATTGATCGAGAAAGCAACGTCGGAAGCCTTGATTGGCGTCCCGTCATGGAAGCGGGCTTCCTTGCGCAGAAAGAACCGGTAGAGGGTGCGATCGGCGGAAACCGCGACCTTTTCGGCGACGAGACCATAAAGTGCATCCGGCTCGTCGCTGCTGCTGGTCATCAGCGTATCGAAGAGAAGACCAAGACCCGAGGCGGGGTCGCCCTTGAGAATGAAGGCATTGAATGTATTGAACGTATTGAAGCCGGCTTGTTCGATGAAAATGCCGCCTTTGGGCGCCGCAGGGTAAGCATAGGGTAGATGGGGAAAATCGGCAGGCAGGGCGAGATCGCCGAAGATCGACAGGCCATGCGATTCATAGGCCTCTCCTGCCTGTGGCACCAGGCTGCCCGCCTGCGCGGCGGGGTCCGCCGTCTCGGCCCCAGCGTCTCTCACGAATTGCAGGGGCAAGGAAAGGCCGCAGAGGCCACCAAGCGCGAGTTCCAGAGCGCGGCGGCGAGAGGGCAGGAACGGTGATCGTCCGGGCAAGGCGCGCTCCAGGCTATGGCCGCAGGGCCGTCGAGGCAGAAATGGCGCGACCGTGTTGCGTGACGAGCGCCATAGGGTCGAGACCGGAATTGCCATCCCTTCAAGATGAAATGAACATCATCAAGGCCAGGGGCAACTCCGGTGCCTCCCGCGCGACAAACGCATAAGAGGGTTGTCCACTCATATGCCATGCGCACGCGGGAAGTCGAGAGTCGCTCGCATGAAAGAAAGGAAAGGTTGGATTGAGGTGGGGCTTCACGGCGCAAAGAAAAAGCCGGGTAAAGCCCGGCTTTTCAAAAAGCGATGAAATGGCCTGCGCAATTGTGGCAGGCTTGATTCGCCGATCGATCGGGATCAACAAGATCCGGCGGGAAGCCACCGCCGCGCAGTCGCGGCGGCAAATCTCAGGACTCAATCTCAATGAGTCATTCTCATTGAGATCTGGTATTATTTCGTCGGCAGGGGCTTCGGACTATCGGAAAGCGTGTTCAGATAATCGATGAGATCGGCGCGCTTTTGCGGATCCTTTTCACCGCCGAAGGCCATTTTCGTGCCGGAGATGAAGGTTTTCGGCGAGGTGATGAAGACGTCGAGATCCTCAAGCGTCCAATTGCCACCCTTGGCCTTGGTCGCGTCGGAATAGGCGAAACCGGCGACGGAGGCCTTTGGCCTGTCGACAATGCCCCACAAAGGCGGCCCAACCTTGGCGCCGCCACCCTTGTCGAATGTATGGCAAGCTTGGCAGGGCTTGGTGTCGGCCTCGCCCTTCTTGATATCGGCCTTGGCAAGACGCTCCGGCAGCGGCGCGACTGCGGGCGTCGCCTCGCCGCCCCCCGATTCGCCGCCGCCTTCGGTCGCGCCCGGAAGGTCATAGCCGGGCTTGGCGAGCGGGGGATGTTCGAAAATCAGATCGGAAGCGGTGACGAGCGCCATGGCGAAGAGCAGGCTGCCAAAAAACGCACCAGCATATTTGTTGAACTCGAAGGATGACATCCCTTGGTCCTTTGTTCAGCCCCTCTGCAAGGCCTCATCAATCTCGCATCGGGAGGAGAAGCAAGCCACCCGCCCCCGCGCCTGGACATAGCTTCAACAGGCCGTTCAGATGAGCCGGCGGCCGGTGCGGGCCAAGGCTCATCCGGGGCTTGCGCCAACGCGCGCCTTGACGCATCTGACGGAAGCCTGTCCATTACAGGCGTTGATTACCTGCTTTACGGCGAGCTTGGCAACTCGGATGAAAGCGGGAGCCTGCTATTTTTTGCTGCCTTATCTTTAAGCGCGACCAACGAAGCTGTGATCGGTCCGGCGCGACAGATTTTGCCACCGGTCCTTGATGGAAATCATTCATGTTGCCCTTGAAAATCGCCTATCAGGGCGAACCCGGCGCCAATTCCCATATCGCCTGCCAGGACGTCTATCCCGATTACGAACCGCTTGCCTGTGCGACCTTCGAGGACGCGCTCGGCGCGATCAGCGACGGCACCGCTGCGCTGGGCATGATTCCAATCGAAAATTCGCTCGCGGGCAGGGTGGCCGATATTCATCATCTCTTGCCGACCGCCGGCCTTTATATCGTCGGGGAATATTTTCTGCCTATCCATTTCCAGCTGCTCGGCGTGAGGGGCGCGAAGCTCGAGGATCTGCGCGCGGTCTACAGTCACGTCCATGCGCTTGGCCAATGCCGCGCCATCATCCGTCGCCTGGGACTCTCCCCGCATGTCGCCGGCGATACGGCGGGCTCGGCGCGGGAAGTCGCCGAATGGGGCGACAAGAGCCGTGCCTCGCTTGCTCCGAAACTCGCCGCCGATATTTACGGGCTCGACGTACTCGCCGAAAATGTCGAGGACGCCGCCCATAATACGACGCGTTTCGTCGTGCTCTCACGTACTCCGGAATGGGCGCCGCTCGGGATGCCGGATACGGTGACGAGTTTCGTCTTCCGCGTGCGCAATGTGCCGGCGGCGCTCTACAAGGCGCTCGGCGGTTTCGCCACCAATGGCGTCAACATGACCAAGCTCGAAAGTTACATGGTCGAGGGCACGTTCACGGCCACGCAATTTCTCGCCGATGTCGATGGTCATCCGGAAGAACGCAGCCTTGCGCTCGCCTTCGAGGAACTCGCCTTCTTCTGCAAGGAACTGAAGATATTGGGCGTGTATGCGGGCCATCCATTCCGCCGTGAGCACAGGCTGCCGGCCGAGGGGTAGTACGTGGCCGTATGTGACGGGTGGAATTGGGGGCTGGAGGGCTTCTTTGTGGCACGCCTGTTGGGTTCTCATCCCCATCCTGACAGGTTTCAGACTCGCGCTAGCCAGCCGTTGGGATTGTAAGTGGCGTTACGCCCATAGAAGTCACAGATTTCTGTGTCCAGCTGGTAAGAGGCCGGATACTTTAAAAGAAAATCACTGACTGCGCGGTTAGGGCCATTTTCGTAGCGGCGATAAATCTCTTCAGTCAAATGTGTGACTATGCCATCTTCCACGACTATATAATCCCCCGGCTGGAGCCAGTCGTGGAAAAATTCGAGCGTCGCCTGACTTTGCTCGTAAAAATGGCTGCTGTCTTCCACCACCAGCCAAGGGTGTCGTAGGCCGGCCAGCAAATCCGATGTGAGACACGCCTTCAGGTTGGAAGCGTCGCCGGTTAAAACAATGATCCGGTCATCAGTATAAGATGCAAGCGGTTTGATATCGACACAGACCACCCGCGGGTTATCACGACCATGATTGCTCATCAGATCCGCGAACCACAGGGCGGAACCACCGAACTTGCTGCCGATTTCTATGACGGTGTGGAAGTTCTTCCGGGAAAAGAATTGCATATACAAAGCGATGTCGAAAGGACTCTTCAAAAACGGCACGTCGCGGTAACGGCTGTGCAGCACACCGTTCTGGATACCGGCGAGCAGTTCTGGTGGAATACAGCTTTCGAAGCCGCGCTGGCCAGTGGCGATGGAGCAGGGGCGCGCTACCGGATCGCGCGGATGAGGAGGTATCGTGTGAGTGGCAATCGCAACTGATCGGTCGAATGAGGACTTGGCGGCTGGCGGAAGGCGGCCGACGAGGAGAGGGTCGTTCTGCGGCGGTGTGAATGGCTTGCCACGTAGTGCGACATATTCATCGTGAAATATTTGCCAGGGTGACTGTGGATTATTGGTGGCTATGCCGCCATGAAACTGATGAAATGTCGCCTCGCCCAATAGCATGATGATCCGAGCCGTTGGGTCGGAGCAAAGCCTTTCCCAAATATCGAGATTGGCGAGACCGCCTCCGGGGGTAATGAATCGAGAATCATAGCCCCCTATTTCGCGCCAGTGCCCCCTGTGAAGGAAGAGCGCATTGGTTTCAGAGGGGAGAGTAAACCAGCCTTGGGCCGATGAACCGGCGAATACTGAAATCTCGAAAAGGTGATAAGGGTCTTCCTCCCATCGGCATTGCGCCAAGAGTGCGTCTTCGACAAGCTGATCGTAGCCCGCATGTACACTGCGCATCTGCACATCGGGGCCGAGGTGAAAGGCCAGAGTGCCGACGACCGCGCGGGGATGGATTTGTGAAGCACCTAAGGCCGCGCTCAACAAGCCGGGTGATGCCATGCGCGCGCCATCAATGAATACGCCAATGACCGCGCCTTTCGCTTCATCCAGTCCCCTGTTGATGGCAGCCACTGGAGAGGCGGTTGCCTGCTCCATCACGATCAGACGTGCGTTGGCGGACCATTGGCGGACGTCGGTCTCGTCGGGTGGGCAGGGCGAGCCATTGTCTACCACGATGATCTCGTAGTCGGCCGCGTCGATCCCGCGTTGGAATTGTGGAGAGAGACTCCTGATTGTTCGAGGGAGTTCTCTTGCCATCTTATAGCCGACGACCACAATCGATAGCGGCAAATTCGTGGGGATGCTCATTTCTTGCGGGGGTTCTCGGGACACAATAATCATCAAGCCGTTTGGGTAGTGAGTTGCCGCAGCGCCTCTGTCCGGCTATGGCCTCCGATACCGCTTGTCAGTGCATCAATGAATGCACGCCAGCTTTTGGATTGAGGTGAGAATACACCTCGGCGTTGCAGAATTTCCTCCGGCACCTCATGCCAGCTGGAAACTTCACGCAGGATAGGATTATAGAGATCCCATAGGATATGGTTCTGCGGATCGAGGCCGGCTATCAGCAAGCAGCCGGAGGGAGAAGTATTCAGCGGGGCCAGTGTCAGGTCCGGGCGATAGCGGCGCAGGATCTCCGTTAATTTCCATACGTCGCCGGTCCATACCCGGCTACGGCGGTTCCTGTCGGCCTGTGTGGTATGATTCGGTAGAATATCATCAATGGCGATGATGGCATCCGGCGCAGCAATTCGCTCGATATGCATGAAGTCGCGTAGTGCTGCGTCGACATGATGTAAACCGTCGATAAATGCAAAATCCACGGGACCTGGAAGATCATCGGCGGTTAGACCGTCGAAGAAGGCGTCGCTCGTGCTTTTTATCAGTTGAATGCTGTCCGAAAGTGGTTCGGCGAGTGCCGGGGCGGGATCGACTCCCACCGCAGCCCCCTTCGCAAGCCGCAGGCTGTTTCCGTGCCGCACACCAATTTCGAGATAGCACCGGGGGCTAATCGCCTCGTGTAATTCCTTCAGCACCGACAGATAGGAGGTGTCTCCCTGCACCCGTTCCTCTTCCGGGCTCGCCGGAGGGATGGTTTCCGGCGCAAGGACAGTTTGTGCCGGCAGCGAGGCCGCGGATGGAGGAGCGCCATGACGCTGAAACACCCCGACCAGATCGCGCCACGGCCCGCGCTCATCCATCCAGACATCCAAGAGGCAGCAATTGGCGTAACGGGCAAGCGCTCGATAGGCATCTGGATAGAAGCGGTAGCAATCGACTGGGTAGCGGTGTTGTGGTCCTGCCGAGGGAGCGATGAGAAACAGAAAACCGCCCGGGCGCAGGACACGGATCATTTCGGCGAAGACCAGCCAAAAGAATTCGCAATGCTCCAGCATCTGACCTGAAAGAACGATATCGATCGAGCGGTCATCCAGAGGCAAGCGATAAGGATTCTCGCAGACAATGTGCACGCCCGGCCCGGCGTGGATGTCGGCAGCCGTATAGGCGAAATGGGGGAGCGGAAAAGATTGTCCGATAGCTACCGTTGACATCGGCTCCCCCGACATCCAGCACGCGTACCTGCAGCTGCTGCTCCATGGGGCTGTTCGCAATGAAACGCTGATAGCATTTTAACATGTTTTCATAGGATGTTGCGTGCATTTCCGGATGGTAATGTAAGGTTCTCAGGGAGCACCATGTTGATCACTTGTGGCGATATTTGCCGCTTATCCAGTAATTTGAAAAGAAGGATTTTATGAGTCTTGCATCCTGGCCCATTTGGGGTGCGCTTCCCATACCAGCGAGGCATTAGGGTTGCCGCATACCATTAGTTGCCGAGAATGGCGCGGTGGAATGGTCCTGATCAACTCTGCTTTCCGAGATGGATGACGGCGAGGGATAAACGGCTAGTTTTCTACTATGACGGGCCGCTATTTTGAAGAGTTGCAATGCCTCGTCCTCACAGAGTTTCTGGACGGCATCGGTGAGGGGCAGAATGGGTGTGAGAGCGCGTGCCGGGGAATTGACGATTTTCGTAAAGTTTCCCTCCCATCCTCGTGCCATCGGTTGGCCCGTGAATGGGATAGGCCCCAGAACAGGGGTTGATTGTTTGAGAGACTGGCCATATTCACCTGACTATAAAACAAATATAGCACGACAGTTCTAAAATTGCCAAGGCTTCGTCCGCAAACACACAATCGTCGGTCGGGGCCAGCTTTTACAGGGCGTCTTCGGCGGAGGGCAGGCGGATGAATTTCACGATTCTCCAGCCGGTCTGATCGAGGAAGCATTTGAAGGTTGCGGAGGAATTCCTGCCGAACACCAAGCCGTTCACCTGCTGGGTGCCGTCGCCGCGCTGTCCTTTGTATCTCAGGGTGATGACTTCGGCGCGCGCTCTATAGGTCGCGACCGCGCGTGCGTGGCATTTGTCGAGCATTGCATTGACAAATGTCGTCGAATCCGCGAAGGCGGCGGCGTCGCAGCCTCTTTTGTAGGATGCGCTGGACTGATCCAGATCGTATCGGCCTTGCCAGCAATCCGAATAGCCTTGCTTGTATGCGCGCTGCGAGGCAGCCGCGATGCCAAATGCGTTTACAGAAATGAAAACGATTAGGCTGGCGATGAGGGCGATGGCGAATTTCATCCGAAACTTTCTCTCTTGCTTCGCGTGGCTATAATGACAAGGGCCGGAACGGTGATGAGGACGCCTATCAGGGAAATGATAAATTTTATAAACATTCCCTTTCCTCTGTGGCCATTGGCTGGGCCGTAAAGGGAAGAGAGTCCCGAGCACGGACCGATCATTTACACACTGACCATTTTTGCCTGACCTCGGACAATATATAGCATGGCATTTCCCGAATGGCCAAGGTTCCGCCACGGGGAGGTATCGCCGGCGGTTTGTTTGAAACAGGCGCATCCATTCCAAAATGCATTGCTCGCGTTTTCGCGACTGCCATCACATCTGGTTCGGTGGGAATTGCGGTTACAATGCGCCTTCATTGGTCAGGGAGGTGACGTCGACGACGGCGCCGTGCTTGACGAGGCAGCGCCAGCGTGCACGCTTGGGGCCGACGCCGAATGTTACGGAATTATTTGCCTCGGAAAATTCCGTACCGAGTATGACGATGTCTGAATTGTTGGTCGTTTTCCTGACGCTTTGCAGGCAGGCGTTTTTATCCGCGCTGGGCACGTTGTCACTCGTCTCCGTTGGCTTTTGTGCGGCGCCTGCGGCAGAGGATACGCGGGTAAATTTGACGATCTTCGAACCGGCACGGTTGAAGGAACATTGGAAGGTCGCGGGGGGATCACGCCCTTCGACAGAACCATTGACCGCATGCGTACCATCGACGCGCTGCCCTTCATATTTTACGTTAATGATGCCGACGCTGGCTTTATAGGCCCTGGCTGCGCGTGCGCGGCATTTATCCAGCATTGCATCATAGGGCGCCGTTGCAGGTGCCGGCGTCGCGGCGGCGTTGCCGCCCTGCTTTTTCTCGGCGGCTGCGCAGCCTTTCTTATAGGAGGCGCCATGCTGGTTCTGATCATATTTGCCTTGAGAACAGTCTGAAAATCCGCGCTTATATTCGCGTTGCGAAGCTGTTTCGGCACCGGCCCCGTTTACAAAAGCCAAAGTAGCCGAGGCGGTGATAAGAGCGATAGCGAGTTTCATCTGAACATCTCTCCCTTGTTTTCGCACTGGTGCTTGAGAGGATTGCCTGGATCGTCACCGTGGATCGTCAGCGTGGCCCGGACGCTTCGCGCAGATAAAGGCCATTGACCCAACCTCGTGTATTCGGCTCCTTGGCCTGCTCCACCCGACACCATCTTTGGCCGCGGCTGTTCTTGCAGCCGAGATTGCGTAAGATCGTGCCATTGGCGACGCGCGTGACGAGTACCCCATTGGCGGAGGCATCCTTGCGGATGTTCAGCATGTCATCGGTGGCAACGCCGGTTACTTGCCAGAAATCGGGGCCGCCGGTAAGGCCATCGGCATAGTCCGGTCCCTTTTCATTGGTCGCCTGCTTGCCGCCGAGAGTGATTTGTAATGTGAAATGACAAGTTTCCTTGCGCCGTGCGGCACTGCGCATCAGGTAGATGCGTGCCATGTAATTGCCGCTCGTCGGCATGGTCCCTTGATAGCTGTCGCCGCTCGTGGAGCCGATGAAGAAGGCTACCTCTGTTTCTCCGGGAGCGAGAAGATTGAAGTAACAGGCGTTATTGCTCGCGTGCATGGTGACGTTCAGCGACTCGCCGGCGCCACCTTGGAAGACATAATCAATAAAATGATAGCCCTTGATACGGCCGCGGATGTTTGCGTGTCCCTTCGTGAAGGCCACAGTCCGGCGGCTATGTTCAGCCTCGGCCTGCGCGGGAGCAGGCAGGATGCCGGAGGGCGCCGCTATCGCCGAAAGGAGGCCTGCGAATGCCAACGCGGCCCAAGGACGTACCGGCATGGTTTGCCTCCCATCACGTTCTGTCCCGGCGAAGGTCAAGCGTTTCGCAACGGACGTCACTCTGGATGGGCGTCATGATACAATGATGACGATATCGCCGCCACTATGGCTCTTGTGAGAGGGGGTGTTACCGCCCTTTATCAATGGCGGGGTTTGCGTCAATGGTCATGACGCATGCGCGAATTGCTCCAGAAGCGCGTCGCGCGCCTCGGCGATGCGGCGGTAATCCTCGTCGCTGCCGCCAGCGTCGGGATGGGCGATCTTCGCCATGCGGCGGAAGGCGGCGTTGATCTCGGCGGGTTCGAGAGCGCCTTCGAGCGGCAGATTCAGGACCTCGCGATGTTCCTGATAGATTTCGGTATCGAATTGCAGGGTGAAGGAGCGGCGCAGCTTGAAGGCTTCGATGCGCAGCTCCGCTTGATCCTCCTGCCATCTCTGGCGCGACATCACGAGACAGGCGCCGAAGGCGATCTTGCCCTCTTTTTCGAGTTCATCGAGGCTGAAGGGGCCAACGACCTCCCATGGCGGGGCGAGACAGGCGGTACGGCCGAATTCGTCTTCCTCGATCAGACCGATCGCTGCCATCACGAGAATGCCCAGCGAGCCGTTCCAGACGACCCATTCTTCTTTGTCCGTCATGCCGCGCGCCTTTGCATGAGTCGGCCATCAGAGCCGTCGTATCAATTATGCATCATTCGAGCCATGGTCAGAGTTTTGGGCGACAGTCTTGATGCGGTGCAAAACTGCTGTAGCATCGAGGCTCATGCCCCTCCGAAAGCGCCGAGGTCTCATGAGCGACGAAGAAATCACCCTGTTTCCGCTGATCGGTTTTTCCACCCATACGCTGCCCGGCTCTCTGGTGATGCTGACGCTCGAATTGCCGGTCAATTCCGAGGAGCCCGAGGGGGAGCGCACTTATGTCCGCATTGGCCTTCGCGCAGAGGGCACGCGGCAGCTTGCCGACAGCCTGCGGCGGGCGGCGCAAGCCGCCGAAATGGGGCAGGCGCCAAGCCGTAATCCAAGTTGAAACCGCCTCATCCGAACCGAAATCAGTCTTTCCTGGCGGTTTCCAGAAGATCCGGCCGCCGCTCGCGGGTGATCCGCAGGGCCTCCGCCTCGCGCCAGGCGCGGATGCGGGCATGATCGCCGCTGAGAAGCACTTCGGGAATGGTGCGCCCCTCCCATTCGCGGGGGCGTGTATAGTGCGGATATTCGAGCAGGCCGCGCTCGAAGCTCTCGTCTTCGCCCGATGCCTCCTTGCCCATGACGCCGGGCAGGAGCCGCACGCAGGCATCGAGCACCACGAGGCTTGCGATTTCGCCGCCTGACAGGATGTAGTCGCCGATCGACACTTCCTCGAGACCGCGCGCCGTGATCACCCTTTCATCGAAGCCCTCGAAACGGCCGCAGATCAGGACGGCGCCGGGCCCTTGCGCTAGGGCACGCACCCGGCTCTGCGTCAAGGGTCTGCCGCGCGGGCTCATCAGAAGCCGCGGGCGCGGATCGTCTGTGGCGATGCTGGCATCGAGGCTGGCCGCGAGCACATCGGCGCGAATGACCATGCCGGGGCCGCCGCCCGCCGGTGTGTCGTCGACGGCGCGATGGCGTCCGAGCCCGTGATCGCGAATATCATGAATGGAAAGCGACCAGCGTCCCTGGCGCAGGCCTTCGCCCGCAAGCGACTGGCCGAGCGGTCCGGGAAACATGGCGGGAAACAAAGTGAACACGCTGGCAGCCCAGCAGGCATCAATCATCGCTACGGCCGGGCTCCGCGCTGCTATCCGTGGCGTCTTCATCATCCGTGGGCGTGTCTTCACGCGCCTCGATCTCATCGGGCGGGATGACGACGAGTCGGCGCGCGGCGAGATCAAGCTCGGGCACGACCGCCCGGGTGAACGGCAGGAGGATCGTTTCTCCGCCCTCGGGAGGCTCGATTTCGAGAATATCGCCGCCGCCGAAATTCAGCACGTCCTTAACGCGGCCGAAGGGAAGCTCGGCGCCGGATTCATCGCGGGCGAAGGCCGTAAGGCCGATGAGATCGGCGAGATAGAATTCTTCCTCCTCGGGCTCGGGGAGGTTGTCCCGCTCGATATAAAGCGGTTGATTGGTGAGCGCCGCCGCTGCCTCGCGCGTGGAGATTCCCTCGATGCGGACAACGAAGGACGTGCCCTTGACCGGGCGCAGGCTCACGATTTTGTAGCGCCCGCGCCCGCTCTCGTCGAAGAGCGGGGCATAGGCGCCGATCGCCTGCGGATCCTGGGTGAAGGATTGCAGGCGCAATTCGCCGCGCACGCCATGCGGCGCGCCGAAGCGGCCGACGAGGATGCGCCGGCTGCGATCGTCGCTCATCGGCGTCAGGCGGCGGCTTCCTCTGCGGCCTTCGCGGCAGCGGCGGCGGCTGCAGCGGCGCGTTCCTGCGCCTTCTTCTTCGGCAGGCCCTGTTTCGGATTGTTGTGCGGCTCACGCTTCTTGATGTCGAGACCATCGAGCAGGCGGGCGACACGGTCGGTCGGCTGAGCACCCTTGGCGAGCCATTCCTTCACCTTTTCCGCGTCGAGCACGATGCGGTCTTCGGCGTTTTTCGGCTTCACCGGATCGAAGGTGCCGAGCTTTTCGATGAAACGGCCGTCACGCGGGGCGCGGGCGTCGGCGACGACCACGCGATAGAAGGGGCGCTTCTTGGCGCCGCCGCGCGCCAGCCGGATTTTCAGGGACATGGATTTTTCCTACTTTGGTTGAATGCCTGTCGATGCTGGGCAAGGGTTAAAAAGGTTAAGAGAAACAGAAGCCTATTTCTTCTTGGCGAAAGGGTTGAAACCGCCGAGGCCTGGCAGTTTCACGCCGCCGAGCCCTGGCAGCGGGCTCGATTTTCCGGGTAAAGTGGCGGCAGGGCTTTTGGTGCCGAAAATCGCTCCCGGATCGGCCGGCAGTTTTGGCAAGGAGGTGGGTGCCGCGGCGGGTTTGCCGGCTGGCGCAGCAGCCGAGGGGGCTGGAGCTTGGGCAGGTGTTTTTGCCGGTGCCTCGGCACCCGGCAGGCCGAGCGAGCCGAACTGCTTCTGCAGCGCGGCGAGATCCTCGGGGGAGGGCATGCCGCCGCCGAGCCCCATTTTTCCAAGGCCACCCATCCCGCCGAGACCACCCATGCCGGGAAGCCCCGGCATGCCGCGTCCGCCGCCGAGCATGGCTGCCATTTTGCCCAATTTGCCCTTGCCGCCGCCGAAAGCCTTCATCAGATCGGCCATCTGCCGGTGCTGTTTCAAAAGCTTGTTGACGTCCTCGACCTTCATGCCGGAGCCCGCCGCAATGCGTTTCTTGCGCGAGGCCTTGATGAGATCGGGGTTGCGGCGCTCCTGCGGCGTCATGGACAGGATGATGGAGCGCTGGCGCTTCAGCGCCTTGTCGTCGACATTGGCCGAGGCGAGCTGGTCCTTCAATTTGCCCATGCCCGGCAACATGCCCATAATGCCGCTGATACCGCCGAGCTTTTCCGCCTGGGCGAGCTGTTCGGAAAGATCCTCGAGATCGAACTTGCCCTTGCGCAGGCGGGCAGCCATCTTTTCCGCCTTTTCGGCGTCGATGGTCTGGGCGGCCTTTTCGACCAGCGAGACGATATCGCCCATGCCGAGAATGCGGTTGGCGATGCGGTCGGGGTAGAATTCTTCCAGCGCGTCGATTTTTTCGCCGGTACCGATGAGCTTGATCGGCTTGCCGGTCACAGCGCGCATCGAGAGCGCGGCGCCGCCGCGTCCATCACCGTCGATGCGGGTCAGAACGATGCCGGTGATGCCGACGCGATCGTCGAAATTTTTCGCGAGATTGACGGCGTCCTGGCCGGTGAGGGCGTCGACGACGAGCAGGATTTCATGGGGATGCGTGGCGGCCTTGATCTCCGCCATTTCCGCCATCAGGGCTTCGTCGATATGGGTGCGTCCGGCCGTGTCGAACAAAACGACGTCGAAGCCCTGCAGACGCGCCGCCTGTTCGGCGCGATGGGCGATCTGCACCGGCGTCTGGCCCGCCACGATGGGCAGAGTGGCGACATCGATCTGCCTGCCGAGCACGGCGAGCTGTTCCTGCGCGGCCGGACGTTTGACGTCGAGCGAGGCCATCAGCACCCGGCGCTTGAAACGGTCGGTCAGCCGCTTGGCGATCTTCGCCGTCGTCGTGGTCTTGCCGGCGCCCTGCAGGCCGACCATCATGATGCCGACCGGCGGAGCGGCGTCGAGATCGATCGGCTCGGCGCTCTTGCCCAGGGTTTCGATCAGCACGTCATTGACGATCTTCACGACCATCTGGCCGGGCGTCACCGATTTGACGACATTGGCGCCGAGCGCGCGATTCTTCACTTTGTCGATGAAGGAGCGCACGACATCGAGCGCGACATCGGCTTCGAGCAGAGCGCGGCGGACTTCGCGCAGGGCGATGTCGATATCTTCGGTATTGAGGGCGCCACGTTGCGTCAGGGCATCGAAAACGCCGGAAAGCCTTTCGGAAAGTCCTTCGAACATCTGCCTCTCCCGCATGAACCGCCGCGACGGCGGCCGTGACCCTGAACCCCCTTGGTCAATGTTTGGCCGAGAGGCGTGAAAACCCGTTTGCGCAACGCAAAACGCGCCCGGGGGCGCAACGCGCTGCCGGGCGTGACCGGATCCAATCGCGGAGCCGGCTTTGTCATCGGATGCGGTGTTGACGCCGGAAAACCGGAGAAAATCCGCATGGAAGCTGAGGAAACTAATGATCGGGAGGTGGCGCGTCAAGTGTGGGAAAGGGCTTCTCGGAGCCAAACCCAGGAAGGGGCTTCACGAAGCCAGCCCTATGAGCGACAAAGAGCTGGTTCCCGGCTGTGTTGCCGATGTTTCGCCTGAACCGCGACGCGTGAATTACAGCCCTGAGAGGAATTTTGGGGCGCATCGGGCGAAAGGCTCACTAACAGAGGCTGTCCATGGATCTCTTTTTTCTGGCGCTCCGCTATGTCGCCATCGTTGCGATCGGGCTCCTGCCGATCATGAACCCCTTGAGCACGATTCCGCTGTTCCTGAGCCTGACGGGGAGAATGTCGGAAGCCCGCAAACATCAGCAGGCGGTACGGGCCTCGCTTTATGCCTTTGCGATCCTCGCGGCCTTCCTGCTCGTCGGCAATGGCATTATCGCCTTGTTCGGCATTTCGCTCGCGGGAATCAGAATCGCGGGCGGTCTGATCATTCTCGTCATCGCTTTCCGCATGCTGTTTGCGGGAAAGGACGAGGGGCCGGAAAAGGCTGACGCGATCAAACAGGCCGATATGGATTTCTCTTTTTCCCCGCTCGCGATGCCGAGCCTCGCCGGTCCCGGTTCCATTGCCGTCGTGATGGGATACGGGTCGTCGATTCCCGATAATCACCTCATTCTCGGCTATATCGTCGTCCTCTGCGGCATCGGCATCACGATCTTTTGCGCCTATCTCGCGCTTGCCGGGGCCTCGCGGATCGCCCGTTTTCTTGGCGAGGCCGGTATTCAGTCCGTGACCAAGATCATGGGCTTTCTCCTGGCCTGCGTCGCGGTGCAGTTCATCGCCTCGGGTGTCCGCGATTTCGTCGTGTCTTTCACCGCCTCCGCTGCATCGTGAGGCTGCTCGTCATTTGATCCGGGTCCGCGGCCTGCCCCGCTCTTTCAAGCGCGTGGCGGCTTTCCTATCTTTCCGGGACGGATCTCTGGTCCGTCCCGCTCTTCTTTCCCGGCGGACCTTCGGGTGCGCTCCCTTCCCGTACCGTCGGAGGGGCCATTTGACCCCGCATGGATGCAATTGGACCCGGCATGCCCCGCAATCCCTATTATGACGGCCCCCGTTCGGATCATTTCGACGGCATGCGTTTTTTCGTGCCGGGGCAGCATGACCGCCAAGAGGATCAGGGCAGCCGGCTGGGCGCTTTCCTGAAATGGCGGCTTGGGAAAACGCGCGGCGCGCAATGGCCTTCGGCTTTTCCAAGCCCGGCGCGGGATCGTCCGCCCGCCCGTGTCGAAGGCGGAGAATTGCGGGTCTCCTATATTGGCCACGCCAGTTTTCTTGTGCAGACGCAGGGGCTCAATCTTCTGCTCGATCCGATCTTTTCCGAGCGCGCGAGCCCGTTCCGTTCGGTCGGCCCGAAACGCGTCAACGCGCCGGGGATTGCCATCGAGGATCTGCCGCCGATCGACGCGATCCTCGTCACCCACAATCATTACGATCATCTCGATCTCGCGACCCTGTCGCTGTTTCCCGATGCCCGTATCATCACCCCGCTCGGCAACGACCACATCATCCGCCGCCACGATGCGAAACTCCGCGTCGAAGCCCATGACTGGGGCGCCCGCGTCGGCCTCGGCCGCGACGTCTTCGTCCATGTTGAGCCCTGTTATCATTGGTCGGCGCGCGGCCTTCGTGACCGCCGCATGGCGCTTTGGGCGGCTTTCGTCATCGAGACGCCCGCCGGAGGCATTTATCACATCGGCGATACCGCTTATGCCCATGGCGAAATCTTCCGCGCGATGCGGGTCAAGCATGGGCCGTTCCGGCTGGCGCTACTGCCCATTGGCGCCTATGAGCCGCGCTGGTTCATGCGGGCACATCATGTCGATCCCGAAGAGGCTGTGCGCATCTTTCAGGATTGCGGTGCGAGCTATGCGCTCGCCCATCATTGGGGCACGTTCCATCTCACTGATGAGGCGATCGACGAACCGCCGAAACGCCTCGCCGTTTCGCTGGAGCGCGCGGGTATCGAGCCCGGCCATTTTCAGGTGAAGCGCCCCGGAGAGGTTTTTGACGTCCCGGAGGCGTAATAGCTCTCAATGAGCAGGACTCATTGCGACCTGGCTCCCCGACAGGCCTTCTTGATTCCAATAGGTCGGAAATCAAGAGGATTTAATGTAAACCGGCGCTATTTCTCGGTGATCTTCAATTCGATCCGGCGGTTGCGTTTCAGGGCTTCCTCGCTGTCACCCGGATCAAGCGGCTGGAATTCACCAAAACCTGCCGCCGCGAGCCGGTCCGGCGGCACGCCCTTGTCGATGAGATAATGCACGACGGCAAGCGCCCGCGCGGTGGAAAGCTCCCAGTTTGAGGGGAATTGCGCCGAGCGGATCTGTTTCTTGTCGGTATGGCCGTCGACCCGCATCACCCAGGGAATATCCGCCGGAATGGTTTTGGCGAGATCATTGAGCGCGGCGGCCAGCGCGTCGAGCTCCTTATGGCCCTCGGGGCTCAGCCGCACCTGGCCGGAGCTGAAGAGTAGTTCCGATTGGAAGACGAAACGGTCGCCGACAGTCCTGAGATCGGGGCGATCGCCCAGCACCTGACGCAGGCGTCCGAAGAAATCCGAACGGTAACGGGCGAGTTCCTGCACCTTCTGGGCAAGCGCGGCATTGAGTTCCCGGCCGAGATTTTCGATCTGCACCTGATCTTGCTGGTCGCGCTCCTTGGCGGCGGAAAGTGCGGTTTCCAGGCCCGTGAGCTGCTGCCGCAGCGCGCCGAGCTGCTGGTTGAGGGTTTCGACCTGGCTTCGTGCCTCGGCCGACTGCGCTTTTTCGCTATCAAGTGCCGCGCTGGAATCTTTCGCGCGCGCTTGCGCCTCGGCCTCGGATTTCTGCGCGGCTTCCTGCGTCTCCTTGAGAGTGGCCTTGAGCGTGCCGGTTTCCTGCTCGGCTCTTTCCTTGGCATCATGCTCCATGGCGAGCAGCGAGGAAAGATCGCCGAGCTGGCGATCGAGCCGCGTCAAGGCCCGGTCCTTGCCGCTCATCTCGCGCGAAAGAAAGAATTGGGCGAGCATGAACATCGACAGAAGGAAGATAATGACGAGCAGCATGGTCGAAAGCGCATCGACGAAGCCCGGCCAATAATCGATCTGGCGTTCCTGCCTGCGGCCAAATCGGCGCATTAATAAGGCTCCCGTTTCAACATGTCGGCGCTTGATCGCTCGGCACCGCTTCTCTCGCTACCTGTTCTCTCGCCACCTGTTCCTTCTCCGCTCAGGCGCTCGGTAATCAGGCGTTGCAGCAAGGTCTGGGTCTTCTGGCTGTGCTCTGCCTGCGCTTCCACCCAATCGCGCAGCATCTGTTGCTCGGACCGCATATGCAGGACGAGCCCCTGAATCCCCTCAGCAAGATTGGCGATGGCGAGCGCCGTCGCCCGCGCCTGGCTCTGATCGGCCACGGCGGCGATCTTTTCGAGTGCGAGGCGCAATTCGAGCGGAATGTCATCGTGTCCCGGCATGGACGGCTGCGCGGAGCGAGCCGCCGTCTCCTCCGGCGCGGCCTCGATACCGAGCGCCTCCGGCGTATTCGCCATCAACAGATCCTCGAGTTCATTATAGAACCGGTTTTGCGCCTGGCCCGACTGCAGATCGAGAAAGCCCAGAATGAGCGAGCCGGCAAGGCCGAACAGAGACGATGTGAAGGATATGCTCATGCCGGCGAGCGGTGCGGCGAGTCCGTTCTTCAGATCATCGAACATCAGGGCCGCATCAGTGCCGGTCTGCATGGTGCGGATGACGGAGCCGAGCGATCCCACCGTCTCGACGAGTCCCCAGAAAGTGCCCAGCAGGCCAAGAAAGATCAAAAGCCCCGTCAGATAGCGGGCCATGTCGCGGGCCTCGTCGAGACGCGTACCGACGGAATCGAGAATCGTCCGCAAGGTCGGGGTCGAGATCGGCGCGCCGGGCGCACGGTCGCCAAGGAGGCTCGCCATCGGCGCGAGCAGGACCGGCCGGCGGACCGCGGCGCCCATGCCGCGCGCGGTGGCATTGACCCAGCGGATCTCACGAAACAGCCGGGTCACTTGCCTGAGGCCGAGCAGAATGCCAAGCGCCAGAACCCCGGTAATGAGCCCGTTGAGACCGGGATTGGCCATGAAGGCATGCAGGATCTGTTGCTGCAGAAAGAAAACCACGCTTCCCGCGGCGGCGAGAAACAGCAGCATGCGAATGAGAAAAAGAATGGGTGAGGAAAGAGCAAGCCTGGCGGGTTTTGACGATTGAGGAGCCATGACGATCATCCGCTGCGCGACAGGAGCCCGTTTGAGGGAAGCCTGATCGCCCTGCCGCGTCAAGCCAAGGTTCAAGCGACGATAGGGGTAATCCCGTCTTTTTGCATCCGATCGGGACGAAAGATCGTTGTGAAGGGGATCGGGCATGGGTCCGCCGATCCCCAGAAAAGCGGGGTTTCGCCGCAATGCGAAAGCGGGAAAAGTGCGCGCCGGAACGGGACCGATGCCGCGCCCTCCGAGTAGCGGGATCGAATGAGGGCCCCACGGCGCTGAATGACAAGCAGATGGCAAGGAGCAGAATATGGCCGACGATTCTTTTCTCGCCTCGCTCAAGGATGCTTCGCTGTTTCGCGAGGCCAATCTGATCGGTGGTGTCTGGACAGGAGCCTCCGGCGGCGCGCGCGTCGAGGTGAGAAATCCCGCGACCGGCGCGTTGCTTGGCACAGTGCCGGCCTTTGGCGCGGTGGAAACGGCGCAGGCAATCGCCGCCGCCAAAAAGGTGCAACCCGAATGGCGGACGAAAACCGCCAAGGAGCGTGCCAGAATCCTGCGCCGGCTCTTCGATCTGATGATGGAAAATCAGGAGGATCTCGCCCGGATCATGACCGCCGAACAGGGCAAGCCGCTGAGTGAAAGCCGTGGCGAGATCGCCTATGCCGCGAACTTCATCGAATGGTTCGCCGAGGAGGGCAAGCGCGTCTATGGCGATGTGATTCCCGAACATCTGCCCGGCCGCCGGCTGATCGTGTGCAAACAGCCGATCGGCGTCTTCGCCGCCATAACGCCGTGGAATTTTCCTTCCGCCATGATCACCCGTAAGGCGGGGCCCGGCTGGGCTGCGGGCTGCGCCGGAGTGTTGCGCCCGGCAAGCCAGACGCCCTTTTCGGCACTGGCGCTCGGTGTTCTCGCTGAACGCGCGGGGCTTCCGGCAGGCGTTTGCAATATCGTGACCGGTCCCGCGCGGGCAATCGGCGCGGAACTCACCGGCAATCCGGATGTGCGCAAATTTTCCTTTACCGGCAGTACGGAAGTCGGCGCCCAATTGCTTGCCCAATGCGCGCCGACGATCAAAAAGACCAGCATGGAACTGGGCGGCAATGCGCCCTTCATCGTTTTTGACGATGCCGATCTCGATGCCGCCGTCGCCGGCGCGATCGCCTCGAAATATCGCAATGCCGGGCAGACCTGCGTCTGCGCCAATCGCATTCTGGTACAGGACGGCATTTACGATCGTTTCGCGCAAAAACTCGTGGAGGCGGTCGGTCAATTGAAGGTCGGCGATGGTTTCGAGGAAGGGGTTGCGATCGGCCCGCTGATCGACCGCGCCGCGCTTGAAAAGGTCGAGGCGCATGTAGGCGATGCGGTGGCGCGGGGCGCCAGAACGCTCATCGGCGGTGTGCCGGATGCGCCGGGGGACATTGCGGGTGGCACATTCTACAGGCCAACCGTTCTTGCCGACGTGCCGATCGAGGCGCGCATCTTTCACGAGGAAACCTTCGGGCCAGTCGCGCCCTTGTTCCGTTTCCAGTCCGAGGCGGAAGCCATCGCACTCGCCAATAATACGCCTTTCGGTCTCGCCTCCTATTTCTACGCGCGTGATATCGGCCGCATCATGCGCGTGAGCGAGGCGCTTGATTATGGCATCGTCGGCATCAATGAAGGATTGATCTCGACGGAAGTCGCTCCCTTCGGCGGCATGAAGGCTTCCGGCCTCGGGCGGGAAGGATCGAAATATGGCATCGAGGATTATCTCGAAATCAAATATCTCTGCCTCGGCGGTCTCGACGGCTGAAAACCCGTTGCGGCGTCCGCAGAGTCAGTGTTTACAAGCAAGGCACATACAAAGGTACATACCAAGGCCTACACAAAAAGCGGTGCGGTCTGGCGCGGTTGCATTCTCTCTTCTGTTCTCGACTGTTATTGTGCGGGCCGAGCCGACGCTCGCCGAAATTGGTGCTGTGCTCGCACACAAAACCTTCATCGATCTCACGCAGACATTGAGCGAAACATCGCCCGTCTGGGAGGGATTTCCGGAGCCGAAAATCGCGTCGGCGCGCAGGCCCGATGGCGCTCCCTATACAATCGCGCATGACGGTTTCCGCGCGAATGTCTTCGCGATGGTCGGCCAGAGCGGCACGCATATCGACCCGCCAGCGCATTTTTCGCCGGATGGGGCGACCCTCGACCGGCTGGCGCTGCATGATATGATCCTGCCTCTCGTCGTGTTCGATGCGACGCCCTTCCTCAAGGATGATCCTGCGCATGCCTTTTCGCGGCAGGATCTGGAAGCCTGGGAGCGTGCGCATGGGCGGGTGCCGGAAGGCGCCTTTGTGGCCTTGCGGACCGATATGAGCAAGGATTTCGCGACGGATCCCGCGCGTTTCAAGCGGTATCCTTTTCCCGGCTGGTCGCGTGAGACGGTGCAGTTTCTCGTCGAAGAGCGCGGCATCAAGGCGATTGGCCATGAATCGCTCGATTCCGATGTCACCGAATCGATGGAGACGGAAAGCTATATTCTGAAAAGTGGCCGCTATCAGATCGAGGTTATGGCCAATCTCGATCGCGTGCCTGCGACCGGGGCGCTGCTCGTCGTGAGTTTTGCAAAAATCAAGGATGGCCTCGGCTTTCCGGCTCGGGTCTTCGCCATTCTGCCGTGAGGGGCCGCTTTTAATTCACGCGAGCGTGACGCGAAAAGCGGGTGTCATCATGCCATTATTCTGTCTGGGAAAGCACCAGATCAGGAGGAAAGCCCGTGGACTATCGGCAGCTTGGAAAATCGGGACTCAAAGTACCCGTATTGAGCATGGGCACCGCGACTTTCGGCGGTTCCAATGATTTCTTCAAACGCTGGGGCGATACCGACGTGAAGGAAGCCTCACGTATGGTCGATCTCTGCCTCGATCATGGCGTCAATTTCTTCGATACCGCCGACGTGTATTCCGCAGGTGTTTCCGAAGAAGTGCTGGGACAGGCGATCAAGGGCCGGCGCGACAAGGTTCTGATTTCGACCAAGGCCACATTCGCCATGGGTGAGGGGCCAAACGAGGTCGGTTCTTCCCGTTTCCACCTGATCCGCGCCTGCGAGGCGAGCCTCAAAAGGCTCGGTACCGATCATATCGATATCTATTTCATGCATGCTTTCGATGCCTTGACACCGGTCGAGGAAACCTTGCGTGCGCTCGATCATCTGATTGCGAGCGGCAAGATAGGCTATATCGGCGCCTCGAATTTTTCCGGCTGGCATCTGATGAAATCGCTTGCCGCCGCCGACCGCGAGGGGCTTGCGCGTTACATTGCCTATCAGGGCTATTATTCACTGATCGGCCGTGATTACGAATGGGAATTAATGCCGCTCGGTCTCGATCAGGGTGTCGGGCTCATGGTCTGGAGTCCGCTCGGCTGGGGCCGCCTGACCGGAAAAATGCGCAGGGAAACGCCGAAGGGCGATGGCCGCATAGCCAGCGGCGGAGCGGAAGGCGGTCCGATCGTCGATGACGAATATCTGTTCACCGTGGTCGATGCGCTCGACATCGTCGCCAAGGAGACCGGGAAAACTATTCCGCAGATTGCCCTCAACTGGCTTTTACAGCGCCCGAGTGTCGCCAATATCGTCATCGGCGCCCGCAACGAGGAGCAACTGAAGCAAAATCTCGGTGCTATCGGCTGGACGCTGTCGCCGGAGCATATCGCTTTGCTCGACAAGGCAAGCCATCGCGTGCCGACCTATCCCTATTGGCATCAGATCCAGTTTGGCGAACGCAATCCCAAGCCGACGGATTGGTGAGGCGAGATGCGGCAGAACGCGTGGGGAGCATGGGCCGAGACTTGCGCTGCGCTCATCGCTCCTGCTGTTCTGCGGCGCGGAATTTTTCCGCAAATTTTTGGAGATCGGCGGCGGCAATATCGGAGATCGCGACATAAAGAAGATCCTTCTGCCGCCAGCGTTTGATGGTGAAACCTTCGTGCGTTTCGCTGCCCTCCTTCAGCCGCGTTTCCATGGGCAGGACGGTAACGCTGATGAGATGGCCGCCATGCCGGTAGACGAGAACCGGAACGGCCTTGCCGTCGATGACGTCGATCCGGCCGCCGGCAAGGGGAAAACCCTGCGCCGACAGATCGATGACATCGGGCGCAATCATGACCTTGCCGTTGAACCAGGGTTTGACTGTATGCCTTTCCGATGAGGCGATATCGAACGGCTGTGGGGCGAGCAGCGCGCGTGCATGGGCGGAATAGATATCCATTGCTATGGGCTCGCTGCTCTCCCGCATCGTCAGATAGACCGTTCCGCCACCGAGAACCATACCGCCGAGAAGACTCATCAGGGCGCTACCGAAGGCGAAAGAGCGTAACAGCGAGCGGCGCGGCGTCGGCGTCGGGGGGGCTGTTGTTTCCTGTAATCCAAGGTCGTGGAGGATGTCGGCACGCAAGCCGTCGGGGACCGGCACATCGGCCAAAGTGGAGTGCAGGGACCGGGACAGAGAGCGGATTCTTTCGGCCTCGGCGCGCAGACCCGGATCTTCCGCCAGCCGCAGTTCCATGGCGAGCGTCTCGGCGGGCGACAATTCCCCATCGCAATAGGCGTTCAGGAGGAGATCGAGATCACTATCCATCAATGACTATCCTCCAGCAGCTGCATCAGACGCTGCCGCGCCCTGGCGAGGCGGGACATTACCGTGCCGAGCGGCACGCCGCTGATGGCGGCAATGTCACGATAGGCGAGAGCGTGATATTCGCGCAGCACGAGGATTTCCTTGAGATCGACCGGCAAGGCGTCGATCACGCGGGTCAGGCGCATTGTCTCCTGCTTGGCGATGAGGAGACTCTCAGGTGTATCCGGCGTATGGGTATGAACACCGCCGGTTTCCATCACCTGCTCGTCGGCGGGATCTTTATCCTCCTTGATGGCGAGGCGTTCGGCCTTGCGCTTCTGTAGCCAGGAATAGCAAAGATTGCGGACGATGGTGAGAAACCACGCACGGGCATTCTCCTCCACGAAGGTTTCCATAGCGCGATAGGCCCGCAGGGAAGCCTCCTGCACGATATCTTCGGCATCGGCGGCGCTCCCCGTCAACCAGCGCGCAAGCCGGTAAGCTTCGTCGAGCCTGGGCAGGACGAGGCGGGAGAATCGCTCTTTGGCGAAGGCGCTCACGCCACCTCCGCCCTTGGCGCGTTCAGGAATGCGCGCGGCATGATATCCATTGAATGTTCACGGTGCCTTGACGATGATTTTGCCCGTCATCCGCGGGTGAAGCGAGCAGAAATAAACATATTCTCCCGGTTCTGTCATCGTCACGGTGAATTGATCCTCGGTATCCAGAGCTTTCGATTTAAAGGTTCCATCGGTTGCAACGACTGTATGAGGAATATCGTCGTCGTTGACCCAGGTGATCGTCGTGCCCGGAGCGACGGTCGTTTCCACAGGGGTAAAGGTGAAATTATCCACGTGAATGGTGACCGGCTGTGCGAAGCATAACGAAGACGACATCAACAAGATGGCAACGCTAAGGCACGAGGCTGCGGGGGAAGTATTTGCCTGTTTGTGGCGTATACGCCACGCCGATATGTCGGATGGCTGAATCATGGCTTTCTCCTCGGCCTGGGTCATTTGCTGGTACCTTCGCCTGCAAGCGTGTGATCAACGACCGCGAGACGATCCTCGCCGCGCTGGAACGTCACATCGGTAATGCCGAGAAATGTCCGCAGAAGACCCGGCGGTACCTTCATCGGGCCGGGCGAGGCGGCGGTGCCGGGCGCAGGCTGCGGAAAAGCCGTCGAACGGGCGGTATGGAAGGTGACGGCGCCCTCCACCTTTTGCATCACCTGATGAATATGGCCGTTCAGCACCGTGACCGAGCCGAACCGTTTCAGGAGATCGAGCACGCGCGCGCTGTCCTCGGTTCCCCAGCCCCATTCCGGATAGATCGACCAGAGGGGAATATGCGCGAAGACGACGATCGGCGTGGAGGATGAAAGCGGTTTCAGATCGGCAGCGAGCCAGGCGATCTGATCGGCGCCGAGATTGCCGAGACCGCCGGCCTTGAGATCGACGACATTGACACAGCCGATGAAATGGACACCTTCGTGATCAAACGAGCGCCAGCCAGCACCGCTGGTGCCCTTGCCGTAACGGGCGAGATAGGACTGGCCCGGATTGTCATCGAGGACATCATGTTCTCCGGGCACGTAAAAGACAGGCGCGCCGAGCTCCTTGAGGATTTGATCCGCATCGTCGAATTGCGACTCTTTTGAAAGATGCGTGATATCGCCTGTATGCAGGAAGAAGGCGGGTTTGGTGGGGAGGGTTTTGATAGAAGCGACGGCTTCCCGTAAAGTGCCGAGCGTATCCGGATTGGCGGGTTTGTCGAAGCCGACATGGCTGTCGCTGATCTGGACGAAGCTGAATGTCTTTGAAGGATTAAGCGCCGCCGCCTTTGCCAGAGGCATCGAGCCCGGAACGCCGCCTACCAAGGTCCAGACCATGCCGGTCCCGGCCCATAGCATACATTCGAGAGTGTGGCGTCGCGTTACGCCTGCGCTGTCATCATTTTGTGCACTCATTATCAATCTCCCAAAGCGCATTGCTTTGAGGAGGTAACCGTCTCGATCCGGATTTATTCCGTCCTATTCCGGTCCCGGGCAAATTTTTTCTCTCATCGAGGAAGGCCGAGGCTTTTGGAACATTTTCCGATCTTGGTGAATCGCTTCGCGGTTTCTTTCCCGCGGTTTCTTTCCTTTGAATAGGATTTCTGTGCGTGGCCGCGGTAAGCGCGTCGCTCTGCCGCATAGCCCGGGAATCGTTGCAAGCGACTGGCGGGACCTCGATCGACCGTCATGAAAACGAATGACCTTTCGAGTATATTGAATAGTGGATGAGCATGATTTCAGAAGCGGCAAGTCCTCGGCATAATATACAATCTATATGATGAGTAGGGTGCAGGTCTGTACCTCGGGGAATTGTATTGTCTTTCTGGCGTGTGACAAAAGGTATATTTAAGGCGGTTCTTGAAAGATTTTATAATATATCGTATAGGATATGCGCATGCTAAGCGCAGATATGTTATGTAAATTTAAAACATAATGATATGTCTGTATGGTTTTGTCGATTTGCGTACTGCTGTGCTTGAATCTGTACGAAATGGCAATTATTGGTAATTTGGTAACGGGTTTGCCGGAAATTTGTTTTATGATAAGTAATAAAATATATAGTATGAGGCAGTTGTGTCGAATCTATTGTTGAAATTTGATCGCGTATCGCTGCATTTTGAAGATCTTATGAATAAAAATGTTTTGGCTGCGGCGGATGATCTCGCCGGCACTTTCCAAAACAATCGGCCATTTCCTTTTCTCGTCGTCGATAATTTTTTTGCTGACGGGCTGCTTGAGGAAGTACGGTCCGAATTCGACATGCTGGAATATGGTGATTGGCGTGTCCATGATGGAAAGAACGAATTCAAGTTTCTTTCCACGCCCGAAAAGCAATTTGGTCCGGCGACGCAAATCTATTTCTCACTTCTGCATTCCAGCCGTTTCATCCGTTTCCTGCAAACGGTGACCGGTATTCCAGGCTTGATCTGCGATCCGCTTCTCAAAAGTGGAGGCATGCACAAGATTCCGACCGATGGCCGTTTCGCCATGCATCTCGATTTCAACAAACATCCGGAAACGAGGCTCGACAACCGCCTGGTGTTCATCACCTACCTCAATAAGGACTGGCATTCTTCCTATGGTGGCCAGCTCGAATTATGGGACGGAAATGAACAGAGTGAGACCGTGAAGATCGATCCGATTTTTGGCCGTTCGGTTTTTTTCGCGCAATCCTCAAAAAGCATTCATGGCCATCCGGAGCCCGTGAGCGCCCCTGATAATCAGCCGCGTTGTTCAGTCGCTGCCTATTTTTATACGAACGGGCGCGAGGACGGGGCGGATACAGAGGAACATTCGACAATCATCAAGCGCGACATCGTTTTGCGTGGCAAGATGCGGCTTTGGAACAATATCAAATATTGTACGCCGCCGATCCTCATCGATCTCTATCGCCGCATCAGTGACAAACATTGACGCTTGTCGTATCTCCGATCGGACATGGTTCCGTTTTTATGACAGGCCGCTGACGCTGAGAATGTTTCACCGTTCCCGGCTATCGAAATAATCCACGAGAATAGACTCATAGATCTCCTTCAGGCGTGTGATGTCGTCCACCGACACACGCTCATCGACCATATGCATGGTCTGCCCGACGAGCCCGAATTCCACCACGGGACAATAAGCGGAAATGAAACGCGCATCCGAAGTGCCGCCCGTCGTCGACAATTCGGGGCGACGGCCGGTCCCTTTTTCGATCGCGGAGGCGACGAGTTCGGTGAAGGGGTCCGGCTTTGTGAGGAAGGCCGGCGCGTTGCACGGCTCGAAAGTGAGAGTGTAAGCGGCATTCTCCGCCACTTTCTCTATCCTTGTCGCGAGCTCCTGCCGCAATGTTTCAGCCGTCCACAGGTCGTTGAAGCGGATGTTGAATTTCGCTTCCGCCTGAGCCGGAATGACATTATAGGCGCCGGTTCCGGAGGTGAGGGCGACCACTTCGAGATTGGAGGCATCGAAATGCGCCGTGCCTTCGTCGAGCGGTACCTTCAATGCCGCGATCAGACGTATCAGGGTCGGGATCGGATTGTCCGCGCGCTGCGGATAGGCGACATGGCCCTGCTTGCCCTGCACGCGCAGCGTTCCGTTTAGAGAACCGCGCCGTCCGATCTTGATCATATCGCCGAGCTGTTGCGGATTGGTCGGCTCGCCCACGATGCAATGATCAAAATGTTCTCCCTGTTCGGTCGCCCAGTGCAGGAGTTTGATGGTGCCGTTGATCGAGGGGCCTTCCTCGTCGCCGGTGATCAGAAAGGCGATCGACCCTTCGAAACTGTGCGTGGTGACGAAATCCATCGCCGCTATGGCGAAGGCGGCGATGGCGCCTTTCATATCGGCGGCGCCGCGGCCCCAGATCTGGCCGTCCTCGATCTTGCCGGCAAAGGGATCGAACCGCCAGTCGGAAGCACTGCCCACTGGCACCACATCCGTATGTCCGGCGAAGGCGAGGCAGGGACCCTTAGTGCCGAAACGCGCATAGAGATTGTCGATATCGGGCGTGCCCTCGTCCTGAAAAGTCAGGCGATGGGTGCGAAATCCCGCCTGTTTCAGCCGGTTTTCCAGAATGCCGAGCGCGCCACCATCCTGCGGCGTGACGGAGGGGCAGGCAATGAGAGCGCGGGCGAGGTCGAGCGCATTATCTTGCATGGAAGGCACTTTCGGCGGAGTTGTTCCCGCAGGGATGCATCATTGCGCTCTCTTATACGTTGGTCGTCACGGGATTTTGGAAAAAATTCCGAATCTGTGCGCCGGGCGCGAACGGATTCCTTCATCGAACAAGAGGGGCGCGATGACGGAGCGGCACGAACAGGTTTCAGAGCCAGATACGGATTTCGACCGGCTCATCGCGGAAGCGCGGCAGTGTCACCGTTGTCCCCTGTGGCAACAGGCGCGGCAGATGGTTTTCGGCGAGGGGCCGCTCGACGCCGAGACCATGCTTGTGGGTGAGGCGCCGGGCGATCGCGAGGATGTGCTCGGTCACCCTTTCGTCGGCCCCGCCGGCCATCTGCTCGATCGGGCGCTTCAAGATGTGGGGCTCGATCGAAAAGGCCTTTATCTCACCAATGCGGTGAAACATTTCAAATTCGAGCCGCGCGGCAAGCGCCGCATCCATCAATCGCCGGTCGCCTCGGAAATTAAAGCCTGCAATGTCTGGCTTGAGGCGGAGCTTGCGCTCGTAAAACCCAAAGTGATCGTGGCCTTGGGGTCGGTGGCAGCGCGTGGGCTCACCGGTCATGTCGTGCGGATCGGCGCCTCGCGCGGCAGGCCCTTGCCCTTCGGCGAGACGAGCCTCCTGGTGACGACCCATCCCTCCGCCATCCTGCGCA
Source organism: Beijerinckia mobilis (assembly GCF_000745425.1). Classification (GTDB taxonomy): domain Bacteria; phylum Pseudomonadota; class Alphaproteobacteria; order Rhizobiales; family Beijerinckiaceae; genus Beijerinckia; species Beijerinckia mobilis. The sequence continues at coordinate 219,356 of NZ_JQJH01000002.1, forward strand.
TGGAGGAGCCGGAAAAATCAGAAAATTACGCGCTGTTTCTGGAGGATCTGCGCCTCATCCCGGCTCTCATCGCGCATGATTCTTCGTAAGCGAAGGCTGTCGGGAGTGAGGGGGCGCAGTCACTGGCCTCCGCTTTGCGGCCGCGAGCGCATGAAACCCAATTCGCCGATGTTCCATACAAGGATCAGGACGAGCAGCACGTCGAGCCCGATGACATAGAAGCGCGGCATCACCTCGGTGACGCGAGGCTGCAACCAATGCGCCGCCCCGGCGCATAGAGCCGCGACCGGCAGCAGTCCGGCCAGGCTCGGCGGCCGTGCCCTGTCCCGCCAGCGTTTGGCGCTGAGATTATAATAACAGATGCCGATCAACAGAACCGCGAAGGCATAGAAGATGAGATAGACGAAGGTGGCGATGACTGCGGGATCGAAAAACGCCTGTTTGGCGAGATCATGTTCGGCAAAAGGCGAAATGACCCACCAGATGAGGGTGAGGAGAGCCAGAAGCGCCGCGAGCCGGGCCGCATGACGGCGCCAGGTCGAGGCACTGATGAGGCCCTGGTCGGATTTGAACAGGAAGGCGAAACGCCGCTCGTCGGGCGCCCCGTCGGATGGCTCTGTCATCAATCTCTCAAAAGCTCGTTGATGCCCGTCTTGGAGCGCGTCTGCGCATCGACGGTTTTGACGATTACCGCGCAATAGAGCGAGGGACCGGGCGTACCGTCGGGCAGGGGCTTGCCCGGCAGATTGCCGGAAACCACCACCGAATAAGGTGGCACATAGCCCATATGGATCTTGCCCGTCGCGCGGTCGATGATCTTGGTCGATGAGGAAATGAACACGCCCATGGCGAGCACCGAGCCCTGGCCGATGATCACGCCTTCGACGACCTCCGAACGCGCGCCGATGAAGCAATCATCCTCAATGATCGTCGGATTGGCCTGCAACGGTTCGAGCACGCCGCCGATGCCGACACCGCCCGAAAGATGCACGTTCTTGCCGATCTGCGCACAGGAGCCGACCGTCGCCCAGGTATCGACCATGGTGCCGGAATCGACATAGGCGCCGAGATTGACGAAGGAGGGCATGAGCACGACGCCCGGTGCGATATAGGCCGAGCGGCGCACGACGCAATTGGGCACGGAGCGGAAACCCGCCGCCGCATGGTCTGCCGCTCTCCATCCGGCGAATTTGGAGGGTACCTTGTCCCACCAGAAGGCGCCGCCTGGGCCACCTTCAATCGTCGACATGTCATTCAGGCGGAAGGAGAGCAGCACCGCCTTTTTGAGCCATTGATTGACCTTCCAGGCTTCAGGCCCGGAGCCGCCTTCCTGTTTTTCGGCGACACGCAGCTTGCCGGAATCAAGCTCCAGAAGCGCGCGTTCGACGGCGTCGCGCACATCACCCTGCGTCGAAGCATTGATATTCGCGCGGTCCTCGAAGGCGGCCTCGATCAGGCTTTCGAGCGGAGAATTCGCCATTCTGTCTTCTTCCCGTTGGACTTTCTTTGCCGGATGGTTTCGACGGCCGCACGGGTGAAGTCAAGCCCACGGCACTGCTTTTGGGGCTTTTGCCGGCAATTGCGGAAAGGCTCTCGTTCCGGGTCCTCATACCTGGCTGCCGCGACGGCGGGGTGGCGGTTTTCCACCGAATGTCCCTTGATCCCAATCTGGCGGGATCAAACAGGTGATAAACGTCGGCTATGTCGTTGCGAAACTCGGGTGCCGTCACGAGCGCGCCATCGTCATGGACGTTTCCGCTCCCGATTCTTTCCTTCATTCCCGGTCATGCGGGCCAAGCAAAAGGCCGTCGAGGACGATGACCGTCCGCGGGCGGGAAAAGGTGTCTCATGTTGTCTTCGTTGAATGCTTATGGTGGCTCGAACGCCCTCCAACTGCTGACTTTGTTCGGGGTGAAATTCTCCGCTTTGCCTTCGGACGGGGGGCTTGCGCTAATGTTCAGGCAGCCTCGGCCTGTATTTCGGGCTATAATGTGAAGGATCCGGGCGTCACCATCGCGGCGCCGGGAGCATTGCAACAGATCAATGATGCCGTCGCCTTAGTCAATCAGTATGTCTAGAGCATTTTGCATTGACGTTGAATGGCTTCGTGATTCCATAGCCTTGAAAACACTTTAGTTTTTTGAGTGAAGCGTTTCTGGATATATCCGAAACGCTTTAGGGGCAAAATGCGCTCGATCCCGCCACGAACCATGGAGCAAGCGCCGAGGATGGCTCTCTCAGTGGCATGGGAGAGGCGGTCACGGTGGTCGATGTCCCGCTTGGCCAGGACGGCCCGTCTCTGACGGCGACACAGGATACGACCGTGTTCGCCAAAGGGCTTCCGTCGCTGGACAGCATCCAGAAGGCTTATAAGTCCTTGGAACTGACGGATCAGGTGACTGGATGGGGGGAAATTCGGTGGTAATTTCACCCTCGTCAAACTGCCTTCAAACGCTACTGGCGAGAGTAGTCAAGGCCTTCAGAGTTTTATGACATTTGAGTCTGGGGGAAACAAATGGGCGCTCGTTCTTCCTCAAAGTATGGTCAGCATGGGCATATCCTATAGCGAGAGCACCGGCTGATCCGGCCCTTTCATGCGGCAGGGCCGGAACCAAGTGTGCCGCGACGTGTGAGCTCGGTCCGGAACCTATCAGCCTATGTTTACGCCGTAATTCATCGCGAGGAGACCAAGGCCGCCCTTGTAGCCCTGGCCGACCGCGCGGAACTTCCAATCGGTACCATGACGGTAGACTTCACCTAGGATCATCGCGGTTTCGACCGATGCGTCTTCGGATAAGTCGTAACGGACAACCTCCTTGCCCGACTTCTCATTGGCGAGGCGGATGTAAGCGTTCGAGACCTGGCCGAACGATTGACCATTTTTGTCAGCTTCATGGATGGTGACAACGATGGCGACCTTGTCAACATCTGCAGGCATCTTCGAGAGCGTAATCTTAATCTGCTCGTCGTCACCTTCGCCTGCACCGGTACGATTATCACCCTGGTGGTTAACGGCACCACCGGCGGTGGTCAAGTTATTGTAGAACACAAAATCACTGTCGCTGCGGACTTTACCAGAGACGCTCAGCAGAAAAGCCGAAGCATCGAGGTCAAAAGCTTTGCCATCGGTTGCGCGCACATCCCATCCAAGGCCAATCGTGATCTCGTCAAGACCCGGTTCTTCCTTTGACAGTGAGACATTGCCGCCTTTCGAAAGCGAGATTGCCATGAGAGAATCCTTTCGATTTTACTGAGGAAGACTGTTCGCGGGTGCGATCCCACCAAAAGGTGTGATTAAAGCAGCTTAGAGCATCTGGACATGTCCAGGAATGCTCCGCTCCGTCCGCGTTATAATCAGATGGTATGAACACTGGAAATGACATTGCCGCTAGGCAGAACGGCATCTGCATTGCCGTCTTCCGCGTATTCATGTGGAAACAGCTTTTTATGACGGATCGAGGCCAGAAGCGATAGGCCGATGAGCACGGCGCCGATGAGGCCGGTGACAACTTCTGGCGTGTGGATACGAATACTCAGTAACATGATTAGAGCGAGGGCGATGATGGCGTAGAAGGCGCCGGGTTCAAGGTATCGAAACTCGGAGAGATGTCCGCCACGTACGAGAGCAAGCGTCATTGAGCGGACAAACATGGCGCCAATGCCAAGACCGATCGCGATCAGCAGAATATCATTGGTGATGGCAAAGGCGCCAATCACGCCGTCGAAGGAAAATGAAGCGTCGAGGAATTCGAGATAGACAAATGCCGCTGCACCTGAGCGAACAACCCTTCCCGTAATCTCGTCTTCTTCCCCGATGAAATCGCCCAACCTCTGAACGAGAAAGTAAACGGTAATACCTGCGAAGCCGGCGAAGAGAAAGGTTTGCTTTTCGGCCGGATCCAGCATGAATGAGAGGACTATGAGAAGGAAAGCCGTTGTGATGTAAGGTGCTAGTGGGAGCTTGGCGAATAGAGATAGTGGCTTTTCTATGAATCCGATCCAGTGATGCTCTCGGTCTTCGTCGAAGAAGAAGCTCAGGCCTACGAGCATGAGGAATGCACCGCCGAAGCCGGAAATCCCGATATGAGCGCCAGTGACGATGGCTTCGTAGCGTGCGTGATCTGTGATCGCAATGGACGCTGCTTCCCAAGGGGTAACCATCGCTGTAAAGGAAACGATCAGGATCGGGAAAAGGATGCGCATCCCGAAAACAGCGATCACGATGCCCCAGGTGAGGAATCGACGTTGCCACATCTCATCCATATCTTTAAGGATTGAGGCATTGACGACCGCATTATCCAGACTGAGAGAGATTTCCATTACACCGAGAACGGCGGCAAGGAAGACCATCGACAGTACAGGGGCAATGAGACCTGTTTCGGCATAGCCGAGGAGTCCTGCGAGCAAGAGGCAGACAATCGTGAAGATCATCGAACCGCGAAATGCCTGCATGAGAGAGTTTCCTTTGAAACTTGGCTGGCAAGGGATGGAATCCGGGCGTTTATTGCAAGGCAAGAAAAAACATTAGTCCTTCCTCCCTGCCTTCCAGCGTAGGTAAATTCCGATATCATCGGCAAAGTCCTGCTGGTCGCGATAGTATTGCATGTGCCGCTGAATACGTAGTTCTCTCCCGACATTTTCGATAATTGCAATGCCGCAAAGACGATAATCATTGCGGCCTTCAGTCATACGCACTTCTATCTCTGGCTGTCCCGGGATATTCATGCAGACGATACCATCCGTCTGCTGCCAATTCGGTACACCATCGTAGATGAGAGCGAAGACAGCAATGCGCTTAATGCGGTCAAAATACTTGCCGTTGACCCGAATGGTTTCACCGGTGGTGGCGCCGGTACGATCGTCGCCTGATAATTCGATCCATGGATTGTTGTCGTAGCATCCAAAGGCATTGCCGAGCGATTGAATCACGCCGCGTCCGTCAGTATTGAGTTCGTAAAGAACGCCAAGGTCCAAATCGATGTTTTTGGGAGCTCGAAAAAGGGCACGACGGCCTTTCGCCTGATTCCAATTTAGATGCACGACAATCTCGCCAAAAGTCGCCGCGGTCTTCTTGAGGCTGACGGTGGGGCTCGACTTCTCGAGCGTAATCTTTTTTAGCGATACCGGAGCGGGGGCGACTGATGGCACTCCCGGCATAGCGTCGGAGGTAGGCATAGAGGCAGGGGTATCCGCCACTGTTCCCCCGAAATGGGCGATCAGGGCGGGCAAGCCGTCGTCGAACCCCGCCGCGATCGTACCGACCTTCCATTCACCCGAATGGCGGTAGAGCTCGAGCATCATAACCGCTTTTTCGGTAGTCAGATGCTCGGCAACATTGAAAGTCGCTTTGTTGCCATCCAGTTTGACGATAAGGGAGAGGGCTTGAGAAACAGGACGGGTGTCGTGTGTGGCGGTAAAGACAATTCGCTGTATGACGTCGGGAAGAAGGTTAAGATCAATGTCAAAAGTTGCCGTGTCGGAATAGCTGTTGATCTGGATTGCACCTTCTGGCGATCGGATATTCGAGAAAAGGACGACGTAACGATCATCGCCGATCTGCTTGGCTTGATTGAGACCGAATGCTGTAATATCGACACCGTCGAGACCAAAATCGACTTTGACTGAGCATTTTGATCCAATGCCGAGATTGGACAAGCTCCGCTTCTCTCCGCGCTGAAGCTGCATTTTCGTGTTCATCCAAAAAAGATTCAAAGCTTTACAATGTCCATGCGTTTGGCACAGACCTGTTTCGAATGGCTATTGCAGGATGCGAGTTACTTCCCCGACCAACTCATGAACGGTGCGGCCATTGGTCCGATGACCGAGAGCTTTAAAAGTCCAGTCTCCATTGTTTCGTGAAAGGCTGGCGAGAATCAGTCCTGTGTGTGGACCGCTGCCTGAAATGGGGAAGCGTGCCAACTCATGGCCGTTCGAATTGTCGACGACTCGTCCGTAAGCATTATCTATGTTGTTGAAAGTTTGACCACGGAAGCTGTTCACGGTGAGCACGACATGCTCGACATTTGCAGGTAGACGCGTCAGGTCAACGGTGATCGTTTCATCGTCACCCTCGCCTTCGCCGGTGAGGTTGTCTCCGCTGTGACGAATCGAACCATCTCTACTTTGAAGCTGACGAAACCAGATGGTGTCGGTGACATTTGCCCGGCTGTCGAGAACGATGGCCGATGCGTCGAGATCGATACTATTGTTGCCGCGGCCGATGATTGTAGCTAGTAGGCCCCTGGGTTTGGCAACATCCCAGCCTACACCGAGAGTGATCGAGGTCAGGATACCACTTGCTTTCTTCACAAGGCTGACAGTCTGGTTTTTCGTAAGTGAAACCGACATGAAGATCCCGTAATTTAATATTTGGGTAAAGCGAGACTGTCCAAGTGACAGAATGCAGAAAAGTTCTCGCTAGATAGAATTAATACATAATATCACATGCCAGATAATTTATAATATAACGAAAGTCATGGCAATGAAAAATATTTAAATATCGGTCGGCGGCCAGTCGATGCGTTTGGTCGCTTCCGTTGATGGCGCGATACCTTCGATGGAAGGCGAGCCTGGAGAATTTCGGATATATCCGGGAACACTCTAACCAGGTTAACCAGAGCTTCGAGGTCCGGCGAGCCGCCGCCCTAAAGTCGCGGAAGGGGCAAGTCTCGATGAGTCATTCTCCTTGAGACTTGGTATGAGCGGCACCCCGAATGCATCAGAATGATTGCGGCGGCGTAGCCTCTTTTTCGTCTGTGCCGTCCTCGGCTAAAAGATCGAGCAGGAAATTTTCGAGATCGCTGGTGATGAAATCGACATGCGGCGGCCGTTCGGGACCGGCTTTCTCGATGGCGTCGCGATGATCGATCTTTCCGGGTTTGGGAACCACCAGCACGGTCTTCATCCCGCGCTGGTGCGGTACGATCAGATTTTTGGACAGATCCTCGAACAAAGCGGAGCGCAGCGGGTCCACCTGATGCTTGTCGAAGAAACGCTCATAGGTGGCGGCATGGGGCTTGGGCACGAAATCGGCGTCGGCAATGTCGAAAACCGCCTCGAACAGGGCTTCGAGGCCAAGCGCCTTGGCCGTTTGCAGCGCATGGTCACGCGAGCCATTGGTGAGGATCAATTTGCGGCCGGGCAGGTGGGTGAGCGCCTCGGCGAGCAGGAGATTGGGTAAAAGCGTCGAGCGATCGATGTCGTGGACGAAGGCGAGAAATTCCTCGGCGCCGACGTCATGGTCCTGCATCAGCCCGCGCAATGTGGTGCCATAGGCGTGATAATAATGTTTTTGCAGCGCCCGCGAGGAGAGACCGTCGAGGCCGAGCCGATGCATCATGAACAAGGTGATGCGCGCATCGATCTTCGGCCAGAGATCGCAATCGGACGGATAGAGCGTATTGTCGAGATCAAAGACGAAGGTCTCGACATGCGCGAAGGAATCGCGTGCCCCGGCGTCGCCCGTCTCCGCGCGCCGGGGAGAATTTTCAGGAAGGAAAGATCGCGCTTTCGTCACTGTCACCGTGTAATCAGGGTGCCCGCGCCATGGTCGGTCAGAAGCTCGATCAGCACGGCATGGGGGGTCTTGCCGTCAAGAATAACCACGCCTTCGACGCCTTGTTCCAGAGCATAGATGCAGGTCTCAACTTTGGGAATCATGCCGCCGGTGATCGTGCCGTCGGCGATCAGGGCGCGGATCTCATCGACCTTCAGCTCTTTGATGAGCTTCTTGTCGCGATCGAGCACGCCGGGCACATCGGTGAGGAAGAGAAGCCGCTTGGCGCGCAAAGCGCCAGCGATCGCCCCGGCAAAGGTGTCGGCGTTGATGTTGTAGGTTTCCCCATCGACGCCTTGGGCCACCGGCGCGAGGACGGGGATCAACTCGCGGCCGAGCACCTGGTCGAGCACGGTGGTATCGACCTTTTCCGGCTCGCCGACGAAACCAAGATCGACGCTGGCATCGGAATGGCCGAGCTTGTGCGCCGTGACCATATTGCCATCCTTGCCGCAAAGGCCAATGGCATGACCGCCTGCCGCATTGATGAAGCCGACGATCTGCTTGTTGATGGAGCCCGCCAAGACCATTTCGACGATTTCGATCGTCGCGCGATCGGTGATCCGGAGCCCGTTGGAAAAGGCGGATTTGATCCCGAGTTTGGCGAGCATGGCGCCGATCTGCGGACCGCCGCCATGAACCACCACCGGATTAACGCCGGATTGTTCGAGCAGCACCATGTCCCTGGCGAAATTGCGGGCGCTTTCCTCGTCGTCCATGGCATGGCCGCCATATTTCACGACGACGATCGCTTCGTCATAGCGCAGCATATGCGGCAGCGCCTGCATCAGGATCTCGGCCTGCTGCTGGGCCTTCAACTCTTCCTGCGCCTCTTCGCCGTCACCGGCTTTTTGTTCGAATTTCCCGGTCATCGGCCCTGCCTCCGGTTCCGCCAGCCCTTTGGCCTCGTGGTTTTCTCGTCAGAGTCCCCAAAGGGTTAAGCGCCGATCATGAAGGATTTATTGTGGATTGCCTGCGTCAGCTGATTTCCTGCGCCGATGAGCCGCCTTGTTCGGCCAGCAATCGGGCGATGGCGGCGCGCAGATCGGCGATACCCTCTCCCGTTTGCGAGGAAGTGAAGATCACCTGCGGAAAAGCCGCTGGCCGTTTGGCGAGCGCCGCCTCGACGGCGGCGATGCGCGCCGCCTGATCGGCTATTTTGACTTCGTCGCGCTTGGTCAGAACAATCTGATACGACATGGCCGTCTGATCGAGCATGTCGAGCGTTTCGGTGTCGATCGGCTTCAGCCCGTGCCTTCCATCGATCAGAACATAGACGCGCTTCAAGGGTACGCGGCCGCGCAGGAAATCGCGGCAAAGCGCGGTCCAGGCCGCGATCTTCTCCTTGGAGGCGGCAGCATAGCCATAGCCAGGCATATCGACGAGAATCAGCCGCGGCGTTTCAACATCCTGGCCGGACCCTTGTGGCCCGAGCGCGAAGAAATTGAGCTCGCGGGTGCGTCCCGGCGTATGCGATGTCCGTGCGAGCGTCTTGCGGCCGGTCAGCGCATTGAGGAGCGAGCTTTTGCCGACGTTGGAGCGTCCCGCGAAAGCGATCTCCGGCGCCCGCATCGGCGGTAATTGGCCCTTTGCGGCTGCGCCCCAGAAGAAGGCGCATTCCTGCGCGAATAATTTGCGGCCGGCTTCGAGGTAGTCCTCGGTGCCCGCCGCCTCTGCTGTTTCCTTTGCTTGCGTCGCGATCACGTCGTCGCCTTCTTGCGGAACATATTCGCGAGATTGTCCCACAATTCGACCTTCACGCCGGCGCGTTTCATGATGAGGGTCTGCTGCAGGACGGAAAGCGTGTTGTTCCAGGTCCAGTAGATGACGAGACCGGAGGGGAACGTGCCAAGCATGAAGGTGAAGATCACTGGCATCCAGGCAAACATCTGTTTCTGCACCGGATCTGTGGGCTCAGGGTTCATCTTCATCTGAAGGAACATAGAGAAGCCCATGATGAGCGGCCAGATGCCGATCGCCAGGAAATGGCCGATGAGCGGCAGATGCGTCGGATCGAAGGGGATGAGCCCGAACAGGTTGAAGATATTGGTCGGATCGGGTGCCGAAAGGTCGTGGATCCAGCCGAAGAAAGGTGCCTGGCGCATCTCGATCGTGACGAACAGCACTTTATAGAGCGCGAAGAAGACCGGAATCTGGATCAGCATCGGCAGACATCCGGCGACCGGATTGATCTTCTCCCGCTTGTAGAGCTCCATCAGCTCCTGCTGCTGCTTCACCTTGTCGTCGGGATAGCGTTCCCGCAAGGCCACCATCTGCGGCTGGACGGCCTTCATTTTGGCCATCGAGAGATAGGAGCGGTTGGCGAGCGGGAAGAACAGGGCCTTGACGAGGACGGTGATGCAGAGAATGGCGACACCGAAATTGCCGACGACCTGATAGATCGTATGCAACACCCAGAACATCGGCCGGGTGATGAAATAGAAATAGCCCCAGTCGATCAGCAAATCGAATTTCTTGATGCCGAGTTCGTCGCGGTAATTGTCCAGCGTCTGGACTTCCTTGGCGCCAGCGAAGAGACGGCTCATGCCGTTGCCCGTGCCGCCGGGCGCAATGATTTCCGCCGGTCCAAGCGCATCCGCCTGGAAGAGCTGGCTCACGCTGCCGCGTTCGGAAAAGCGTCCCTCGAATCGCACCGCCTGGTCAGGCACCACGACGGCGGCCCAATATTTATCAGTGAAGCCGAGCCAGCCGCCGGTTCCGTTAAAGCTCTTGGTGGCGTTCTCTTCCTTGAGAATCTTGTCGTAGGTGATTTCCTGCAGGCCGTTGTCGCCGATGACGCCGACCATGCCCTCATGCAGGACGGCGAAGCCGGAAGTCGCCGGGCGGCCATGCCGTGAAACCAGCGAATAGGGGTAGAGCGTCACCGGCTTGTCGGTCTTGTTCTCGACCTTGTCGCTGATGGTGAACATGAAATGGTCATCGACCGCAATGGTGCGGTGGAAGACGAGCCCCTGGCCGTTATCCCAGCTCAGTGTTACCGGCGCCTCCGCCGTCAGCAGGTCGCGATCGGCGGTCCAGAGCGTATCGGATTTCGGCAGGGTGAGGCCTGATTCGGCAGGAGCGACATAGCCGCTCTCGGCATAATAGGGTTCCGGACTGCCATTGGGGGACAAAAGGATGATGTGCGGGCTGTCCTTGGCGACGGTCTCGCGATAGCCCTTGAGCGACACGTCATCAATGCGCGCGCCCTTCAGATTGATGGTGCCAAACAAAGCCGGCGTATCGAGCTTGATGCGCGGCGAGGCGGCGATGGCCTCGGCCCGGGTCATGATTGCCTGCGGCGCGCCGGCGCCGTTACCACCCTGTGAAGGAGCCTTCAGGCCGGAGGAATCGGTCCCAGCATTATTGCCCTTGGACGCGGCCATCTGCTGTTCCAGCGCTTGCTGCTGCTGTTGCTGGCGGGACTTTTCAATCTGCGGACCGGCGAAGAAATAGTTCCAGCCGATGAGGACGAGGAGCGACAGGCCGATCGCCAGATAAAGATTTCGACTGTCCTGCTTCATGGGGTTGAGCGGCCTTTTGAAGTTTTGCCTATGGCTGGTTGCCTGCGGCAATCAAACGGAAGAGGGAGAACCCGCTTTGGTTTGATGCCATGGGGAGAGCAATTTCGACCGGGTTACCTCATAAAAGTCGAGGCACCGGAAATGTTTTCATTTTTATAGCGAGCGTTCGGAACAATCCGAAGCTGACGGACAGCGACAGAGCATCCCTCATGGATCGGAATCACCGAGCGAAGCTCTGAAATTGCGGGTTTCGGCGTCCCTGATGGCGTCCTTGATGTCAAGGGCACCGGCTGCGGAGCCGCCGTTTCCTTTCATGCCCTTTGTTGTGGCATCGTTTTTCTGGCCTCGGCGTTGCGGCCGCCTTGATGCACTGGCATCGGTCATGTCCGTCGGTGAGTCAGCTTTCTGCGGCGCGGCAGCCGAATTTTTTCTCTCCGGCTGGCGCGATTTTTTCGGCTCATGGACCTTTACCAGCGCCTGCCGAAGCGTGGCCTGAAGATCACCGAACGGCATATCGAGGACCATGGGGCGTGCGATGACCACATAATCATGATCGGGCTTTACCGGAAGATCCCCGAGCGTCCGCAGTGCCTCCTTCAAACGCCGGCGTGTCCGGTTGCGTCTCACCGCATGGCCGATCGTCTTCTTGGTGACGGTGAAGCCGACGCGGGCCAAAGGCGGAGCTTCGGCCTTTGCATCGATGCATGGGCCGTCCGATGCATCATCTAGCATCGATGCGCTTTGCCGCTCCGTCACAGCGCCGGCTGCGCTGATGGAGAGGTTTAGCCGGACACGACTTTCTGAACCGTGATCCTGCAAGCCAAAAGCCTCCAAGCCAAGTCCCTCGGGCTGATCTCCGGGAGTTTGGTCTTTGATGGGGATGGCGTCCGGCGAGGGGGACGGGCAGCGTGAAGCGGCCAGAAGGGTGAGAGCGCCGCAATGAAATTTTCTTCCCTTCGCGGCGCGCAAAAAATCACGCCGCTTGCGAAGCCGTGCGACGTGTGGTGGTTCGGAGGGAGGATTCTTGTCGCGCAAGGGAGAAAAGCTCGAATGCGGCGAATCGCGATCGTCTCGGGAAGCGAAAAGCCAGGCTGCCTGTCGGCGGGGCTCGCTCAAGCTTACTCGTTCAAGCCGACAGGCGCTTGCGGCCACGCGCGCGTCGCGCCGCGAGGACCTTGCGGCCGCCGACCGTCTCCATACGGGCGCGGAAGCCATGACGGCGTTTGCGCACGAGCTTGCTCGGTTGATAAGTACGCTTCACGATAAACTCCTGTTTGCCTCTTGAAAGGCTGGAGAGCCGCCGGCTGATACCGCAATGCCTTCCCGGCCGATTTCCGGAAGCGGTGGCGGAAATGCCAATCGGCGCGCGGAACTCCGGCCTCGATCGTAATGATAATGGGAAGTCGCTGGCCGTCAGGCGTGAAGCAGGCGGCGGCAGCGGAAAATCGCCCGCATATAGAAGGAGACGGGCGGCAAAGTCAATTTTCCGCGCGGCTCAAGAAGCGGTATTTCAGAAAGACCGCCTCTTGGCCGGTTGCTCATGCGCTCCGCGCCGGGTGCGTTCGACCTTCAGCGCGGCGCGCGCTTGGCGAGAATGCGCTGCAAGGTGCGCCGGTGCATGTTGAGCCGCCGCGCCGTTTCCGAGACGTTGCGGCCACATAATTCATAAATGCGCTGAATATGTTCCCAGCGCACGCGATCGGCGGACATCGGATTTTCCGGGACTTCAGCCTTGTCATGCCGCGTCGCGATCAGCGCCGAATAAATTTCATCGGCATCGGCGGGCTTTGCCAGATAGTCGAAGGCGCCGAGCTTCACGGCGGTGACGGCGGTGACGATATTCCCGTAACCCGTCAGGATGATTCCCCGCGCGTCGGGCCGCCGTGCTTTCAGTTCTGAAATGACGTCGAGCCCGTTGCCGTCGCCGAGCCGCATGTCGATGACGGCGAAGGCGGGAGCATGGGCGGCGATCGCCGCCAGTCCTTCGGCGACGGAAGAGGCTGCGGTGACGGTGAAGCCGCGCAGTTCCATGGTGCGGATGAGGCGTGTGAGAAAGGGCTTGTCGTCATCGACGAGGAGCAGGCTGCGATCGGGGCCGAGTTCATCGAGCGGATCGGGGAGCGGCTGGCCTTCAGGCAATTCATGGTGCAGATTTTCGGCAGAGGTCATGGGTCTTCACCCTGGATCGTGTTCCGGCCGGCATGCCGAGCGAAACCGAGAGAAGATGGCATCAAATTCCGCCATGCTCGGTGGCGGTCATGCGCTGTTGGTTGCTTCGGTGGGTTATCCCGTTAGGCCCGTCTTTGAGTCTGTTGCGCAAAGGTTGGGCGCAAGGGTTGCTGTCGCAAAGGGTTTCATCGAGTTGCGTCATTCGGCAGGACGGCGGGAGCGGCGAGGAATCCGTTTGGCGCGCGTTTCAGGACGACTTTGCTCAATGGCTATGCCTTTGCTGAAGCTATTCTAATCATTTTGCGTGCGTTTTGTACATCCTTCGCGTCTGCTTGAGAATAGAAATCCCGGCATCCTGTTCCTCTGCCGCTACGGGTTTTGAGTGCCGGAGAGACGGGAGAGAGAGGCGGACTCCTGTTCGAACACGGTCCGGTTCCAGGTGATGCTGATGGAGGCGCCTGATTCGGGTGCAGGCCTGTTGGCGGTGGTCACGCTCGCGCCCGAGCGTTCCAGAAGCGTTTTGGCGATGAAGAGGCCAAGGCCGAGGCCTGATCCTTCCTCAATCTTGGCGCGCCGGTTGGCCCTGGTCGTTACATAGGGCTCGCCGAGATGGCCGAGAACATGCGGCGCGAAACCCGGTCCGTCATCCTCGATGGTGATGCGGACGCTGGTCTGGCTCCAGTTGGCCTTGATGCTCACCTTGGTCCTGGCGAAATCGATCGCATTTTCAACGAGATTGCCGAGGCCGTAAAGGATACCTGCATTGCGGCGACAGGAGGGTTCACGGCCTTCGCCCTGCGCCTCGACCTCGAGCTGAATGTCGAAGTCACGCTGCGGCTCGACGACTTCTTCAAGCAATAGCGTGACGGACATACGCTGCAGAATATCGCCGCTATCCTCGCCGAGTGAAGTCAGCTTGCCGAGAATGGTGCGACAGCGGGCGACTTCCTGGGCGAGCAGTGCAATATCTTCCTGCGGGAGCAGATTTTCTTGATCGAGATTTTGTGCAGCCTTCTGGAGATCGCGCGTCACCAGGGTAATGGTGGCGAGCGGGGTGCCGAGTTCATGTGCGGCGGCGGCGGCGAGTCCGTCGAGCTGGGTCAGATGCTGTTCGCGGGCGAGCACGAGTTCGGTTGCGGCAAGGGCATCGGCGAGTTTGCGTGCTTCCTCCGCGACGCGTGAGGCATAAATCGCCATGAAACTTGCGCCCAGCGCGATCGCGATCCAGATGCCGAAACGGTAAAGCAGCGGCAGGTTGATTTTTTCGCTGGCGTACCAGGGCAGCGGATAGTGAAAAAAGATGAGCAGCGTGGTCGCCGTGATCATCAAAAGGGTCAGCACCAAAGTCGTGCGGCCCGAGAGCGAGACAGCGGCAATCACCACCGGGGCGAAGACCAGCATGGAAAAGGGATTTTGCAGGCCGCCGGTCAGAAACAGCAGGGCGGTGAGCTGAAGAATATCATAAGCGAAGGTGAGCGAGGCGGAGAGGTCGTCGAGCCTGTGCGTGCGCGCGAATCGGATACGTAGGCCAATATTGAGGCAGGCCGAGGCGCCAATGGCGACAAGACAGGCAAGAAACGGCAGGTTGAATCCGAAGCCGTAATAGACGATGAGCACCGCTGCCGTTTGGCCGAACAAGGCGAGCCAGCGCAATTTGATGAGCGTGTCGACGCGCAAGCGGCGTGAATAGCGGCTGAGATCGACTTCGGGCAAAGAGGGCATGAAAAGATCGCGTTCTACCAAGCCATGTGATCACGGTGGGTCCGGATCAACGAGGCCGGTATAATTCGTCTCTATCAGCTTGAATAGTGAGCGAATAAAGCGCCGCTGGAGGTCAATCGTCAGACATCGCCCAAGGGAAGCTGTGGGAGCAGGTGGGCGCAAAGAGGACAGGAAGGCTGAGGTGATCGAGGCCGGAAGCTGTTCGGAGACGGAATATCGCCTGCACTGTGCCCTCAAAAGAATCTGCCGTCAGAGGACTGTATTGTCGGTAGATTTTGCTCTGGGCGATCCCTGCTGCCAGAAAAGCAGGATGTCAAAAAAACGTGACCGTGGCAATAGTCGCTTCGTAATGGTAGAAATCCCATATCGAAACAGGTATTATAAACGCCCTGTTTCCGAATGGGGAATAGAACAGGTATGCGACATTGTGAAGCGCAAACGGGGATATCTGCGCTTCCGGGAATTCATGCTGGCGAATCGATAATGTGGCTAGTCGCTAAGCATAAATCACGCCACGGAAAATGCAACAGGGTCGCCCTGGCGAAAATTGCGGCCGCTTGGCAGGTCGTTGTGTCGTCGGAGAAGCAGATCCGAAGGGGAGAACGAATGCGGCCGTATTCCTATGACATGCATGAAATCACGCATCTGGCCTTGACGCCTGCGCGTATCGTCACCGATGCCACGCGCCAATGGCTGAAGCATCCGGCCAATCCCATTTCCTATACGCGCGTGGGGCGTAATCTGGCTGCCTCGGCCGAGATTTTCGAGCGTCTGACCCGGCATTATGAAAAGCCGGTTTTTGGCCTCGATTCCGCGCATGTTGGCGGCATCACAGTCCCGGTGCTCGAGGAAGTCGTCTGGTCGGGTCCCTTCTGCAAGCTTCTGCATTTTCAGCGTGACGCCGCCGCGGCGCCCGAATGTGCCGCCGTGCTTGGCCGGCAGCCGAAATTGTTGATCGTCGCGCCCATGTCCGGCCATCACGCGACGCTTCTGCGTGGCACCGTCGCGGCCTTTCTGTCGGATTACGATGTTTATATCACCGATTGGACGGATGCGCGGCTCGTTCCCAAAGATCAAGGCGCCTTTGGTTTCGACGATTACGTCGATTATCTGATCGCGATCTGCCGTCTGCTGAATGGAGATGGGGCGGATGGCGCGCCCAAAGTGCCATTGCATACGATCGGCGTCTGCCAGCCGGCGGTGCCGCTGATCGTCGCCGTCGCACGGATGGAAGCCATGGGAGATCCGGCAGTGCCGGCCTCGATGACGCTGATGGGTGGTCCGATCGACACGCGGCGCAGCCCGACCGCCGTCAATCTCCTGGCCCAGGAGCGCGGCTTGCCATGGTTTCGCGAGCATTGCATCCATACGGTGCCCTACAGCTATCCGGGGTTCGGCCGCAGCGTCTATCCGGGCTTCTTGCAGCTCGCCGGTTTTATGGCAATGAATATCGACAAACATGTGACGGCGCATCTGGACATGTTCGAGCATCTTGTCGCCGGCGACGGTGATTCCGCCGAGAAGCACCGCGAATTCTATGACGAATATCTCGCTGTGATGGACCTCTCCGCCGAATTCTACCTTCAGACTGTGGATGCGGTCTTTGTCAAACATGCGCTGCCGCTCGGCGAAATGCGTCATCGCGGTGAGAAGGTCGATCTGCGCGCGATCCACCGCGTCGCTCTCCTCGCCGTTGAAGGTGAACGCGACGATATTTCCGGGCTTGGACAGACGGAGGCCGCGCTCGATCTTTGCGCTAACGTTCCATCCCGTCTGAAAGATTATTATATGCAGGAGAAAGTCGGTCATTACGGCGTCTTCAACGGCTCGCGCTTCCGCCGCGAGGTTGTGCCGCGCATTCGCGACTTTCATGCAGCCGTGACGGCATGACAGCATTCCGGGCTTTTCAAGTTCCCGGTCTTTCATTGTGGTCTCTTATGGGGCCGCGCCTCGCATAAGAATGACCTCATTGGGGAAACAAGGGCGCGCTTGCGCGTTTGAAGGTCAAACCTATGAGGTTCATCACTTTATCGGCAATTCCCGGTAAAGCGGAGAAAAGGAATGGCGTGCTGTTTGCCGCCATGTTAGAGAAAGAAAAGTTGCCTGGCTCGTGATGAAGCGGGAAACGGCGACTCTCGATAACTCGACAAAAAGAGTCTTTGTAGGAGGATCACATGACCTGGACCACCCCCGCCGTGACTGAAGTTTGCATCGGTATGGAAGTTACGAGCTACGCTCCGGCCGAAATCTGATTGGATAATCGGGGCTGGTCGCCTATGCGGGTTCTTGTTCTCGGATCGGCGGCCGGCGGCGGCTTTCCGCAATGGAACTGCCGATGCCCCGTGTGCAGTCTGGTATGGGCTGGTGACGCGCGTGTCACGGCCCGCACCCAGTCAAGTCTGGCGGTCAGCGCCGATGGCGAGCACTGGCTGCTACTCAATGCGTCGCCGGATCTGCGGCAGCAGATTATCTCCAATCGCGCCTTACATCCGCGCGAAGGGAAGCGTCACTCGCCAATCGCTGGCGTGTTTCTGACCAATGGCGATATTGATCATATCGCCGGCCTCCTCACTATGCGTGAGCAGCAGGCATTTACGGTCTATGGTACGGGGGCGACCCTCGCCCAGATCCCGCCCGGTAGCGTCTTCGGTGTCCTCAACCGGGCACTTGTCAAGACGCAGACCATCGCTCTCGATCAGCCTTGTGATACTGGCCTCGGCTTCACGGTGACGGCTTTTGCCGTGCCGGGGAAAGTGCCGCTTTATCTGGAAGGCGAAACGGTCGAAATCGGCGGGCTCTCGGAAAGCACATTGGGTCTCGAGATTGCCGGGCCGGCGCGGCGCTTTTTCTATATTCCCGGCTGCGCCGAAATAACCCCTGCGCTCCTTGAACGCATCAAAGGCGCTGATCTGCTCTTCTTCGACGGAACCACCTTCACCGATTCCGAAATGGTCGAACTCGGCCTCTCGCAGAAGACTGCCTGGCGCATGGGCCATGTGGCGATGGGCGGGGAAAAAGGCTCGCTCGCTGGCCTCGCCGATTGCGGCATTCCACGCCGTATCTATATCCACATCAATAATACGAATCCGGTTCTGATCAGCGACTCGCCCCAACGGGCGATCGCCGAAAAGGCCGGTTGGGAAATCGCTTACGACGGTATGGAGGTTGTCGCATAATGGGCGCTGACGAACTGCTTCTGTCCGGCGAGGAATTCGAGGCGCGGCTGCGCCAGATCGGCGCTGAGCGCTATCACAATCTGCATCGCTTCCATAAGCGGCTGCATTCCGGTGAATGTACCTATCCGGAGATCCAGGCCTGGGCGCTCAACCGCTATTATTATCAGGCAATGATCCCGATCAAGGATGCGACGGTCCTGACCCGGATGCAGGATGCCGAGGATCGCCGCCAATGGCGCAAGCGCATCGAGGATCATGACGGTCTGCATCCGGGGGATGGCGGCATCGAACGCTGGCTGAAACTGACCGACAGTCTTGGTTTTCCCCGCGACTACGTGCAGTCGACGCGCGGGATTCTTCCGGCGACCCGCTTCGCGGTTGAGGCCTATGTGGAATTCTGCCGGACCCGCAGCCTGCTCGAGGCCGTCGCCTCGTCGCTGACCGAGCTGTTTTCGCCGACCATCATCTCCGAACGTGTCGCCGGCATGCTCGCCCATTATGATTTCGTGAGCAGCGAGACGCTCGCCTATTTCTCGCAACGTCCGGTGCAAGCCAAGCGCGACAGCGATTTCGCGCTCGATTACGTCAAGAAACATGCGAAAACACGCGCGGAGCAGGACCTCGTCTGTGCGGCGCTTGAATTCAAATGTTCGGTGCTCTGGGCGCAGCTCGATGCTTTGTGGAGTGCCTATGTCGATGGCGCCATTCCGCCCGGTGCCTGGGTGCCGGGACAGGGAATAGGCTATGCGACACCACCCTCAGGCAAGGTCCAGGCTGCCTAAGGTAAACGGCCTGCGGAGGGAGAGGCGAGTACGCTGCGTCTCTCCGGCCCGCGCAATCTTTTTCGAGCGGGATTGTAAATCACCGATTGCGCTCAAACCTTGAAGGGCAGCGCCCTGATCCGCGTGGGCCACAATGGATTTCTCTCCAGCGTGTTGGCGCAGGCTTTGAGGGGCGGCATCGAGAGTATTCCGGATATATCTGGAAATACTCCACTTAAAAAATCGAGCATTTTCAGGGTAATGGTATTGCCAAGCGTTTCAACGCTATCGGAAAATGCTCTAGCGAAAGCGTATCATTCATGGGTGTCGAAACGAAGATTGAGCCGACGACCATTCCGCGTATGCCGCGTGGCGTGCGTCTCAAACATGATGAGACACGGGATGAATGGCTGCTGCTTGCTCCCGAACGTGTCGTCAAGCCCAATCCGAGTGCGATCGAAATCCTGAAACGCTGTGACGGTAAGGCGAATGTCAGCGAAATCGTGCAGGCGCTGGCCGAGCAATTCTCCGCCGATCCGGCGCTCATCGAACGCGATGTTCGTGCGCTTCTGAATGAACTCGCCGCCAAACGCATGCTGGATCTATGAACAAACCCGTTACAGATCACGCGCCGCAATCGTCGACAAAGATCGGCGCCCCGCTTGGTCTCCTAGCCGAGCTGACGCATCGTTGTCCCTTGGCCTGCCCCTATTGTTCAAACCCGCTCGATCTCGAAAAGGTCGCGGATGAACTCGACACCGCGGTCTGGAAGCGCGTGTTCTCCGAAGCGGCGGCGCTTGGCGTTTTGCAGGTGCATCTCTCCGGCGGCGAACCGCTCGCGCGACGCGATCTCGTTGAGCTCGTGGTCCATTGCGCGAGCCTTGGCCTCTACACCAATCTGATCACCTCCGGCATTGGCCTCACCCGCGAGCGGCTGAATGCGCTGAGCGAGGCTGGGCTCGATCATGTGCAATTGTCGATTCAGGATGCCGAAGCCGCATCGGCTGATCGCATCGCCGGTTATGAGGGCGCTTTCGCGCGCAAGCAGGCCGTTGCCGCCTGGGTGATCGAGGCGGGGCTGCCGCTGACCGTCAATGCCGTCATTCATCACGCCAATATCATCCGCGCCGGCCGCATGGTCGAACTGGCGGTCGCGCTCGGCGCCCGCCGCGTCGAGATCGCGCATACGCAATATTACGGCTGGGGTCTCGTCAACCGTGAGGCGCTGATGCCCGGCAAGGCTGAGGCGGAAGCCGCCATTGCCGAAGTCGAGGCGCTGCGCAAACATTATGCGGGCACGATCGTCATCGATCATGTCATTCCCGACTATCACGCGCGTTATCCTAAGGCTTGCATGGGGGGATGGGCGCGGCGGACCCTGAATGTCACGCCATCGGGTAAGGTCTTGCCCTGCCACGCTGCGGAAACGATTCCGGGCCTCACCTTCCTGACGGTGCGCGACGCCTCGCTCGCCGATATCTGGTTCAATTCGCCGGCCTTCAATGCATTTCGCGGAACCGACTGGATGCCCGAACCCTGCCGGTCATGTGACCGGAAAGAAATCGACTTTGGCGGATGCCGTTGTCAGGCTCTGGCATTGACCGGCGATGCATCACGGGCGGATCCGGTCTGCGTCAATGCGCCGGACCATGAAAAAGTCGTCGCCGTGGCGCGCTTCCGGGACGAGGGGAAGGATGAAACACCCTATGTTTACAGGCAAATGAAATAGCCATTCACTCTGTGGATTGGCGTGATTGAAGCCGCCTTTTTCCGTATTCCTCCCGCTATACTGCTTTCAGTTTCGTATTTTCCACACGCGGAGTGGCACCAGAAACATTCTGCGCCGTTCAACCTGCTCCCGTGCTGCGATCAGCGCCGCTTCGGTTTCCTCCCGCTTCGTTCTTTCCTGCTGCAGCTGATTCTGTAGATCGAGAATTACCGAATCGTTGGAAGCGATTGTTGATCGAAGAGTACCGATCTCTTCCAGGCGTGCGGCGACTGCTGCATCCTGTTCCGCTATCCTTTGCGTAAAGGTCTGTTGCAACTCCAATTGCGCCTGGTTTTTCTGATCAAGGGCGGCTTTGAGTTCATCGCGCTCTCCGGCAACGACGGACGTTATGTGTTCGGCCGCGTTACGTGCGGCATCAGCACCCTCCCGGGCGCTCGTCTGTTCCTGAACTGCCTGTTGCAGCGCATGATTTTGTCCGGTCAGCTCGTTATTGGCCGTCTGAGCGGCGTGGATCTGTGCCTGGATATTGTCGTGAGCGCTTTGCAGCGAGGTCAGTTGCAGTTCGAACGGGGCAAGCAATTGCCGGAAGCTCACAAATTGGTCGGCAAAATTGCGGAATTTTTCGTGGGCCGTCGCATCGGTCCTTGCCTGCCTCAACAATTCATAGGCGCTGCGTACCAGTGGCTGTCGTGCTCTGGGTGCCACACGCCCCTGCCGGTTCATCTCATCATGGATGAGATGGTTGACGGCGAGGATTCGATCATGATCCGAAAGCGATTTGCCGAGTCCCAGAAAGGTTTGTAGCCGTTGAGAGGTGGCGGCGGGATCTTCGAACCATTCATCATAATCGAGGATGAGAACATCCTGGTCCACTGAATAACGGAAACTTTCGACGATGTAATCGAGGCATCTGTATTCGCCGACGCTCGGATCGAGGCCATCCCTGGCTTTGAGAGAGGCGGCGATCTGCGCCGGATTGCGTATGCAGAAGACGAATTTCGGTTTCAGGTTCAGCCGGGTGAAAATGCGTTTCCACACCGGCATAAGTTTCGCGGTACGGGGATCCTTGAACCCGAAAGCATCTGTATGCCGGATTTTTTCTGCAATCAGTTGTTCCAGCCGGCCGATGATCGGTTGCAGGGCCGGATCCGCCCACCAGGCGGGCGGCAACGGAAAATCATGGGTCCGGGCGTAATAGGCACGATTGAAAAAGCTGAGGATTTCGTCCTGAAGGGCGACAATATCCCATCTCTCCCAATGCCCCAGTTCGTTGCCTGTACCCTCGCCCTTTTCATCGGCCATATCCACGCCGAGCGCACTCATAATGCTGGAACATAGAGAAGTGCCGCTCCGGTGCATGCCGAGAATGACGTAAATGGGCTTTTGATTGGAAGAGGAAACCGCCGGAGCGGAAAAGCCGGAATCGGGCTCGGGAAGAGAGATCAACGGGGATGTCCTTTAAAAGAACTCGATTCCAAATCGGCAGGCGTTGCGTATTGTGTGCTTTTTGCCGTCATGTGCTGACGCGAAGAATAAACATGTCCGCAATGACAGGCGGAGAGAATGATCAATGATTGGAAAAATCCGACCTGTTTATGAAATATAGAAGGATATTTTCCTATCCGGTCAATAGGACAATTATTCCTGCACAGATTCCGGCGTGAAGGCGCAGCTCCATCGACGAAGGGACCCAGTCTCCGAGTCTAAGTCACAATGAGTCTTGCTCGATTGGGACGGCGTATCAGAGCCGCCCCTCGCCGCTTTCCCAGAGGGCGGTCAGTCCCTCACGATAGGTTGGATAGGCGAGTTCCATCCGTAATTCCTGTTTGAGCTTCAGGTTCGATGCGCGTTTGTTTTCGGCGTAGAAGCTGCGGGTCATCGGCGAGAGGTCTAGGGCTTCCTCGATGGGGACTTCCGGTGGCGGTGTCATGCCGAGCAATTGCGCCGCATAGAGCACCACATCCTGCGGCGGCGTCGGCTCGTCATCGGTCACATTCCAGACCTCGTTGCGGCCCTCATGGGCCAGAGCACCGGCAATGGCGCTTGCAATATCATCCACATGAATGCGGTTGAACACCTGGTCGGGCTTGATGATCCGCCGCGCGGTGCCGGCGCGCAGATTGACGAGCACGTTGCGGCCGGGGCCGTAGATGCCGGCGAGACGCAGGATATGGACGTTCTTGTTGCGGCTCTTGCCGAGCGCGGCCCAGGATTTCTCCGCCTGGATGCGCGTGCGGGCGCGATCCGATGTGGGAACCGCCGGACGCGATTCATCGACCCATTGCCCTTGTCGATCGCCGTAAACGCCGACGGTCGAGAGATAGATGATTGTTTGCGGCCGGTCGATGCCGGCAATCTTGCGGCCAAAGCGGGACAGGACGGGATCGGTGGAAACGCCTGGGGGAATTGAGACAATGATGGCGTCGGCCGTTCCCAGTGCGTCGAGAATTGCCGGATCTTCTTTTTCAGGGCTGAACAGCAGGGGGGTGATCTGGTCGCTGGCGAGTTCCGCGGCCTTTTCCGCCGTGCGCACCGTGCCGCTGATCGCCTCGAACGAGGCGCCGAAACGATCGATGAAATGTAAGGCGCTGTATCCGAGTCCGAATGCGAACAGCTTCATGCAAAAACGCCCTTCTCCATCCTATCCGATTGCATCCATTCTCCGCGGACGTAAGGTTCTTTTTCGCGCGCGGCGAGCCTGCCCGCAAGGAAAAGAAATTCCGTCTCCGGCAAAAGTGCGCTGAGCGCCCAGACGGCGGCTCCGCGCACGAGCGGCGCATCATCGTCGATGAGCGCCAGAATCTGCGGTACCAGGGTTTTATCCCCGTTATTCCCGGCGGCGATCAGCACATTGCGCAGGAAACGGGCCCGGCCGATCCGTTTGACCGGATTGCCTGCGAAGAAACGCCGAAAAGCGGCATCGTCAAGGCCGAGCAATTCTGCGAGCTGTGGCGCCGTCCATTCGGACCTTGCCGCGAGCTTGATCTCCGCACTGGTGCTGGCGAATTTATTCCATGGGCAGATTGCTAGGCAATCGTCGCAGCCATAGATCCGGTTGCCGATCCTTTTGCGGAACTCCAGCGGGATCGGCCCTTTGTGCTCGATCGTCAGATAGGAAATGCAGCGGCGCGCATCGAGGAGGTAAGGCTCGGGAAAGGCCCCTGTGGGACAAGCGTCGAGACAGGCACGGCAGGAGCCGCAATGATCTTTTTCTGTGAGATCCGGTGAAAGGGACAGGGTCGTAAAGATCGCGCCGAGAAACAGCCACGAGCCCGCGCTGCGCGAGACGAGATTGGTATGGCGTCCCTGCCAGCCAAGGCCCGCTGCGGCGGCGAGCGGCTTTTCCATGACCGGCGCCGTATCGACGAAGACCTTGAGCTCTGGTTCGTCCGGTTGGAGGTGACGGCGCTTTGCCTCGGCGAGGAGCCAGGAGGCCAGCATTTTCAGGCGGCCCTTGATGATTTCGTGATAATCGCGGCCGCGCGCATAGAGCGAGATGTTGCCGCGGCCTGCTTCTCCGACATGGGCGAGCGGATCCTCTTCCGGGCCGTAATTCATGCCGAGCATGATAATGCTGCGGACTTCCGGCCAGAGCACGCGCGGATCGGTGCGGCGCGCCTGAGTCTCGCGCATCCAGTCCATGTCGCCGCAATAATCGCGTTCGAGCCAGGCTTGCAGGCGGGGGGCTAAAGAACCGTCGATCGCCGCTGGATCGGTCACGCGGCAGAGGGCGAAACCCTGATCGCGCGCCGCTGCCGCGAGAGCCTCCTTGAAGGCCGCGTCCGTTTTCGCTTCCTGTGACCGTTCTTGGGTTTGACCTTCGGTCTGATCAGGGATCATGGCGGATGATGGGTTTGATGATCTGTATCTGTCTCGAAGGAAGCAATCGCGCGGCCATAGGGGTTGGCGATTCCCTTCTTTGGGAGGGCAATTCCGGGTGCTTGCGCTTGTTCCGCGCCCGGAGGGCGTCTCCGACTGCCGGGTGTTATTGTGTCATTGGAATCGCTTTGACCGTTGCTTGTCCAGAGACAAAATGATCGCGGAAATTCTGGAGACGAAATGCGCTGAAACTTTCCGAAAATCGGATCTTTGATGCCTTAAAAATCGAGATCGGCATAGACGGCTGCCGGAGCAAGGCCGGGCAATCTGTCGTTCAAGAGGGAGCGGAAGGAGGGACGCGACTTGATCCGCGCGTACCACAGTTTTGCCGTCTCATCCTCCTCCCAAGGCACATCGCCCAGAAAGTCGATGCAGGAAATCTGCGCTGCGGCGGCGAGATCGGCATGAGTCAGACGATTGCCAGCGAGCCAGTTACGCCGTCCGGTGAGATAGCCGATGTAGCGCAGATGATAGCGAATATTGCCGCGGGCGATGCGCACGACCTCCATATCAGGTCCGCCGCCGCCCTGCGCCCTTGTCATGAAGCGTTTGGTCACCTTTTCAGTGATCAGCCAATCCACCACTTCCTGGTGGAATTTGCGGGCGAACCAATCATAAAGGCGGCGCACTTCGACGCGATCGAGCGGCTCTTCCGGCAAGAGCCTGTGGCGGCCGAGGCCGAGGCCGCGGGTTTCGTCGAGATATTCGGCAATCACATCTGCGCCGGGAATGACGTAATCGGCCTCGACCAGCACTGGCGTGGTGCCAGCCGGGTTGATCGCCAGAAACTCCGGGCGGCGCTGAAAGGTCTTTTCCTCGATCAATTGCGGCTCGATGCCATATTCGCCGAGAAGAAGTCGGACGAAACGGGAATGCGGGCATAGCGGATGATGAAAGAGCGTGACCATACGGCGCTGGCGGGATCCTGATGAAGGGACAATGAGCAAAAGCGTGGCAGGAACGGAAAAACCACGCTTTTGTGAAAGACCCGTTCTATAGGCTTCTCGGCGATTTGCCACAAGATCGGCAAAGGGGCCGAGCTTGCCCAAGGTGCATGGATCACGCCCTTTCATGATCCATAGTGCTTGACGGACTGCCGCCCCTCGGTCGCGGGGCAAAGGGCGAGAATTAAGGTTCATCGCCCTTTGGGATACCCGAGTTCCGCGGGAATTTCGGGTTCTGTTCCTGCAGATCATTCCATTCCAATGATCTGCAGGACTATGCCGCCTTATTCCTTCGGCAGGGGTCTTTAATGCTGGGGGATCGAGGAGGTAGGCAGGTCCCAATCCTGCGGGTGGCCTTCGGGAACGAAGGCGCCGTCCTCGCGCAGGCTGCCATGCAAGGGCTGCGGCGCCGATTGCTGCGATAATGTGCGGGCGCTTGATGCGTAGGAATTGGCCGCAACGGGCGGGACAGCGACATCGAGGCCGGATCCCGCGCCCTGCTGCAGGGCGACCGTCCTGGATTCACCCACCGCATGGTGCGCGACATCGATCTCGTCCTCGATGTCCGGGGCAGGCGGCAGATTGTCTTTCTGCGTCGGGGCTTGCATGGAAGGCGGCGCCGGTTTGCAGATGCGCCGGGGACCTGTCGATGTATTGCCGTGCATCGCCAGATCGAGATGAATGTGATTATAGTGAAAAATATTGGAGCCCGGTGCGAGCACCGTCGTAAAGCGGGAACAGGCACCGGCCTGAACGCCGAGCAAAAAGGCCCGGGTGGGCGCATCGCCCTGTGTCCAGTCATGCTGCACCGAAATGGTGCGGCCATCAGCGAGGCGGAAGCCGCCAATATCCATGGCATTGCCGAAAGCATGTTCGGAAATCCGGGCGCCAGCCTGATTGTTCATGCCCCTGCAGGAATAGGCGCCCATGCCATTGAGGCCCGCTACAGGTACGCCGAAAGTGGCCTGCGCCAGCGGCTGCACCACCTCGGCGAGCCACTCGTCCAGCAGGGCGATCATCGGACAATCGATCGTATGCGGTGAGTTGAAGGCTACCGCTCCGTTTTGCAGGGCGGTTACCTTGAAGGGGTAATCGAGTCCGCAGACACTAGGTCCGTCGATGGCGCGCGCCTGCTGGATGAAGAGGGTCGGGCGGATGCGATGTTGTGCGAGGCAGGCGCGCTCAGCCTGGCCGCGCCAGGCGGCGCGTTGCGGACGTTGATATCTCGAGCACCCTTCGACGAAGAGCAAAGCCGCGATGATGCCGAGCGGTAGAAGCAAACCATGGTGCCGCCAGTCTCGTGCGGGCAGGCCGGAGAGGCGGGGGCGCGGGCAATCGACGCGGGACGTGACTGCCCGATGCACGAAGGAGAAGAAGAAGCGTGCCATTGCCGCAAGATGCAGGCAATTTCTTAAGCAGCACTAAACCTTCGCCAAAAGAAAACTGGAGAGAAGACTTCCTCTCCAGCCGTCTATCGAAAAAGACACCGGGTGTTTTCAGGCAGCAGACGGGCCATTGTTGCGTTCGCGCATGAAACGCTCGAATTCCTCGCGATCCTTGGCGTGACGCAATTGTTCGAGGAAGGCTGAGAATTCCCGTTCGGCCGCTGCGAGCCTGCGACGTTCTTCCTCGAGCCTTGCGAGTTCGGCATTACGCCATTCGTCGAAGGCGCGGTTGCCGCTCGAACCACCGAAGCCGGAAAAACCGCCGCCGAAACCGCGCGGAAATCCGGCGCGGCAGGCAATGCCGTCAAGGCCGCCCCGGCGGTTCCATTGATCGCGCAGAAAACTGAAAAGATCGCCGGAATAGCCGCTCTTGCCCTGCCAGAATTTCCATCCGACGATGGCGAGACCCACCGGCCAGAACACGATGAAGCCGAGGATCATGGCGATAAATTCGGCGGGTTTCCAATTGGCGCAACCGCCATGGGACGCATAATGCGATTCATACCGGTAAGTGCCCCAGGGTGACCCCTCGCCCGAAGGCCGATCATCGCCCGGCCGTCCGCTGTAATAGCTCATGGACCGCTCCATTCTGGCCGCTGTCTTCGTCGATCGGGAGCCCAAGTTGAGAGCTCAGTTTGAGAGCTTAAGGGCCCCAATCCCGGCAAAGTCATCGTCCCGGCGGCACGGCAGGACGCACCTAATGTATAGCGGCCTTGAGCCATGTCGAGAGGGGGCCTCATGCGCCTTGATAAAATTAACCTTTCTGTAAGGTAAAGGAGAGCTCCAGGCGGGTTAGAGCATTTTGTTTTTGATGTTGGATCGCTCCGCGATTCCATTTGCTTGAAAATGCTCTGAATTTTCTGAGTGAAGCGTTTCTGGATATATCCGAAATGCTCTAGGCTGTTGCCGCTTCGTTCGCGAGCATCGGAGGTTTGAATCGGGCCGCCTTCAATGCTCACTCCTGGGCTGGTTGCTCTAGAATTTCTCGACGAATGTCCGCAGGTCGGCTTCGAAGCTCCAGGCGCCGCGCGGTTGCGCCAGAAAATCGAAATAGGTCTGGGCAATTGCATCAGGATCGATCATGTCCTCGCGTCCGGGGCCGGGCGGCACATTGCCGGGGCAGATCGCACCGTCGATGATGAAATGGGCGACATGGATATTGTGCGGCGAATATTCCCGCGCCGCGCTCTGCGCCAGAGCGCGCAGGGCGAATTTGCCCATGGCGAAGGGTGCCGATTGCGCATTGCCCTTGATGCTCGCCGTGGCGCCGGTGAAGAAGAGGGCGCCTTGCCCCTTGGCGCGCATGCGTCTGATCGCCTGCTGGGCGACGAGGAAGCCGCCGAAGGCGCCGGCATTGAGTGCGAAGGCGACGTCTTTCGGATCGAGATCGGTCAGTGATCCGCGCACCCGCCCCGCCACATTATAGATGACGACATCGGCTCCGCCCAATTCCTGGTCGACCGAAGCGAAAAGTGTGGCGACTGCATCGGGGTCGGTCGCATCTGCCTTAAAGAGTTTGGCGTTGGTTTGCGCCGCGAGACCCGCGAGCTTATCGACGTTGCGGGCGGCTAGTCCGATCTGCAAGCCCTTGGCCGAAAACAGTCTTGCAAGGGCAGCGCTCAATCCGCTGCCAGCGCCGACAATCAGGGCGGTCTTGTAAGGGAAAGTCGTCATGGATCACCTGAATACGAGCATCGATGCCGCGCCCCGGCGCGGTTTGCACGCCGGATCCTGCGCTTGGCTTCTCCTGCCGCCGCGCGTCTCTGATCCGGTCCTTTGCACGCGCATGGCGGAGTGGAACCAGACGATGCATTTTCCAGGCAGACGCGCCAAGGTGATTTTGGCAAGATAATCTGCCGGGGTGCTTTACAATGTTCGCGAGGCGTTGGGGTTAAGATTTCGTCAACCTTAATGGTTTCTTATGCGTCACAGAAGGGGGAATGGACAGATCGCCTTACACCCCGTCTTCTGCCGCACCTCCGGCATGGTCCGCGAGATTCCGGCGGTGGCACAGGCATTTCTGAAATCGCTTCGATTTCATGTCGTCCCCGATCAAAAACTGATATGATTTACCGGGAATATCCGTCGGGTTCAGGTTCGGGCTTCACGAAGCTTGAGAGGGCGCGACAAGCTGGATCTCTCCGTTCAACGATGGTCGCACGATGGTGTTTTGGTCTTTTCCCTGGCAGAGATATGTCCGGCGCATCAAAGCCGCCCCAGGCTTGTTCTCCCGCCAGATGCGGATGCGGTCGTGCCGTTCGCGGCAAGGGATGTCCAAAGGGATCTCCGAAGGGATGGGCCGGCGCCAGGACGAGGTGAGGCCATCCTTTCTCCTTATCGCCACCGCTCTTGGCATTCCGGCCGGCCTTGTAGCTGGCCTCGCGACGCCAGCGGCGGCGGATATGATCCGCGCGCAATATCGGCTGAGCTTGGTGGGTCTTGAGATCGGCAATGCCATAGCGACCGGCAATGTTGAGCCTTCCCATTACAAGATCGATCTCAACGCGCGGCTTACAGGCGTCGCGGCCATGGTTTCCAACATGCGGCTCGCCTTCGCCTCGACGGGCGCGCTTCATAGCGGTTCGGTTCTGCCGGCCTCTTACGCAACGACGAGCGGTACCGAGCAAGAGACGCACACGGTCCGCATGCGGCTGAAGTCAGGGACTGTGAAGGCTTTGGATATTTCCCCCCCATTCGAGGATTGGGAGGGCCGGGTGCCGGTGACCGAAGCCTTGAAACGCAATATTCTCGATCCGACCAGCGCGCTCATCATGGCGGTTCCAGAGAATCAGCCT
Source organism: Beijerinckia mobilis (assembly GCF_000745425.1). GTDB lineage: Bacteria > Pseudomonadota > Alphaproteobacteria > Rhizobiales > Beijerinckiaceae > Beijerinckia > Beijerinckia mobilis. The sequence goes on from NZ_JQJH01000002.1 coordinate 249,055, forward strand.
TTGGTGGGACCAGCCGCCTGCAACCGGACCTTGCGCATCTACGACGGGTATATCCGCTATGATGTGGCACTCAGCTATGCGGGAACGCGTGACGTCCAGGTGACGGGTTATTCCGGGCCGGTTTCCGTCTGTGCCGCCCGCTATCGGCCGATTGCCGGCCATAAGCTTGATTCGCAATCGACCCGTTTCATGGCCGAGAACCGGGAAATCGAGGCTTGGCTCGCGCCGGTTGAAAAGGCGCATGTCGTCGTCCCCGTCCATGTTTCCCTGATGACGCTTGCTGGCCTTGCCGTGGTCGAGGCGACCGAATTTTCGGTCGAACCGTCATCCACCATGACCGCGCGGAGCCGTTAGCGCGTTTCCCCGGTCACGCGGCGGCGGCATTCTTCCGATTGCCGCCGTTATTTCCCGCCAGTCTTGCGATTTCCTGAAGGGCTGGCGGAAGCGCTTGCAAATCCGCATATTATCCGAAACGATGCATCATCCTTTGGCGGAATGCTCCTGTCTGCTGTAGGCGGGGAATCTGCATAAGGGTCTGGACCTGACAGCGGGGCTGGATTGCATGGTTTTTCCGCCGGAACTGCGGATCGGATATTTGATCGTGCGAAGTGATTTGCCTTGGATGCCGCTCGCCCTCCGCCGTTTTCAAAAGCGGTCCGGATGCTGGCGCGCTTTTCCGTCCGCGCCGCAAGCGTTTACGCCTCTTGGGCTTGCCGCCTTCGCCTCAGCTTCGCCGAGTCGTGAATGAATTTCGTTCTCCCGGCTGACCCCTTAAAGCCCCAGGATCGCACCAAAGAGCGCGCCAAGGATCGCTCAAAGGGGGTCACGATCCTGTTGGGCCCGACCAATACGGGCAAGACGCATTACGCTATTGAGCGTATGCTGTCCCATCCTTCCGGCATGATCGGCCTGCCGCTGCGGCTTCTGGCCCGTGAAGTCTATAATCGTGTCGTCGAAAAGGCCGGCGTCAATGCCGTGGCACTCGTCACCGGCGAGGAGAAGATCAAGCCGCCATCGCCGCGTTACTGGATCTCGACCGTCGAGGCTATGCCGCGCGATCTCGATCTCTCCTTTGTGGCGGTGGATGAAATCCAGCTTGCCTGTGATTTCGATCGCGGCCACGTTTTTACCGACCGGCTATTGAACCGGCGTGGCCGTGACGAGACGCTATTGATCGGCGCCGCCACAATGCAGAAGGCGCTCGCCGAGCTTCTGCCCGGGGCGCATTTCTTGTCGCGGCCGCGTCTGTCGAAACTCAGTTTCGCCGGAGAGAAGAAGATGGCGCGGCTGCCGCGGCGCAGCGCCATCGTCGCCTTTTCGGCTGAGGAAGTCTATGCGATCGCCGAATGGATTCGGCGCCAGCGCGGTGGCGCGGCGGTGGTGCTCGGCGCCTTGTCACCGCGTACACGCAATGCCCAGGTCGAGATGTATCAGAACGGCGATGTGGATTACATCGTCGCCACCGATGCCATTGGCATGGGCCTCAATCTCGATGTCGACCATATTGCTTTTGCCGCCGACCGGAAATTTGACGGAAGGCATTATCGGCGCCTGTCGCCGGCGGAATTCGGCCAGATCGCCGGGCGCGCGGGCCGCCACGTCAAGGATGGCACTTTCGGCACCACCGGCCGCTGTCCTCCCTTCGACGAGGATTTGATCGAGGCGCTGGAGGACCATCGTTTCGATTCCGCCACTCTGCTGCAATGGCGCAACACCGACCTCGATTTCTCTTCGATCGCCGACCTTGTCCATTCCCTGGATCTGTCGCCGCGGGAGCCGCGACTCACCCGTGCACCGCTCGCCATCGATCAGATGGTGCTTGACGCAGCCGCCCGCGATGCCATGGTGCAACGCACCGCGACCAATCGGGGTGATGTCGCACGTCTCTGGGAATGCTGCCAGATTCCGGATTACCGGAAGCTTTCCCCGGCCGCTCACGCGGAACTCGTGCTGGCCGTTTATGGTTTCGTCGTCCGCGCCGGACGTATTCCCGAGGACTGGCTGGCGCGTCATGTCGAAGGCATCGCCCGGGTCGATGGCGACATCGATGCTTTGTCCGCGCGCATCGCGCAATGCCGCACATGGACCTTTATTGCCAACCGTTCCGACTGGTTGGCCGATCCGCGGCATTGGCAGGGCGTGACGCGTCAGGTAGAGGACACATTATCCGACGCTTTGCATGAGCGGCTCGCCCAGAGGTTCGTCGACCGCCGGACGAGTGTCCTCATGCGCCGTTTGAGAGAGAATGCGATCATGGAAGCGGAAGTCACCACCAATGGCGAAGTGATGGTGGAAGGCCAGCACGTGGGCCAGCTCAATGGATTTCGCTTCACGGCCGATCCGCAGGCCGCCGGTGAAGCGGCAAAGGCCCTGAACGCCGCGGCGCAAAAAGCCTTGGCGAGCGAGATCGAAGCCCGGGCCAATCGTGTCCATGAGGCGGTGGACGAGGCTTTCGTTCTCGCCAATGACGGCGTCATCCGCTGGCTTGGCGAGCCAGTCGGCAGGATCATCGCCGGGGAGCATCTGCTTGAGCCCCGCGTGCGCGTCCTTGCCGATGAGCAATTGAGCGGTCAGGCCCTGGAGCAGGTCCAGCGGCGTCTCGATCTCTGGCTCGGCCAGCATGTGAAGAAATATCTCGGAGCGCTCGCCGAATTGGAAAAGGGCGAGGGGCTTGAAGGCATCGCCCGTGGCATTGCCTTTCAGGTGGCCGAATCACTCGGCGTGCTGGAACGCTCGAAAGTTGCCGATGAGGTGAAGAATCTGGCGCAGGAAACCCGCGCCGCCTTGCGCAAATTCGGCATTCGTTTCGGCGCCTATCATCTTTACCTGCCGGCCTTGCTCAAGCCCGCTCCCCGCGCGCTCGCGGCTCAGCTTTGGGCCTTGAAGAATGGCGGTGTCGAAGAGGTGAAGGGGCTCGATGAAGTGCCACATCTGGCATCGTCCGGCCGCACTTCCTTCGTCGCCGACAAGGAAATTCCAAAGGGTTTCTATCGCGCCGCCGGCTTTTCCGTCTGCGGGGACCGGGCGGTGCGCGTCGATATTCTCGAGCGCCTTGCCGATCTGATTCGCCCCGCCGTCTCCTATCGGCCGGGAACCACCCCGGGTGAACCGCCAGCGGGTACCGCCGACGGTGATGGATTCGTCGTAACCGTGGCCATGACCTCGCTTGCCGGCTGTTCGGGGGAAAGCTTCGCCTCCATTCTGCGCGCGCTCGGCTATCAATCGGAACAGCGTAAGGGGCCGGCGATCACCCAGAAGCTGGTGCCGCTTGCCGCGACCGAACCGGTGCAGCCTGTGGCCGCGCATGAGGGCGGTGCCGATACCGCAATGGCATCATCGGAAGAAACTGCAGTGGTGGCGGCGGATGCGGCGACTGGCGATGTAGTGACCCCGGAAATGGGCGCGGACACCCAGGAAGAATCAGCCGCTGCGGAAGCTTTGACCGTGCCCGGCGTACCGCAAGAAAGCATTGTCGAGGAACCGGCGGTGTCTGTGGCGCCGGCGCAGGAGGGCGAGAGCCAGACGGCTGCGTTGGAAGTTGCTCCCACCGAGGCGGTTGTCACAACAGCAGAAAAAGTGGAGGTGCCGGAGGCCGTTGCCGATTCTGCAACCGCTCTCGCTGAAACGCCGGAACCGGCCGAGGCCGGGGCTGTGAGCACCGAAACCGCGGAAACAAGCGAGAACCCGGCGGAGCCAGTCGCCGAGGAGGTTTTGATCGAGGTTTGGCGGCCGCATCGCCAGCACCATGCCCGCCGCCCAGATCATCGCGGCAGGCGTCCTCAGGCGGAGCGCGCGGGCGAGGCTGGACAGCAACGCCCGAGAGGGAGATCCGAACACGGAAGGCATGAGCATCGGGGGCCGGCACAAGCCAACGTGCCCCAAGCCAACGCGCCCCAAGCCGATGCTTCTCAAGCTGATGCTCAAGGCGGCCAACCGCCAGTGGCGGAAGCCGCCGAGGCCAAGACGCAGCAGGCGGGCGCCCATCATTATCGTGGCAAAGGTGCGCCCGGGGGGGCCTCGGGGCGCGAGGATCAGAAATCACAGCGGCCGCGAGGCAGGGGCGATCAGCGCAATGACCAGAACCGGCCCGAAAGGTCCGGTCAGAATCGCGGCAATGCGCAACGCTCCCATCAGCAGCGTTCGGGGGAAGGGGAGCGCGGGCAAAATCGCGGACATTTCTCGACCGAACGGCGCGGCGGCGGCGAGCGGCCGATTGATCCCAATTCGCCCTTCGCCAAACTGGCGGCGCTCAAGGCGCAGCTCGAGGACAAGAACAAATAGGCGTCTCCATCCCGAAAATATTTCGGAGAAGCGCCGATAACGATTCGGCGAATGGCGATTCCGCTCAGACTATGTGCATAGTCTGAGCGGAACGGCGTCGTGGGCTGGAGTCGCGCAGAAGAGGGCATTGGGCGGATCGTTCAGACGATTTTCCTTATGGCCCCCTCTCGAGCCTATCGTGGAGCTAACGGCGTTTGCGCGCGGAAATATGTATGATGCAACGGGAGGCGATGAATTCTCCCGGTCAGGGAGGAGCATATCATGTCGCCGGTCTGGCTTTTGGCATTGATCCCCTATGTGGGGCTTTTATGGGTGACGCTCTACAATCGCGCCGAACCTGAAATCTTTGGTTTTCCCTTCTTCTATTGGTACCAGCTCGCCTGGGTGCCGATAACCTCGCTGCTGCTTTACATCGTCTATCGCAGTCTCCAGAAGGCGGGGCGCGTCTCCCATGACGACTGAGATCGATTATACGGCGCTCGGCGTCTTTCTGTTCTTTTTCGTGCTCGTGACGGTCATGGGCTTCATCGCCGCTTATTGGCGCCGGCCTGAAACGCTCGCTCATATCGATGAATGGGGATTGGGCGGGCGGCAGTTTGGAACCTGGATTACCTGGTTTCTCGTCGGCGGCGATTTTTATACGGCCTATACGGTCATTGCCGTTCCCGCGCTCGTCTATGCCACCGGCGCCTTCGGTTTCTTCGCGCTCCCCTATACGATCATCGTCTATCCTTTCGTCTTCGCAGTCATGCCCCTTCTGTGGAAGGTCGCGAAAGACAATAATTACGTCACCGCTGCCGATGTTGTGCATGGCCGTTACGGTTCCCGCGCGCTCGAACTCGCGGTCGCGGGCACCGGTGTCATCGCCACAATGCCCTATATCGCGCTGCAGCTCGTCGGCATGGCGGTCGCCATTCAGGCTTTGGGGATCACCGGCGAAATTCCGCTGGTCATCGCCTTTCTGGTGCTTGCCCTCTATACCTATTCGTCGGGCCTCAGGGCACCGGCGCTGATCGCCTTCGTCAAGGACATCATGATCTATATCGTGGTGCTCGTCGCCATCGGCATCGTTCCCTTCAAGCTGGGCGGCTACGGGGCCGTGTTCCACGCGGCGCAGAAAGCCTTCGAGACCAAGGGATCTGGCGGGATTCTCCTGTCATCGCAACAGATCATTCCCTATGCCTCGCTGGCGCTCGGTTCGGCGCTTGCTGCCTTTATGTATCCACATACGTTGACCGGTGTGTTCGCCAGCAGAAGCCGGAATACGATCCGCAAGAACGCCATGCTGTTGCCGGCCTACACATTGCTGCTCGGCCTTTTGGCCCTGCTCGGCTATATGGGGCATGCGGCGGGCCTCAAACTCGCCCATAATAATGATGTTGTGCCGGCACTGTTCCAGACCTTGTTCCCGAGCTGGTTCGCGGGTTTTGCCTTTGCCGCGATCGCTGTCGGTGCGCTGGTGCCTGCGGCAGTGATGAGCATTGGCGCCGCCAATCTCTTCACGCGCAATTTCTGGAAGGCCTATGTTCATCCGCAGGTGACACCGGCGGGCGAGGCGCAGGTCGCCAAGATTACCTCCATGCTGGTGAAGGTCGGCGCGCTGCTCGTTATCATCTATCTGCCGACACAGTTCGCGCTCGATCTGCAATTGCTCGGCGGTCTGTGGATTCTGCAGACTTTTCCTGCTCTCATTTTCGGCCTCTACACGCGGTTCTTCAAGGCAAAGGCCCTGCTCCTCGGCTGGGCCGTCGGTCTCACCGTCGGAACCTATTTCGCCTGGAGCGACGGGCTGAAGCCCCTGCACAAGATCGCTTATGGGAGCGACAGCGTCACCATCTATGTCGGTCTCATCGCGCTGGTCCTGAACATAGTCGTCGCGACCTTGTTCAGCCTGTTCCTGCCGGCTGATCGTCCACAGGAACAAGCGGCTGCACCTTCTTCCATCGGGTGAATGATAACGGCCTCGTCGATTGCAATCGCTGCGATCGATGGGGCCTTGCGGCAAGATGTCGGATGATCCGAGGCCGCGCTGGTTGTCACGAGCCTGCGCGGCGGTGGAAGCCTCAATCGTAGGCGGCGATCATTTCGTCGGATATGCTGCGCACGCCAGGCACCGTCTCGACAAGGGCCCGCAACGCCTTGCGTTCCTCGGGGGAACCGACGAGCCCCCAGAGATGGGCGACGCCCTTTGTGACGACGATGTTGCGCTCGCCGAAATCGGTCCAGGATTGGTTGGCAAGCCGCGACAGGATTTCCCTGCGGATTGCCCGGTCGTCATCCAGCGTTTCATGCTGCATTGTCACTGTGCTGGCGAGCGCCTGGATGAGATTTGCGCGGCTGACGATCCCGATGAGCCTGCCGTCGCGCACGATCGGTATGCGCTTGATGCGATGCTTTTCCATCAGAGTGGCGATTTCGGACAGCGGCGTGTCCTCGGCGGCCGTCACGAGATGCGGTGACATGACCTCGCCGACCTTGCGCCCATGGGATTTCGCGTAATCTTCCGAAAGAATGGTCGCCGGAAGGATGGCCTCCATCCACCACGGCCTCCGTTTTTCCGTGTCGACCTCCTTGCGGTGGATCAGATCCGCTTCGCTCAGGATGCCTATCAGGCGTCCTTCGCCGTCGACGACCGGCAAGGCGCTGATGTCGTGATCGACAAGCCGTTTGGCGGCTTCCGCAATATCGTCTTCGGGTCCGATGGTAATGACATTGTGTACCATGACATCGCTGGCGTTCATGACCGGCCCTCGCGTTGATCAGAGGTTATGTCATACAGGCTAGCAGTTTTCCGTGACGCTGCTATTTCATTGTAATTGTGTAAGTATGGCTTTGGCCACGGTCAGGATGCCGGCCGGACCGGAGGCTTGGAAAGGGGTCAGCGGTGCAGCAGGCGCCCGGGCTCGGCGAGACGTGCCTGCCATTGGCTGCGCACCAATTCGGGATCCTCATGTTCCTCCTGCGGATAGCCGAGGCACAGATAGGCGATGAACTGCCACTCAGCCGGCACGTCGAGCGTCTTCTTCAGGACATCGGGATGCAGGATCGACACCCAGCCGAGGCCGAGGCCACGTGCCCGCGCGGCGAGCCAGAGGATTTGAATGGCGGCGACGACCGAATAGGAGAGGGTTTCCGGCATGGTGAGACGGCCGAGCCTTTTGCCGGCCAGCGTCTCCATATCGCAAAAGACGGCGAGATGAATCGGTGCTTCCCTGAGACCCGACAATTTGAGTCGCGCATAACGGGCGGCGCGCTCGCCCTCATAGGTCTTGAGCGCCTCGGCATTGCAGAGATTGAAATCCTCGATCACCTTCTGGCGGCGCTCGCGGCTTTCGACGCTGATGAACCGCCATGGCTGGCTGTTGCCGACGGAGGGCGCGAGCGTCGCCATCGACACCAGTTCCTCGACGAGAGCCTGAGGCACCGGATCCGTCCGGAAACGGCGGACATCGCGGCGCCAGCGAAACAGATCGATCAATTGCTCGAAGAAGGCGTCATCGAACACGGGAGGATGCTGACACGTATGGGCCGGGTCTGTTTGTGACGGGGCAAAATCCATAGCTCTCTCAAGGGGCTTGCTCCGCATCAAACCGGCTTCATCTGCCAGAAGATGGAAGGACGGAAGGAAAGGACCAACTGGCCATTCTGATTGAATCCCCGGTTCAGCGAGGTGACGAGCCCCCAGCCGGACCGCGAGGTGGGACGTATGCTCTCGATGAGGGTTGTATAGGTGATCGTGTCTCCGGCATAGACCGGGCGCGGCCATTTGAGGTCGATGAATCCGGGGGAGGGGCCATATTCCGGCAAGATACCGCCTTCGGCGGAAAACTCCTTCGAAAAAACCTCACGATAAGCCACATAATGCTTCATCCAGCTCGCCCCTGTCTGCCAGCCGGAGGCCGCGAGCCCGCCGAAATGGCTTTGCCGTGCTGCTGCCTCATCGAAGTGAAACGGCTGCGGATCATAGGCCGTTGCAAAGGCGATGATGGATTGTGCCGTGAAATGTTCCTTGCCGAGGAGAATTTCCTGTCCGACTGGCAGATCTTCCAGATATTGCGTCTTCGGCCACGGCCGGAGGGGCCTTTCCTGAGGCGCGGAGTGTTGCAATGACAAACCATCCTGTGTCTGCGCACCGCCATCCTGGGGCCGCTCGATCGGTTTTTGCAAGGCACCGCGCAGGCCCATCAGCAGCACATTGCGTTGCGTCATCACGGTGACGCCGGCCTCGTTCAGGACTTCGACGAAGAGATTGACAAGGCCCATTTCAGGACGGCTTTTCGAGACGCGTTTGTCGCCCACATGAATGCGTGCGCGTAAACCGACGTCTGGCACGACCGGCTTCAGCCATTTCAATTCCTCGATACCGGGCGCGCCAAGCGAGGAGGCCTTGCCGATGAAGGCCTCATGCACGAGACGCTGAGTGAGCGACGCCGTCTGCCAGCCGGAAGCGGCAAGGCTGCCAAGCAGGGAGTTTCTGGCGGCCTCTTCATCGAGATGGAATGGCTGCGCATCATAGACGCGGGCGAATTCGATGATGTCGTCGCGGCTCAGGGCGCGCATGCCGGTCTCGATCAGGTCGCCGCTGGTGATATCGTCATAAAAAATCATGCGTCTTCCTCTCCCGCCTGCGCGCGCCGCACAATCGGTGGGCTCTCGCCATCATCGGGATCAAGCTTTTTCCCAGATTGTCTATGGCCCGGCGCGATTTGCGGCGAAAGAGGACTTTGGTCCGAAGGCCTATGGCGGAAGAGTGAAGGTGCGAGGCTAGGGCTATGCGGCTTTATGCGTTCAAACCGGCAGTGATATCCATTCGGTTTGAGAGCGCCGGGGCGCCGGCGATCGATCATGGCGTCTTGGTCTGTACGTCCTTGCGTGTTTCCTTTCGTGTCATTGGCACGACCGTCAGGCTGCCCTGCGGCTCCACGTCTTCCTCGACACCGAACAAAGCCGCGACCCGCTGGTACCGCCGCTTGTCCTCGGTGGAGAGTTCGCCGCGCGCGCTCAGAACCTGTTTGATGATCTGCAACGCCTTTTTCCGTGCATCCATGTCGGACGGCAACATGGCGGGTATGGCCGCGAGCGTGCTTTCCGTGTCGAGCAGCAGCATATAGAATTGTTGGCGGACGATGGATTTGAACGCAGGCAAAGGTGTTGTGTCATAGGTCTCGCGAATACGGCGCACCGCCTCGAAACCACGTTCGTCGACCGAACCTCGAGCCATGCCGGCATAGAGAAGGCCCCGGATTGTGGCCTCGCGCAATCCTCCGACGGGAATTTGTGATTTGAGTTCGGTGATCCGGATCCGCCTGAGTTCATCATACAGCTTGCTTTTCGGTGCCTTGCGAAACGGATGTGTATCCGACCGGTCGATGCCAAACGCCGCTTGCAGCGCGGGTGAGCCATAGATCGCGAAAAATCTCCGTTCGGTGATTGTTTCGCAGGCCACGCGCCAGTTGTCTAGAGCCGCGACGATCTGCTCGGAAACCATCTCCTGCATGATGATAAAGGGATTGTCCGTCGCAATCGGCCTGCGGTATTCGCGGATTTTCTCCGCTATTGTGGCAAGCGGCGGCATCAAGGGATTGTCATCGGATAGAACATCATATTGCAGCCGCAGCGGCTGACTCTTGCGGATCGTTTCCGCCAGTGATGGGTTGATAAAGGCGCGGATCAGCGGTTGCGCGAACAGCCGGTACAAGGCCAGATTGACTTTGGATACATGGTCGGCGGTCTCGAAACAGCGATCATCGGCCGTGCTGTTTGCGCCAAGGGCGCGGATGTCCTCCAATGTTCGACTCTCGCATCGCATCACCCATTCGTCGGCGACGAGATCGCGATGCGCCATCATCTCCGTTTTGGGTTCGAAAATCGCCTCGTAGAGGCCTGGCGGCAGGACGTCGATCAGATCGATATTGCTTGAAAATTGTCCATGCTCCTTTTTGGCGACGCCTCCCGAGACGAAAATGCCGAGATGACCAATGGATTCGTGAATTGTATAGACAATGGTCTGACCATAGGCGCGGATGTCGTCGACGGATTCATAAAGATCGAGAAGCCAGCCCAGCGCCTGTTGCGGCGGCGTGATATTGTCTCCCTTCGAGCAGAAGACGACGGTGGGTGTCCGGATGTTGCGGAGATCAATTGTCTTCCCGTCGGAGGTTTCGATCCTGCCCGCGGCGAGATTGTTGCCGATGAAGAGCTTGTCGACGATGAATTGAATCTCCTGCGCAGCGAGATTGACATGGCCGCTCCACCAGCGCTCGAAATCGAGATAGCGTTTCGGTTCCGTGTCGATTTTGGAATAGAGATTATATTGCTTGGTCCAAAGTGTGTTCGCGGGATTCTGGTTCTCGAAATTCTGCACGAGCCAGGCGCCATCGAATATGCCATTGCCGAGATCGCTGGTGAGCTCGGTCAGCCAGCTTCCGCCCACAAGACCGCCGCTATAGCGCATGGGATTTTGGCCATGAACGCCTGCCCAATAGGACAAAGGCGACCCGGCGATGATGATGGGGCCGAACAGGTCGGGGGCGATGGCGGCCAGCATCATGATCGCCCAACCGGCCTGGCAATTGCCGATCACGCAGGGTTTGCCATCGGCTTCAGGATGCAGTTCGATGACCTTCTTGAGAAAGATCGCTTCCGCGCGGGCGATATCCTCGATCGTCTGGCCCGGCATGGGATTGGGCAGGAAGCCGATGAAATAGCAGGGATGGCCGGCCTTGAGGGCAACGCCGATCTCACTATCCGCCTTGAACCCGCCGATGCCGGGACCGTGACCGGCGCGCGGATCGACGATCACGAAAGGCCGCAGCGTCGGATCGACGTTGATGCCTGGTGGCGGAATGACCTTGACGAGGAGGTAATTGACGGCCTGTTCAAGTTGGCGGCCATCAACCACAAGCTCCACCTGATAATTGAGAACATGTGGCGCCGTCTTGGCGATATGGACGTGATATTGATTGCCGCGTTGACGCAGGACGTCGAGAAACAGCAGGCTGCGCTGCACCGCATCGATCCAATAATCCATCACGGGCGCGAAGAAGCCCATTGGCCCCGGAATCGGCCCCGTGAGTGGCCAAGTGGGAGCGTTGGAGGGTAATGCCGCGCTATCGAAGATCATGAGTCCCGCTCCCCTGCGCTGTCCGTCGCGAGCATCAAACCCAAAAGGGCACCCGTTTTGGAATCAATCTGATTGCGTTTTCAATGAAACAGAGCATCGAAGAGGATTCCATTCGAACCTTCGATGCTCTCATCTGTTGGGTCATGTTCTGGGTATATCCGCAACGCTCCAAGCCAGCGGTCATCTCTACCAACGGCTCTGTTAGCGGAATGGGTGTTTATGCCCGCACTATTTCCGTGATGGAGCGGCTGCCCGGTGAGGGTCAATGGGTCGTGCCCGGTTCGGTGTCGCTCCAGTTCATCGTCATCGCGACATCACCCGGCATTCCCCCCGGATAGTCGACGATTTCCACCTTCAGCTTGTAGCCGCGCTCGCGAAAATATTTGTCCCACAATTGATAGATTTCCTTGGGTATGCCGGTGAGGGTCGTCTCCCATCCCGGTTCCGCCTGGTTGATGGCGCGGCCGTGATCCGTGCAGAGCTCGTTGGGGAAGCGGTAGACCTGGACTTCCGTCAGGCCATTGCTGACGGCGCGATCGATGATGACGATGGCGCGTCGAATGGCCTCCTCGTCCGACAGTCCGGAGGGTTTCGACAGCTGCTCGATCAGTGCTTTTTTTTCTTCCGCAGCCTTGGCTTGCGCGGTTTCGCGCTTGGCCGCTTCCGCCGCCTCGGCGATAGCGACTTTCTTCATAATGTCTTTGGCGGTGGGTAATAATTCGTCGAGATGGGTTGTCATATTTCCCTCCCGGGAGCTGTTTCGTTGGGCAGGTTAACCGTGAAACCGAGGTGAAGGGACGAGGATAATCATAGCGGCCTGTGAAGGCTGATTGTGAGCCAAGCCGTTGCGGAGCCTGTCTCGCACCACCAGGGGGACCGCAAGCTGTATGCCCTCAAAACTGCTGTTGTGGCCAAGCTGCCGGTTTTCCTGACGTGGTCCGATGTACCGAGATGTGCCGAGATGCGCGTTGGGTAAAACACGCCGATCAAGACACGGTTCCGTCGGCTGATGCAGCTTGAGAGGAAACTTGGGGGTGAAACAATGGGTCACCTAACCCAAAATCCACTTTGATGCCTGTTGCCAAAGAATGATATGAATGTGCGGGCGCGTTCGAGACGCGCGTTGACGGCTTGCAAGAACGGCTATGCGATCGATGGAGACGGAGTTCATGCGGTATCCCTCTGTCCGTTATCTCTCTGTCATTGTGTGTGTTTTGCTGGCTATGAGCTCCATTCGCGGCCCCGTAATCGCGCAAACGCCGGCGCCAGCCATCGTCGGTACTGTTCTTGTCTCCAAACGGCCGGTCACCAACGCGCTGGGCTTCGTCGGCCGGATCGAGGCGATGAACAAGGTCGAGGTTCGTGCGCGTGTCACCGGCTATCTCCAAGCTGTTCTGTTCAAGGAGGGCGACAAAGTCGCCGAAGGTGCTCCCCTGTTTCGTATCGAACGGGAGCCCTTTGATGCCGCGGTGCAACAAGCCAAGGGCAATGTGTTGAAGGCGAAGGGCGCGCTGGCGAATGCCTCGCTCCAGCGCGCCCGTGCGCAGGAATTGCTGGCCAGGCAAACCGGTACCGCTGCCGTGCGCGACGTGCGTGTGGCGGAAGAGCAGACCGCCCTCGGCGATGTTGCCGTGGCGGAAGCGCAATTGGACGGCGCCATGATCAATCTTGGCTATACGCAAATCACCTCGCCTATCGCTGGTATCATCAGCCGGACAAATGTAACGAAAGGCAATGTTGTCGGTCCCGATAGCGGAGTCCTGACAACGATCGTCAGCCAGGATCCGACCTATGTCGTCTTCCCGGTCAGCCAGCGTGAATTCCTTCGTCTCGAGAATGAAAAGCGCAAAATGGCGGGTGATGTTCTCAAGGTCAGCCTTCGCTTTTCCGATGGCTCTACCTATGATCACGAGGGCAAGATCAATTTCGTCGATGTGACGGTGGATAAATCGACGGATACAATCACCGTGCGGGCTATCGTGCCCAATCCCGATGGCATGCTGATCGACGGACAATTGGTCCAGGTCACGGTCGAAGGTGGCAAGCCGCAGGAAAAGGTCACAGTGCCTGAATCCGCTTTGCTGGCCGATCAGCAGGGCGTCTATGTCTTTGTTGTCGAGGATGGCAAGGCGCAGGTCCGCCGCTTGAAGCTCGGGGGGGAAATTGGCGGCGATTCGATCGTCGAATCGGGTCTTACAGGAGGAGAGCAAGTCATCGTCGAGGGCGTCGACCGCGCGCGTCCCGGCGGCCCCGTGACCGCCAGCCCCGTTATGCCGCTTACCGACCGGAGCTGATCCATGATTTCAGACGTCTTTGTGGCGCGGCCCCGGCTTGCGACCGTCATCGCCATCATTACAGTGATTGCCGGTCTCGTTTCGCTCTTCGTCATTCCCATCGCGCAATATCCCGATATCGTGCCGCCTCAGGTGTCCGTCAAGACGAGTTATCCTGGCGGCTCGGCAGCCGTGGTCGAATCGACGGTCGCGCAGCCGATCGAAAGTCAGGTCATCGGCGTCGACAAGATGATCTATATGAAAAGCGTGAGCGGAGATGACGGCAGTTATTCCCTGCTGGTGTCCTTCGAACTCGGTACCGATCCGGACATTAATACGGTCAATGTCAACAATCGTGTCCAGACCGCGCTGTCGAAACTCCCCGAAGATGTCAAGCGGCAGGGCGTCAACGTCAAGAAGCAATCCTCCGCGCTTCTCGGCGTGATTGCGGTTTCTTCACCGAAACAGACGCATGACGAGTTGTTCATTTCAAATTACGTCACCATCAATCTTCTCGATGATATCAAGAGCACGCCTGGCGTGGGCGATGCCTTTTTGTTCGCGCCGCAGGATTATTCCGTTCGCGCCTGGGTGCATACGGACCGGCTGACCGGCCTTGGCCTCACGACAGGCGATGTCATTAATGCGATCAAGGCGCAGAATGTCCAGGCGGCGGTCGGCCGGATCGGCGCGCGGCCAATCTCCAACGATCAGCAATTGCAGCTGAATATTCAGACCAAGGGCCGTCTGACCTCGATCGACGAATTCAAGAAGATCATCATCCGGACGAATCCCGATGGCTCGATCCTGCGGCTCGATGATATTGCCCGCCTTGAGCTCGGCGCGGCAAATCTCGACCGCTCGACCCGCCTCAATGGCGGCCCCGCTACACTCATCGGCATCTACCAGACGCCCGGCGCGAATGCGCTGAAAACGCTGGACGCGGTCAAGGAGAAGCTGCGGACAGCCGCCAAGGATTTTCCCGAGGATCTTGCCTGGAAAGTCACCTACGATCCGACGACATTCGTTTCGGCGACGATCGAGACGGTGCTGCATACGCTCTTCGAGGCTTTTGTCCTCGTCGTGCTGGTGGTATTTTTGTTCCTCGGCAATCTGCGCGCGACTTTGATCCCGACGATTGCCGTCCCGGTAAGCCTGATCGGCACATTCGTCGTGCTGAACGCGATCGGCTATTCCGCCAATACGGTTTCGCTGCTGGCCCTGGTGCTTGCGATCGGTATCGTCGTCGATGACGCGATCGTCGTCGTCGAAGCGGTCGAGGCGGTGATGGAAAACCATCCCGAACTGACCCCCGCCGAGGCGACGATCCAGGCGATGAAAGGCATTACCGCGCCGATCATCGCCATTACGCTGGTGTTGCTCTCCGTCTTCGTTCCGGTTGCCTTCGTCCCGGGAATCTCGGGCGTGCTCTTCCGTCAGTTCGCGGTGACGGTCGCGGTCTCGATGTTCCTGTCGGCAGTGAATGCGCTGACGTTATCGCCGGCGCTTTGCGCTCTGCTCCTGCAGTCGCGCCATGGTCCGCGCCGGGGGCCGATCGGCGCGTTGATGCGGGCAATCGATTGGGTGCGTGACCGTTACGGCGCAGCCGTCGCCCGGCTGGTTCGTGTCTCGGTGCTCAGTCTCGTCGCCGTGGCCGCGGCCTTTGCTGGCATTTATGTACTCGGCAAGATGACGCCGACAGGCTTCGTGCCGGAGGAAGACCAGGGTGCGCTCTTTGTCATCGTCCAGCTTCCCGATGGGGCTTCGATCGGCCGTTCGACCGATGTCATCCGTCAGGTTGAAACCGTCCTGAAGGAAGAACCGACGATTGCCGATTATTCCTCGATCGTCGGCCTGAATTTCATCGACAATTATTCGCAGCCCAATGCGGCCTTCGTGATCGTGACGCTAAAGCCTTTCGAGGAACGCAAGGCGGAGGAAGACGGAGCGCCCGCGATCATTCGCCGGCTTGGTGAAAAACTCGCGGAGGTGCGCGGCGGCCGCGCCATCCCCATCAGTCCGCCGCCCATCATCGGCCTCGGCACCGGCGGCGGCTTCAGTTTCGTCTTGCGTGATCTTGCCGGTGGCACGCCCAAAGCGTTGGCGCAAGTGTTGCGCGGTCTCCTCGTCGCAGCCAATCAGGATCCGCAACTGGCGCGGGTGTTCAGCACGTTTTCGGCCACAAACCCGTCAATCTATCTCGATATCGACCGTGACAAGGCGCAGATTCTCGGTGTCGCAATCAATGACATTTTCCAGGCGCTTCAGGCATCCCTCGGCGGCTTCTATGTCAACGATATGAATCTCTTCGGGCGGACGTGGCAGGTCCAGGTTCAGGCCGAGGCGGAGGACCGTGCCTCGGTGGACGATATCAACCGCATCAATGTCCGTAATGCACAGGGCAAGATGGTTCCGCTGCGTAGCCTCGTGGAGGTGCGCCTCGTCGTCGGTCCGCAGGCCCTCATCCGCTACAACAACCGGCTCGCGGCGACGGTGCAGGGGAGCCCGGCGCCTGGCATTTCTTCGGGGCAGGCGCTTAGTGCGATGGAACGCGTCGCCGCCAATGTCCTGCCGACCGGCTATCGCGGGGATTGGACGGATATTTCCTTCCAGGAGAAACGCGCCGAGGGCAAGACGCCCATCATTCTCGCCTTCGCCGTCCTGTTCGCCTATCTCTTCCTGGTCGCGCTTTACGAAAGCTGGAGCATTCCGGTTTCGGTGCTTCTGTCGGTTTCCGTCGGTCTCGTTGCAGCTTTCGTGGGCATGGTCGTGGCGGGCGTCACGCTCGATCTCTACGCCCAGATCGGCATGATCGTGCTCATCGGTCTTGCCGCGAAGAACGGCATTCTGATCGTCGAATTCGCCAAGGAGCGGCGCGAACACGGCATGCCCTTGCTGGAAGCGGCGACGGAAGGAGCGCGGCTGCGGTTTCGCCCGGTGATGATGACCTCCTTTGCCTTCATCCTTGGGCTCGTCCCGTTGGTCTTCGCGGTTGGAGCCGCCATGCTTGCCCGCCGCAATGTCTCGACGGCGGTGTTCGCGGGCATGATCGGAGCCTCCTTCCTTGGCATTTTCGTGATACCGCCGCTCTATGTTCTGTTCCAGGGGTTGCGCGAGAGGATCAAGGCGCCCTCACGCGCAAAAGCAACGGCGGCCGAGCAGGCTGCCATCGATGCGATGAGCCTTCCTCCCGGCAAATCCCCTTGATGTGACAGGCTTTAAATGAAGACAAGGCTCCCCCGTAAGAGTGGGGGCTTTTGGTTGTGATCTATCGGGAGGTTTCCGGTGCTCGAGTGAAACGAGAACCAGCCCACCTTGTTATGGAATATTTGTGATACAAACGCCCAAATGAAAAAGCTGAGGTCTGAAAGACCTCAGCCGACAATGTAATATACAGGGTGCAGAAAGGGATAAAATCGTTATCTCGACGAGAAATCTGCCGTTGTCATTATAGAAAGTTCCGATCATACGCAACATAAATTAAATTTAAATCTATTTTT
Source organism: Beijerinckia mobilis (assembly GCF_000745425.1). GTDB lineage: Bacteria > Pseudomonadota > Alphaproteobacteria > Rhizobiales > Beijerinckiaceae > Beijerinckia > Beijerinckia mobilis. The sequence goes on from NZ_JQJH01000002.1 coordinate 266,232, forward strand.
ATTTATTATACGTATGAGTGGAGTGCATTTTATATAACGATAGAAATTCGACAATTCCGTGACCGTGATTGTTTCTGTATCATAGTCTAGGCGCGGGGCCTTCGAGCTTGGTGCGTTGCGTTGCCTCTGTTGTCTCTCTCTGTTCGAGACAATGGCACGGATGATTCCCTCACGCATTTCCCCAAATCGGGAATAAGCCAAGCTTCCGAATGCCGCGAGCTCGCTACGGGAACAGCTTTCCAATTGCCATGCGGCCTCTGGCGGCTTTAAGAAAATGCTTTCTTTTCAAATGTGAACAGGATGCGCGACCTCGCATCCTGGCTGTTGCCGATTTGCCCCGCGTCCGTGATCTCGACCGGCACTGACCATAGATCATTGCCTGCCGGCTCCTGCGATTGCGGGGTGGTCGTCCGCCGAGCGCTGTGGATCACGCTCTGTCGTGACACATGCGTTTCGGCGTGAGACCTCTCAAAAACTGGTAATGCGGCGCGAAATCATCCGTTTCAATTGGCGAAACGGAAATGCAACACATCTCCGTCAGCGACGACATAATCCTTGCCTTCTAGGCGGAATTTGCCGGCTTCCCGCGCGCCGGTTTCGCCCTGATGGGCGATATAATCTTCATAGGCGATCGTTTCGGCGCGGATGAAGCCTTTCTCGAAATCGGTATGAATCACGCCAGCCGCCTGCGGGCCTTTGGTTCCGGCGGGGATCGTCCAGGCGCGGGCTTCCTTCGGTCCGACGGTGAAATAAGTAATGAGACCGAGCAGGCTGTAGCCGGCGCGAATGACGCGGTTGAGGCCTGGTTCCGTGAGCCCGACGGCTTCGAGATAGTCCTTCTGATCCTGCGGTGGCAGGATGGCGATCTCGCTTTCGATCTTGGCCGAGACGACGACGGTGACCGCGTTCTCCTCAGCTGCACGCGCGGCGACGGCGGCGGAGAAGGAATTGCCCTTGTCTGCGGATTCCTCTTCCACATTGCAGACATAGAGCACCGGCTTGGCGCTCAGGAGACCAAGGCTTGAAAAAAGCTTGCGTTCATCGGCCGCGACCTCCGCGAGACGCGCCGGCTTGCCCTCGCGCAGAAGCGCGAGACTGCGCTCCACAAGCGACAGGATTTCCTTGGCTTCCTTGTCGCCGCCCTTGGCCTTTTTCTCCAGATTGCCGACGCGCTTTTCGAGAGATTCGAGATCGGCGAGCATGAGTTCGGTCTCGATCGTCTCGATATCGTCGATCGGCGCGATCTTGCCCGCGACATGGGTGATGTCGGAATCCTCGAAACAGCGCACGACATGGGCGATGGCATCGCATTCGCGGATATTGCCGAGGAATTGATTGCCGAGGCCTTCTCCCTTCGACGCACCGCGCACGAGGCCGGCGATATCGACGAAGGTGAGGCGCGTCGGGATGATCTCCTTGGAATGGGAGATTTCAGCGAGCGCCGTGAGCCTTTCGTCAGGCACGGCGACGTCGCCGACATTCGGTTCGATCGTGCAGAAGGGATAATTCGCCGCCTGCGCCGCCGCGGTCTGCGTGAGGGCATTGAAAAGGGTCGATTTGCCGACATTGGGCAGGCCGACGATGCCGCATTTGAAACCCATGAAATCCTCTTCGTGAAAGTCCGTCACCTCACCCCTTGCCCTTAACCTTCTGCTCAAGGCGGTGGCGCCGCTCCGAATGGGCGGAGGAGAATGATGTTTCGACCCTTATAAAAGGGCAGTCGGAAAAAGCGAAAGCCTTGAAGTTGGCGTGGCGTGTTTCCTGAGCCGATCGAAGACCAGACCGGTCACGGATGCCGATCGTTGAGAAAAACTCAAGTATTTTCGGGCGGGGCTTTCTCTATAGTGCCGCATCATGGCGCCGCTGACGCTACAAAATACAAGATATATCAATTGGATATGTATTTATCTATCGCCCGCCGCGTAATTCCGCCGTGGGCATTGCGGAGGGGCATCATGTTCGAATTGAGTTTTTTTGCCGTGGGCACGGATCCGTGATGCTGACCCTCTTCGCGCTCTTGCTGGCGGTGCTCTTTTGCCATGACGGCGCGCTTGCCGAGGCAGAGGTGATGCGCATCGGCTGTCAGCGTTCACCCACTCTCATGGTCTTGCTGAAGACAGATGGCGCGCTCGAACGGGCGCGCGGCGCTGGCGAGCGGCCGGATCGACGCGCTGGTGACATGGGAACCTTTCGTTTCGAGCATCCAGCGGCAGACGAAGGCGCGTGTGCTTGCCGATGCGCAGAGCCTCGCCGCATACAAACGTTATTATGTCACGACTGGGGACTATGCCACGACACATGCTCCCGAGCTTGCCGTCATCTTTGAAAAGCTGGTGGAACGCGGGAGGGATGTGAAGGCGCATCCGCAAGCGGCGACCCGGATTCTCGCAAAACTCTGGGGCATCGATGAAGAGACTGTGCTTGATGCCAATGCCAAACGCAGTTACGAAGTCGGCGCGGTCAAGCGCGATGCGTTCGGCGAGCAACAGGCGATCGCCGACGCCTTCTTCGCGGCGGGCCTTCTGCCCCGGCCTGGCGATGCAAATGCCGTGGCGATCTTCAAGCCCGGGCAATGATGGTTTCGGCAGTCCTGGTCGTGTGATCTCCTCACGGGAGGACATAGCGATTCATACAATGGAAATGTATGCGCAATCGCGCGTGGCAGGCCGATCCGGCTGCGGGTGCCCGGACGATGAACTTGCTCGAGCTTCGCATTCATGGCCTGCTGCTTATCCCTCACCGCGCGCAATTTGCATGTGAGGGAAATTCCTCAATTTCCTTCTGGAACCTCGATGCCAGCCGTTTGTTGAAAATTGGCAATGGATCGGGTCCCACGATGAATGAAAATCTTGAGACGGAAACCGAAACTCTGCCGCTTTATCAGGAAATCGCGTCTGTCGGTAAACGATCGGTGTCGAAAGGGTCAGTCCGTGTGCGTGTCGTCACGGATAGGCTGAACGAGACCATTGAGGCGACGCTTGCGTCAGAGACTGTCGAGATCAAACGTGTGCCGGTGGATCGTGTTGTCGATAGTGTTCCGGATGTCCGAATTGAAGGCGATCTCACGATCATTCCGGTTTTCAAGGAAGTTCTGTTCATCGAAAAGCGCCTCGTCCTGACGGAAGAAATCCACATTCGCCGGCAGCGCTCCGACACCTATGTGAATATACCCGTCGAACGGCGTCAACAACGCGCGCTTGTCGAGACCCTGCCCGCAACGGCTGCGCCGCTTCAGGACGCGGCCAGTTCACCCGAGGAAGGGAGACAGTTCATGGCCAATCTTTCTGAGTCGCTACCCGAGGCGCGACAAGGCGATTCCACCAAATATCATCACATCACGGCGTTTTTCGATCGGGAGGCGGATGCCCGCAGGGCGGTGGACAAGCTTTTGGCGATCGGCATTCCGGAATCCTCCATTCATTTCCTGCATGGTCTGGGAGGGACGCTGCAGGAAGCCGCTGGCAGCACAATTGAGGAGGAAAAAGGCTTTTGGGAAAGCCTCAAGGGGATGTTCCTGCCCGAGGAAGACCGTCATATCTATGCCGAGAGCTTGAAGCGGGGCGGTTATCTCGTGTCGGTCCGCGCGGAAAGCGATGCCGCCTATGAACAGGCTTTCGATATTCTCGATTCCTCCGGCACGATCGATCTCAACGAGCAGGAAGCGCAATGGCGCGCCGAAGGCTGGACCGGCTATGCGGCCGCCCACGCCAGCATGCCGGCCAAGATGGAAGAAAAAGCCGAAATGGCGGATGCTGCAATGAAAGATCAGCCTTCCGGCGCGATTGCGGCGGCACCAGCCGGTGCGGCTCCCATTGCACCGGCTTTGGGTGAACAAGAGAAGACCTCCGAGGAAATGACGCTGCTTGAAAGCCCAGAGGATATCAGGCCCTTGACCGAGGAAGAGAATGCGGCTCTCCTTGGCGAGGAGAATATGGGCGAGACCCGTTTCGCCGGTGTGGGCTCGCAAGCCCCGGCCTTTACCGGGCGGGAAGAGGTGATCCCCGTCGCCCAGGAAATCATGCATCTCGGCAAACGCGAAATCGACAATGGCCGCGTTCGCGTTCACAGCTATACGGTGATGCGGCCGGTCAGCGCGACAATCAATCTGCGTGAGGAAAATATCACGCTCGATCGTCATCCCGTTGATCGCTCCGTGACCGCGGCGGAGGATGTCTTCGCTGAAAGAACGATCGAACTCACGCAACATGCCGAAGAGCCGGTGGTCGAGAAGGATATCCATATCAGCGAGGAAATCCTCCTCAGCCGCAACGTCACCGAACATGAGCAGACAGTGTCGGATCAGGTGCGCGAAACCAAAGTCGACATTGACGATTCCCGCCTTGGCCAAGCTATCGACAAGGACCGTCTGGCAGCGAGCACGGGCCTCGTCGGCTCGGATATGGCATCCTATGCCGATAAGATCCATGATCATATGAATGTCATGGCTTCTGACGGCCAGATCATCGGTATTGTCGATCACCTCGAAGGCGACCGCATACAGCTTACCCGCGCCGATTCCCCGGACGGACGCGACCATTTCATTCCGCTCGACTGGATCAAATCCATTGGCACGAATGATGTCGAGCTGAACCGGCCGGCAAGCCAGGTACGGGCTGCCTGGTGAGCGTTTGCCTGTGGCAAAGGTTTCGGAATGCAGATGGCCCCGGCTTGTGCCGGGGCCACTTTCGTCCGGCGGCATGAAGCCCCCCCGCGCCGCTGTGGAATCATTGCCGGCAGCCGCCCGCACATCCAGGATTCGCGAGCCATGATCAGTTTGATGGGCCGTTTCATGGGCATTGATATATTATAACATTGCGTTATGATCGGTCACCTGATCTCCCCTCGCGCCGAAGAAATAGCATCCGCATGGCCGCCCGTGATCCCTTTCTCACCTCGCTCCTGGCGCGTTCGGCGTGGCAGCGGCTGGCTTTCGCGCTTCCCGTCATCCTGTGCCTGTGGCTCGCGATCGTATGGGCGATTTCCCTGCCATGAAGCCTGTTTCGCCTCCCGTTCTCGTGCTCGACGACGTCACCTTGACCTACGAGGCCCATCCGGCGGTGCATCACCTTTCAGGCACTTTCGCCCGGGGATGCCTTACCGCCATTGTGGGACCTAATGGGGCGGGCAAATCGACGTTGCTCAAGGCCATTATGGGTCAATTACCGCTGTCACATGGCACAATCGATCGTTGCGGCCTGGCTATCGGCGATTTCGGCTATCTGCCGCAGGCGGCCGAGCTCGACCGCCATTTTCCCTTGTCGGTTGCCGATCTTGTGATGCTCGGTGCCTGGCGCGAGGTCGGCGTGTTTGGTCGGGTGACGAGCGCCTGCGCCGAGGCGGCGCGGCAGGCGCTTGTCGCCGTCGGCCTTGAGGGGTTCGAATTCCGTTCCATCGGCTCGCTCTCCTCCGGCCAGTTCCAGCGTGTCCTTTTCGCGCGCCTCATTCTGCAGAATGCCTCCGTGATCATCCTGGATGAGCCATTTACCGCAATCGACGCGCGCACCACCGAGGACCTTTTGCGGATCATTGCCGGTTGGCATGGCGAAGGACGTACGGTGATCGCCGTGCTGCATGATTTCGATCAGGTACGGCACCATTTCCCCGAGACTTTGCTCCTGGCGCGGGATCTGGTCGGCTGGGGGCCGACCGCCAGCGTACTCACCGAGGCCAATTTGCAGCGGACGCGGGCGATGGCGGAAAAATGGGATGAAAGCGCCCCCTATTGCGCCGCCTGATTCCTCAAAGGCTCCTTACTCGTGAGCTGTTTCATAAGGGTCTTTCGATGCACATTCCCCCCTTCAGCAAGAGGCCAGGGGCCGCAGCGTCCGTGCCGGGGAGCGCATGAGCTTCTCCGCTCTCTTCATCAGCCCCTTCGCGGATTATGGTTTCATGCGCCGCGCGCTGGTGGCTTCCATCGCGCTCGGCCTTGGTTCCGGTCCCATCGGTGTTTTGCTCATGCTGCGCCGCATGAGCCTCGTCGGCGATGCGATGAGCCATGCGGTTCTGCCGGGCGCGGCGATCGGTTTTCTGATCGCCGGAGGTCTTTCTCTGCCCGCCATGGGGCTCGGCGGTCTCGTTGCCGGTTTGAGCGTCGCGCTTCTCTCTGGTCTCATCAGCCGCACGACAGTGCTGCGCGAGGATGCGAGTTTTGCGAGTTTCTATCTGACCTCTCTGGCGCTCGGCGTCCTCATCGTGTCGCTGCGGGGCTCGAACATCGATCTTCTGCATGTGCTCTTCGGCACCATTCTCGCCATTGACGCGCCGGCTCTTTACCTTGTCGGGGCGATTGCCACTTTCACTTTGATCGTGCTCGCCATCGTCTACCGGCCGCTCGTCGCGGAATGTTTCGATCCGGGCTTCATGCGCGCGGTCGGCGGCCATGGCATCTTTTATCATCTCCTGTTTCTGTTTCTCGTCGTCCTCAATCTCGTGGCGGGCTTTCAGGCGCTCGGCACTTTGATGTCGGTTGGCATGATGATGCTGCCCGCCGCCGTGGCGCAGCTCTGGGCGCGCACGTTACCCGGCATGGCGCTGGTCGCTGCTGTTATCGCCGCGCTTTCGGGATTGATCGGGCTGATCGTCTCGTTCCATCTGGGCTTTGCCTCGGGGCCGACGATCATTCTCACGGCTGCCTGCTTTTACGTTCTTTCCCTGCTGTTTTGTCCATCGGGCGCCATGCGCCGACTGTTGCCCTTGCGGCATCGCACCGGTTGAGGGAGATGGGATATGCGGATACGGATCCCTGGCGTCGCTTGCTTGTGCCTTTCGGCGTGTCTTCTGTCGCTCGTCCCCTCGGGGCAGGGGGCTATGGCCAAGACGGTTCAGGCTGTCGCCAGCTTCACCGTGCTCGCTGATGTCGTGAAACAGATTGGCGGCGATCATGTCACGGTCGAGAGCCTCGTGCCGACCAATGGCGATCCGCATGAATTCGAACCCTCGCCTGATAATGCCCGCTCCCTGAAGGCGGCCTCGCTCGTCTTCATCAGCGGTGAAGGACTTGAGGGCTGGTTTGCCCGCCTTGCCAAGGCTTCCGGCTACAAGGGTGAGCCTGTCATTGTCTCGGAGGGTATCAAGACCCTGGCGATGGAAGAGGGTGACCACAATGTGACTGATCCGCATGTGTGGAACAGTGTCGCCAATGTCATCGTCTGGACCGATAATATCGAAAAGGCGCTCGCCGCCGCCGATCCCGAGGATGCTGCCGCCTTTCATGAAAATGCCAGCCGTTATCGCCAGCAATTGCAGGCGCTTGACGCTGATGTCCGCGCGAAGATCGCGCAAGTGCCGCAAGAACAGCGGAAAGTGCTGACGAGCCATGAAGCCTTCGGTTATTTCGCCCGTGACTATGGCGTGACTTTTCTCGCGCCGACCGGTTTTTCGACCGAGACGGAAGCTTCGGCGGCGACCGTCGCGAAACTGATCGACCAGATTCGTAAGGAGAAGGTGAAGGTCTATTTTCTGGAAAATTCCAACGATCCGCGCCTCGTGCGGCAGATCGCTAAGGCGACGGGCGCGGTGCCCGGCGGCATGCTTTACGTCGAATCCCTGTCGCCGCCGGATGGCCCGGCACCGACCTATCTCCGCATGGTCCGCAACAATGTCGATCAGATCGTCGGTGCCATCAAAAGATAGGATGATGGCCGCTGCATATAGCTGTTCGATATATGCAGCGGCCGCCTGATATCGCCGTATGATGCAATGCTGCCTGCCATCTTGCGATCGGCGGGAGAGGGGCGTAATGTTTGTGTCAACGCCCGGTGCGGCTACAGATTATAGCGTATCCGTGGCCTTGGAGCATTTTGTCTACCTGAAAATGCGCTAATTTTTCCAAGTGGAGCAGTTCGGAAACATCCGAAATGCTCTAGGCTTCCAGTTTGCGTCAAGACAAACATCGGAGGTTGCCCATGGCTCCTGCCGCACCTGCGAGATTCCGGCTCTCCCGGCATAGTGATGAGCGGATCGGACAATTTCCCTTTGTTTGTGAGGATCCCAGTCGACGGAATGTGCTTTGCGGCTGCGGCGCTGCTTCTTTAAGCCTGTTTATGGCAGCGTTGACGGGAACGGCGTCAAGAACTGCGGCGCAGGCCTTGGTCTTGCCGGTCCCCGAACTTGACAGCGTGAGTGTCCATGTCGTGACGGAGGATTATCAATTCGCCGTCGCGCCGAGCCGCAAGGTGGGCAATCTTTCGATCGAGCATTTCGGCTGGGGCATCAGTCCCGACCATCCGCCGGACCGAACGCCCGCGAGTGAATTCGGTCTTTCTCTTCATGTGACATCGTCGCGTGGAGCGCAGACACGCAGGACGCTGATCGATTTCGGCTATACCGCCACGGCACTCAACAATAATCTCCAGCTTCTAGGTCTCCATCCGGCCGAGATCGATGCGCTGGTCCTCAGTCATGGCCATTATGATCATTTTGGCGGTCTCGCCGGTTTTCTGCGGCAGAATAAGGATCATCTGAAACGGGGACTGCCGTTCCATGTCGGTGGAGAGGATTGTTTCTGCGCACGCCAATGGACGGCGCCTCCCGTCAAGGGGGATTTCGGTGTGATCGACCGTGCGCTCCTGGCCGAGACGGGCCTTGATGCAACCCTTGCCGAAGGGCCGGTGCTCGTCGCCGGGCACGGTTTCACCTCCGGCCCGATCGCCGGGAAAAGTTTCGAGATGCTTTTGTCCCCGAGCGCGATGTATCCCGGCATGGCTGGGGGAAACGGCTGTTCGCCTGAACGATTGCCGGAAGCCGAGCGTGGGCCGGGGCCCATTCCCGACAAGTTCCGGCATGAGATCGCGACGGCGTTTCATCTCAGGGGCCGTGGCCTCATCGTTCTGACCTCCTGCAGTCATCGTGGTGTCGTCAATACTGTCAGACAGGCACAAACAATCTCCGGCGTCGAGAAAGTGCACGCTATCATCGGCGGCTTTCATCTCGCACCCTATCCGCTGGATTATGTGCGCCGGACGGTGGCGGCGCTCAAGGAGATCGGACCGGATTACCTCATCCCGTTGCACTGTACCGGTGAGCCATTTTACGAGATTGCCAAGGCGGAAATGCCCGACCGCCTGGTGCGCGCCTATACGGGAACGCGCCTGGTCTTTTCCAGCCCCGCCTGAGATCTGGCTGCCCCTTTTCGAGACCGGAGCAGAGATTTTCAAGGCAGAGCTCCGCTTGGATCTCGGTTCATGCAGTGCTACCCATCGGCATAATGAATCCTCTTCGGACAGGCGGAGAAATATCGGTCAAGATGGGTTTGCCGCCGAAAGCCGCTTCTCCCGCGATCTCTTCATCTCCCGCCATGGCCTCCATGGATGGCACGCCCATGCGTTGGAGCGTGCCCGCCTATGTGCGCAGGATCGTGCGGCGCTACGAACTGGGACTCATTTGTCTCGGACTCCTCGCCGGGCAGATCGCCGGTGTTCTCGTCGCCGGCATTATCAGTCTCGCCAATTGGATGCATATGTTTCTCTATGGGATTGCTTTCGAATCCCATCTGAGCAGCCTGACGCGGCTTGGCCATCCCTGGCAGGCGCTTATTCCCGGCGTAGGGGGGCTTCTCTTAGGTATCAGCGGCCATTTTCTGCAGAAATGGCGGCGTGAACGGCCGGTGGATCCGATCGAGGCCAATGCTTTGTGCGGTGGCCGGATGTCGCTACGTGATTCCGTGCTCATCACCGGCCAGACCCTCCTCTCCAACGGGACTGGCGGTTCGGTCGGCCTTGAGGCTTCCTATACCCAATTCGGCTCGGGTTTCGCCTCCTGGCTCGGCCAGGCTTTTCGTCTGCGGCGCAGCGATCTGCGCACCCTCGTCGGTTGCGGTTCTGCGGGCGCCATAGCCGCCGCCTTCGGCGCGCCCCTGACCGGCGCCTTCTATGCCTTTGAGCTCATCCTTGGTTCCTATACGCCTTTTGGTCTTGCCCCGATCGGTGCGGCGGCGGTCGGCGGCGCGCTCGCCGGGAGGGCATTGGGGACAGGCGGCGATTTCGTCGGCAAAGGACCGGATATAGCCCTGTCTCATGGCGATATGGCTCTGCTTCTGGTGCTTGGCCTTGCCTGTGGCCTGTTCGGCATTGTCGTGATGCGCGCCGTGACCGCGATGGAGACGATCTTTCGCCGGAGCCGGGTGCCGGCCGCGATGCGTCCGGCAATCGGCGGTTGCGTGCTTGGTGCTCTGGCGCTCATCACGCCGCATGTGCTTGCCTCGGGCCATGGCGCGCTTGCCACTTTGTTCGCTGAAAGCGATGTCACGCTGACCTTTCTTATTGGCGTCCTTTTGCTCAAGGCCATAGCTTCGGCGGTTTCGATTGGTTCCGGCTTTCGCGGCGGCCTGTTCTTCGCCTCGCTCTATCTCGGCGGTCTGCTCGGGCGCATCTTCGTGGTTCTGGTCGGCTGGATCGACCCGGCGCTGGCGCCCGATGCCTGGATCGCGACTGTCGTCGGCATGGCCGCCACGGCTGTGGCGATCGTCGGCGGCCCGATGACCATGACCTTTCTGGCGCTGGAAGCGACAAGCGATCTGCCGCTCGCCATCGAGATGTTGGCCGTGGCGACCATCGTCTCGGTGATGGTGCGGCGGATGTTCGGTTATTCCTTCGCGACCTGGCGCTTGCACCTGCGCGGTGAATCGATCCGCAGCGCCCAGGATGTCGGCTGGATGCGGGATCTGACGGTCGGCAAGCTCATGTATACGGATGTGCCGGTCGTTTGCTCCGATCTTTCCATCGCCGCTTTCAGGGAGAAATTTCCGCTGGGCTCGTTGCAATGGGTTCTCGCCGCTGATCCGCAGGGACATTATGCCGGAATCATTTCCGTGACCGAGGCCTATCTCGCGGCGTTGCCGGATTATCCGGCCGGGAAGGGAACGGTCCAAGGCGAGGTGGTCAAAGAGAAATCTCTCCAAGAGGAAGCGGTTTCTGGCCGAGAGGCGATGCCTGCTCTGGGCGAAGCGCGCGTCAGCAGGATCCTGCGCCAGAAGGAATCCATGCTCCTGCCAGACATGAATGTCAAAATGGCGGCTTATGTTTTCGAGCGCAGTGAATGCGAGGCGCTTGCCGTGGTGGCCGACGAGCAGGACAGGCATATCATCGGGCTCTTGACGGAATCGCGGGTCTTGCGGCGTTATACGGAAGAACTCGACAAAGTGCGCCGCGACCTTTCAGGAGAAAATTGGCTGCCCGAAAAATGAACGGGTTTAAGGAATGCCGGGCAAACAGAGGGAGGAAGCATGGGCTATGGAATAGCGCTTCTGATCATCGGGCTTGCCGGTCTTGGCGGGGCTGCCCTCGCATTTCTTGTTCAGATACGTGTCGAGGTCGCCTTTCGCCGCCGCCATCATGATGTCGGTTCCACCATGTACCTGCAACTCGGCGTCGTATTTGCCGTTCTGCTCGCTTTCGTGTTCAGCGAGGTCTGGAGCGAATATAATGGAGCCGCCGAAGCGGTTGCTCTCGAGCAGCACTCCTTGCATGTCATCACTGTGCTGGCCGGAACCCTTCCACCGCCCGAGGCCGAGGCAATTCTCGCCGCGCAGATCGCCTACATGGAGAGCGTCATTCAAAAGGAATGGCCCTCGATGGCGAGGGAACGGAACGGCGATCGCGAGACGAGCGCGCGGCTCGATCGACTGGTGCGGCAGACTGTAACGGCGAAACTCGGCGATCCCGACGCCGCCGATACCAAATATCGTATCCTCACAGCGTTGCAGAATGCACAAACCGATCGGGGGACGCGGATCTTCCAGGCGAGTTTCGGCGTGCCGCGCCAGCTTTGGACGCTGCTGATTGTTTTCACCCTCGTGCTGGTGATCTTCACAGCCCTATCGCAGATCGACGACATGGTCACGGCAATGCTGATGACGGCGTGTTTCACTCTGGGATTGACCAGCATTCTGGTTCTGGTGCGCCTGCTTGATTTTCCTTTCGAGGGGCCGCTTGCCCTGCCTTCATCGGAATTCCAGCATATACTTGGCGAGGCCCGGACCGCCTTGGAGCAAGTGCGCGCGGCACAGGCGGGGCCGTGAAGCAGCGCACGGTCTTTGAACACATGAATGACCCTGTTGTTTTTGTAAATGCATCAGATCCGATGGAGGCATCCATGTTTCTGCTGGCGTATCCGTCGAGGGAAACATTCGCTGAAAGGGCCGTGCCGTGACAGATTCCGATCTCACCCGTTTCGTCACCGCCCAGAACGAGGTTCTCGATGACGTCGAAGCGGAACTCGCTGCCGGTCACAAGCGCAGCCACTGGATGTGGTTCGTGTTTCCGCAGCTGGCGGGCCTTGGCCGCTCGCCGACGGCGCAACATTTTGCGATTCTCGATCTCGATGAGGCCCGCCGCTATCTCGCCGATCCTGTCCTGGGGCCGCGCCTGCTCCGCCATGTGCGCTTGATACTGGAACACAAGGACAAATCCGCCCATGCAATCCTCGGCACGCCCGACGATCTGAAATTCCACTCCTGTCTCACATTGTTTCAAAGGGCTGCAATGAATGACGATGAGGCGCGGATCTTCGACGACGCGCTCGGTCAGTTTTATGGCGGAAAACCCGATCCTCATACGCTGGCTCTGCTTGGCGTTTGAGGCTTGCTCGTTGAGACCTGGAATGATGTGCCGAAAGGCGCAGCGGTTTCAACCTTGATCAAGTCATGCTGAAGATGACACAATCCGGTGCCGCGGAGGCGGCTTGATATCATCCGGTCCTGTCGTCTTGCGAATAGGCTCTGTTCGTTGGGAGGCATACGCATGGAGCCGTTCATGAACCGACGACTTGCTGTGGCACAAATCGTCCGCCTGATGGCGTTCGGAGCTTTGCTGGTTGCGCTTTACGCACAAGCATTTGCTGCCGCGGATCCACTCCCCTCGTGGAATGACGGTCAAGCCAGGAAGGCCATCATCGCATTCGTGACGGAGACCACCGACGAGACCGGCTCGAAATATGTTCCACCGGCCGAACGCATAGCAGTCTTCGATAATGACGGCACTCTATGGCCTGAAAATCCGGTCCCGTTCCAACTAGCCTATGCTTTGGACATGCTGCGGCAAATGGCCGAACAAAAGCCGGAACTAGGCAAGGACGTGATGGTTCAGGCGGCCTTGTCGGGCGATTTTGCCAAGCTTCTCGAAGGCCCCCACCATGATGGCTTGCTCCACATCATAGCGCTGACTCATGCCGGGATGACAACCGACGCATTCAATGCGGATGTGGAAAAATGGCTCGCCACCGCCCGTCATCCCCGCTATGGCAAGCCTTATGACCAACTCACCTATCAGCCGATGCAGGAAGTGCTCAGCTATCTTCGCGCTAATGGATTCAAGACCTTCATCGTTTCCGGCGGTGGTGTCGATTTCATGCGCGTCTGGAGCGAGCGGGTTTATGGTATCCCGCCTGAGCAGGTCGTGGGATCGGCGGGCCGCGTGAAATACGCGCTTACGCCAAGCGGGCCGGAGCTTGTCAAAACGCTGGATTACCTCTTTGTCGATGACAAGGACGGCAAGCCTGCCGGTATCCATGAATTCATTGGACTCCGCCCTATCATGGCTTTCGGTAACAGCGATGGCGACAAGGCAATGTTGGAATATACCACAATCGCAAACCCCCGGCCGAGCCTTGGTGTCATCATTCACCACACCGATGCGGAACGTGAATATGCTTATGATGCCCACACCAAAAGCAGCGGCAAGCTCGTGGAAGCGCTCCAGGACGCCCCTGGCCGCGGCTGGATCGTGGTGGACATGAAATCTGACTGGAAGCGTGTCTTCCCGTTTGAGACGGAAGCGGGCATCGAGGCAGGAAAGTCCGCCGCGCCGAGATGAGGGTTGATGCGAACCCTGGCTGGTGCGGGCTTCGCAAACCGTGCCCAGTTCCTATGAAACAAGCCTCAATCAATCAGGTCTCAATGAGAGAGAAGCTCATTGAGACCCGGAGCGTTTCGGATATATCCGAAACGCTCCGCTCGGAAAAATCAGAGCATTTTCAACTTATTTGACTCGTGTAGCGATTCAATCCGGGCCGAAAATGCTCTAGGGCGCTGGTTCGGGCTTTGCCGTCAGCTCACGATATGGCGTCCGGACGCGCGCTGAAAGGCGGGGATCTCGGCGGAATAATCCGCGAGTTCCAGGGTCTCGAAGGGAACGAAGGCGTTTCCGTCGTAAACCTTGAGAGTCGCATGCGCATTGTCATAGACCCAGCCGTGTAATTGCAGGCAGGCGCCGCGTTCATCCGAGCGGCGCATTTGCGCGGCGACGGCCGGAATGGTGCGCAGATGATCGATCTGCGCCAGGACATTTTCCTCGATGACACGGTCGATCAGCGCATCCTTCGTGTGATGATCGCAACCGCAGGCAACCTTGCGCGCCGTATCGGCATGTTTGAGCCAGGCGGTCACCGAAGGCAATCCGGCAAGAAGCGTCGGATCGACTACGGCTTTCATCGCGCCGCAATCCGCATGGCCGCAGACGATGATATTGCGGACACCCAGCCCATCCACCGCATATTCGATGGTAGCGATTTCACCCGACACGGACTGACCATAGGGCGGGATGATATTGCCGGCATTGCGTTGGACAAAAACCTCGCCGGGATCGAAACCAAACAGCCGCTCCGGAAGAATGCGGGAATCGGAACAGGTGATCAGCATTGTATGCGGCTTGTTGCCGACCCGAAAAACCTCCGGATTTTCGGCGAAATCGCCTTGCCGGTGCTGTATGAAGGCATCGAAAATGGAATCGATCGGATTGCGGGTGGAAGCAGGAGAATAAGTCTTGCTCATCATAGGCTTTCGGACATCGCGTAAAGCGCACGGACAGGACGCGCGGCGGGGGAGAGCCTGCGGTCTTGCGGCGCTGATTGATGGAAAAAGGTGCCTTTACGCCATTGGGGCGTGAGGAGGCGTTTGCACGGCGGCTGACCGGCTGTGACGGGCGCAGGCGGCTCCTGATCTCTTTGGAAGGACGGGATCAGATGCTCACGCTATCGTCTTCATGCGGGAATCAGCCCTTCAAAGGCACAAAAGTGGGAGGCCGCAAGGGCGGCGCCGCATTGGCGAGCGGCAGGATCCTATGGGAAGCGGGCAAGCCCCAGCCACGACGCCAGTCGAAGAGGGGACAGAAAAAAGCATCACCGCCCATGCAGGGAAAGGCTGAAGACGAATCGTCGAGATCGCCCGGATTATCCTCCGCGACGATATTTTCCCCAAGAGAATTGGCAGAAGGATTGCCCCGTGGGTCGGGCAGTTCCGGGAATTCGTCGTCGGCATCGTCCGCTGCCGCGCTCATGCGCGCTTCGCCGGATTGTGTCACTGCGCTGGCGGAAAGGCTGGAAGGATCGTCGAGACGAATCCTGTCGGCGAGCCGGAATGACACGGCGGATTTTCCGGCGACGGTTTCCCGTGTGTTCCGTTGCGCCTTCATGCCGGAGGCCGTGTCCGGCGCTGCCGCGAGCCTCATGGGCTGTTTCGTTCGATAAAGGGATGCAGCCGATGGGGCCGTCACGCCGGGCAGAAATGAAAGGACGGCGAGAAGGATTGCAAGCAGGAAAAACATCCTCTGCCGCTGCGGAAAGCAACCGTGCCACGCCGGTGAAGGCATGGGATTTGGGCGGAGGGAGGAACGCGCCGGAAACACGGTCAGGTCAATTCTTCCACTTGCAATAACATTCGCACTTTACATGCACAAAACTGAAAGAGGCGGGTGCCTTGCGGCTCGATGCATCGTCGGAATTATCTTAAACGATAGAATGCACCACGCATGTTTCGCATCTTTGCGAGACGCTAACCTCTACAAGTGTATCCATGCCCGATGAATGCGGCAAGAGCGCGGCCGTGGTTTTATGCGTCGGATTTTCACTGTCGGACTGATTTTCCGGAATGATCGTGGCTATCGCCGGCTCTCCACTATTAGAATATCCTATATTAGAAACGGATCATGCGCTTCGGGTGGGGGCGAGGAGGCGATTGCGGACAGGTGCCGCATCCGCTTGCGGCTCCTAAGAGGTTCATGACCTCCATAATGGCGGACCCGGACGATTCGGGAGCCGGCCGGATTGAAAGAGGAAGACCTATGGAAGGCAAGGCGACGCGTTTTTGGGACATGAAGAGACGCGGTGAGCCGATCGCCATGCTCACGGCCTATGATGCCCCGACGGCGCGGGCGCAGGCGGCGGCGGGCGTCGACATTCTTCTCGTCGGAGACAGCGTCGGCACCAATATGCTCGGCTATGCGAGCGAGCGCGAGGTCACTTTGGCGGATATGGCACATCATGTCGCCGCCGTGCGCAGAGGGGCTCCGGAATCCTACATTATCGGTGATCTGCCCTTTGCGACCTATGAGACTCCGGCGGAGGCCGTCGCCAATGCGCGGACATTGCTGAATGCTGGCGCCGATATGGTGAAATTCGAGGGCGACCGCCCGGCCATTGTCGCGGCCCTCGCCGATGCGGATATTGCGGTTTGCGGCCATCTGGGCCTCGAGCCGCAGCACCATGCCGAGAAACGGCTGAAGAGCAAACAGGCGGGCGAGGCGCATCAGCTCGTCGAGGCGGCACTTGGTCTGGAAAAGGCCGGCGTTTCCATGCTGGTACTGGAACTGATCCCCGAGGAAGTGGCGCAGGCCGTGACGCAACGGCTCAAAGTGCCGACCATCGGCATTGGCGCGGGCCGGGCGACTGATGGCCAGGTTCTGGTGATCTGCGATGTTTTGGGTTTCACCAAGGCTGCTTTCCGGCACAACAAGCGCTACGCCGAGGTTGGCGAGAGCATGGAAGCCGCTGCCCGTGCCTATGTCGCCGATGTCCATGCCAGAGCTTTTCCGGCCGCGGCCAATGCCTTTTTCATGAGCCGGGAGGAATTGCCTGCGTTTCTGACTGAAGTGTCTTGACCTCCGATCCGGGCGCCTTCGGGTCTGGCTCAGGCCATTCGACCGTATTCACCAGAAAGGTGAGCATCGCCCGAGAGCGGAAGCGCCCGGTGTTTCCGGGCGATGCTGCGGAATATTTCGCTTTGAGCGGAGGCTGGGCGCGCGCCGAAGGTCGTGAGCCCCGGACAGGCTTGCCGCCGTGGATGGCCGCAAGCCTGTTCTTTTCTCACGCGCCGAGTTTGCCTTTGACGATGCCAGACGCCTTGGCGAAATCCATGCGGCCCGCGAATTTTGCCTTGAGCGCTGCAACGACCTTGCCCATGTCCTTGATCGATGCCGCGCCCGTCTCGGCAAGAGCGGCGGAAACCGCCGCTTCGACTTCCTCTTCGCTCAGAGGTTGCGGCAGAAACCCCTGAATGACCGCTATTTCCGCGGCTTCCTGCGCGGCGAGTTCCGGTCGGCCGGCCTTTTCATAGATTTCTTTCGATTCCTGACGGCTCTTCACAAGCTTCTGCAACAAGGCGAGAATCTCGTCATCCGAGACTGTCTTGCCGGTGGTGCGGGCCTCGATATCCTTGTCCTTGAGCGCGGCGGTGATCATGCGGATCGTATCGACCCGGCATTTGTCGCCGGCTTTCATGGCTTCCTTCAATTGGCTCGTGAATTGGTCACGCATCGGCCTTGCCCTTTCGTTGCAACCGTTTCAATCTGGTCATGGGCGACAGATAGAGCATTCCGGCGATGAGCGGGAGAGGTGCATGGGCCGCGAATGCGCGGGAAACGCATTGACGCAAGCGAATTGGCGCAAGCAGATTTCTTGATGCAGTCTTGATGAAGCTGTTCCGAGGCCGGCCAGCATGCTGCTAAATACACATGAAACCGATGTAATTTTCTTAATTATTCAAAATAATATGTGAATTGTGGCAAATAAACATCCAATAGATGTGGAGTATATTTATTTACATTATTACGGAGTTTTAAAATTTGGTAAAAAGTCGCATGGTAAGAGAAGACCAGCCTAGAGTAAGTTATATGTTATAACCTCTCGCTGATCCCGTTCCCGTGATGACTTTCATCCTCGGCGTTCCCCCGGACGCGCTGACGGCGTGAGAGCGAACGTCTTCCGGATCGGAGGAGAAGAGCAATGAATCGGAGTATGCGATGGTGTTAGATCCTGTTCTTTTGAGCCGCCTGCAATTTGCTTTCACCATCACTTTTCACATCATTTTTCCTTCCTTCACCATCGGCCTCTCCGCTTTCATTGCCGTGCTGATGGTCCGCTATACGCGTAGTGGGCGTCAGCATGATCTGGAGCTCGCGCGTTTCTGGACCAAGATCTTCGCCATTTCCTTTGCCATGGGCGTCGTTTCCGGGCTCGTTCTGTCCTATCAATTCGGTACCAACTGGAGCCGGTTTTCCGTCGTCGTCGGCAATATTGTCGGTCCGCTTCTCGCCTATGAAGTGTTGACCGCCTTCTTCCTCGAGGCGACCTTTCTCGGCATCATGCTGTTTGGCGCCGGCCGGGTGCCGCCATGGCTGCATCTGACAGCGGCGATTATGGTGGCGATCGGGACCGCCGTTTCCGCCTTCTGGATCCTTTCGGCCAATTCCTGGATGCAGTTCCCGACAGGCCATGAAATGCGCGACGGCGTCGCCTTTCCCCTGGATTGGGTGCATATCATCTTCAGCCCGACCTTCCCGCTGCGCTTCGCGCATATGGTCACGGCCGCCTATATCACGACGTCTCTGGTGGTCGTCGCCGTCGGCGCCCGTTTCGCGCTGAAGGGACAATTCCCCGACCATGCCCGCACCATGCTTCACATGGGGCTCGGCCTCGCTCTCATTCTCGTTCCGGCGCAGATCGCGATCGGCGATTTCCACGGACTCGCCACCGCCCATCATCAGCCGGCCAAACTCGCGGCCATTGAGGGCCATTGGGAAAACGAAAAGGAAGAAGGCGCGGGCGTGCCGCTAATTCTGTTCGGCTGGCCGAACCAGAAGACGGAAAGCAATGATTTCGCGCTCTCGCTGCCGCATATCGGCAGCCTGATCATCACCCATTCCTGGGATGGACGCTTTCCGGCGCTGAAGGATTTCGCGCCGCAGGATCGTCCGCCGGTGCCGCCGATCTTCTTCGCTTTCCGCTTCATGGTCGGGATCGGCTTTGCCCTTCTCGGCTTCGTCGCCTGGGGCCTCTATCATTGGTGGCGCGGTGATTTGATGGAAAACCGCCTGTTCCTGCGGGTCGCCGCCAATGTCTGGCCGATCGGTTTTCTCGCCACCATTGCGGGTTGGATGGTGACCGAGATCGGACGTCAGCCGTGGATCGTGACCGGCCTTCTGCGCACCGCCGATGCCTCCTCGCCGCTGGTGCCGCAATCGGTCATGGTCTCTCTCGCTTTGTTCATCTTCGTCTATGGCATCGTTTTCTCCGCAGGCATTTATTTCATCAACCGCCTGATCAACAAAGGGCCGGTTCCGCATGTCGTTGGCGCCGAGGAAGGCGTGCCGTCTCGGCCTCTGTCGGCCGCCACGCGCAGCATCGGCGATTGAGGGCGACTTTGGCATGAGAGATTTCAGGGAATTATCGATATGACCGGCATCGAACCTTATCTGCCGCTGATCTGGGCTGGACTGCTCGCGACCGCCGTGGCGCTTTACGTCATTCTCGACGGTTTCGACCTTGGCCTCGGCATTCTCTTCTGGACGACGCGGGACGAGACCTCACGCGACGACATGATGTCCTCCGTCGCGCCGTTCTGGGATGGCAATGAAACCTGGCTGATTCTTGGTGGCGGCGGCCTGTTCGCCGCCTTCCCCATCGCCTATGCGATCGTCATGTCCGCGCTTTACGTGCCGATCATTCTGATGCTTCTGGCCTTGATCCTGCGCGGTGTGGCCTTCGAATTCCGCTGGGCGGCCAAGCCCACCCATAAATTATGGGATTTCGCTTTTGCCGCGGGCTCCACCCTTGCGGCTTTGGCTCAGGGCTTCGTGCTCGGTGGTCTCATTCAGGGCATCGAGGTCAAGGATGGGGCTTTCGCCGGTGGTCCCTTCGACTGGCTTTCACCATTTTCGGTCGCCTGCGGTCTCGGTCTTGTCACCGGCTATGCTTTGCTCGCCAGCTGCTGGCTGTTGATGAAGACATCCGGTGCGATCCATCTCCATGCCCAGCGCCTTGCGCCGATGCTGCTTTTGGGGGTCGCCGGATTTGCCGCATTGGTCAGCCTGTGGACACCTCTGCGCTATCCCTTCATCGCGGAACGCTGGTTCTCGATGCCCAATATTTTCTTCCTCTGGCCCTTGCCGCTGGCCACTGCCTGGCTGGCCTATCAGGTTTACCGGGCGCTTCAGAGAGGGGAGGCCGTCAAGCCTTTCTTCGGCGTGGTCGGCATTTTCCTCTGCTGTTTCGTCGGTCTCGCGATTTCCGCCTATCCCTATCTGGTGCCGCGCTCGATCGACCTCTGGCAGGCTGCCGGCGCGCCTGGCTCGCTGATCTTCATGCTGTTCGGCGTCTTGTTCCTGCTGCCGATCGTTCTGGGATATACGGCCTTCGTTTATTGGACCTTCCGCGGCCGTCTGCGGCCAGGCGAGGGCTATCACTAAGACAATTGTGTCTTTTCCAAAGAGCGTTTTCTGGAGCACCGGATGAGCAATCCGGTGCTCTTTTTTCTTTGAAAACGGATAAAGCTGCCGGATTGCCCGCTCGTGGCTCTCGTTCGCTCCCTTAGGGCGCCGCTTCTGCGGTCAGTGCAGTTCCGCCTTGATTCGCGCAATTTCGGAATCGTCGGGGCGCAGCAGGCCGAGCGTCTGCGCATGGCTGCGTGCGGTTTTTATGTCACCGGACTGGAGCGCCGCGTTCAAAGCCAGTGTGAGCAGGCTTGCGTCGTTCGGCATCCGGCGCAGGGCATCGGCGAGAGCCGCCGCGCTTTCTTCCGCCCTGCCGAGCGATTGGAGCGCCACCACATAGACATAAGCATAGCGCGGATGATCCGGCGCGAGGCGCGAAGCGCTCTGCATCTCGGCGACGGCCTTGGAATATTGCCGCGCGCGGATGAGAGCCAGCCCCAAAGCGTGATGCGCCGCCGCCGCGTCCGGGAAGGTCTCAATGGCCTGGTGCAGCACCTTCTGCGCTTCGGCTTCGCGACCCTGCTGGCGATAGAGATCGGTGAGATTGACCGACAAGAGCGGTGAACCCGGATGCACTTTCAACCCGGCGAGAAATTCCGCCTCGGCGCCCGCCGGATTTCCCCGCTTGAGCATGAACATTCCGAGATTGGCGCGTCCTTCCGCGCGGTCGGCGTTGAGCCGCTGGGCGGATTCATAATCGCGAAATGCGGCTTCGAGCCGCGACCGCTCGGCCTCGGTGAGGCCGTCCATTGGCTGTTCGGCCAGTTGGCTTGCCGCTTCGATGCGCACCGCCAGCACGGGATCCGCGAGCAACGGGGAAAGACGTTGCCAGCGCGTGGCGAGTGGCTGGCCCTCCTGTCCCTGGATCGCGGAGATGCGTACGAGCGGATCGGGATCCGCGAGGGCCGCGCGGATCGCTGCTTCCGTCGCGATGGAAGGAAAGGCCTGAAGCTCCGAGACGGCGGTCGCGCGGGCGATGGCTGGAACCGAAGGTGTTTTGGCAAGCCGTATCAGCGCCTCGCGCGCCTCGGGCGCGCCGTGCCGTGCCGCCGCAAAGGCTGTGGCCCAGGTCTGGAAACCTTTGCGCACGCCCTCGCGCTCGTGTCCGTGCCAGCGTGTCACTGCGTCGGCCGCCCAGCTGGCCGGTTTGTCCCGGTGGCAATCATTGCAGGCATTCGGTGTACCGAGCTGCATGGAAAGATCCGGCCGGGGGATGCGGAAAGAGTGATCGTGCCGCTCATCGATGACCATATAGGTCCGTTTCGGCATGTGGCAGGCGATGCAGTCGGGCGCGTTTGCGCCTGGAGAATGACCGCTATGGTGTGTCGTCGCAAAGCGTGCGGGATCATGACACTGACCGCAGACCGCACTGCCTGGCGCCCGCAATTGTGCCGAATGCGGCTCGTGACAATCGCTGCAGACGACGCCGCGCGCATACATCAGGCTCTGTTTGAAGGCCTGGTCGTTGAACACCTCATCCTTCATCTGTCCATCGGCTTCGAACAGTCCTTCGGAAAGAAGACTCGGCAGATGCGTGTCGGTGAGCGCTTGTCCGGGATGCCAGTTTTCGGAGAGGATGCCGCGCCGGGAATGGCAGCGCGCACAGGTTTCGACCTCGTCACCCGCCGGGCGGGTGGTGCCGTGAGCCGGGCTGCCGGTCGCGGGATCGACGGTCCAGTCCGGCTTTGGCCGGACGGCCGCGACCGAGGCGAAGCCTTTATGGGCAATTTGAGGATCGCGCGGCCCCTTCGCCCAGTCGATATGGCCGCGCGCCGGTCCGTGGCAGGCCTCGCAGCCGACGCTGATCTCGGAAAAATGGGTCTCGAAGCGATCGGTGGCCGCATCGTAATTCTTGCGCAGGGCTGTCGAATGGCACTCGGCGCACATGAAGTTCCAGTTCTGCAGTGCCCCGGTCCAATGCAGCGGATCGGAGGCTGTGATCGTCTCGTTCGGATAAAGGAAAAACCAGCGTTGCCCGCCATCCTTCGCCGGTCTTGTGTCATAGGCGAAGGGAAGCGCCTGGCGCCGTCCGTCCGGAAAGGTCACCAGATATTGCTGGAGCGGGTCTATGCCGAATGTGTCACTGATCGCGAATATCGCAGTCTTGCCGTCCGCGCCAATGGTCTCGACCATGAAACGCTCGCCGTCACGGAAGAAACGCGCCGATGATCCCTTGTGTTCGATGCGCTTATCGTTGAAATCGCCGAGCACCGTTTTGGGTCCGGCGAGGCTCATGGCATGGGCATGCTGGGAGGTGAGCCAGGCGCGCGTCTCCGCCGGGTGGCAGGTGGCGCAAGCGGAAGAGCCGGCAAATCCCGCCGGAGCATCCGTGCTCAAAACACCGATGCCGCCGGTTCCGATCTCCTCAGCGCCGTTTGCGGCAGCGGCAGCGGCAGAAGCCATTTCCGCATGCGCCGGGAAAAGCGGCGCGGCAAAAGGCATCAGACAGGCGGAAATGAGACTGGCAGCAAGAATGATTGCGTGACGCCTCTTTGTCCGATCAAGCCGCATTGTGTCTCTGCCATTTCTTCCGGCCAGCGCGGAAACGGATGCGGGCCGGAAAATCGGCGCCTCTTTCCATTCCCGGAATGATTTCCTGAAACAGATGTTTTGAAAAAATTTGGGCAGCAGCGGCATGATCCTCCGCTGCTGCCCATCGTGTTCATCCTGTTCGGGGCCGGATCAGTTGCCGGTTGGCAGGGGCAAAGTGAAGCCCTGCTTTTTCAAGGCGTCCCGAACATATTGGAAGCGCTCGTACTGGGTCAGCGTGATCGGGCCCGAATAAGCGTCGCTCTGGACCTTGCGCGGCGGATACTCGAGATAGGTCTTCATCAGTTTCTGGACCACCTCATTGAACGTGACCGCCGCCCAGGTGCTCTCGGTGAATGTGGTCATGAAGATGTCGTAACGTTCCTGCGGATCCGCCAGCAAATCGAACACCTGGGGAACGGTGGCGACATATTTCTCGGCGCCCTTCCAGCCGAGGTTGGTATCGACGGCGAGGCCGCCGGTATGGGCGCCGTCGTCGCCACGCAGATTCATCACATATTTGAAATTGTCGACGCGCACGGCGCCGGGGGTGAGCTCGTTTTCGGTAAAATAGAACCATTCGTGGCGTGGGGTTTCCCCCTTGCCGAGCCAGACCGGCGTCATGTCATAGCTGTCGAAGATGATCGGTTGACCATCACGATCCTTGGTGGGCAGTTGCGTGCCGGCAAGCGAGGCGAAAGAGGCCATCAGATCGAGGCCGCCGGAAATGTCGTCGCTCCGGCTCGCCGCCTTGATCTTGCCCGGCCAGCGGACCATCGAAGGCACGAGATTGCCGCCTTCGCGTACGGTGCCCTTGGTGCCGCGGAACGGCGTGTAACCGGCGTCGGGATAGACGTCCTGCCAGGCGCCATTATCCACCGTATAGAACACTACGGTGTTCTCGGCGAGACCGAGGTCTTCGAGTTTCTTGAGCACATTGCCGATGCGGGCATCAAGCTCGACGACCGAATCGGCAAATTTCGACTTCGAGATCGATTTGCCGACGAAGTCGGGGGCCGGCAGGTTCGGCTGGTGGTTCTTCATGAAATTGACGTTGATGAAGAACGGCTTGTCCGGCGTCTTGGCGGCATCGTCGAGAAATTCCTCGGCCGCCTTCTGGACATAGGCGTCGAGGAAGGGGATGCCAACGACGCCTTTTTCCGGCGTGTTGACATATTCACCATTGACCTTGAAATCCTCCGTCACCGGACCGTCGGCCTTGCCGGAAAGCGAGCCCTTGGTGACTTTCTGGAACATGTCACGCAGCTTCTCGCCCATGTTTGGGAACCATTTGGGATCCCCATAGGTATAGGCGTTCAGATGGTACAGGAACGCGTGTTTCATCACGTCGTAGCCCTGGGCATTCGGCAGAGCATAATCCGATTCGCCAAGATGCCACTTGCCGGTGAAATAGGTCTTGTAACCGGCCTGTTTCAGCACCGAGGCGAGCGTCCATTCCGCATGCGGCAGGCCGCCGCCCTGGCCCTGGAAGGCGACGGTGGTCATGCCGCTGCGATTGGGGATGCGGCCGGTCTGGATCGCCGCGCGGCCCGGGGTGCAGCTTGGCTGGCCGTAGAAATTGGTGAAGGTCATGCCCTCGGCGGCAAATTTGTCGAGGTTGGGAGTGGGCATGCCGCGGCGTTTGCCGCCCAGATAGGGGCCAAGGTCACCCCATCCCGTGTCGTCGGAAACGATCAGGAGGATGTTGGGCTTTTTCGCCGTCGTGTTGGGCTGGGCTTGCGCCGCGCCGCAAGCAAGGATCGTCGTGGTGACGATGATGCTGAGCGGCCTGAAAAGTCCGGGTCTCATAGTCCCTCCCTGAAAACTGATGGCGTCGTGGACAAACGATTCATTTCACTTCGCCGTGAAGAAGTCTGCTGCCTGTGCTTCTGCCTGTCAACGAGCCTTAAGCCGCAGAGTGCGGCCATGGTGACGCAGCCGAAGCAATGGTTGGCGGCGACAAGCTATTGGCCTTCAGTGTCGGTATGGTGACTTCGAAGGTAGTATTCTTGAGGATACAGCTTCGGGTTTCGCCGGAATCGGCTGCAATCGTGCCATCGATTGGGGGAGGTCTGACTTTCGTCTATGGGCGGAATTTTAGGGACTGGGGTGAGCTGTTTTTCACCTTGGTGGGGTAGAGCGAAAGGAAATGCGGTGCCTTGGTTGTCTTGAGGCGTTTTCGGAGACATCTTTTCGGCTGATCGGGTTTTGAGCATGCCGAGGTTCGGTTCGATCGCGTCGCTTCAATTCTGCAGCTTCAATTCATAAGGTTTCCGCCATAATCGCTCGGCAACAATAGCCTTCCGCACGCGAGGCTGGAATGGACAGGAACAGCGCATGGACGATGCAGACGAGACCACCCCATCAATGAGCCGCCCGTCGCTTTTGGCCGTGCGGCTGGATCACGGCTGCTCAACCCGCTGGACCGTGCCATTCAGGAATTTACCGCAAAGAATGTCTGGTCATCGCTGGAAAAGCGCCGCGACCTTTGTGCTCGCTGCGCAAATTCTGTTGCTCGGTTCCGTCTGTGGGGGCACTGCTTTCGCGCAATATTATTATTACGGCGGCCCGCGGCTTCCGCGCCTGCCTTTACCGCCGCCGCCTCCGGTCATCGTCGACGATTTCGGGCCGCCCTATACCAGCAGCGGGCCCTATTCCGAGGGACGTGTGTTTCTTGACGGCGCAGGGCTCTGGGGCGGACCGGAGACGGGACCCTGGGAGGCACCGGGAGCTCCTTATACGCGGGAGCGTTACCGATCCTCCTCCGTCCCGCATAAGGTCCGCAAGGGCTACGCCAATCAGCCTTCTCAACCTTCCGGGACGCATGGAAAGGATGTCCTCGCCCGGATCGATCAGCGCCTGCGGGAACTCGGTCTGCGCCAGATCGCCGCGCCGAGACGGAAGGACCGGGTCTACATCATCGCTGCAACGGAGCGGAATGGGCGGCGCCATCGGGTCATTTTCGACGCGCATAACGGCGCGCTGATGGAAAACCGGCCGCTCGGCAATGCCTCCCCCGGCGTTGCACCTTCCGATAGCGAATCCCATGGGAATCTACCGAAAGGGACCCTTGATTCTGCCCCTGACCGGAAGCTTGGCGACACACAGGCGACTGATGGAAAGACGGGATAACTTTCCGCGGCGGGGATAGCCTCGCTTATTCCGCGCCGCCAAATCGTCGCGCGGCAATCCCGCCGTCACTCCGGTCCCCCACATGCCGGAAGAGTTTTGCCGGTTTACGTCGCTGAAGGCGTGCCGCTGAAGGAACTCGGCGCGGGGCTGAGCGGCGTGGCGGTCCCCTTGTTGATCTGCAGAACGGCGAGGCCGCGATCGTTCTGGCCGTCTGGCCTGAAGCGGAACACACCATCGGCGCCGTTGAAGCCTGAGCGATTGGTCAGCACGCTTTCGCTGTAACGCTGGCTGCCCTGCGTATGCGCGAGCGCCGCCGCGAGCGATACGGCGTCATAGGCCAGCGTGGAAATACGGGTCGGATCGCTGTTGAATTTCGCCCGGTAGCGCTGCGCGAAGGCGTTGAACCCGCCATTTTCCGGTGCCGCGAACCAGGCCCCCTGCAGGGCGGGGAGGTTCAGGACGCGGGCATCATTCCACAAGCCGGTGCCGAGAAGCTGCACCTGTTTCGTATTCACACCTGCGGTAATCAGCGCCTGCGACATCGCGGCCATGGCGTCAGCCTGTTCCGGAATGAAGAGTGTGTCGATCTGATCACCGAGTGCGGCGATCTTTTGCGTTGCCGCGGTGAGCGTGTCCTTCTGGAAATGCTCGATTCCCATGACGCGGAGACCGCGCTGGGCCGCCGCCTGCTGGAAGGCCGCATCGGCCACGCGGCCGTAATCATTGTCCGGGATCAGGGCGGCGATGGATTTCTTGCCATGCGACGCAGCATAATCGACAATGCGGTTGACGTAGCTTTCGACCAGGAAGGAGAGCAGATAGACGCCTGGTTGGGCGACTGATGCATCGGTCGAGAAGGCGATCATCGGCTTGCCGGCGCCATGGGCCACGCGCGCCGCCTCGCGTACATTGGCGGCGAAGAGGGGACCGATGAAGAGCTCGGCACCATCGTTGAGCGCCTGTTGCGCGGCCGCACGCGCACCTTCGGGACTGGAACGATCGTCGCGGATGAGCAAAGTCAGCTCGTTCGAACCGGCTTCATTGAGCGCCAGCTCGGCTGCATTGCGCAAGGATGCTCCAACGAAACTCGGCCCCGAGGCTTGCGTCATCGGGAGGATGAGCGCCACTTTGACAGGTCCCGTGCCAATATCCGTATTCTGCGGTGCCTCGGAGGCAGGCGCGGCCTCCTTTAAGGCCGTGGCCGATTGCGGCGCTGGGCCTTTATTCGCGAACATCGACTGCATGGAACTGCAGGCGGCAAGTGTCAGGGCAAGCAGGACCACGCCGGCGATCGGCAGAAACGCATTCCCGCGAGCCGAGCGACCGGAACGGTGGACGGACCCGGAAGGCGCGGAATCGAGGGGCGGCTCGAGAGATGGCATGGGAGGTGACACGCGCCGACGCGGCGAAAAGATCATTGAATTGGGTCTCCGCCAAGGAGAAGGTTCATCCTGTTCGACCGAAAGAGCCGGAGACCGGCCATGCTTCAGCTTCCATCGTTCCTGAATGTCTTATATCAAGATTCCTTGATCAGAATAGGTCGTGATCAATGAGGCCGGCTCGAGAGCCGCCATTAATCCCGTTTGGAACGAAAACTCCGGATGCAAATCCCGATCTGCAGAATCCTTCGGGGGGTCGGGTCGACTCGTTTGCATTCTCTTAATGCAATTTCGTAATATTGGCCAATTGCTCATCTGGCCATAGTTGCGGAGCTTGGTTCAGGCTGCAAGCCTTGCAGTTCAAATCCTGAAGCGTTTGCCGACCGCTTCCAATCGCTTTGCGATTCTATTGCTTTGAAAATTCTTGGTTTTTGAGCAGAGCGTTTCCGGAAAGAGGTGAAACGCTTGGGACTGCCGTTCTCGTCAGCCTCGCGTAATTTGGCGGCTGCTCTGTATAATTCTTCGTTCCGGCCGCTGCTCTGCTTATGATCTCCTCGATGACGCCGCGCCGTGCTAAAAGGCGTTTCGATGAGGGGCCGTTCGCGCGCCAGTGGATGGCTCCGTTGGCAATGCGATCTTTTCAAAATATCGGACCAAGCGGCGGTTCATTCACGTCGAAAGGGTTCTCGCCAGCCAAACTCTGTTCAGGACTTTGCAAGACATGGCACATCCGGCCCGCAAGCCGAAACATCCAGGGCTCATTCTCCAGGACAGCTATCTCGCTGATCTCGGCATGAGCGGCGCGGCGCTTGCCGCCGCCTTACAGGTTCCGCCGGAGCGGATCGCCGAAGTGTTTCGCGGCAACGCGCCGGTGGATGCCGATCTCGCCATCCGCCTCGGTCTTTTCTTCGACAAGGACCCTTCCTTCTGGCTCAACCTGCAGCAGGCCTATGATCTCGCCGAGGCACGCAGGCTCCATGATTATTCCGCCATTAAAAAGGCCGAGGCGCCGTCGAGCTTTTTTCCCTAAGATAGGGGCCGAGGGGGTGCTTGGGCCTGCCTATGCGAGAGGCGCAGGGCTCGCAAGATTGAACAGAAGCGTGACGCGTGTGCCGGGCTGAAGCGGTGCGACCTCCATCACGCCGCCGATATTGGTGGCCATGGCCTTGATGATACGCGTCCCGAGACCGGTGCCTTTGACATGGATGTCCTTCTCCCAACCGATGCCATCGTCTTCGACAAAGAGCAGGGCCTGCGTTTCATCAATCCTCTTGATGCCAACCCTGATCTCTCCGTCTTCGCGATCCCGATAGGCATATTTCAGCGCATTGGTGACGAGCTCATTGACGATGACACCAAGCGAAACGGCATGATCCGTCGGCAGAGGGATCCTTTCGCCGGAAAAATGGATCCTGTGGGTTTGGGCATCGCCCACGGTCGCCTGCAATTCCGCGAGCAGTCCGTCCAGATAGGCGTGGAGATCGACGATACGAACATCATGGGATGTATAGAGGCAGCGGTGTATATTGGCGATGGCGAGAATGCGGTTTTGCGTCTCGTCGAGTACATTGCGTAAAGTCATATCCTCAATATGTGTACTCTGCATGCGTACCATGGCGCTGACGAGAGCCAGGCTGTTGGCGACGCGATGATTGACTTCCTTGAGCAATGTTTCCGCCCGTTCGAGTGCCCGCCGCGTTTCCTGTTCCGCACGTTCCTTTGCCGCTTGCAGCCTGCGCTTTTCGAGAGCCTGATACAGGACCGGAACGAGCAGCTGGAGGAAATCGCCGGAAACATCCTTCATGATGTAATCAGCGGCCCCGGCCTTCAATGCCTCGATGGCGACGCGCGGTTCTGCCGATGCGGTGACATAGACGACGGGAGGAGGGAAGGGGATGTCACTCATGGCCTGTAGAATATCGAGGCCGGTGCCAGTCGGGAGATGATGATCGAGGGCGATGATATCGAAACCGTCCTCGCGCAATCTTTTGAGACCCGTTTCACCATTCGGCGCAATCTCCACGATTAACCCGTTACGCTCGAGATTGCGCTGGATGAGCCGTGCCAATCCGGCGTCATCATCGATATAGAGAATTTTGACCGGCGCCGAATTCACGTCATCATCTCGCAATTGGGGATACGTTGTCAGAGAGTGAATTCACCAGTGGAGGCATTCGTATCACATCCCTCCGAATGGTGGCAGATGCAGCAAAAGTGGGGTTGAGGATCGGATGCGGGACGCATCTTGTGCCGTTGTCTGCAAGAAGACCATTCCGCTGCGTCTATGGGATCTGCATGACGGACAGAAACAGGCCCAATTGCCGGATCGCATTCGAAAAATTCTCGTAATCAACCGGCTTTGTAATATAGACATTGGCGCCCAGATCATAGCAGCGTTGAATCTCCCTCTGATCATCCGTCGTCGTGAGTACGATGACGGGCGCGCGTTTAAGCGACTCGCAAGATTTGACTTTCTGCAGAATATCGATGCCCGTCATATCCGGCAGGTTGAGGTCCAGGAGAATGAGCGGGGCCTGATTACTGTTCACCATGCCCTGGCCATCGGGGCCGAGCAGAAAGGCGAGCGCCGGCGTGCCATGCGTGAATGCGCGGATCTCATTTCTGACACCCGCCCGGCGGATATTCTTTTCAATGAGACGGGCATGCCCTTCGTCGTCTTCGATCATGATGATGAGAACGGGTTTTGCCTGGTCGTCCATGCGTTATTATCCGGGAAATCACTGGAGGAAACGGCTTGTCCACGATTGAGGACCGTCAGCGTGAAACCGGACAGAGAGGGCACGCCTTGGCAGTCCTGCCATTTCGTCATCTTGTGCCTTACATCATTGTCTGATGTTTGGCGAAGGAATCCATTTAAAAGGCTTTGCGTCGCCAAATCCGGGATCGGCCTATTCGAATTTTCTGGCCACCAAGGGCATGGTGATTTGGAAGATGGAACCCTGGCCGAGTGTCGAGACGACCTTTATGTCTCCACCGAGACGGTGCAGCAAGGCGCGTACATGGGCGAGCCCTAATCCTTCGCCAGGCTGATCCTGCGCGCCGGACCGGCGGAACAATTCGAAAATGCGTTCGTGGTCCTGGGGAGCGATGCCGCGGCCATTGTCCTCGACCTCGATGAGGACCCGTTTTCCCGAGACCTTACCGCGAATGGTGACATGCAGCGGGCGTGCCGGAATACGATATTTAATGCTGTTGTCGAGAAGATTGCCGAAAATCTGGTCGAGCGCCAAACGATCGGAAATGACCACCGGCAGCCGGTTCTCGATCATGATGCCTTCGCCACCTTCCCCGAATTGATGCCGGATGGCTCCGACAGCCTGCTCACAAACGTGGTTCAGATCGACCGGCTCGGCGGTAAGGACGCGGCGGCCCTCGCGCGACAGTTTGAGGATCGTGTTGATGAGCCCGTCCATTTTTGTGGTGGAGGTGCGGATGAATTGGAGAGCCTCGGGCATTTCCTCGTGAATGACGAATTTGGCTTCGTCGAGGAGCGCCGGTAAAGAATCGTCTTTCCCTTTTTCCAGCTTCTCGATGAATTCACGCAGGGTCGTGAGATTGGTGGAAAGTTCGCTCGTGAAACCCATCACATTGACGAGGGGGGCGCGCAGATCGTGGCTGACGATATAGGCGAAACGCTGAATCTCGCTGTTGGCGCGTAACAGATCGAGGGTCCGTTCCTCGACTTTCGCTTCAAGGGAATCATTCAGGATTTCGATGTCGCGCCGCGCGCTGATGATATTGTTGGTAAAGCGCAGGATAAGCCAGAAGACACCGGCGAGAACCAGGACGATGACCAGCGTGCTGCTGATCGTGACAAGGCGCAGGGCGAATACATTATCGTTCTGGCGCCGGAACCGTTCGTCGACGCGCCGATTTACATCAGTGTCGAGTTCGCCGACGAGCGTGCGCAAATTCTCCATTTGATAGAAGCCGCTGTTCGTCTTGACGAATTCGATGGCTTCTTGCCTTTTGCCGGCCTTCGTCAAGGCGATCGTTTCGCTCATCTCGTCCATCTTTCGCTGGCTTATCGTCACAAGGCGCGTGAAGAGTTCCTTGGTCCTCGGATTCTCTTGATAAACCGGATGGGTTTGCCGCAGCTTCTCGGGAAGCTGCTCTTTTGTGGCGTTGAAGGGTTCGAGGTAGCGTTCATCCTGGGTCAGGAGATAGCCACGCTGGCTCGATTCGGCATTTTGCAACAAGGTCAGGATTTGATTGGTCGTGGCCGCGCCGTCGCGCAGTCTGGAAAGATCGTTCATGTCATGATTGGTTGCGTTCAAGAGGATGAACGACGCCGCAACGATGATGAGCAGGCCGAGGCTGCCGATGACAAGAAGCAGGAGCGTGAGCGGGGAAAGCGGAGAATTGCGGTCGAGCACGGCGGGCAAAGCGGTTTGCTCTTGCTGCGGCATCCCCTGCGCCGGGACATTCTCCGGGTTCTTGGCTTGAGCCTCTGGGCTCGTGAAATCATTCATTTCCATCCCTTTCGCAACGCGAGGCGTCTGCCACGAGGCTTTCGCTTGGCCTGCGTCCTGAGATCGTTCCGGACGTGTGATTCGCGCAGGATTGAACCTGACGCGTGATCGTTCATTGAAGTCCGTATGGGCAATCGCGAAGGCGATCATTGCCGCAAACTGGAGGGTTTCGCCTCCGGCAGCAAAGGATGCACGGGGGATGCCTTTTGGAATGTGTTTCGTCGTGACTGTTCCGGTCAGTGCCGGTTCAAAAATGCCTGTTGATCCATTAAGTACAATGGAGCCTGTCGGCGGGGAGAGCAGCTCTTCGCTGGCGCGTCAGTCCCTCGTAACGCCTGTGCCCCGTGAGAGGGCCTTCCAGATTGGCTAGCGATGGAAGCGAAAGGCCTCGGCGCGGGTTGAGGGCGCGGGTTGAGAAGGACTTCAGGAGGAGATGCCATGAGCCAGGAGATTCAGGAAGCCGGATCAGCCGAGGCGGCGACAGCCGGTTCGACAAGCGCGATCATCGGCGTTGTAACCATTTCCGACCGCGCCTCGCTCGGCCTTTACGAGGATCGCAGTGGACCGGCGATCATCGCCTTTCTCGAGCGCGTGCTGGAAAGCCCCTTCGCCATTCTGCACAAGATCATCCCCGATGGCTTTGAATCGGTGCGCGATACGCTGATCACGCTTGCCGACGAAGATCGTTGCGATCTCATCTTGACCACCGGCGGCACGGGCCCGGCACCGCGCGACCTGACGCCCGAGGCGACGGAAGCGGCGGCGCCACGCATTCTGCCCGGCTTTGGAGAGTTGATGCGTAAGGTCAGTCTCGATGAAGTGCCGACGGCGATCCTGTCACGCCAGATTGCCGCTCATCGCGGGCCCTGTCTCATCATCAATCTGCCGGGCAAGCCTGCGGCGATCGAGACCTGCCTGAAGGCGGTGTTTCCGGCCGTGCCCTATTGTCTTGATCTGATCGGCGCCGCCCGGATCGAGACCAATCCCGCAGAGATCAGGGCATTCCGCCCGAAATCCTGAAATATTGGCCAAATGAGGGGGGCCGGGGCAGGGACGCCAGAATTTGGATACGAAGGTTCAGCCGCCTGAATAGCGATTCTCGGGGCAAAAATCCTTCATTGTGTCCAGTTTGAAGGGAAACGGGCCTGAAATTTTGTGAAAACCGACGCGGAAATCATCAAAATGGGCTCAAGTCCGCCTTTGGCTTGAGAATATTGAAGACGCCGGGCGTTCAAAATCGTATCACCCGCGTGAGCCTTTGTTTCAGGCCTGAGAGATTGTCTTCGCATGCGCGCCTCGAAGCAGATCCAAGCCCCCACCGCCGAGGATCGGCTGGCCCAATTGGCCACCGCCTATCGGCCGCTGCCGTTCATTCCTGATGAATTCGTCGACGAATGGGGCAAGCCACGGCCGCATTGGGTAAAATTCCTGCGTTCGCTCGGCGATCTCAGCGATGATGAGATCGCCCATCGTTTCGCCGCCGCCGACCGGCATATTCATGAGTCGGGCGTCTCCTATCGTATCTATGGCGATCTCAGCGAACGGACCTGGCCGTTGAGCCATGTGCCGCTGCTGATCGAAGCCGACGAATGGCGCGAGATCGCCACCGGCATCTGCCAGCGCGTACGCCTTCTCGAGGCCATTCTGCAGGATATTTACGGCGAGGGACGGCTCGTCGGTTCCGGCGCCCTTCCGGCGACGGCGATCACCGGCAGCGCGGATTACCTGCATCCGCTGCAGGGCGTGCGGCCACCGGGCGGCAAATATCTCTATCTCTATGCAGCCGATATCGGCCGCGGCCCCGATGGGCGCTGGTGGGTGCTCGGCGACCGCACCCAGGCACCGTCGGGCGCCGGTTATGCGCTCGCCAATCGTCTCGTTCTGTCGCGCGCCTTTCCCGGCCTTTACGGGGATATGAACATCGAGCGCCTCGCCCCATTCTTTCAGGCGTTCCGGGAGGGACTCATCGGCATGGCGCGCCGGTCCGATCCGCGCATCTGCCTGCTCACGCCGGGGCCCTTCAACGAGACCTATTTCGAACAGGCCTATCTCGCCCGTTATCTCGGTTTCCTGCTGGTCGAAGGCGGCGATCTCACCATGCGGGACGGTGAGGTGCATGTGCGCACGATCGCCGGCCTGAAACGCGCCGATGTGCTCTGGCGGCGCGTCGATTCGGATTTCTGCGACCCGCTCGAGCTCAATGCGCAATCGCGGCTCGGTGTGCCGGGTCTGATCGACAGTTTGCGTGAGGGCGGCGTGGTGGTTGCCAATGCGCTCGGCTCCGGAGTCCTCGAAGCGCCGGCCCTCATGAGCTTCATTCCGCGTCTCTGCCGCACGGTGCTCGGCGAGGAACTCGCCTTGCCGAATATCGCCACCTGGTGGTGCGGTCAGCCGCACGAGAGGGAAGATGTCATCAATTACATGGATGGCATGGCGATCACCGGCGCTTATGGCAATCCGGTGCTCGGCCGGCCGGCGCGCCAGCCCGTCGTCGGCATGACACTGACCCCGCAGGAAAAGGAACGGCTCGCCGCCGACATACGCCGGCGCGGTATCGACTATGTTGGACAGGAGGTCGTCAATCTCTCGACGACGCCGGTCTGGGAGGATGGCCGCCTCGTGCCGCGCCCCTTCGTTCTGCGCGTTTACGCGGCTTGTACGCCGAACGGCTGGAAGGTGATGCCCGGCGGTTTCTGCCGCATCTCCGACCGCGCCGACGCGCGCGCCGTCTCGATGGGTGAGGGCGTCCAATCCGCCGATGTCTGGGTTATCGCCGACAAACCGGTGGAAATGGTGACATTGCTGCCGGATGATGACAGCGTGCGTATACGCCGTCTGATGGGCAATCTGCCCTCGCGCGCCGCTGACAATCTGTTCTGGCTCGGACGCTATCTCGAGCGTACGGAAGCGACCTTGCGCCTCGTACGCTGCCTTGCCGGCAAGCTGATGGATCCGGATACACGCACCATCAATACGGGCCAGACGATCGATCGCGTTGGCGCTCTGTTGGTCGCCTGGGGCGCCGCGCCCGAAGAGCTCGAGGGCGACGCCTTCCTGCTCGTCGCTCAGGGACTCTATGGCAAGGAATATGGCTCGGTGGCGTCTCTCGTCGGCG
This sequence comes from Beijerinckia mobilis, assembly GCF_000745425.1. Classification (GTDB taxonomy): domain Bacteria; phylum Pseudomonadota; class Alphaproteobacteria; order Rhizobiales; family Beijerinckiaceae; genus Beijerinckia; species Beijerinckia mobilis. The sequence goes on from NZ_JQJH01000002.1 coordinate 301,357, forward strand.
AAAGCCGGCGCGCCGCTTCGTTTATCCGTGAGCGTCTTTCGCCTGATACTTGGCGGCTGATCAACGATCTCTACAGCGGGCTCACATTGGAACCGGCGGTGCCTGTGACCGAGGCGGATACGTTCGAGCGGGCCGATGCGGCGCTGCGCACCATCGCCGCGATCGCCGGCGTGTCGCTCGAAAATATGAACCGGGGCGCCGGCTGGCGTCTGCTCGATATGGGCCGCAGGGTGGAGCGGGGTATCAATACCTGCCGGTTCTCGCGGCATTTCACCGGGCCGGAAGCGGCCGCCGATGATTTCAGCGTGCTGCTCGATCTCATCGACTCGCAGATCACCTATCGCACGCGCTATCTTATGGGCGCCGCGCGGCATACAGTGCGCGACATGGCGGTGCTCGACCCCTATAATCCGCGCTCCGTCGCCTTCCAGATCGAGCGGCTCGACGAACATTTGCAGAATTTGCCGTTGCTCAGCGATGACGGCATGCTGGAAGAACCGCGCCGCCGCGTCGTGAAACTCGCGGCGGGGGTGGCGACGGCACAGGCGGCGCATCTTGGCACTGACGAGATTTTCGAGATCGAACAATCGCTTCTCTGTCTCGCCGATGCGATCGCCACGCGTTATTTCCTGCAAGGTCCGCATGCGGCGCGGGCCGACAAGACGAGCGGCCTCGCATGATTTACGAAGTGCGTCATGTCACGACCTATGCCTATGGTTCGACGGTCACTTTCTCGCATTGTCTCCTGCGCCTCCTGCCCAAGGACGGTCCGGGCCAGACGGTTTTCGTCACCGATCTCCTGATCGATCCGGCGCCCGCGCGGATCGAGGAACGTCTGTGTTTCTTCGGCAATAGGCTGACCTCGCTGACCATTGAGACTGCGCATCGCGCCTTGCGGGTCGAGGCGCGCAGCAGCGTTGAAGTGCGGCGCGATCCCCCGCCCGCCGAAAATCTCACGCGGGCCTGGGAGGATATTCGCGAGGAGGCTTTCGATACCTCGACGCTGGCGCCGGATTCCCCCGCGCATTTCCTGCATCCGAGCCGTTTCGTGCCTGCCTTCGAGCCTGCCGCCATTTATGCGAAGGAGAGTTTCGGCCGCGCCCGGCCGGTGCTCGCCGGTGCCGCCGAACTGATGTCACGCATACGCGCCGATTTCCGCTATGACCCGAAGGCGACGATCATTTCGACGCCTTTGTCCGAGGCCTTCGAGAAACGCCATGGTGTCTGTCAGGATTTCGCCCATATCATGATTGCCGGCCTGCGCGGCATTGGCCTGCCGGCGGCCTATATTTCCGGATACATCCGTACCATCCCGCCGCCGGGCCAGCCGCGCCTCGAGGGCGCCGATGCCATGCATGCCTGGGTCGCCGTCTGGTGCGGCGAGGAATGGGGATGGATTGGCCTCGATCCGACCAATGATATGATGATTGGCGATGATCATATCGTTCTCGCCAAAGGTCGCGATTATGCCGATATTTCGCCGGTCGCCGGTATCATTCTCGGTTCGCGCGAGCAGGATGTCGATGTATCCGTGGATGTCGTGCCGCAGGTGCAGGAAGAAGCCTGAAGGAAAGCGGGTTCGTTTCAGATCATCGCATGTTGACCGTATAGATGCGCACGCTCTGATCGGCGCCGTCGCGAATCTTCACTTCATAGCCGTGGCTGCTGAAGCCGAAGACTTCCTCGACAATGACGGCGGCGGCATCCTGCGCGAGTGCGAAGACGGCGGTCTGCAGGGGTTGCGGCAGGCTGGAAAGGGGAATCGAACGTTCGAAGGCGGCGTCATAAATGTGATTGATCGCTACGGAATAGGCGTGGTTCGGCGAAGAAACGCTGAATTCGGGCCGGCCGTTGTCGTTCTCATGCGCGAAACGGATGCCCTTTTCGAAAGCCAATTGATTGCTGGAGCCCAAAACCATGGCGACGCCCGCAAGGCACATCGCGCCATAGCCGAGGCGGCGAAAGAAAGACTCGCTGATGAAAGGCAAGAGATGCCGCATGATATGCGAGGCAAGCAATGCGGCCAGCGCAACGAGCAGGCCAGCGCAGAGAGCCTCTTTCGTCAACAGGCCGAAGCCGAGATAAAGCGCGAGCTTCATCGCATGGAGCAGCACTTCATTGGCGGCGCGGGTCGCGACAATTTCCTCCTTGCGCAATCCCGCATGTAGATAGAAACCATTGAAAACGAGCCCTACAGCGCCGGTAAAGCCCGAGATAAACCCTGCAAGGGCGCCGATCAGGGCAAGCATTGCGCGTGAGGGGGGATGCTGCACCTCAGGTCCGCTTGCCGGCGGACGCAGCAAAAAGAGAATGTTGGAAACGAGGAAGAAGCCGAGCAGCAGTTCGAGATAGACCGGCGAAATACGGGTGAGGAGCCAGGTGCCGGGGATTGCGCAGAGGAGCGCCGGAGGCACGAAGGATCGTGCGAAATCCCAGCGGATCGCCTGACGGAAGAGGATGAGGCGCGAGACCGAGTTCGTCATCGTGCCGAGGGAGAGTGCCGCCGGAATTTGCGTCGCGGGGAGGACGAGGCCGAGCAGCGGCAGCAGGACCAGGCCAGCGCCACCGCCGGCGACGGTGCTGATGCAGAAAGCGATCAGCGCGACGGCAAAGAGGAGAATATAAACACTCAAGGGAGGACGCTCCGTCCGGGTGTCTGCACTGGCCTGCCGTGACGCGGAAAAATTTTCTCGCTCAGCTTAGCCGAAAAAGCAGAATGTCCCTAGCACCCCGTCCATTACAATTTGTAAAGTTATTACCTCGGACTGAAAGAAGATATGCTTTTTACGGAGAGGTTTGATGCGTTTACAAATAATAGTGAACGCTGCTCTCAAGCCGGATTGATTAAGTCTGCTTGAATGAGCGCTCTTTTCTTGCCGAGCTCTCGCTTGATAGCATTGCTGCGTGTACGACCGTCCTGTGCCGTCTCTTCTTTCAGATTCTGAAAGTGCTTAATTCCATTTTGAAATGGCTTGAACCTCAGCTCCGGGGATCCTTGAAATCGGCCTTGCGCTTCTCGTTCCAAGCACGCATGCCCTCAGTGAATTCCTCGCCCCGGAAGCTTGCGGCGAAAGCCGCATCCACTTCGTCACGGCAGTCTTCGCCGCGCGCGATCCGGTCGAGGCTCCGTTTCATGCCTTGCACGGCGCTTGGCGCATTGTCTTCCAGGGCGGTGGCGAAAGCATTGAGCCTGGCGCCGAAGGTTTCCGGCGTCGCGATTTCGTCGAGAAAGCCGATGCGCAGCAGTTCCGCAGTTTCCATCGGCTGCGCGGTCAAAAACAGGCGTTTGGCGGCGGAGAGCCCGAGCTTTGCAATATAGCGGCGCTGGCCCGAATAATAGAAATGGATGCCGAGTTTCGCGGCGGGCATGATCAGCTTCATGCCGTCCATGCCGATGCGGAAATCGCAGGCAAGCGCGAGATCGGTGGCGCCGCCATAGACCGAACCGTTGAGCGCGCAGATAGTCGGAATGCGGATTTTCTCGACGCGGTCGCATAATTGGCTGAACAGCAATTCGCCGCGTTTCTCTTGGGCGCCGCTTTCCCGCCCGCCGTCATCCGCCGGCTTGGCCATGGCCTGCATGTCGTAGCCGGACGAAAAGGTACGCCCGGTGCCGGTCAGGATTAGCACGCGGATCGAACGATCGGTTTCGATCGTGTCGAAAAGTTTCGGCAGAAAGACCACGTCATCGCGCTCAAGCCGGTTGTGAAAGGCGGGGCGGTTGAGACGCAGAATCGCTCGCGCGCCTTCCTTGACGAGGATCGGCACGGAGCCCGAAAGGTCTGGCGTGGTCATTTCACTCGCCCGTTACTTGGCCGCGATCGGCATTTCGGTCACGACATCGGGGATGATCAGCCTGGCGGAGGTCTTATCGATAATATCCTCGACGCTGATGCCCGGCGCATATTCGCGCAGTACGAGGCCTTCTTCCGTCGGTTCGATGACGGCGAGATCGGTGACGATCAGGTCGATCCGCCGGTCCGCAGTGAGCGGCAGCGTGCATTTCGGCACGATTTTCGGCTGGCCCTTCGCAATATGCTGCATGGCGACGATGATGCGTTTGGCATTGGCCACGAGATCCATCGCGCCACCCATGCCGGGCACGATCTTGCCGGGCACCATCCAATTGGCGAGGCGGCCAGTCTCGTCGACTTCGAGGCCTCCGAGGACGCAGGTATCGACATGCCGGCGGATGAGGCCGAAGGACAAGGCGCTGTCGAGCGACATGGCGCCGGGGACCGCGGTGACGCAATTGCCGCCGGCATCGGTGAGATAGGGGTTTTCAGCGCCGGCAGGCGGACGCCCGCCCATACCGATGATGCCGTTTTCCGACTGGAACAAAACGCCGTCCTCGTGCTTGACGTAATGCGCGACGCCGGTCGGCAGGCCGATGCCGAGATTGACAAGCGTATGCGGCCGCAATTCCCGGGCGGTGCGGCGTTGAATGATTTCCTGATATTCCATGATTCTTCCGCTCCCTCGGATCCTGTCGGCTCAGTTCGGCTTGATCGGCCGGTTGCCCTGCGCCGGCACGAGGATATCGACGACGACACCGGGTGTTCTGACGAGGTCTGGTGAGATCGTGCCGACCGGCATGAATTCGAGCGCCTCGCATATGACCTGATCGGCGGCGAGCGCCATCAGCGGATTGAAATTCTGCGCGGTCAGTTGATAGGTGAGATTGCCCGTATAATCGGCCTGGGCGGCATGGATGAGCGCGAAATCGGCCTTGAGCGGCGGCATGTAAATCCAGTCTTCACCGTTCAGATGCACGGTTTCGCCGGCTTTGGCGGCGACCGTGCCGAGACCGGTCTTGGTGAGGACTCCGCCAAGACCATAGCCCGCGGCGCGGATCTGTTCGGCCAGCGTGCCCTGTGGCACGAGATCGACTTTGATCGTGCCGTCGATCATGCCTTTTTGCGTTTCCGGATTCAGGCCGATGTGAGATGTAATGACATGGGAGACGCAGCCCTCCCGGATGAGGCGGCCGATGCCCTGATTGACGCGATCATTGTCATTGGAAATGATCGTCAGGTTCTTCTTGCCCGCAGTAACCAGCGCCTCGATCAATGTATAGGGTGTGCCGCATCCCATGAAGCCGCCAATCATCAGGCTGGCGCCATCCGGAATTTGAGCAACGGCTTCCGCCGGTGTAATGGGGTTTTTCATCGCCTCAGCCGTTCTGTCTATCCGTTTAACCGGTCGCTAAAGGAATGCGTATCTGGCCGGGGATCAGGGAGTCCTGGTCCGCCGCTTGGTGCGTATCCATTCGCGCTGGTTGAACCGCGAGAATGCGCCGGGATAAACATCCCGGCGGGGTTTGTATCCGGCATCTACGAGGCGGTTTCAAAAAACGCAGCCCATTTCCGGTCCGCCTCGCCGAAAATCCTCACCAAAACTTGATAGGTGTCTTTTATGTCGGTTGTATCCGAAATCGATAGGGGCGCTTCCGAAAAGTGATCTGTCTTTAGAAAGACATGCGCATTCTGCACATGATCGCACCCTTCGCGTCCGCGACAGTGCGACGGCATGCCGCAAGGGCGCGGGACAACCAGCGCCAATGGAAGGCAGCATGCAATCTTGTTATCAGGTGAGAATGACGCCCGGCGGTGCGGGCCGATCTCAGCCGAGCGCTTTATCAAGTTCAGGAATGATCGTGAAGAGATCGCCGATCAGCGAATAATCGGCGATCTGCACGATCGGTGCGTCCTCATCCTTGTTGATGGCGACGATGACTTTTGAATCCTTCATACCGGCAAGATGCTGGATCGCACCGGAGAGACCGATCGCAATATAGAGCTCGGGCGCCACGATCTTGCCGGTCTGGCCGACCTGGAAATCGTTTGGTGCATAGCCGGCATCCACCGCCGCGCGCGAGGCGCCGACGGCGGCATGCAGCTTGTCGGCGAGGGGCAGCAGTACTTCGTTGAATTTCTCCGAGGAGCCGAGTGCCCGCCCGCCTGAAACCACGATGCGTGCGGCAGTCAGTTCCGGCCGGTCGCTCTTCGACAGGCTTTCGCTGACGAAAGCCGAACCGCTTTCGGCGGGAGTGACTGCGACCGTCTCGATCGGTGCTGCGGCCGTGCCCTCTTTGGCAGCAGGAAAGGCCGCGCCGCGCACGGTGATGACTTTCTTCGTATCCGTGCTTTCGACCGTCTCTATGGCATTGCCGGCATAGATTGGCCGTTCGAACGTATTCGGCGCAACGACCTTGATGATGTCGGAGATCTGCATGACATCGAGAAGAGCGGCGGCGCGCGGCAGAATATTCTTGCCGGAGGAGGTCGCCGGCGCGACGATCGCGTCATAATCCTTGGCGAGCGCGACGACGAGCGCGGCGGCAGGTTCGGCACGCTGATGATCGAGCGAAGGATCGTCGGCGAGGAGCACCTTGGCGACGCCTTCGAGTTTGGCTGCGGCCTCGGCTGCCGGTTTGGCGTTCGATCCGGCGATCAGTACATGCACATCGGCGCCGAGTTCGCGCGCGGCCGAGAGCGCGCGGGCGGTGGCGCTGCCGAGCGTTGCATTGTCATGGTCGGCGAGCAGGAGAGTTGTCATTGATAACCTCTGATAATCTCAAAAGTCGCGCGTTCCGTCATCGATGCGTGGCGCGTCTTCGTTGCAATGTCTGCGCAGGGCTTCGCGTGAAGACGCGTCACAATACGCCGGCGGCTTTGAGATCCTTCACCAGTTCCTCGGCGGAGGCGACCTTGATGCCGGGCTTGCGCGCCGGTGGCTCGCTGACCTTCAACACCTTGAGGCGTGGCGTGATGTCGATGCCGAAATCCTCCGGCTTCTTGACGTCGATCGCCTTCTTTTTCGCCTTCATAATATTGGGCAGGGTCGGATAGCGCGGATTGTTGAGACGCAGATCCGTGGTGACGATTGCCGGCAAAGTGAGCGCCAGGGTTTCGAGACCGCCATCGACCTCGCGCGTGACCGTCGCTCTATCGCCATCGACTTCCAGCTTGGAAGCGAAGGTCGCCTGCGGCCAGCCGAGAAGCCCCGCGAGCATCTGGCCGGTCTGGTTGGAATCGTCATCGATCGCCTGCTTGCCGAGAATGACGAGGCCGGGCTGCTCGGCGGCGATGATTGCTTGCAGGACCTTGGCGACGGCGAGAGGCTCGACCCGTTCTTCGGTCTCGACGAAGAGGCCGCGATCGGCGCCGAGCGCATAGGCCGACCGGATGATTTCCTGCGCCTTGGCGGGACCGATCGAGACGACGACGATCTCACTCGCCTTGCCCTTTTCCTTCAGCCGTATCGCTTCCTCGACCGCGATTTCGCAGAACGGATTGATGGACAATTTGACATTGGCCAGGTCGACGCCGGTGCCGTCGGCCTTCACGCGCGGGCGGACGTTGGCGTCGATCACCTGTTTGATCGGGACTAGGACTTTCATCATCTCATCTCGGGTTCGGTCCCTACTGGTGTTTTCCCGAAGGAAGCACCCAGGGAAAACACAGCGGGCGGGCTAGGCGGTTCTTATACCAAGTCTCAATGAGATTGACTCCTTGAGAATGAAACTCGGAGAATGAAACTCGAAGACTTGGTCCCCGCGACCGCGGGGTGGCGGTTTCCCGCCGGACCTCCCTGATCCCAAATGGTTGGGATCAGGGAGACGTGGTATTAAAAGGCGTCGGATTCGAGCGCCATCAGCGGTTTCGACCCGGCCTCGATCTGTTCGGCGAGGGAGGCCGTCTGCGGCAGGATGCGGCTTGTGAAAAATTCCGCAAGGGCCAGCTTGCGTTTGTCGCGCGAGTTCGCCGCCTCTCCCTTGGCGATGGTGGTGAGCGCCATGCGCAGCCAGAGCCAGCCGAAAGTGACGAGCGCGAAGAAGCGGAGATAGTCGTTCGCCGCGCCATTCTGGTCCGTGGCATTGGCGAAATCGCCCGCTTGCAGTTTCTTGGTCGTTGCCTGCAACTGTTCGAAGGCGGTCTTGAGTCGTTGGGCGATCGCGGCGGTGGCCGGCTGGCCGGCTGCCTGTGCGAGGGTCTCGCTGATGAACGCAAAGAAAGTGCCGACCGGTGCACCCGCGTCGAGCGTGAGCTTGCGCAGGACGAGATCCTGCGCCTGAATACCATTAGTGCCCTCGTAGATCATGGCGATGCGGGCGTCGCGCACGAATTGTTCCTGGCCCCATTCACGAATATAGCCATGGCCGCCGAGAACCTGCTGGCCGAGCACCGTGGTTTCGAAGCCGAAATCGGTGAAAGCCGCCTTGATGACCGGCGTGAGCAGAGCGATGAGGCCCGTGGCCGTCTTGCGCACCTCCGCGTCGGGATGGGTCTTTTCCTTGTCCATTTCGAGGGCGGTGAAGACGGTGAGCGCGCGCGCGGCCTCGATGAAGCTCAGCATGGTGAGGAGCATCTTGCGGACGTCGGGATGTTCGATGATCGTGCAAGTCTCCTTGCCGCCGGGCACGCGGCCCTGCTTGCGCTCCTTGGCATAGGCCGAGGCGGTCTGATAGGAGGCCTCGCCGAGGCCGAGACCCTGGACGCCGACGAACAGGCGTTCGGCATTCATCATGGTGAACATGGCATTGAGCCCGCGATTGGGCTCGCCGATCAGCCAGCCCTGGGCATCGTCATAATTCATCACGCAGGTCGCATGGCCATGAATGCCCATCTTGTGTTCGAGCGAGCCGACATTGACATTGTTGCGGGCCCCGAGCGTGCCATCCTCGTTGACGAGGAATTTGGGGCTGAGAAACAGGCTGATGCCGCGCGAGCCGGGAGGCGCGTCGGGCAGGCGGGCGAGCACCAGATGGATGACGTTTTCGGTCAGGTCCTGATCGCCGGAGGAGATGAAGATCTTGGAGCCGGAAATCGTATAGGAGCCGTCACCGCGCGGCTTCGCCGATGTCTTGAGAAGACCGAGATCGGAACCGGCCTGCGCCTCGGTGAGCGCCATGGCGCCGGACCAGGTGCCCTCGATCATTTTGGGCAGATATTTGCTCTTGATATCGGCGGGCGCATGGGCCTCGATCGTTTCCACCGCGCCGCGGGTGAGGCCGGCGACGAGGCCGAAGGAGAGGTTCGACCCCGACAGCATTTCATCGACGAGAATCTGGATGGTGCGCGGCAGGCCCTGGCCGCCATATTCGGGTTCGAGAGAGAGAGCCGGCCAGCCGCCTTCGACGAAAGCTTTATAGGCTTCCTTGAACCCCTTGGGCAGAGTGACGACGCCGTTTTCGAGGCGGCAACCCTCGATGTCGCCGCTGAGATTGATCGGCCGCAGCACATTGGAACAGAGCCTGCCGGCCTCCTCGAGCACGGTGCGGGCGAGGTCGACATTGACTTCGCTGTAGGGCGGCAATTCGGCAAAGACGCCATCCGCCTTGAAGATCTCCTCGAGGAGATAGACCATGTCATCGACGGGGGCATGATAATCGGGCATTTGTCTCTCCTGGCTGCACGATCTGTTCAGGCGGTGGGAACAGGCTGCGGCACCGCGCGGCGTGGCGGCCAGAGGACAACCGCCAGCGTTCGGTGCCGGCATGGCCGGTCCGGGGCGGATGCGTCTCCGCATCCGGTTTCAGAATGCGCCAGGATATTTGCGTCCGGCGCATGCTTTTTGTGGCGAAGCGCTTCGAAAAAACATCCGGGAGCGCTCGAAACAAACGTTTGTTCCAAATTTGGAAACACGCAGCAGGCGCGCGCGAAGCCAAAATGCTCCTGCGAAACTGCGATCGGGAAAGGCGCCGGGATTTCGCCCTTGCGCCGTTCCGTTCCGGACGATTCTTGGCCGGCCTCAGTTCTTCAACGGTTTTCCGGTCTTGATCATATGCGCGATGCGCTCACGTGCCGGCTCGGTCAGGGCCGTTTCAACGAAGGCGAGCGTTGCCCTGTCGTTGAGCTCCTTCTCGCTCAGTGGAGCGCCGGAACCTGAAAGAACATTGATGAGCAGACGCGCGATCTCCCGGTCGTAGGGCGACAGGCTCTCGCCGATTTCTGCCACTTTCGCTTCGAGAACGGAGGCTGCGGGCAAGGTGAAGGTCGGCGGGGTCAGGGGCTTGAAGCCCTCCTTCGCCGCGAGTGCCATCTGTTTGGCGTCGGCAATCAGCCGGTCGCGATTCATCGTCACTTTATCCGTCGGCCGCAGGATATGGCGCGCCTTGGCGTCATAGGCGCCGCTCGCGGCGCTGGCGCCCAGAACACGTTCGATCACCTCGACGGCGGCGGCCTCGGAGGAGAGACCCTGTTCGAGAAGCCGGATCATCCATTCGAAAATGCCGCCCCAGCCGGGGATGAGCCCGACTTTGACCTCGACGAGGCCGATCGTCACTTCCGCATGGGCGGCGATCGCATGGGAATGGAGCGCGATTTCGCAGCCGCCGCCGAGCGTCGCGCCGAAGGGAGCGGCGATGATCGGGAAGCCGGCATATTTCACCGCGTTGAACGAGGCGAGGCCGCTCTCGATAAAGGTCTCGATCGCCTTGCCGTCGCCTTTCTCGGAGAGCGCCAGAATGGCGGAAAGATCGGCGCCGGCGCTGAAGGCCGGGCCCTCATTGCCGATGACGATGCCGGAGAAATCCTTCGGCGTGTCCTGGACCATCTCGCCGACAGCTTCCAGAAGCCGTGGCGTGAAGACATTCATCTTGGTGCGGGCTTCGAAGAGGCCGATGCCGTCGCCGAGATCCCACAGGCTCGCCGCATCGCCATAATCCTTGACGGGCTTGGCCTTGAGCTTGATCGCCGCCAGTGAGATGACGCCTTCGGGTAGCGGGATCGCGCTATAGGCTGGGCCGGAGGAGGCCGGATTGAGGCTTTCGCGCTCGCCCTTTTCCACACGGTAGAAGCTCTGGCGGGAAACCGCTTCCGCCAGCAGTTCCGGCACTGCCGTGCCTTCCGCTTTCAGCCGGTCCGCGAGCCAGCCTGCGCCGACCCGGTCGATGAGTTCAAAGGGGCCATATTTCCAGCCATAGCCGATGCGCATTGCTTCATCGACGGCATCCGTCCGGTCGGCGATCTCCGGTACCAGCGCCGCCGCATAGGATAATGTGCGGGTAAGCACTGCGCGGGCATAATCGCCGGCAGGGGCCTTGATGCCGAGCAGAGCCTTGCCATCGCCCTTGGCCGCATCCTGAATTTCCTGCGGCACGGCTTTTTGCGGCCGGTAGGCGCCGGTTGCGAGATCGATGACCTCGCGGCTCTTGCGGTCCGAGGAAAGCTTGTAGAAGCCGCCGCCGCCCTTGCGGCCGGTCAGACCCTTGGCCAGCATGCCGGTGAGCAAAGCGGGTTCGGCCGCATAGGCATGGACGGCGTCCGTCTGCGGCAGGGTCGTCTGCAGTGAGCGGATCAGCGCCGGCATCAGATCATTGCCGATGAGATCATAGAGGCCGAAAATGCCGGTTTTCGGAAAGCCGAACGGCTTGCCCATGACCAGATCGGCTTCCTCGACATCGATGTTTAGCTTGATCGCCTCGTTGAGACCCACAGCCAGCCAGTAGCAGCCGATGCGGTTGCCGATGAAGCCGGGTGTGTCCTTGCAGGGCACAACTCCCTTGCCGAGGCCGACATCGCAGAACTGGCGGATCGCGGCGGTCACTTCTGGTGCCGTCTGCGGTCCGGCGATCAGCTCGAGCAGCCGCATATGGCGCGGGGGATTAAAGAAATGGGTGATGAGGAAACGGCTGGCGAGCGCCGGAGAAAGACCCGCGACCAGCTGATGCAGCGGCAGGGTGGAAGTGTTGGAGCTGACGATCGCTTCCGGCTTGCGGACCTGATCGATGGAATTGAACAGACCGTGTTTGATGTCGAGCCGTTCCGCCACCGCTTCGATGATCCAGTCGGCATCCGAGAGCAGGTGGAGATCGGTCTTGGTGCCGCCGGTGGTAATGCGCTTGGCAAAATCGGCCAGCATGAAACCGCCGGTTTTCAGCTGCCGCTCGACACCCTTCTTGGCGATTTCCGGATCGAGATCGAGCAGAACGACATCCAATCCGGCATTGGCGAGATGCGCCGCTATCCCCGATCCCATGGTGCCAGCGCCGATGACGGCACCCTTCCTGAAAGTAATCGTCGACATGCTGACTCTCGCTGCTTGATCGTCCTGAGGAATTCCGAGGATTTGCGGGAACCGTCTGGCCGTTCGCCGCATCCATGGGGAAGGGTCGCATCACATCAAAAAGCTACATCTCTTTTGTGATGGTGCGGCCAGGTAATGGTGCGGCACCTTGTTACAGGTTAGCGATTATGGATCGCCTCTATCGGTCGGATGCGGTTTTTGGAGCGGGTGTGTGCGCCATTCGCTCTTACGCAATCCTCTAAAGTAGAGGCTCAGGCTACATATTCGGGTAATTGGGACCGCCGCCGCCTTCCGGCGGCACCCAGTTGATGTTCTGTGCCGGGTCCTTGATGTCGCAGGTTTTGCAATGCACACAGTTCTGTGCATTGATGACGAAGCGGGGATCCTTTTTCGTCTCTTCGTCGGCATAGACGATTTCATAGACCGCCGCTGGGCAATAGAGCCTGGCGGGCTCGCCATAGACCGGCAGATTGTCCTTGACGGGAATGTCGGCGTCGGTGAGCCGCAAATGGCAGGGCTGATCCTCGGCGTGATGAGTATTCGAGACGAAGACCGAGGACAATCGGTCGAAGGTCAGGACGCCATCAGGTTTCGGATAGGTTTTGGGCGTCACTTCGGCGAGCGGCTTCAGGCAGGCGTAATCAGGCTTGCCATGCGGCAGGGTGCCGAAAAATGATGTGTTGAACAGTGTCTGTGTCCACAGATCCATGCCGCCGAGCATGATGCCGAGCGGCGTGCCGTAGCGGGACCATAAAGGCTTCATATTACGGACCGGATAAAGGTCGCGGCCGATCGCCGAGGTCCGCCAGCCATTCTCGTAGGCGCTGAGTTCCGCAGGAGCGGCTTCAGGTGTCGCGGCTTCCGGAGCCGTGCTCTCCCAGAGATCAACAATGGCCTTGGCGGCCTCCATGCCGGAAAGAATGGCGTTATGCGACCCCTTGATGCGCGGCACGTTGATAAAGCCCGCCGCGCAGCCGATCAGGGCGCCCCCCGGGAAAGTCAGTTTGGGAACCGATTGCCAGCCGCCTTCGGTCAGGGCGCGGGCGCCATAGGAGAGGCGCTTGGCGCCCTCGAAGGTCTTGCGGATTTCCGGATGGGTCTTGAATTTCTGGAATTCGCCGAAGGGAAACAGCGTCGGGTTGGAATAATTGAGGTGGACGACGAAACCCACGGCGACGAGGTTTTCGCCGAAATGATAAAGGAAGGAGCCGCCGCCCGTATCCCTGTCGAGGGGCCAGCCGAGCGTATGCTGCACACGGCCGGCATGAAAATGCTGCGGCTGGACTTCCCAGAGTTCCTTGAATCCGATGCCGTATTTCTGCGGTTCGCGCCCCTTGTCGAGGCCGAAACGGGCGATGGCCTGTTTGCTGAGCGAGCCGCGCGCGCCTTCCGCCAGCAATGTATAGCGGGCGCGCAATTCGACGCCGCGCGTATAATCGGATTTATGGGAACCATCCTTGCCGATTCCCATATCGCCGGTGGCGACGCCGACGACAGTCCCATTTTCGTCTAGAAGCAGTTCGGTTCCGGCGAAGCCCGGATAGATTTCGACGCCGAGCGCTTCCGCCTTGGCGGCGAGATAGCGCGTCACCTCGCCGAGCGAGCCGATGAAATTGCCATGATTGCCCATCAGCTTCGGCATCAGCGCATTGGGCAGAGCCTGGGCTTTTGTCTCGGTGAGGAACAGAAATGTATCCTCGTTCACCTGTGTCTTGAGCGGCCGCTCGGCATCCTCCTGCCAGTCCGGCAGCAAGGCGTTAAGGCCGATGGGATCGACGACGACGCCTGAGAGAATATGGGCGCCGACCTCGCTGCCTTTTTCGATCACCAGAACCGAAAGGTCCTTGCCGGTCTTCTCCGCGAGCTGTTTGAGGTGAATGGCTGCGGCCAAACCCGCTGGCCCGGCGCCGACGATGACGATGTCGAATTCCATCGTCTCACGCGGCGATTGCTCTTCCGTCAAGGCTTTTCCCTTTATTCATCCAATGACGATAATATGGGGCGATTCGACCCGCTGAAACACAGCATAGGTCCGCTTTCAGGAATTAAGAAGACCCCTAAAAGAATGGGTCGCCTGCCTGTGGAGCTCTTTGCTCGGCAATACTTGTATCGCGCCAGAACAAATAGTCATTCTGGGAAGCAAAGTACGCGCTATGGAAGGAAGAGAAGAGGCGGGCTGGCTTATATCCCATGGCGATATCAGAAACGGGCATGGGCGATGCTTTGATAAGCGTTGATCCATTCTGGTGCGTTTCCCATTGAATAAATTATATTCTTTGCATGGGGCGCGACGCTAGCTCTCCTTTCGGCTCATGACTAGCCCTTGTGTTTGCAAGCCATTTGTTCAAAAAACGGCGAAATCCTATCGCCGTTTTCTGCTTTCAGCCATCCATGCCCATGCCGTCACTCGTCGAAGATCTCCGATGCTTTGTCCGCGTCGCTGAATGCGGTTCCTTTTCCATTGTCGCCCGGGAAAATATGGTGAGTCAGGCGACAATCGGGCGCCGGATCGGCGGCCTCGAGGACCATTTCAAGATTTTGCTGTTCCACCGCTCGACGCGGCGGATCATCCTGACCGATGCCGGACAGAGTTTTCTGGTCTATGCCCGGCGCATTCTACAAGAGTTCGAGACGGCCGAAAATGCGCTCGGCCGCCACAGTGCGGAGCCGAAAGGGCGTGTCCGCGTCGGTTCGACCAATGCCTTCGGGCAATATCTGGTGCGTGGCCTCGCGCAATTTTCCGAACGCTACCCATGCCTTTCCATTGATCTCGTCGTCGGCGACGGCCTCGTCAATCTGATCGAGGATGGTTTCGATCTCGCATTGCGCATCGGTGAAGTGACGGAATCCTCGGTGGTGGCCCGTCATCTCGGCGACGTACCGCGTACACTCGTCGCCGCGCCCTCTTATCTCGAGCGCCATGGGGTGCCGGAGGATGTCTCCGCCCTGCAGCATCATGAATGCGTGTTGTTCAGTTACGGTACCACGAAACAGGTCTGGAATGTCGGCGGCAGTCTCGTGCGGGTTTCGGGCTCGTTCCGCACCAATTCGTCCATCGCCCAGTTCGAGGCGGTGCGCAATGGCGTGGGCATCAGCCTGTTTCCCTGGTTCCAGGTCGATGACGATATCCGGCAGGGGCGTCTAGTGCGGCTGTTGCCCGACATGCCGATTGAGCCGATCCATTTTTATATGACTTATCCCGCTTACCGGACCCTGCCGCCGCGCACCCGTGTTGTCGTCGACTGGATCAGCGAGGAGGCGCGCAAGCTGGTGCCTGGGCCGCCGCCATATGAAGATTCCGAAATGTGACGTTCGAGGCAAGGGCATCGGCGGGGCTGTCAGGCAACCCGCCCGTGCCGGGATCCTTTCAAGGCGGGGCCGCAGGGCCGGACGCGGCCCCATCGCAGCCGATTGACGAACGTCGGGACATGCAATGAAATCTCCCGAACCTCTTGGGCATCTCGTTCTTTTCGGCCTTGCCTCCGTCGCGATGCCCGGTGCCGAGCTACAGGCCTGTTGCCCAAAGGGAGCCCTTCGATGCCGTGAGGAAGCGCATGAAGGCGGATATCGCCAAAGACCATGCGGATGTGCCGAAGCGTGGCATCAAGGATTCCCCTCCCAATGTGCATGATGCGGTTTGCTGACGTTTGATGACACCGCTGAATTCTTAAATCTCGCCCTCGGGACCAGGCTGAACCAGGACGCGAAGCGGGATCTTGTCCAGTTCATGAAAGCTCTATGAAGGGGGGCCATTGCCGCCGTGACGGACGGACTGGCAACCAACCGGCCGTTTACCCGTTATGCCGCGGCAATGGAGGAGATTCCGCAATGGAACCGACCATAGCCACTGGCCTCTCGGGTCGCGATGTCACACGCTTCGGCCAGGATGGGCATGAGCCTGCGAGACAGCGCCCCTTTGACCGGTCTGACAGGGATCCGCTCACGCGCAAGAAAGCGATTGCCGATGCTTACCGGTGTGTCCGTGCCGAAACGGAGTCGCGCGCCGCCTGTTTGTCCGCGGAGGATCAAACCATCCAGTCAATGCCAGATGCAAGCCCCACGAAATGGCATCGTGCGCATACGACATGGTTTTTCGAGACCTTCCTGCTGATTCCTTTTCTGCCGGGCTATCGCCTGTTCGATCCCGCATTCACTTATCTTTTTAATTCTTATTATGATGGCGTGGGACCCCGTCATCCGCGCCCACAACGCGGAATGCTCAGCCGTCCAAGCATAGAGGAAATTCGGGCTTATCGCCTGTCTGTCGATGCCGCCATGGAGCGGTTGATGGCAATATCAGATGATGCGCTGCGGGATCTCATTCTTCTCGGACTCAATCACGAGCAGCAGCATCAGGAATTGATCCTCACCGACATCAAACATGCCTTTGCGGTATCACCACTGCGGCCAGCCTACAGATCCATCCCCGAAAAACCCGTTCCGGCGCAAACGAAGCCCGGTCGTTTACCACCAGCCGGCCGATGGACATTCGAGGAGGGGCTTTATCCGGTCGGCCATGGCGACGCTTCCCTCTCACTCTTTGCCTTCGACAATGAAAAGCCCCGGCATCGGACATTCCTTCGCGATTACACGCTTGCTGATCGCTTGGTGAGCAATAGCGAATTTCTTGAATTCATGGAGGACGATGGTTATCTCCGCCCGGAATTCTGGCTATCCGACGGATTTGCGCTGGCGCAGGCGGAACATTGGACTGCGCCAGCCTATTGGCGGCGCGAGGAATCAGATTGGTTCGTTTACACACTTTATGGAGAGCGGCCGCTTCGTCCGGACGAACCTGTCTGCCATGTGAGCTTTTATGAAGCCGATGCCTATGCCCGCTGGAAGCGATGCCGCCTGCCGACTGAGCAGGAATGGGAAGTCGCTGCCGCCCGCCATGGCCTCTTCGAAAACGTAGAAGAGACATCGGGGCTCCATCCGGCGCCGCTAAGCGGTTCGGTCTCGCCATGGATCGCGCAGGACGTCTGGGAATGGACGGCGAGCCCTTATGTGCCCTATCCGGGCTATCATCGGCCTGCCGGCGTGCTCGGCGAATATAATGGAAAATTCATGTGCAGTCAGATGGTCCTGCGCGGCCGTTCCTGTGCCACGCCCAAGGGGCATGAGCGGATCACCTATCGCAATTTTTTTCCGCCGCAGGCGCGCTGGCAATTCTCTGGTTTCCGGCTGGCGGAGGATCCATGAAAGCCATTCAAGCCGTGCAGCGGATACATGATCTCGCACCGGGCGTCGAGGCGTTTCATGAGGCGGTGATTGCCGGTCTCAGCGCCGTGCCCAAAACCCTGTCGTGCAAATTTCTTTATGATGCCACAGGCTCACGGCTGTTCGATCGTATCTGCACGCTGCCCGCCTATTATCCGACACGCACGGAATGGGGGATCCTCAGGGCGCATGCGCGTGACATAGCGGCGGCGGCGGGCCCTGCCGCCGGCCTGATCGAATTCGGCTCCGGCGCCGGACACAAGATCAGGTTGCTGCTCGCCGCGCTGCGGGATCCGGCGCTCTATATTCCGATTGATATTTCGCGAACGCATCTTCTTGCGTCAGCACAGACATTATCCGCTGCATTCCCGCAGCTTCCGATTGTGCCTGTCTGTGCTGATTACACGCAATCCTTCGTGCTTCCGGATATGAGGAACTATTGCCCGGGGCGTCTCGTCGGTTTTTTTCCCGGATCCACCATTGGTAATTTCACACCCGAGGAAATGAATGAATTTCTCCGCCGGACCGCACAGCTGCTGGGAGAAGGGGCTCTTTTCATCGTCGGGGTCGATCTGCCGAAAGCAAAGGCGGTGCTTGAGGCGGCTTACGACGATCCGCAAGGTGTCACGGCGGCCTTCAATCTCAATCTTCTGCGCAGGATCAATCGGGAACTGAAGGCCGATTTCGATCTCGCCACCTTTCGGCATGAGGCACGCTGGGACGCGGCGGCCGGCCGGATTGAAATGCACCTTACAAGCCAGATCGAGCAGATGGTTTCGATCGCGCCGCATCGAATCCATTTTCGCCGAGGAGAAACGATCCACACCGAAAACTCACATAAATATGATCTTGAGACATTCATGAACCACGCCGAAGCTACGGGATATAAAAGCCTCGCATCCTGGACTGACACTCAACGCCTGTTTGCTTTGCATATGCTCGAGGTCAAACGCTGAAACTGCAACGCATGTATGCGAATCTTTTTTTGAAGATTCTTGCGCAACCGGCTTCGTCTCCGGGCGTTTCCCGCCGAAGTGCGAAGGCTGACGCACGCGTTTGTCAACCTTTTCCAAGGCGGGTTTCGGGGCAGGGCACTTGAAAACGTGCCGGTCTTTCAACTGGAAGCGTCATTGGCAGGTGATGGCGTTTCAATCGCTATTGGAGCACTATGGTTTTGAAAATACGATATTTTTTTGAGCATTACGGATGAATCCGTAATGCTGCGAGCGAATCATCCGGCCCATTGAATCACACTATGCGCTTCGATGAGATGGGAACTTGGGGAAGGGAACTTGGACGGAGCTCTGCGATGAAAATCTCCCATATCACAGTCAGTGCCTTTGTCATGCTCGCGCCGAGCTTCCTCACCGCACAGCCGGCCAAATGGGGAAAAAGCCCTGTCGGTGCGATTCTCCAGACCCCTGATGGCAAGACGCTTTATGTCTTCGATGGTGATCATGCCGGGAGCGGTGCATCCACTTGCACAGGGAATTGCGCCAAGCTCTGGCCGCCCTATCTCGCGAGCAACGAGGCGAAAGCCGAAGGCGATTGGACGCTGATTGCGCGCGATGACGGCGCCCGTCAATGGGCCTATCGGGGGCGACCTGTCTATACATGGGTGAAGGATGGCCCTGGTGAAACCAGTGGCGATGGTATGGCCGGAAACAGATGGCACGTGGCCAAGCCCTGAAGCAGAAGCAATGTGTGCGTCTGCGGTGTTTTTGGATGGCGCGGGAACGCTCCAAATTATCAGATTAAGTCAAAAAGATTTTCTTTTTGTGCGTGATGTAGATCGCGCGTTTGAGACAGAAGCTCAAAGATCATGAGGGAACGATAGTCATCGTTCGGTGTTGCCTTTCCAGAACCGGCATTGCACACAGCTTCAGAATATATATTGGGAACTGTATGCAATCTGGCTTCTTCCGGAAAACCGGAAGTCATTATCAATCACCAGACTGGAGGTTGTCATGGACTGGAATCGCATCGAAGGCAATTGGAAGCAGTTGAAGGGCAAGGTCAAGGAGCAATGGGGCAATCTGACCGATGACGATCTCGACAAGATCGAGGGTCGCCGTGAACAGCTTGAAGGCAAGCTCCAGGAACGTTATGGCCAGACCAAGGATGCTGCGCGCAAGAATGTTGATGATTGGCTCAATACAATGCATTGACGATCCAGTTTGTCTCGCGGCTTCTCGCTTGGCCATTCAGGAGGATTCGGCATTTTACCCCAACGTTGATCGGCGGTTCTCTTCTGAATGAAAACGGCCTGATACTTCGGGGTTAGCGCATATAATGGTCGCGATGGTTGCTGCGATCATTGTGTGCGCAGTTTTTTATGGCGATTGTCCTGTCGGTCGAAGTGTATCTCGTATGGAGATCGGCCGAACATTTGGGATATATCCAGAATCGCTCAACACAAAAATTAGGGCGTTTTCCAACGTCATGAAATCACGAAGTGATTCAATTTCATGGGAAAATGCTCTGAGCTTTTTTACTGAGCGCTGCTTTCAAGGTGTTTGTTGTTGAGAAATGTTCCGTCCAATCGCTTTGTTCGGACGTTGGAAACAGGAGGATCGCATGCCGAGCGGCGATAAATCCAAATATACGGATAAACAGAAGCGTAAAGCCGAACATATAGAGGAAAGCTACGAAAGCCGCGGGATTGCCGAAAAGGAAGCGGAACGGCGAGCCTGGGCGACGGTCAATAAGGATGATGGAGGCGGCAGCAAATCCGGTTTCGGCCGTGGCACGCATACGGGACATCCTGCTGCGCATAAGGGTGGCGAGAAAGGCGGCGCAGCCTCAGCCGCGCGATCCGCTGAGGAGCGTTCCGCTTCCGCCAGAAAGGCCGCAACGACACGCAAGTGGAACGCCGAGCAGCGGGTGCATCATTGAAGATCTTCGGATGATTCCGAAGATCTTTATCAAGAAAACAGCGAGCGTTTTCTTCGTATGGCATTCCATTCAGTGCGCAAAGGCTCCGGCCCGGCTTCCGGGTGCTCGGGACAGTGAATTGCATACAGTTTCAGGGTGAGCTTGTCGCTCGGAGATAAAGGCCTATTCTTCTCCTGGAAGGCTTTCCGCCATTGGGTATGCCAACCACATGAAGCGCAATTCATGAATGCGCATTCATCTTCAAGTGGCTTCAGACTTCAGGTTTTTGATCGAGCCCACCCTGATGTAAAATGAAACGTATGACGGCGTCCATGCCTTCCCCGGTCTTCATATTGGTGAAGACGAAAGGCTTGTCTCCGCGCATCCTTTTCGCGTCCTCTTCCATCACTGCCAGCGAAGCGCCGACATGATCGGCAAGGTCGATCTTGTTGATGATCAGAAGATCCGACCGAGTGATGCCTGGCCCTCCCTTGCGCGGAATTTTTTCTCCCCCGGATACATCAATGACATAAAGCGTGAGATCGGCGAGTTCCGGCGAAAAAGTCGCCGCGAGATTGTCACCGCCCGATTCGATCAGGATCAGATCGAGATTCGGAAACCGCTGCCGCATGGTCGCGATCGCCGCGAGATTGATCGATGCATCCTCGCGGATCGCCGTATGTGGACAGCCGCCGGTCTCGACGCCGAGGATGCGCTCGGCCTCGAGAGCTCCGGCGACTGTCAGGATGCGTGCATCCTCTCTCGTGTAAATATCATTGGTAATCGCAACGAGGTCATAATGACTCCGCAACCTTGTGCAGAGCTGTTCCATCAAGGCTGTTTTGCCGCTGCCGACCGGGCCGCCTATGCCGACGCGTAATGGGCCATGGGTGGAGGCCGGAGGGTGGGTAGCGCCACTTATGGCTGCTGTGATCCTGTCGGGTGCGGAGGTCATCTCTTCGGTCCTGATCTTGGGGCCTGAGGTCTGCGAAAAAGGTCGGGTTCAGGAACGAAACAGACGCGAATATTGCGTCTCATGCTTCATCGAGGCGATATCGGCACTATAGGCGCAGGTGCCGAGCGCCGATTCTTCCGCATCGACGGCGAAACGCGCGAGAGCGTCGATCTTTGTGCGCCAGCCGGCGAGCATCTGCTGGGCTTCGCTCTGTCCCACGATTGCGAGTTTCTGTGCGGCCGAAACGAGATTGCCGCAAAAAGCCATGAGAAAGACTTCGGTGAGAGGCTGTTGTGCAATGCCATGACCCGCTGCGAATAGTGCCACGGCGAGCGGATAGGCGATCTCTTCATCGAGACAGGATTGAAACGACGGCAGGGCCGCAAACGGCCAGGCAGCGCTGGCGGCGGCTAGGAAAGCCGCCCCCTGTTGGCTGGTCTCAAGATGCAATTCGCGGCTCGGGCAGAGGGCGAGCGCGAGGGTGTTGAGATCGGCGAAAGCCCTCGTGTCGCCATGGCGCGCGGAGCGCCAGCCGAGATTGAGCAGCACGGCCTCGTTATGCAGCACGCCATGGTCGAAAAACGGATCGATCCAGCCGGCGAGACTTGTTGCGTCGCGGATCGCACCCGTTTCGATCGCCCATTCGAGCCCATGTGAATAGGCGAAGCTTCCGACCGGAAAGGAAGGGGAAAGCCAGACGAAAAGCGGCAGGACCTGGGGGGCGGCTTCATCCATGGCGATGTGCGTGATTATGGCCGTGATCATGAGTGTGATCACCATGATCATGTCCGGGCGCTGAGCGATCCGTCAGATTGTCATGCGCAATCTCGTCATGCGCAATCTCATGGCCCACATAGGCGCCGCCCTCCGGCTCGAAGGGAGCTTCGATCGCGCGCAACCGCAAAGCGGCATTGTGCCGCTTGAATGTTTGCAGGAGCTCGAGAAGAACGCGATCGTGGCGGATACGCAGTTTGGCGCCGTTGATCTCGACTGGCACATGGCGATTGCCGAGATGCCAGGCGATCCTGACCCGTTCGGTGATATCCGGACAGATGATCTCGATGAGCGGTTCCGGCTCCGCCACGACCTCGACCAGGCGTCCGTCTTCGAGTTTCAGCGCATCGCCATGGCGCAGCATCAGAGCCGTTTCGAGATCGAGAAGGAAATCGAGCCCATGCACGCCCTGCATGCGGATGCGGCGGCGATGCCGGGCGTCATAATCAAGCACCACGACATCGGCAGGCGTTTCCTGCCAGCTTCCGCGAGGCAGGACAATGGTCGCGCGCAACACCATGAAATGTCGTTCCTGATCAGAGCGCTTCCCGCGCCAGAAGAATGCGTTTGCGGTCAATACCCCAGCGATAGCCGGACAGGGCGCCATCATGACGCACCACGCGATGGCAGGGGATGGCGATGGCGATCCTGTTGGCTCCGCAGGCTTGAGCCACGGCGCGCACCGCTTTGGGTTTGCCGATTCGAGTCGCGATTTCGGTATAGCTCACGGTTTTGCCGTAAGGAATGGCATTGAGCTCGGTCCAGACGCGTTCCTGAAATGCGGTGCCGTTTGTATCGAGCGGCAGATCGAGACCGGTTTGCGGTGCCTCGATGAAGGTGAGGACCTTGCCGATCGTTGCGTCGAGGGCCGCGTCGGCGCGCGTCAGGGCCGCCTGTGGGAAACGGCTTTGCAGATCCTGACGGAGCTGGTCTTCGTCATCGCCGAGCTGGATGGCGCAGAGGCCCTTGCTGGTAAGGGCGACGAGCGCGAGGCCCAGGGAACAGGGTGTGATGGCATAATGGATCGGTGTACCGGAGGTAGCTTTTGGCGAGTCCCCGGCGTCGGAATGGGTTGCCTGCGGCAGGGTCCGCGCCTTTGCAGGCCCTTGCGCCGGGTATTCCTGGGTTTGCAGACCGGTCATGGCTCCCTCCCTTGCGGTAAGGATATATTTTTAGAACAAGACGCGAACGATTCAAAGATTTCCCGTACAAAATCCCCAGCAGCCTTTGGTAGGAAAACCGGGCCTTGCGTGTGCCCCTTGCGAGCGTCCCTTGCGAATCTCCCTTGCGCTTGCCTTTCGAAAATCCCCCTTGAAAGCGCCGGCCTCGGTGCGCAAATTGCTTCACAACGGAAAAATATGGCAGGAGCGAGTGGATGGACGCGGTCGACAACCCATTGCTGGAGCGCTGGACCGGACCTTTCGAGGCTCCTCCCTTCGATCGTGTCGAAGCCTCCCATTTCATGCCGGCCTTTACGCAAGCCTTCGCCGCCGCGCGCGCGGAGATCGAGGCGATTGCCGAGAATCCGCAGCCGCCGACTTTTGCCAATACGATCGGGGCGCTGGAACGGGCTGGCAATGATCTCGACCGGGTCTCGCTTACTTTCTTCAATCTTGCCGGTGCCGACACCAATGATGCGCTCGAGGAAGTCGAGCGCGAAATCGCGCCGCTCATGTCGCGCCATCGCAGCGCCATCTATCTGAACGAGGCTCTATTCCGCCGGATCGAGAGCTTGTGGAATGAGCGGGAGTCGCTGGGCCTTGATCCCGAGCAAGCGCGGGTGCTTGAGCGTTATCATATTGCCTTTACCCGCAACGGGGCGGCCCTCGCACCCGAAGCCAAGGCGCGTCTCGCCGAAATCTCGGAACGGCTCGCGACGCTTGGCACGCAATTCAGCCAGAATGTGCTGGCCGATGAGAAGGCCTATCGGCTCGTTCTTGAAACAAAGGAAGATCTCGCAGGCCTTCCCGACTCACTCGTCGCCTCGGCGGCGGCGACGGCACAGGAGCTTGGCCTGCCCGGCAAATATGTCATCACGCTCGCGCGCTCCTCGATCGAGCCTTTCCTGCAATTTTCCGCGCGGCGCGATTTGCGTGAACAGGCTTTCCGTGCCTGGAGCCTGCGCGGCGAAAATGGCGGGGCAACCGATAATCGCGCCATTGCCGCCGAAATGGTGAAATTACGGGCTGAGCGGGCGAAGCTGCTTGGCTTTCCGACCTTCGCCCATTTCAAATTGGCCGATACGATGGCGAAGACGCCGGAGGCCGCGCTTGATCTTCTTTATTCGGTCTGGCAGCCGGCGCGGGCGCGTGCCTTGCGGGAACAGGAGGCTCTGCGCGCCATTGCGGCGCAGGAGGGTGGCAATTTCGAGATCGCCGCCTGGGACTGGCGTTATTATGCCGAAAAGCAGCGCAAGGCCGAATTCGATCTCGATGAAGGCGAGACCAAGCCCTATCTCCAGCTCGAAAAATTGGTTGAGGCGGTGTTCGATACGGCAGGAAAATTGTTCGGCCTCACCTTCACCGAACGGTTCGATGTCCCGCTCTATCACAAGGACGCCCGCGCCTGGACCGTCGCCCGCGACGGCGCACCGATCGCTCTCTTCATCGGCGATTATTTCGCGCGGCCTTCAAAGCATAGCGGGGCCTGGATGAGCGTCTTCCGCGAGCAGCACAAGCTCGACGAGACACCGGTTTTGCCGATCGTCGTCAACGTCCTGAATTTCGCGCGCGGCGCGGAGGGCGCCCCGGCGCTGCTCAGTTTCGATGATGCGCGGACTTTGTTCCACGAATTCGGCCATGCCCTCCATGGCATGCTCTCGAATGTGACCTATCCGATGATTTCCGGCACCAGCGTCGCGCGCGATTTCGTCGAATTTCCTTCCCAGCTCTATGAACATTGGCTGGAACAGCCGGAGGTTTTGCGCCGCTTCGCCGTGCATCACGAAACCGGCGAGCCGATGCCCGAGCCGCTGCTCGAAAAGGTGCTGGCGGCGCGTCAGTTCAACCAGGGTTTCGCCACAGTCGAATATACCGCTTCCGCCCTCGTCGATCTCGATCTGCACCTCAAGGCCGGACAGGATGGTGAGGAGATCGACATCGTCGCCTTCGAGGCCGACACATTGGCGAAACTCGCCATGCCGGAGGCGATCATCATGCGCCATCGCACCCCGCATTTTCAGCACATCTTTACGGGCGATGGCTATTCGGC
The DNA here is from genome assembly GCF_000745425.1 of Beijerinckia mobilis. Classification (GTDB taxonomy): domain Bacteria; phylum Pseudomonadota; class Alphaproteobacteria; order Rhizobiales; family Beijerinckiaceae; genus Beijerinckia; species Beijerinckia mobilis. The sequence continues at coordinate 326,420 of NZ_JQJH01000002.1, forward strand.
CGGTTATTATTCCTATCTCTGGTCGGAAATTCTCGACGCCGATGGTTTCGATGCCTTCGAGGAAAAGGGCGACATTTTTGACCCGGAACTCGCCAAAAGGCTGCATGACCATGTCTATTCAGCGGGCTACAGCCGCGATCCGGAGACCGCCTATGCCGGTTTCCGCGGCCGCGCCCCGGCGCCGGAAGCCCTTTTGCGCAAGCGCGGCCTGCTGGATACGGCTCCTGAAGGGGTGAGCGCCGCGTGAGCGAGCCGCGTCTCTCGGCTTCCGTGCTGCTCATCCGCGATGAGCCATTCGAAGTGCTGATGATGGAGCGCCACGCGGCGGCGGTATTCGGCTCGGCGCTGGTCTTTCCTGGCGGTTGCGTCGAGGCCGAGGATGGCGCGGACCTTTGGGGCGATCTCATCGACGATCCGGAAGATCTGCCGGAAGACGAGCAGATTTTGCGGATCGCCGCCTGTCGTGAATTGTTCGAGGAGACGGGTCTTCTCCTGCTCGACAGGCCCTTCCTTCCCGATCCGGACATTGGGGCGGGAGCGGATTTCCATTCCCTCGTTGCGCGCAGCGGGGGGCGGCTGGCGCTCGGCGGCCTCTATCCCTTCGGCCATTGGATCACACCGCTCGATCTGCCGAAACGGTTCGACACGCATTTCTATCTCGCCAAGGCCCCTGCCGGGCAGGTGCCACGCTGCGATGGCCATGAGGCGGTGCGGCTTGCCTGGTTGCAGCCCGCGGCGGTCATGGCGCAGGCTGATGCGGGGCAATGCAAGCTCCTGTTGCCGACGCGGATGAACCTGTTGCGCCTCGATGAACATGAGACGTGCGATAGGGCGCTTGCGGCTTCTCACCTTTATCCCCGCGTCCCGGTTCTGCCCCAGCCGGAAAGGACAGAGCGGGGGCGATGCATACGCATTGCGGCGGAAGCAGGCTACGCTCTGACGGAAGTCTGGCTCAACGAGCAGGCGTGATGTCGGTTTGCTGAAAATCATTCCCTTTGAAGAGAAGGGACTCTCCCGTCGCTCTCGCCAGCGCATAGGCAAAGCAATCGCCGACCTATCGGGGATCATTTCGGAAGGCCGCGGTCGTCGTAAAGTAATGTGGAGTGATCGACGCAAGGCCCCGCGAGATGCACAGCCGCCCGGTCTGCGATTGTCAGCAGTTGTTCACACTGGCCTTGCCCTTTTGGCGCTCGATCCTGGCGGAATGTTCACGTAGAGCTTGCGTAACGATCTTTGTCAGGCTTTCTCCAGTTGCCTTGGCGATCGCTTGTGCGAGGCTGTGTGCCTCGGGGCCTCGATTATTGAGACTCACAATGCCCTCTTATGTTCTTGTTTTCTACCATCATCGGTAAATTCAGATGATGTCTCAATTTGAATTTAACCGCCAAATGGGGGCGTCTGATTTGCTCCGCTCGCTCCGTCTAAGGGCATGTCCCTGACCTGCTCATCAAGAAGTCGGGCCAGATACGCTTCCATTTTTGGGAACTTAAGATCGCCTTCGAACCAAAACTGATCTGCCTCTTTTAGCGCGTCGTAATATGGCGTTCTTTCGTGGCGAATGCGTTCCGGCACTATAATCTTGCCTCCTGGCAAGCCTCCAGATTTTGCGCATAATATATAATAACAAGCAGCCCTCGCGGTACGGCCATTACCTTCAATAAATGGATGTATCCAATTTAGCCTCCAAAGAACATAGGATGCCAATACTGTCTCAGACCAGACGAACCAATTTTCCTGAACGGTGGAAATAAATTGATCCATTAAATATGGCACTTTTTCAAAGTGGGGTGGTGTGTGATCTTTTAGGTAAACTGGTTCTTCTCTGAATCGTCCGCCGAATTGAGAAATGTTCGATACGGCTGCGGCGTTTAAAGACCATAAAAGATATTTATCGAATGCCCGAACGCCCTGAATTATACCCACCTCTATACAGGTGATCAGGAGATCATACTGGCGGGCTAAGTTGCGCTCCTGCACCCTATCATAAAGAGTTTGATTTTCATCTTCCAATACGAACAAAGTAACCTCCAAAAAATAGGCCCTATAAGGGCCTATTTCTCTCAGCTAATCTTTTCTATCCGAATATTCGCGGCCGCATGCCGTGCCGAATCCTTAGTGATGCGAGAATCTGAAGGGGCATTTCCATAAACAAAACTCGCTTTTTGTTCGGCAAGTTCGGCTTCTGAAACGCCCTTTGCTATAGATTCTTTAAGTCTTTTCTGGAAATCGGCCCGATCTGGCGGTGTAAAGCCTAAAGAAACACGCTCAACCATCGGCTCCATCCTCTCAAATCCAGAACCAATGTGTACCCAATTAGTTCACACATTTCTAGTGAAACTATATGCTCCGTGTTTCTTCGCCGGCTCTTCCGGCGCATTGATCAGAAACAGGGTGTCTTCCATACTCCAAAGCCAAACAGTGTCTTGTACTAAGCATATCATAAGGTAGGCTGGCATGGTGAACGGAAGGCAATTGGCACAAATTTCAAACAGAGACACCATCTAAATTTATCCAATTGGAAGCCACCGACGGTGCGGGATGAGTTTTAAAATTCCGGGCTGACGACCGCCGCAGATCAATCGGTCATGACTAGCGCCCAATAGGTGCGGTAACGCGTGCCCGGCGCTTCCGCGGCGCCGATGCCCATACGGCGCATTGCCGGATCCCGCAAATTGGCGTCGTGGCCGGGCGAATGGCACCAGCCGGCGAAAACGGCGGGCGTCGTCGCATAGCCTGCCGAGACGTTTTCGACGGCCGTCGCCTTGGCGAGATTGATCTTGGCAAGCCTGGCGGCGAGTGGAGCCGCTATTTCGTGACTCAAATGATCCGCCCGCGCCATAGCCTCGGCCTGATCGCGCGCGAAGGCCTGCAGCCGGGGGTCGAGCCGCACGGGCGTGAGCCCATGGGCCATGCGATAAGAGGAGATCAACCGTTCCGCCGTCGCCGGATCGACATCGAGGGGCTTGGCGGCGATCGGCGGATGCGCGGCCTGCTGAGTGGTTTTCGGGGCCAGGGCGCAACCGGCGAGAGCGGCCGCAAAGGCAGAAGCCACAAGGATTGCGACCGGCCGTGTCGCTTCGTCGCGGCACGATGCGCGTTTTTCCCTGGCGATCGTTTTCATTGACCGTTCGGCCCCGCTCCGGCGGCCTTTTGGTGCGTGGGCTTTTCCATTGGCCGCGTTTCCTCGCCGCGGGGACCATCGGAGCGCGCGATAAGGGCGCCGAAATGATCGAGCCCGAGAATATCGACGCGCGTCGGATCAGGAGGCGCGCCGTTGAAGAATTTCTCCTCCTTGAAGCGCCGGCAGATCTCGAAATGGAGATCGCTCTTCACCCGCGCCAGCGTCAGCACATCGGCGACATAGCAGATCAGGTCGAAGCTGAGGCTCGCTCCGGTGAGGTCGGTGAACAGCACCTGCGGGCTCGGCATGGTCATGACCATTTCGTGCGATTTGGCGATATCGAGAAGCGTCGTGCGCACATTCTCCGGATCGGCGGTCGAGGAGACCGTCAGCTTGATGACGATACGCGCCGTCGTATCGTTACGGACGAGGTTTTTGACGACGCCGCTGATGATGTTCGAATTGGGAATGATGACGGCCGCCCGGTCGAAGGTTTCGATTTCCGTCGAGCGGACATTGATCTTGCGGACAAAACCCTGTTCGCCGCCGACGACGATCCAGTCGCCGACACGCACCGCACGTTCCCAAAGGAGAATGAGGCCCGACACGAAATTGTTGATGATCGATTGCAGGCCGAAACCGATACCGACCGACAGGGCGCCGGCGAGAAGCGCGAGCCGTTCGAAATTGATGCCGATATAGGCCGAGGACATTGCCACGGCGAGAATGACCGCGAGATAGCCGAGGCTGGTGCGGATGGAATTGCGTATGCCGGAATCGAGCCGCGTCTTCGGCAGAAGCTGCGTATCGAGCCATTTCTGCACGGCATGAACGGAAAGATAGGCGGCGGCGAAGACCGCCATGCCCATGATGATGCCGGAGAGGGAAATCGTGATGCCGCCGATCTTGAAGCCGAAGAAGATCGAGCCGAGATCGTTCGAGACGTCGTTCGATTGCCATCCCCATGGGGCAAGCAGGCAGAAGATCGCGATCAGAAGAAAGATCACGCGAAGAATGCCGGAGAGCAGGATCGCGACAATGTCGAGGGTCCCGCGGTGCAGGCCGAGAAGCCTGATGAGGCGGCGGCCGAACCGGCTCGAGGGAGTGAGCACCGTCGAGAGAACGCTGTCGGCGAGTTGCACGGCCATGACCAGCAGGCAGATGACGGCGCCGACCCACAGGACCTGGCCCAGGAGAAAATTGCCGAAAGCGATGAAGCCGGCCAATACCGCTACCATCACCGTGAGGGATACGCCCCACAGTGCCAGGCGGATGATGCTGATGTAATTGACCTTGCCGTCCTCTTCATAGGAGGCACCTTTCTGGTCATCGGATTTGTCGTCGTCCTCCAGCTGCACCGAGCCGGAAAACAGCAACACGAAGAGCACCAGAACGCCCAATAATGCGCCTGTCGCACGGGTGACGATGCCAAACGGCAGCGAGGCATAGATGATCTGGTTCAGGGCCTCGATGATTTTCACGCCGGCGACAACCACCGCCAGGGCCACTGCGGCGACGAAGACGCGCTGCGCGCGGGCATCATCGATTTCGACCAGGCGCCATTTCGGCCGCCGCATGGAGAGAAAGCCATTGCTGATCGCGGCGACCGAGGTCACGTTCAATGTGCCGAAGCCCAAGGCTTCGAAGAAGGGCTGCAGGCGCGTGTCGTTGATGCCGAACCCGGCCATGACCTGGCTGATGCCCAGAACGACAAGGACCGGTAGGACGGCGACGACGATCAGGCTCCACCAGGCGGCGAGCGCCTTTTGCAGCATGGTCGGTTCGGTGATTTTCGGCTGCCGCGAGAGAAACCGGAAGGAGAGGCGCCAGGCGGGCCAGTAAAGAATGGCGATGGTGGCGAGCATGCCCCAGAAGGCCGACATGCGCCAGCCAACCAGCCGCTCGTTGATCGTACTGAAACCATCCTTGAAAACGGCGTTCACAGCCTCGAATTCATTGGGAAGTTCCGGCAGCAATTCGGTCCAGACGGACGGCGCGAGTGGACTTGTGACGCGCGCGAAAAGAGAGCGCGTGATGAGGCCGCGCCGCTGCGTGATGATGAAATTATTGGTCTGATCAGCCTGGACCGAGAGCAGCTTGGCGCGTTTCAGCAGTTCGTCGGTTTCGCTATAGGCTTTTTGCTGGTCGGCGCGCTCGGCGGTAACCGCCGGGCTTTCCGGCGGTGCGTTATCGGCAGGTTTCGGCCCCAATTGATCGAGCCGCTGCTTGATGGCTGCGAGGCGTGGCGTCAAATGGTTGATGATATCGGTGACACTCGTCTGCAGTGGCGGAATCTGCGCCTGGAGACTGTCGAAATCATCGGCACGCAGTTCATGGCGCTGTAGGCTTTGGCCGATCTGATCCAATGTGGCTCGCGCCTGATCGAGCTTCTTCCCATAATCCGTGGGCAGCGGTGTCAAAGGCCCGGCGATCGCAGCGGCAGGTGTTTCGGTAGGCGTATCCGCCGCCGCATTCTGCGCCATGACGGAGCTGCCGGACAGGATATTGGTGGAAGAGACGGCCAGGATGAGCGTGCAAAGCAAAAGGGCGAGACGTTTGAGCACGAGAATTCCCTTGCGCGGTTTGGCGATACGCATCCGCGTCACTGAATGGTTTGATATACCCGAATTTCGTAGGAATTCCGGGTTCCGCTCTTATAAATCATTTTACTTCAATGATTTATAAGAGCGTGCCACCTTATTCCTTCGGAAGGGTGGCATGATAAGGCTCAATGAAAATGATTTATTGAGACTTGCCTCATTGAGATTTGGCCCCGCGACGGCGGGGCGGCGGTTGCCGCCGGATCTCGTGATTCCCAACAGGTCAGGACCAACGAGACATGGCCGAAAGGATAGGCGGCTGGCGGCTTCGGCCCCAACCGGCATGATGGCGATCTTACGCCCGGCAAATGGCCATTCTTCGACCGTGCGGCCGTTTCGAGCGACATGAAAGCACCGGACATCCAGAGGTCTTGAGCCTGGCATTGAAACGGGAAGGTGATGCTGGCGTTCCCGCCGGGCGGTTCGTCCTGTGTGATCAGGTTTTCTCGTATCATTCCAGGCGAGTGTCCGCATCAGCCTGTTGCGGATAGGCATGTTTTTGGCCGCGATAATCCTCGACGATGAGGGGGGCGCCTTCCGCGCCGGCGCTAAGATAATTCGGGCCGACCGGCGATTTGCCATGTCCGCCGGGCAGATCCAGCACATAGGCTGGCTGGCAGAGGCCGGAGAGGCGGCCACGCAAAGCGCGCATCAGGGCCTGGCCCTCGCTGATGGAAAGCCGGAAATGGCTGGTGCCGGGCGCGAGATCGGGATGATGCAGATAATAGGGTTTGATGCGCATCTCCACGAAGGCGCGCATCAGTTCCGCCAGAATCTCGACCTTGTCGTTCACGCCGCGCAGCAGCACGCTCTGGCTCAGCATGGGAATGCCGCCATCGATGAAGGCGGCGCAGGCCCGGCGCGCCGCAGGCGTCAATTCGCGCGGATGATTGGCGTGGAGAACCAGATAGACGGTTTTGCCGCTCGCCCGCAGCAGATCGACAATGTCCTGCGTGACACGGCCGGGATCAACGCTGGGCACCCGGCTGTGCAGGCGCAGGATTTTGATATGGCCGATGGCATCGAGCCTTGCGAGAATATCGGCGAGACGGCGTGGTGACAGCATCAATGGATCGCCGCCGGTCAGGATCACTTCCCAGATTTCCCGGTTGGCGGCGAGATAGGAGAAGGCCGCATCGAGCGCCTTGGCGTCGAGATGGCTCGGGCCTTGCGGGCCGACGGTTTCACGGCGGAAGCAGAACCGGCAATAGACCGGGCAGACATGCAGAAGTTTCAGGAGCGCCCTGTCGGGATAGCGATGCACCACGCCTTCGACGGGGCTGAAAGCCGCATCGCCGATCGGATCGTCGCGTTCCTCGGGCAGCCTCTCGGCTTCGCGAATATCCGGCACGAACTGACGGGCGATAGGGTCCAGGGGATCCGCGGGGTCGATCAGCGCCGCCATGGCTTCGCTGATGCCGACGGCATAATGCGCCTCGAGCGCGGCGAGGCTTTTTGCCTCGGTCGGCGTGATCAGCCCGGCCTTCGCGAGGTCGTGGGTGCTGCGCAGGCCGTTTTTACCGCCATCCGGGAAAGGCGCATTCATCTCAAGCTGTCCCTCTCCGATCATCCGCTTCTGGCCAAGCTTCACGGCATTGCCGCCAGAGGGGTCCACAGAACCTCGGCGATCTCGCGGGCATCCGTCGCCAGCATGGCGAGCCGGTCGAAGCCGAGCGCAATGCCGCAGGCTTGCGGCATGATGGCGAGCGCGGCGAGAAAATCGGGGTCGATCGGATAGGTTTCTCCATAGATGCGCAAGCGTTCGGCCATGGCGGCCTCGAAACGGCGGCGCTGCTCTTCCGGATCGGTCAATTCGCCGAAACCATTGGCGAGTTCCACGCCACAGGCGTAAAGCTCGAACCGTTCGGCAAAGCGTGGATCGGGCTTGAGGCGCGCGAGCGCCGCCTCGCAGGCGGGATAATCGGTCAGAAAGGTCGCGCGGCCTTCGCCAAGTCTGGGTTCGACCCGGTCGGACAGTACTTTGCTGAAGAGATCCGACCAATTATCGTCGTCGCTGACGCGGAGCCCGAGCGCACGCACTTTCTCGGCAAACAGGTCGCGGGTCTCGGGGCCGCCCGGCAGCAAGGGTTCGAGATCGATCCCCGCATAGGCATGAAACGCGGCGCAGACCGAGATCCGCTCCGGCTCGGCGAAAGGATCGGCATTGCGGCCGCGATGACGCAGTTCGCTCGCTCCGGCTGCCGTGACGCAGCTGCGCATCAAGGCGGTGCAATCCTCCATCAGCTGGTCATAGGGCGCACCGGCGCGATACCATTCGAGCATCAGGAATTCGGGATGATGTAGCCGATCGAGCTCGCCGTTGCGAAAGACATGCTGAAAAATGAACAGACGTTCTTCTCCCGCCGCCAGCAGTTTCTTGGCGGCGAATTCCGGCGACGTATGAAGATAATAAGGCTGGCCCTCGCCACCCTGCGGCTGAAAGCGGGTCGCAAAGGCGCCGATATGGGTTTCGTTGCCGGGTGAAATCTGCAGGATCGCCGTATCGGCTTCGATGAAATCACCGGTGCGGAAGAAAGCCCGCGCCGCCTCAATCATTGCCGCGCGTGCGACGAGTTTCGGACGGCGGCGGCGATGGGCATCAGGCATCCACCAGCGCTCCGGTGCCGGCTGGGCTTTGCGTGGCGGCGGGGCCGAAGGGGTGGGCACGGATTTGCCCGGATACTCGCTCATCATGCAATTTCGCTTGAAAAAGGAACCCGATCGCGGCTAAGCGACTGGAGCATGCCTCACCCGATCGTGACTCTTCCCGCTCGGGCCCTAAGGACAAATTACAAAAGACAGGATTTAGAAGGGCCATGCATCGAAATCCAGTGTTTCGATGCGGGCGGCTCCGGCAGAGCCGTTTCTCCAATCCCTTCGGATACGGCCTCTTGGGAATGGCCCTTTGGGAACGGCCTTTTGGGCAGCATTGATTTTGTTTCTCGAAGCAAAATCAATGCTGCCTCGTGTCCATTGATGGTCCTGGCCCTCTCTGGGCCGCCATCAATTCACCTCATCGCGCCGCGGCCGGCGCCTTCCGGCTTTGCATTATCCGCAAAGCTTCGTCACGCGCCCGCGCGCCCCGTATAAAGGAAAGTTCGTGAAAGTCATCGCCAGTTCAATCCGCAAGGGCAATATCATCGAGAAGGAAGATGGCCAGCTTTATGTCGTTCTGACCGCCGAGAGCTTCCATCCCGGCAAGGGCACGCCGACGACGCAGATCGACATGCGCCGCCTCTCTGATGGCGTCAAGACCACGGACCGCTACAAGACGACGGAACAGGTCGAGCGCGCCTATGTCGAGGACATGAATTTCAGCTATCTGTATCAGGATGCGGACGGCTATACGTTCATGAATACGGAGACTTACGATCAGATCATCGTGCCGCCGGATGTGATTGGCGACCAGGCGGTCTATCTCCAGGAAGGCATGGTCTGCATCCTCTCGATCTTCAACGGCGTCGCCGTCGCGATCCAGCTGCCGGCCCGCGTCACGCTCGAAGTGATGGAGACCGAGCCCGCCATGAAGGGGCAGACTGCTTCTTCCTCTTACAAGCCGGCCAAGCTGTCGAACGGCATGAGGGCCATGGTGCCGCCACATATTTCGGCGGGCACCCGGATCGTCATCCTGACGGAAGACGGTTCCTATGTCGAACGCGCCAAAGACTGACGCCCGGGGCTGAAGCGGCTCGTGTTCGATCTTGAAGGTCTCCATCAGGCGGCGGCGCTGGTGCATGAAACGATGGGGCCGACCCCGGCCCATCACTGGCCGCTGCTTTCGGCCCGCAGCGGCGCGCTGGTCCATGTCAAACATGAAAACCATACGCCGACCGGCGCCTTCAAGCTGCGCGGGGGGCTCGTCTATATCGATCATCTCACGCGCACAGCCCCGGACATCAAGGGGATTGTCAGTGCGACGCGCGGCAATCACGGCCAGAGCCTCGCGCTTGCCGGCGGCCGCGCCGGGCTGAAGGTGACGATCGTCGTGCCGATCGGTAATTCGGTTGAGAAAAACGCCGCGATGCGGGCCTTTGGCGCTCAGGTGATCGAAAGCGGACGCGATTTCGATGCAGCGCTGGAGACCGCCTCGGTGCTCGCCAAGGACAATGGCTGGCATATGGTGCCTGCCTTCCATCCCGATCTGGTGCGCGGTGTCGCGACCTACGCGCTTGAATTCTTCGAGGCCGTGCCAGATCTCGATACCGTCTATGTGCCGATCGGGCTCGGTTCCGGTATTTGCGGCCTGATCCGGACACGCGATCTTCTGGGTCTCAAAACCGAGATCGTCGGCGTGGTTGCCGCCGCCGCCGATGCCTATGCGCAAAGTTTCGAGGCGGGCCATCCCGTCACCACGGAAAGCGCGATGACCATCGCCGATGGCATGGCCTGCCGGGTGCCGCGCGAAGACGCGCTCACGATCATCCACCAGGGGGCGGCCCGCGTGGTGCGGGTGGAAGAGCATGAAATCCGGATGGCCGTGCGCGCCTATCACGAAGATACGCATAATCTCGCGGAGGGCGCGGGCGCGGCTCCGCTCGCTGCCTTGCTCAAGGAAAAAGAGCGTCAGGCCGGCCGCAAGATCGGCCTCGTTCTGACCGGCGGCAATATCGACCGCGCGGTCTATGCCGGCCTCATCGCCTGACGGGCTCCTATCCTAGGTCTCATTAATCCCGGCTGTCGGGAAAAATAATTACATTTTCAAGGCGTCCATATAGAGCTCAAGGATGGCTTCCATTTCCATCCGCTCGGCATGATCCTGTTTGCGCAGGCGGATGATCTGGCGCACGACCTTCACGTCGAATCCACGCCCCTTCATCTCCGCATAGACATCCTTGATGTCGTCGCTGAGTGCCTTTTTTTCCTCTTCGAGCCGCTCGATCCGTTCGACGAATTGCTTCAATTCCTCCGCCGCGACACCGCTTTCGGCAATATCGGCATGGGGAGAACCGCCATGGCGGTTTGAACGGTTCTCGCCGGGACCGGCTTCACTCATAGAAGTCTCCAGATAGGTCTGCATCTCTCGATCAGGATTCGGGATGGCCACGCATGCGAAGAGCGCGGCGCCTGATCTTTCAAAAGAAGCGCGCGAGTCGTGAAATTTTGATTAAATTCATGCGCCGGTGAAAGCGGAATGAGGAGCCGCTCGAAGCAATCAGCGGCCGTCCGGCGTCCTGATGCCGACCCATTTATCCTTGATCTGCTTGAAATGCACGGTCGGATCATATTGGATGACGCCGAGATGCAGATTGGCTGCGGTCAATTTCCCCATGGCGCCAAGCACCGCATAGGAGGCCACGACACGGTCGCGCTGGGCGGTGACGAGCCTGACGCGCATGCTGAGCAATGTCTGCTGGGCATTCAGGACGTCGAGCGTGGTGCGCTGGCCGACCTGTGCTTCGAGCCGCACGCCGGTCAGGGCGATCTCTGACGCCCGGACCGATGCCTCGGCCGATTGGATCGTGGCCCGGGCCGTTTCCAATTCACCCCAGGTGGAAACCAATGTGGCGCGAACCTGGGTTTTCTGCAGATCGGCCTGCAATTGCGCCTGCGTCACCTGTTCCTTGGCCTGGCGGATTTGCGCATAGGTAATGCCGCCGTTGGCATAGAGGGGAACCGTCACCTGGGGGCCGACAGTGGTGGCGTAGCGCTGATAGCCTTTCTGGCCATTGACGTTGAGGTTCTTGAGCGTATTGGCGACGAAATCGACCTGCGGATAAAGCTGGCCTTCGATGATCTTGACCTGTGAGGCCGCCTGATCCACCGCATGCCGTGCAGACTGGATCGAGGGATGTTCTGCGAAGGCGACAATCACCGCCTTGTCGAGGTTGGCGGGCAGATATTTCTCGACTGTGGCGGCGGGCTGAAGCTGGTTCGGCTCATGGCCGATGACCTGGCGGAAATTGGCGATGCTGATCTTCAGATTGGCCTGCGCCGCGAAATATTCCGAGCGGGCATTCTCGAGACTTGATTCTGCCTGGGCCACGTCGGTTTTCGTGACATCGCCGAGCTGGAAACGGTAGCGCGTCTGGCGCAATTGCTCGACGAGAACTGTGATGTTGTTGCGCCGCAAGGCGACGATCGCCGTGTCGCGCAGGACATCCATATAGGAGGTGGCGCCATTTTGCAGAATGCGCTGCTCGGTGCCGCGCAGGACTTCCCGGGCGCTGAGAATCGATGATTCGGCGCTGCGGACGCTGTTCAGCGTCTGATTGCCGTTGAAGATGTTTTGGGTGATCGTCGCGCCGACATTGCCGATGTCATTGGTGGAACGGCCACCGAAGGCGCTCCCGGATACGCCCGGCAGCGAGGCATAGCGATGGCTGATACCATATTGCCCGCTGCCGACGATGTTCGGCCGGCCGAGCGCAAGCGCCTGGGGCACGGATTCATCGGTTGCGCGCAGTCCGGCGCGCTGCTGGTTCAGATCCGGATTGGTGGAATAGGCGCTGGCGAGCGCGCCCGCCATCGTTTCGCTCCGCCCGGAGGAAGCGGCGCAAAAAAGCAGAAGCAGCCCGAGCCCGTAAGGCGCAGACCGGAGAGTCAATGCTTTAAAGTGCCACGAACGCAAAGATACGCATCCATATCGACGACCGGCCTATCGGAGATCTGGCAGGTCAAAAAACGCATTGGCGGAAATTTGCAGCATCTTCGCCTACCGGTCACGATGTTACGTTGATGCTGCGGCGAGAGGAAAATGAACTCCTCTTGAGGAAAGATAATTGAACCCAGCATAACCTACCCAGGGCGCGATCTCCAGTGCATGCCCCGAGATTTTCCAGGGGTCCTTCGTGTAAGGACCGCAAAAGTGGATTGTTTTTCGAGAATCGACCTTAAAAAATATGCATCTGTTGTAATTTTGTTTGGTTAAAACATTCTTGAATAATGACGTATCGACGTCAAAGCGGGACATCGCATGCGATACGAATCATTGTACATTACAAACATCTTGCTGCTTGCGCCCGGTTTTCGCAACAATACGCGTAAGATCAAAGTTGAAAGCGCTGCCGATTTCGCATCTCACACATGATCGATGTGGATCATACCGTCGTGTTCGAGTGCGTCGCCGAGTGAGCCGGTCCGGCTCGGAAAGAAATCAATCGTATGCTGCGCGGGATTGGCGGTGAGCGGACGCAGGACGCCGGCCAGCCTTTCAGCGAAGGCGGCTGCCATCTCCGGCGTCGCGATGCAATCCTGACGAATCTCGACCAGCACACCCGGCAGGCCGCGGCGCGTTGCTTCCATGTTCAAGGTGTCGCCACGCAGGGCGCCGTCATAGGGCTCATTATCCCCAACGCAAAATCCGGCCTCCGCCAGTTTCTCGATGAGCGGTTTCGCGAAGCGCGGATCATTGTCCCAGAGAACGCCGACCTCCCAGGGCCGGGGCACATTCTTCCAGCAGGGCGTGAAACTATGGATCGCGACGAGAATAGGCACTGGCCCCTGCGCCAGCATGACATCGGTCTCGGTACGGATGGCCAGGCGATAGGGTTGCCAATAAGCGCGCAGCCGGCATTCGATCTCTGCGGCGTCAACACGGGCATTGCCCGGAATGATGCGGCCATCGGAGAGGCGCATCACCAGGGTTGGATCATCGCTGCCGCGATTGACGTCTATGACGAGGCGGGAGACGCAAGTGAGGAGGGCTGGTGCCGAAAAAATCCGCGCCAGGGTGCGTGTGACCATTGCCGCGCCAATATCATAGGCTATATGCCGGGAGAGATCCTCCTCGGTGAGGCCGAGGCCGGCATAATGGGCGGGTACATGATTCGAGGCGTGATCGCATAAAAACAGAAGGCCGGAATCGTGACGGCCCTCGATCCGTTCGACGGATGGTTCCCGAGCGAGGCTGATTTGCGCATCCTGAGTCATGGTTCGTTCTATTCCCGTTCGATCGAATCAAGCCGGAAGGGGTAATTCCGTTTTAGAAAAGTTGAGACTTTGTCGAACACGGAAAGCATTGGCACGAGCCCGCCGCATCCAGAGAGAAAGTCCTTCTGCTGCACGGCCCCGCACGGGATTCCCTTGATCCAACTGTGATTTTACGTTGTGAAATTCCGCTTCAGATCTTTTTTGGAAGCGGATGCGCATTTCGCTCGTTTTACCATGGCCTGAACCGACAGGAAGCTGCTTTCGACGATGAAACGCCTCTCCGTTCTTTCCGCTTTTCCCGCCCTTCTTGCCGCGCCGTTTCTCGCAAGCGGGCTGATGCTTGCCAGCACGCCGGCCTCGGCTGATTTCCGTCTCTGCAACAATACCGAAAGCCGGGTGAGTATTGCTCTTGCCTATACGGATGGTGAGAATTGGGTGAGTGAGGGCTGGTGGAATCTCAAGCCATCGGGCTGTGAAACACTGGTGCGCGGACCGCTCGCCGCTGAATTCTATTATGTCTATGCCATGGATGAGCGCGGCGGAGAATGGAAGGGTAAAGCCTTCATGTGCACGCGCGACCGCGAATTTCGCATCAACGGCCGGCAGGATTGTTTCGTGCGGGGCTTCGACCGGACCGGATTTTTCGAGGTTGATACCGGGAAGGACGCGAAGAACTGGACAGTGCAGTTGACCGATACAAGCGCCGGGCGTTCCAGCCCTTAGATCTACTGAAAAGCACGGGCCTCGAAAATCCTTGCACAGGAAAGGTCCCAGCCTGGCAGGGACCTTTTGCGTTAAAAAGACGCATCAATGGTGTGTAGAAGGGGCAGGTAGGCACCGAGCTCCCGCCAAAGGCGGGGATCAGGCGGCTTCGGCAAGCCGTTTCGACACGAGGGCCCGCAACGCCTGCAAATCCTGGCTGAAGCTCCTGATGCCTTCGGAGAGCTTTTCCGTCGCCATGGCATCTTCGTTCAAGAGATAGCGGAAGGTCTTTTCGTCAAGCGAAAAGGCGGCGGGCGCCCTGGCGGCTGCAGTGCGCGGATCGAGCTTGCGCTCCAGCACGCCCTGATCCTTCGACAATTCCTCGAGCAGGGTGGGTGAAATGGTAAGGCGGTCGCAGCCGGCGAGTGCCTCGATTTCTCCGATATTGCGGAACGATGCGCCCATGATGATCGTGTCGATCCCATAGGCTTTATAATAGGCATAGATCGCCCGGACAGAGAGGACGCCGGGATCGGTTTCCGACGTATAGGTCTTGCCTTCTTTCTTGCTGTACCAGTCGAGGATGCGGCCGACAAAGGGCGAGATCAGAAAGGCCTTGGCCTCGGCGCAGGCCACTGCCTGGACCAGGGAAAAGATCAAGGTCATGTTGCAGTCGATTCCCTCGCGCTGCAGGATTTCGGCGGCCCTGATTCCCTCCCAAGTCGCGGCGATCTTGATCAGGATGCGCCCGCGTGCAATTCCGCGCCGCTCATAATCGGCAATGATCGCCCGCGCCTTGGCGACAGTTCCATCGACATCGAAAGAGAGATCGGCATCGACCTCGGTCGAAACCCGTCCGGGCACGATCTTGGTCAGTTCCTCGCCGAAATTGACCGCCAGCCGGTCGGTGATCGCGCTTGCCGGATGATTATGGCTGATCCCCCACAGGATCGCCTCCTCGACGAGCGGCTTATAGGCCGGCATTTGCGCGGCCTTGAGAATCAGCGTCGGATTGGTGGTGCTGTCGACCGGTTCGAAAGCCCGAATCGCTTCCATATCCCCGGTATCGGCGACGATCGTCGTCATGGTCTTCAACTGGTCGAGCTTGGAGGGCATGGCTGATCCGTCTCTTGAATGCGCGCCCTTTTAGGATAGGGAGGTTTTCGCGTCGTTCAATGCCTCTTACTTCCAATGCATCTCATTGAAGAGTGCCCGTTCGTCTTTCATTCCCCATGTGCAGGGCGGGCGGCGTGGCTAGCTGTCGTTCGGGGTTAGCAATCTGCGCTCCCGCAAGCGTGGTGATGACTGTATCGTCGACAGTGGCATCATGGGGTAGAAGGGGCCGCAGAATATCCTGCACCTGTTGAAACAGCAAAGGCTTCACGGCGAAACGGTCGAATCCCGCTTCCATTGCGGCGGCCTTCATTTCCTCGGTCCCCATGGCGACGAGGAAACAGGGCTCCGTGCACTGGGCTGCCTGTTCCGCCTGGCGCATGTGACGTATGCTCTCGCTGGCATCGAGATCCGGCAGGTGCATGTCGATGAATGCGGCGGCGAAAGGCACCTGTTGGTGGTTGAGCGACCGCAGGAAATGATCGAATGCCGTCAATCCGTCGCGCGCACGGACGGTTTCTAGTCCAAGGGATTCAAGGTAACGGACCGTCAGAAAGGCGCTGATGTCATTATCCTCGGCGAGCAGTACACGTGTATGGCTGATTGTCCGCGCCGCGCTCTCATCCCGCTCGGCGCGATCGTAATCAAGGCAGCGGAAAAGGGATTTGTTACGCACCGGTTTTATCAGCCAGCCATCGAACCCTTCGACCAGGCCGCCACGCCAGATTTGGCGCTCACGGGATGAGAACATCAACAGGGTGCGTTGCACCTGAGCGTCGTGCGCCAATGTGATGAGCGATCTGGCCACCGCGGCTCCGAAATCCATATCGACGATGAGGCCGTCCGGCCGGAAACGTAAATCCTTATGGGAGAGGAAGGCGTCGGCCTCGTTTTCGGTCGTGGCATGGCGCGTCACTGCACCGGCTTCCTCCAGACATTCACAGAGAAATGTGCCGGTGAAGGCGGCTGCGGTTACGACGAGGATAGAATGTCCCGCCAACCGCTGCGACCGTATGAATGGGCTTTCAGTCACGTCCTCGCCGCCGACGCGCAGGGGCAGGGTGAAGGAAAAGATGACACCTTTGCCCTGCGGTGTTTCGAGTGTCAGTGTTCCGCCCATGCGCTTCACAAGGGCGCCTACAAAATTTTGGCCGGAACGTCTTTCGTCATCATCCTGTGTGTCTGATGAATCGTCCTGAAGGAATTGCATGATGCCTTCCGAAAAGACAGATTGAGTATCGTCGCGTGTATCGGTGACGGAAAAATGGAGCGTATCGGCGGATGGGCGTGACACTTTGATGCCGACACCCCCGTTTGTGGTGCAGGCGATGGCATCACCGACGAGTTCGGTCAGGACGAGGCGCAGACGTTCGGCATCTGCGATAATCGTATCCGGGATATCAAGTCCGATGGATAATGCGATCTCGATTCCCTTGTTATGGGCCTGCGCCGCAAAGGATTCCGCGATGCCTTCGACGAGAAGAGCGAGGCCGAAGGAATCGCAGCCTGAGACCCCGATTTCATCGTCGTCATCGGCTACAAGCGTATCCTGCACATTGGTCAACGGATTATCGGCCACGACGTCATCGGCAAGGTCAAAATCAGCGCATGTGAGGGCGTTGCCGGAGAGACCCGGCCAGTCGGTTCCCTCGCTTGCGAGTCGGTCGGCGAACCCTTGCCGGACATGGGGCGGTTGGTGCTGCGAGCCCGCATCCACACTCCCGGCCGGTTGGAATCTCGACCCGCGCGGCTGCTTCGTTTCCTGCCAGGAAGTCGGGTTGCCGGCGGCGTGCGCAAATTCTTGTCTTTTGGCTCCTGCGCGATTCCTGCGTGGCTTCGCGTCGGGGGTGGGGTCGATGGCGCTCAGCAAGGCACCGACGAGAAAGGCAACAACAGTCCCGCAGAGAACCACGATGAGAAAGGTGCTCCAGAAAATGTCGAAGCGCATAGCTTCGACAATGCTCATCCCTCTGTTCATGCCCGCCCCCGCGCCCTTGCCGCCTGTACCCTTGTTGCCTGTACCCTTGCCGCCACGGTGTCGGGTCGGAAAATGAATTCGTTCGCCCGAAGGTTCTGATCACTTCATAAAAGGATAATGCATTGTTCCTGCATCCGTCTGAGCAAATCAGGTTCTAAAGTGTTTTCGGATACATCCGAAGGATCCCGCCAAGAAAATTGATTGCATTTTCAAAAGGTCGTAAACGACAAGGAATCTTGTTGGTAAGAAAATGAGCCCGCCTCATCCTCCGCGCCCCCTCTCCCTGGATCGTCGGTGGATTGCGATTCTCTGTCTGAGATGTGTGTTGGTGATCATAAACGCGAGGGTTTTTCGCTTCGTTGTCAAAATATGGAAAATTGCACCCAATCAGGCGGCGGTGAGCGTAATTGCCTTGTCAACAAGGAGGGATGTAGCTGTTTTCTGTATACAATTCTCCGTCATAAGATGATGCCGAAAAGGGGCTTGTGCCTTGTTGTTTGTGGAAAATGCGGCGGAAGTCGTTATGTAAATTGCGAGATCAGCGATTAGTGGGAGGTACAGGGACGTCGCGCCAGAGGGTTTCAATAGCGCTTTCTGCCGCAAGAAACGCGCGGGGCGTTGCGATCACTCGCTTCTGTCTGGACGACAATGTTCCCGACCCCGGATCTAATATATTCGGATTCCGCAGGAATTCCCGGCTCAGTTCTTTTAAGTCATTAAATATAAATGATTACAATAACATGCTGCCTTATTCCTTCGGAGGGATGGTATGCCAATTCTTCTTGTAAATCTCTCGCCGAGACTTGATTCATTGGGATTCGTCCCTCCGTGCCGGTTCTCCGCCGGATCCTTCTTGATCCCAACAGATTGGGATCAGGCAGTCATGGTATAAGGCGGGGGCGATTGAGCGCTTCTCTGACGGAACCGATGAGCGGAACCGGGCGTTGGATATACAGAATAGCAAAGATTATGAGCCTGTCGCGGGCGGCTGGGCCGGAATAGACGCATCCAGTCGCGGCATGCGGAGGAGCCTCTATGTCGCTAAGCACACTTTTGTTGATCATCCTCATTTTATTGCTGATCGGCGCAATTCCGAGCTGGCCCTATAGTCGGGGTTGGGGCTATGGTCCCTCCGGTATATTGGGAATCGTGCTTATCGTGCTGATCATCGTCTTGCTGACGCGAGGCGGAATTTGATTGCGGTCTCTGTTGCTCGGCTGCCTATCCGAAGGGGAACCTGCTTTTCGGTACGACGCCGGAGTGTGTTTCCGCTTTGATTCAAATTTTGAATCAAAACGAAATGATGGAAGATAGGCAATTTTGTCTGGAGCCTCGCGGTTTCGTCCGCAAGTACCCGCCTGATGCCTTTCGTGGGCTGTTCGAGATTGACAATCGGGATCCGGCTCCAAGCGCCGTCAATGATGGGAGCCGTCTGTAAAGGGCATGAGGCGTTTCCCCTGCTGATTTGATGTTATGGCTTGTTTTGTTCTGGTCTCATCCTCTCCCGGCAAGCGTGGCCGCTACCTATATTTAATGATATCAACCATAGGAGATGCTTATGCCAAAGCCCCTCGAAGAAGCCTCGCAGGACCTTTCCGCCGATCTCATGGTTCTGCGCAACGATATCGCCAAACTCAGTTCCTCTGTGGCTGAGCTGGTGCGGGCACAGGCCTCGGCGACGAGCGACACGGTCTTTAGCGCCGTCGATCATGCGCGCCATAAATTCACCGAATCCGCGCATGACGCCAAGGCGAAATTCTCGTCTTCCGCCAGCCAGGCTCAGGAACAGGTCAGCAGCCTCAGTTCTGATCTCGAAGCGACGATCGAACGCAATCCCGTAGTAGCGGTTCTTGTCGCGGCTCTTGCGGGCCTTCTCGTCGGATTGATCAGCCGTCCACGTTCATGATGCCTTACTTCCAGCGGCTCGCGCGCGACGCGGCCGCACCCCTCATTGAATTCGGCGTGACGCTCGCCAAAAAAATAGCGCTGCTTCTGTTTGCAGCGCTATTTTTGCTACTTTCCCTGATTTTCCTCACGATCGCGCTGTTCGGCTGGATCGCGAGCTTGATCGGCCAGCCGCTGGCGGCGCTTTGCGTCGGAGGTGCCTATCTGCTTTGCGCGGTCCTCGCTCTGGTCCTGGCTTTGCGCAAACCGGCGCCTGTCGAACCCGTCAGCCTGCGTGAGCGCCTTGCCGCCGCTGAGGCCGAGGAACGAGCGCAGGAAAAAACCGAGGCCGAGCGGGAACAAGCGGCCCGTACAGCCGCGGAGATCGACGAACTCGTCGTGCCTTTGCTGAGTTTCCTGCAGGATTCAGGGCTGGAACGGGAGAGGCTGGCTGTCCTTGCTGGCGCATCCATCGCCAAGCAATTGCACGGATACACGCTGATCGCTGCGGGGATGATTGCCGGCTTTTTTGCTGGCCGCTTCTTTTTGCGAAAGCCTGACAATCAGCCGTAATTTGCGAATAGCGATTCAAGGTCGCCGGGAAGATTTGGCTATCCCAGCGCGGTCTATACACGATCATTCTCCGGGCGTTCTCGGGGAAAATTCTTCTGCTGATAAAGCATCCCCTGGGGAGCCACGCTCGCGAGTGATGCTCACAAGCGGTGCTCACATGGATGCTCATATCGCGCTGTCTAGCCGAGCGTCAGGCTCTCCCGCGGTTTGTCCTTCGTATGCGACCGGCGATCGAAGAACAGCGCTTGGCTTATGACCGCTTTCAGGCTTTCGATGCTGAATGGCTTGGTGATGAGGAAGGCCGGTTCCGGCGGCGTACCGGTCAGGAACCGTTCCGGATAGGCGGTGATGAATATGACCGGCACCGAGAAGGAGGAGAGGATCTGATTGACGGCTTCGAGCCCTGAGCTTCCATCAGCGAGCTGAATGTCGGCGAGAATGAGACCCGGACGTTCGCGTGCCACGAGTTCGACGGCTTCGCGATGCGTCCGCGCGACGCCGATGACGCGATGTCCGAGATCCTCGACGAGGGTCTGGATATCGAGTGCGATGAAAGGCTCGTCTTCGATGATCAGCACATTGGTGCGAATCTGCTGGGTAATTTCCTTGCTTGCCGCGTCAATGAGCCGTGCGGCCTCCGAGCTGGAACATTCGAGCGTGCGGCCGACTTCCTCGGTTTCGAAACCTTCGAGCGCACTCAGAAGGAAGGCGATGCGCGGGCGCAAGGTGATCGCGTCGAGATTGCGCCTTGCGCCATATTCGTCGCTGGTGAGATCGACCGGATCGACGTGATCATTGACCGGCATCGAACTCCAGACTTTCAGGAATACGCGATAGAGGGCGGCGCGTAGGTCATGGGGGGCGGCGGGCTCGCCGCTTTGCATGTTCACGTTCAAAAGCGAGGGATCCGCGACGATCGTCTCCAGCGTCGCCAGAACGTATGCGTCGCCTCCGGCCTGATTCCCGCTCAGAGCGCGTGAAAATCGGCGCAAATAGGGAATATAGGTGGAAACGGCTTGCGATATCGACATGAAACTACCCCTGACCTCCGACAGCCGACCCAATGGGTCCGATCCGCAATCGATCGATGCGTCCACGTCGGGCGGGATGGAGGCCGCCGCCCGCCCGCGCTGAAGAATACAGCTTGGCTGCTCAATGCGATACGGGCAAAAAGGTTCCTGTCCATGGAACTTTGAGGGCGACATGACGTTTAACGGCAGCGCTGTTACAGAATGATTGCGCCGTCTTGGGGCAGGGAAACCTCGCGCTCGCTAAGACGGGGGATGATCATGAAATGGCGATTGCAAGACGCAGCGAGGTGCCAGTGTCAACTCGGACCCGACGGACGTTTCATTCGCTCCATCCCGTGTTCATCCTGTCCGGAGCTGTTAGCCGGGTCTCTCGATGCGTTTGATATATGGCAGATTTCTGGCGTCTCTCCCGCCGTGATCTTCGCCCTGACATCGAAGGCATTTTCATTGTGTGACGAAGAAGCGCTTCTGGCAATATCTAGGGTAAGCACGTGAATCAGTCCAGAAATTTAGGCATGTCCTCGATCGAGCCGGAGAATGAAGAGGAAACGGAAGGCATTGACGAAGGTGCCAAGCTGGTTCCGCTGCGGCGGGGCAGCGGGGCTTCGCGAGGCGGGTCCGAGCCGGCCGCATCGGATGCTGCCGGATCCGAATCCGCTGGTTCCGATTATCGGGATTTGCCGCTTCGCAGGCCGCCGAACCGGACGCTGACGGATGAGATCGGGAAAAGCCTGCGGATGGTCTATGATGATATTGTGGCGCAGCCGGTGCCCGATCGGTTCCTCGATCTGTTGAAGGAACTGGAAGACAAGACGCTTTCGCCGGGCAAACCGGGGAAGGAGGGCTCGTGACCGATCCGAACGATCCCGACGACGGCCTCGCTTCCGAAGTGCCGGCCGCCACGGCCCCGCATCCTGCGGATCCCTTGGCCGCCAATCCATCCGCCGCGAGTCCGCCCGCAGCCAGCCGTCAGATGACGGCCGATCTTATCGCTGTCATTCCCAATCTGCGCGCTTTCGCCGTCTCCTTATGCGGCAATCTCGACCGTGCCGACGACCTTGTCCAGGAGACGCTGGTCAAGGCCTGGAGTAATCTCGACTCCTTCGTCGAGGGCACCAATCTGCGCGCCTGGCTCTTCACCATCCTGCGCAACATCTATTATTCCGAATATCGAAAAAGGCGCCGCGAGGTGGCCGATTCGGATGGCGCCATTGCCGCCAAACTGGCTTCGGCGCCGGCG
Source organism: Beijerinckia mobilis (assembly GCF_000745425.1). Classification (GTDB taxonomy): domain Bacteria; phylum Pseudomonadota; class Alphaproteobacteria; order Rhizobiales; family Beijerinckiaceae; genus Beijerinckia; species Beijerinckia mobilis. The sequence continues at coordinate 348,531 of NZ_JQJH01000002.1, forward strand.
CAGAACGGGCATATGGATCTGCTCGATTTTCGTGAAGCCCTGCAGCAATTGCCGCATGATCAGCGTGAGGCTTTGATCCTCATCGGTGCTTCCGGCCTGTCTTATGAGGAGGCGGCGAGCATCTGTGGCTGTGCCGTCGGCACGATGAAAAGCCGGGTGAACCGGGCCCGTGGCCGGCTCGCTGATCTCCTTTCGATTTCCTCCGCCGCCGAATTCGGCTCCGAAGGCGATTGGCAGGGCACTGATCCCAGCCTCATGGGGCAGCATTATTCTCGCGCCGGCAATGATTGACGCGGATCCCCTCGCTCCATCGGGCAGGGCGCGACATCCGGTGAAGCGGCACCGTCAAACCAAACGGAGAGGGTCTCTTTCGAGAGGATCCGATACATTTTCAGAGAGCGAAAATTGTCGCGGCCGGTTCCGGTTGAGTGCGTGACCCTCTCTGGCCGGACGGTATGCGACCGTCGCATCTGTTGAGGCGATGTGTGGACAGTCGGGAAGGGTGCGGGAGGGATGGATGCAGGAAGAGACACGCACCGAAACGGATTCCTTCGGGCCGATCGAGGTCCCGGCCAACCGGTATTGGGGTGCTCAGACGGAACGGTCTTTGATCCATTTCCGGATCGGCGACACGAAAATGCCGCTGGAATTGGTCCATGCCCTGGCGCTCGTTAAACGCGCCGCCGCGAGTGTCAACCAGCAGCAGGGTCTGCTGCCGGAATGGCTTGCAACACCGATCATCGCCGCTGCCCAGGAAATCGAGGCTGGCCAGTGGGATGATCATTTCCCTTTGCTCGTCTATCAGACCGGCTCGGGGACGCAGAGCAATATGAATGTCAATGAGGTGATCGCCAATCGCGCCAATGTGTTGCTTGGCGAGGCTCCGGGATCGAAACAGCCGGTTCACCCGAATGATCATGTCAATCTGAGCCAATCCTCGAACGATGCCTTTCCGACCGCCATGCATATCGCGGTTGTGCTCGCCCTGAAGCAGAAGCTCCTGCCGGCGCTCAGTGCGTTGCGCGATGCTTTGGACCGGCGGTCCCAGGCTTTTTCCGGCATCATCAAGATCGGCCGCACCCATCTCCAGGATGCGACGCCGGTTTCGCTGGGCCAGGAGTTTTCCGGTTATGCGGCGGCCCTCGATTATGACCGGGACCGGATCGAGGCAACCTTGCCGGGCCTCTACCGTCTGGCGCAGGGTGGCACTGCTGTCGGTACAGGGCTGAACAGCAGGAAGGGTTTTTCGGAGGCTTTCGCGTGGGAGATCGCCACGCTGACAGGTCAGCCTTTCGTCACCGCACCCAATAAATTCGAGGCGCTTGCCACGCATGATGCGCTCGTCTTCATGCACGGGGCGCTGAACACTCTGGCGGCGAGCCTGTTCAAGATCGGCAACGACATCCGGCTTGCAGGCAGTGGCCCGCGTTCCGGGCTCGGCGAATTGCATTTGCCGGAAAACGAACCAGGTTCCTCGATCATGCCCGGCAAGGTCAATCCGACGCAGGTCGAGGCACTGACCATGGTGGCGGCACGTGTGTTCGGCAATCAGACGACGGTCACTGTCGCCGGTTCACAGGGGCAGTTCGAGCTCAATGTGTTCAAGCCGGTGATTGCCTTCGCCTGTCTGGAAAGCATCCGGCTGCTTGCCGATGCGATGCAGAGCTTCCAGCATTATTGCATCGACGATCTGGCGGCGAATGAAGCGCGCATCAAGGAGCTTTTGAATAATTCGCTCATGCTGGTGACGGCGCTGAGCCCCAAGATCGGCTATGACAAAGCGGCGACCATCGCCAAGACCGCGCATAAGAACGGTACCACCTTGCGCGAGGAAGCCGTGCGCCTTGGCTATGTGACGTCGGAGGATTTCGACGCGCTCGTGCGCCCCGAAGCCATGCTTGCGCCGGAAGCTTGAAGGCAGGCGGAGCCAGCGAAGAATGGAAAGAATGGAAGGAAGCGCGAGGGCTACGCGCTTCCTCCCCATCCGAGCAGCGGGAAGGTGTCCTCGCTGCTTATTTCTTTCCGGCCGGCTTGGCGGCGGGTGCGGATTTGGCGGGCGCCTTGGCCGGTTCTCCGGCGGGGGCAGCCTCATCGCTCTCCATCTTTTCGATCTTGGCATTCTTGCGCAATTGCGCGACGAGTTCGCCCTGCGCTTTCTGGATGACGAAGCGGGCGACCTGATCCTTCACCTGGTCATAGGGCGGGAACACTTTCTCGCGCTTGTCGATGACCTCGATGACGTGCCAGCCGAACTGGCTCTTGACCGGCTCGGAGAGCTGTCCCTTTTCCAGCTTGAAGGCGGCATCGGCGAATTCCGGCACCATGCGGTCCTTGGTGAACCAGCCGAGATCGCCGCCATCGGAGCTCGGATCCTTCGAGACTTCCTTCGCCACTTTGGCGAAATCCTCGCCGGCCTTCAGCCTTTTGATGACGGCCTTGGCATCGTCGTCGGTAGCGACGAGAATGTGGCGGGCATGGACTTCCTGCTCCGGCTTCTGCGCCTTGGCCGCCTCGTCATAGGCAGCCTTCAGCGCTTCGTCGGTCACCGCGCTTTTCGCGATCTGCGTGAGGAGAACCTCCATCAGGAGCTTTTCGCGGAAATAGGCGAGGCGGGCGGCGAAATCCTGGGTCTTGTCGAGCTTGTCGGCCTGCGCCTTCTGTGCGACGAGTTCGGCATCGATCAGATAATCAAGCAGATAATTTTCGCGCTGCTTGCCCTGCAGTTGCGGCGGCAGGCTCGACCCCAGATCTTCCGTGGCGAATTTGAGATCCTCGTCGGTGATATCCTTGCCGTTGACCTTGGCGAGGACCTTGGCCGTGGCGGCCGTGGCGGTGAGTGCCGTGAGCGGCGAGCCGAATCCCAGACCGAGACCCAGGGCCAGAGAAAGGGCCAAAGAGAGCGGCAGGGAGCTGCCGCGGGTCGCGGTGCTGCGGGACGAGGCGAACCCCAGCATGGCGGGGCGAGAAGAATTCGTCATCGGCATTCATGGGCTCCGGCGGAGAAAACGTCACTCGGCGCGGTCCTTCACGCCGAATCGGTTTGAGAAAGCAGAAGAGGACCTGTCTGCTCTTCATGGGGAACAGGGCGGATGCAAGGAATTTCGACTCCGCTCCGGTCAGAAATAAGGAGAAACGTGAAAAACGTCCAAGAAAGGTCCCCTGGAAGGGATCGGACCCTGTGCTTTCGCCCCGGGAAGCGGCGCTTCTCCAATTCCCAGTCGCCAAGGTGCATGCTCGCGCGGATTTGACAAGGCACTATCCCAATCTTATCTCTCGCGGAAGCCTTTCCCCGACGAAGGAAAGAGGGCGCATGCGCCAGGGCCGCACCGAGGGATTGCTGAGGGATTGGCGAAGGGACTGCCTGGGGTTGCGGAGGGTTTCCGGGAAATCGGCTGGGCGGGCGCTGTTTTCGGCATTCTTCCAGTTGTCACGCTCTGGGGATAGCGGGCATTCTATTCAGGATGCGCCGGGGCAGGGCATTGGAAACCCGGCCATCGGTTTCGCAACCTGATCGGCCAAAGCCTCTTGGCCGGTCCTCCGGTGTCCGGCATCAGGCGTCCGGCATGCGGTTCCGGCACGGTTGGGGCGCGTTTCTCCGCATCCTTGCCGCGTTTATCGAAGTCGCATTCATCTGAAAGGTTTCTTCATAATGTGGGCTACCCTCGCGAAAAAGATTTTCGGCACGGCGAACGATCGCCGTTTGAAGGGATATCGCCCCAAGGTTGCAGCGATCAATGCGCTCGAACCGGAGATACAGAAACTCTCCGATGACGAGCTCGCTGCGCGAACCGTGCAATTCCGTGAGGAATTGGCTGCTGGCAAAAGCCTTGATGATCTCCTGATCCCGGCTTTCGCGACCGTGCGCGAGGCCGGACGGCGTGTGTTCGGCCAGCGGCATTTCGACGTACAGCTCATCGGCGGCATGGTGCTGCATGAAGGTGGCATTGCCGAAATGCGTACCGGCGAGGGCAAGACGCTCGTTGCGACGCTCGCCACTTATCTCAATGCGCTCAGCGGCCAGGGCGTGCATGTCGTCACCGTCAATGATTATCTCGCCCGCCGCGACGCTGAATGGATGGGGCAGCTTTATCATTTCCTCGGGCTGTCGACCGGCATCATCGTCCATGGACTCGATGATGCGGAGCGCCGCGCCGCATATGCCGCCGATATCACCTACGGCACCAATAATGAATTCGGTTTCGATTATCTGCGCGACAATATGAAATATGAGCTGGGCCATATGGTCCAGCGCGGCCATTCCTTCGCTATCGTTGATGAAGTCGATTCGATCCTCGTCGACGAAGCGCGCACGCCTTTGATCATTTCCGGACCCTCGGACGATAAATCCGATCTCTACAATCTCGTCGATACTTTTCTTCCCCATTTGATCGCCGAGGATTATGAGGTCGATGAAAAGCAGCGGACGACCCATCTGACCGAGGCCGGTAACGAACATATCGAGGCGCTGCTCGGCGAGGCGGGCGTTCTCAAGGACGGCTCCCTTTATGATGCCGCCAATGTCACTCTCGTCCACCATGTCAATCAGGCGTTGCGCGCGCACAAATTGTTCCAGCGTGACAAGGATTACATCGTGCGCAACGGCGAGGTGGTGATCATCGATGAATTCACCGGTCGCATGATGCCGGGACGGCGCTATTCGGAAGGCCTGCACCAGGCGCTTGAGGCCAAGGAACATGTGCAGGTGCAGCCGGAAAATGTGACGCTCGCCTCGATCACCTTCCAGAACTATTTCCGCCTCTACAAGAAGCTCGCCGGCATGACAGGAACGGCGGCAACCGAGGCTGATGAATTCGCCGAAATCTACAAGCTTGATGTGGTCTCGATCCCGACCAACAAGCCGGTGCGGCGTCATGACGAGGATGACGAAGTCTACCGCACCAACGAGGAAAAGCTGCGGGCGATCACCCGCGAGATTGCGGCTGCGAGCGAGACACTCCAGCCGATGCTAGTCGGCACGACTTCGATCGAAAAATCGGAACAGCTCGCCGATTTCATGCTCAAGCAGGGCTACAAGCAGATCGATTTTTCCGAACCCAAGGCGCTGCAGAAACTCTATGCCGCGGCGCGGTCCGGCAAGCCTTCAAAGCTCTTCGCCGTGCTGAACGCCCGTTTCCACGAGCAGGAAGCCTATATTGTCGCCGAGGCCGGCGTACCCGGTGCGATCACCATCGCCACCAATATGGCTGGACGCGGCACCGACATCAAACTCGGCGGCAATGTCGAGATGCGGGTCGAGCAGGAATGCGGCGCCTTGCCGGAAGGGCCCGAGCGTGAGGCGAAGGAAGCGGAGATCCGCGCGGAAGTCGAGCGTTTCAAGGAACAGGCGATCACCGCCGGCGGCCTCTACATCATCGGCACCGAGCGGCACGAGAGCCGCCGCATCGACAACCAGCTTCGTGGCCGCTCCGGCCGCCAGGGCGATCCTGGCCGTTCCAAATTCTTCCTATCGCTTAAGGACGATCTGATGCGGATCTTCGGATCCGATCGCATGGAATCCATGCTTTTGAAGCTCGGCCTGAAGGAAGATGAGGCGATCGTCCATCCCTGGATCAACAAGGCTCTCGAAAAGGCGCAGCAGAAGGTCGAGGCGCGCAATTTCGAGATGCGCAAGAACATTCTGAAATATGACAATGTCATGAACGACCAGCGCAAGGTCGTCTTTGAGCAGCGCCGCGAGATGATGGGGCAGGATTCGCTCGAGGAGATCATTCATGAGATGCGCACCGGCGTCGTCGACGATCTGATCGCCAAACATGTCCAGCATGACGCCTATCCCGAGGCATGGGATATTGATGGCCTTGCGCAGGGTGTCGAAACCGCTCTCAATCTCGCATTGCCTCTCGCCGACTGGGCCAAGGAGGAGGGCATCAGCGACGAGGCGATGCATGAGCGGCTGCAGCAGGCGGCGGATCAGGCCTATGCCGAGCGGGTCGGGCGCAATGGCCCGGATCTGATGCGTTATATCGAGAAACAGGTGGTGCTTCAGGTGCTTGATCATCTGTGGCGCGAGCATCTCGTCACGCTCGATCACCTGCGCCAGGTCATCGGCTGGCGCGGCCTTGCCCAGCGTGATCCGCTGAATGAATATAAATCCGAAGCCTTCGACCTGTTCGATGAGCTCATCACACAGCTGCGTGAGACCACCACGGCGCAATTGAGCCGCGTCGAGGTGGCCTTCGCGCCATCGGAAGGCTCCGTCTTTCCCGGCGACGAGCCGGCGGCCGCGCCCTTCGATCCGATTCCCGCCTTGCCGCCGCTCGCCACCTCGATTGCCATGGAGGGGCCGACGGAAACCGGTCAGACGGAAGTCAGCTTCCTGCCGCTTCAGGGGGCGGAAGCCTTCAACGGACGCGATGTTCTGGTCGCTGCCGGAGAACCGGGGCTGGAACCGGGGCTCGCCACGCTCGAACGCGGCGCGGGTGGCGGCGAGCGCAAGAGCGATGATCCGGAAAGCTGGGGGCGCGTCGGCCGCAACGAACCCTGTCCCTGCGGCTCAGGCAAGAAATACAAACATTGCCACGGGCAGTTGAGCTGAGGATTCCGGTAAAGTAGCGGTTCGCGATTGCGGTCGCGAACCTTCATTCGGCCGCTTTGCCGCTGGTCTGAAACAGGTCCGCCATGCTGGGCGTGACCGATGGCGCCCCAGCTGTCTGCGGTATCGCCTCGCGTTCGTCGGAAAAATCCATCTGTTCGATCCGCGTGCCGCGGCGACTGATCTTTTCCGATGATGCCTGCAACTGGTCGAGATCCTCGCTCGCAAGTCTGAAATGCTGCGATAATTTGGCTGCCTTCTGCCGCAGCTGCGCGACATCCTCCATCAGCAGGCGCACCTCATCCTGAATGATATGGGCCTGCTCGCGCATACAGGCGTCACGGACGATCGCTTGCGTCACCTGGATTGCCATGACGAGAAGCGACGGCGAGACGATGAGGATGCGCTGGCGGTGCGCCTTCTGGATGAGATCCTCGAAATATTCATGCAGATCGGCATGCAGGGATTCAGACGGCACGAACAACAGCGCGATATCCTGTGTTTCTCCCGGCAGAAAATAACGCTCGGCAATATCGTTGACATGTTTGCCGACATCCGCGCGTACACGCGACGCCGCCTGTTTGCGCGCCATGTCATCGGCCGCCTGCCGAAGCAAGGTGAAGGATTCGAGCGGAAATTTGGCATCGATCACCAGACCGCGTTCGTCGCCGGGGAGCCGTACCAGACAATCCGGCCGCATGCGGTTGGAGAGAGTGGGTTGAAAAGCATAGGCATGGGCGGGAAGATTGTCGCGCACGATGGCTTCCATCCGGCCCTGGCCAAAAGCGCCGCGCGCCTGTTTGTTGGCGAGAATATTTTTGAGGCCGAGGACTTCCTGCGTCAGCCCGGCGAGGCGCGTCTGTGCAGCGTCGATGACGGCAAGCCTTTCGTTCAGACGCGTGAGGGAGACGCCGGTCTTCTGCGCCGAATGATCGAGCGTCTCGTCGAGCCGTGCCCCGACGCGGTCGAGCCTTTCCGCAACCAGGCGGGCGAGATCGGCCTGGCGGGACCCGAGAATCTCGCCCATGCTGCGCAGCCGTCCGGTCAGTTCCGCATTCTGCCGGTTGAGCGCGAGAAGGTTCTTTTCAAGGAGCTGCTGGCGAAGCTGAAACTGCCGCGCATCGCGGCGTCCATGCCAGAGTATGAGGGCCAGAGCGAGCAGCAAAAGAGCGCCACCGCCGATCAGCAGGAGAAAAGAATCGGCGTCCGTGAAGAGGGTTGCGGAGGAGGATAGTCCGGCTGGGGAGGGGCTTGCTTGAGTGCCGCCCAGGATTCTTTCATGCATTCACATTCCACTCCCCTTGCCGGTACCGCCACAAAACGGGTTCCAGAGACCTCGGGCTTCGGCCGACGGAAATTGGCAAAGGGAAGGGGGAAGAGTGAGAAATTTAGTGATTTCTCCTTAACAAAAGCTTTGTGAAAGCCCGGCCGCGCCATTTTTCCCAAGCTGTTTTCCCGTTCCGATTTCCCGGTGGAATGTGCCGGAGACGGCTCTGAATGAAAGGCAACCTCTATATGGGCAGATATATGGGCAGACCTGCTCAAGGGATTTTTCCTCGGAGACCTGCCCTTGAGGGCCCACTCATTTTGCAAGTGCACAAGGAAACCGTTTCCGGTAAACCCGGACACGCGGCGACGAAACAGTCCACAACCGCGTTCATGATTGATGAAACGCGTGCCTTTCCCCGAAAACGAAGCGGAGCGTGCCGCGCGCTCCAGTCCATTGCCGCGGGGCTTTGAAGCATGGGATTTCGCCTCGCAAAGGAAATCATCAGACTGCGGAAGCTGCCGCTGCTCGACCTGATCGTCGATGCCTTCCTGCGCTTTGTGGAGGACGATGGCTGGGCGATTGCCAGCCATGTCGCCTTGTCGGCGCTGACCTCGATGTTTCCGTTCCTGATTTTCGTCACTGCTCTGGCGGCTTTTCTCGGCACGCGGGATTTGCCCGAGGAGGCGGTCACCTTTCTGTTCAACGCCTGGCCTGCGGAAGTGGCGCGTCCGCTTGCGGCCGAAATTCATAATGTATTGACGCAGGCGCGCGGCGGGCTTCTGACGGTCGGCGTGGTGCTCGCCATCTATTTTTCCTCGAGCGGAGTCGAGGCCCTGCGCATTGCGCTAAACCGGGCCTATGACGTCAAGGATATGCGAAGCTGGTATCTTCTCCGTCTTGAATCGATCGGCTACGTCTTCATCGGCGCCTTCTGCCTGTTGAGCTTCGCGCTGTTCATCGTGCTCGCGCCGCTGATCTGGGAAATCGTTCTGCGCATCGCCCCGCGCATAGCGCCGTTGCAGCAATTCGTGACGCTTGCCCGCTTCTCGATCGTGACGGCGATCCTGCTTCTGGCCTTGATCGTCATGCATAAATTTCTGCCAGCGGGGCGGCGGCGCCTGCGCGATATTCTGATCGGCATAGTCTTCACTTTCATCCTGTGGATCGCCGGCGGTATGGCGTTTGGCTCCTATCTTGCCGAATTCGCCCGCAATTATGTGTCGACCTACGCCGGTCTCGCTTCAGTGATGATCGCTCTGGTGTTTTTCTACATGCTCGCCTGCATCTTCATCTATGGCGCGGAACTGAATGCCGCCATCATGCGCCATTCGCAGCGCAAGCAGATGATGCGCACGGCGATTGGACACCCGGCCTTACTGACCCATCAGGACGCATTTACTGTGGAAGAAGAAAAGGTTGTGGGGGGCAAAGATGCGGACCGGATCGGGCACTCGTCTCTTGAACGGACTTTGTCCGAGCGGAATGAGGCCTGATCGGCAGTTAACCTTGATCAACGGTGAATCATGCGCTCGTTCTGGAACATGCTATAGCAAGAGAATGACGGGTCGCCCGTGGAGCCACTTTCTTTGAAAAGGCTCTAGAGCATTGAAATTCAATAAAATTGTACTGAAATTCTCCGTCGCTTTTTTTCATTGATGCTCTACAACGGCCTCACTTTGTTGCGGCACCAATGCATTCGACTTTGAGAGTACCCATGGAAGCGCTGTTACACGAGACCTCCGCGCAGCCGATTTACTTCGGCGCCAAACTTATGAGTTCGGCGCAGTTCAGAAGTCTGTTTCAGGAAGGCATGGATCTCGTGGCCGATGCCGCGGCCTATCTCGACGGCGAGGGGCGCGATGATTCCAAACGGCTCAACCGGGCCGGAGCCCTTGCCTATTCGGTCGAAAGCATGCGGCTGACGACGCGTCTTTTGCAACTCGCTTCCTGGTTGTTGTTGCAGCGCGCGGTTAATGAAGGGGAATTGAGCGCCGAGGATGCCGGCAGCGACAAGCACAAGATCCAGCTCTCGCCGCAGGACGTCGCCACCAATGAGGAAACATTCGGCCTTCTGCCATTGCGTCTGTGCGAACTCATCGATCATTCGATCCGGTTGCAGGGCCGGATTCTCCATCTCGACGATCTTTTGCAGCGCGCGGAAGCCGATGTGCCGCAACCGGTCGCACAGCGTAATCCCGTTGCCGAATGTCTTGACGCCCTGAAGGCGGCGCTCGCCCGGGAGATCGGTGAGGCGGAGGGATCTTGACGCCGCGCGACGCAACACTGAAGGAAATTGCGGTCGTCGGCGGCGGTCCGGCCGGACTTTTCGCCGCCGAAATCATCGCGCAGGCCTTTGGTGTAAGCGCCAGGGTGACCATCTATGAGCGCATGGCTTCTGTCGGGCGCAAATTCCTGCTCGCTGGCCGGGGTGGCCTCAACCTGACCCATAGCGAGGCTTTCGACCTATTTCTGAGCCGCTACGGGTCTGCCGCCCCGCGGCTCGATGCGGCGCTTCGCGCCTTTCCACCTCAGGCATTGCGGCAATGGTGCGAGTCTCTGGGCGAAGAGACTTTCGTTGGATCGAGCGGCCGGATCTTTCCTAAAAGTTTCAAGACCTCCCCCTTGCTGCGCGCCTGGCTCGCGCGGCTGCGCGAGCAGGGTGTCCGCTTTGCCCTGCGGCATGAATGGCGCGGATTTGACGGCACCAAAGCGCTGGTCTTCGACACACCGGACGGGATTCAAAGAATCGAGGCCGACGCCGTCGTTCTGGCTCTCGGTGGCGCCAGCTGGCCAAGGCTTGGCTCCGACGGGAGCTGGAAAGCGCTTGTGGAACAGGGGGGCGTTGAAGTCGCGCCGCTCCTGCCGGCCAATAGTGGGTTCACCCTTGCCTGGTCGGAACATTTTCTCCGTTCCCGCGAGGGCGCGCCGCTCAAAAATCTGCGCCTCTCCTGCCGTGATCTTTCGGGCGCGGTTCATTCGTCGCCGGGCGAGTTGACGGTCACCCATCAGGGGCTTGAGGGGGGAGGGCTTTACGCGCTGGGCCGTTTCTTGCGGGAAAATCTTCTCGCCAATGGCGAAGCCTGGCTGCGTCTTGATTTATGTCCGGATCTCGATCGGGAGGAAGTCGAGCGGCGTATCGCCGCCCGCGCGGTGAAACAATCGCTCTCGACCTTTCTGCGCAAAAGCCTGCATCTTGCGCCGCCCGCCATCGGCCTCATCAACGAGGCTTCGTTGCAGATGGGAGAAAAGTCCGCAACGCTGGCGCCAGCCGAACTCGCCGAGCGCATCAAGGATCTGCCTCTGCGGCTTACCGGCATGGCCTCGATCGCAGATGCCATTTCGACTGCTGGCGGGATCGCCTTCGACGAAGTGGACGCGTTTTTCATGCTGCGCAAATTGCCCGGCCTGTTCGTCGCAGGCGAGATGCTCGATTGGGAAGCGCCGACTGGTGGTTATCTGTTGCAGGCCTGTTTCGCGACCGGCAAGCGCGCTGGCGAGGGCGTGGTGCAATGGTTGGGGCGGGAAGGACACGGGCAATAGAGCATTTTGTATTGATGTTGAATCGCTTTGCGATTTCATCTGTCTGAAAATGCACTGGTTATTTTGGTTGGAGCGTTTTCGGATATTTCCGGAGCGCTTGAACCTGTCTTGTTGGACGTCATGACTTTATCGCCCGCCACCTGCGCTCTCATTAATGATGAGCGATATAGACTCGCCAAAAAGTGTCATTCCTTTGGTTGAAAAACACCGCATGGCTTCGTGCCGGTTCGGATGTATCCGGAAACGCTCGTTATAAAAACGAAAGTGTTTTCAAAGCAATGGCATTGCGAAACGGGCCGTCGTGGTTGGAAAATGCCCTCGGCCGAAAATCAGATGGTCTCTCGACGGGTAGACAGCGGCCGCCGAATCATCTTTTCTGCCCATGAGCATGATAGGATGTTTGTATATGCTCATTGGACGATAATAAAGCGTGGCAAGAAAGTGCCTTCTCAAAACGGTTTGACAGAAACGGTCCGCGCTCGAGTCTTTTCGATTTCGCTGACATTGTTAATGATCAGAAGCTTTTGAAAATACATGCTTCTTGATGAGATGTCATAGAATCTATCGAAGGATTCCAACTGTCATATCGATGACATATCGCGTTGAAAGCGATTCCAGAAAGCAATTTCGATAGTGTTTGGCCCTGCCGGAACCAGTGAGGGGAATATGCTCAAATTCGTGACGATGTTTGCAGTAGCGATGGCCTTTGTTGCGCCGGCTCGCGCGCAGACTGAGCTTTCGGCCTATGCCGATAAGAACGGTTACGTGAACATGAACGAGCTCACCTGCGCTCAACTCGCGCATACATTTCAGGAAGATGCGAACTTCCTGGGAGTCTGGTACAGCGGCTGGTACAACGGCCTCGCCAAGAAATCCTCCATCAATATTCCGCGGGTCAAGGAAGGCGTTCACGAAGTGATCGTGTATTGCAAGGCCCATCAGGACAAGAAGATCATCGAAGCGATTGGCACCATTCTGGAAAAGGAAAAAGAGCGCAAGGGCGAATGAGGCCGTTGGCCGGCTGATCGCACCGCGCTGCAGGAATGCCATTTTGCCGGAAAGCGGAAATCGCCTGGGCTAAAAGGCTCTCTCTTTCGCTTCAGATTGTAAATAACCCGCCGGGCAGATGCGAGCCAATCGCATCTGTTCCGCCTCGCCGGCGTTGGACATGAATCCGCGCATTCTCACAGCGGCGCCGTCGCGCCTTACCCTCGCTCCTCCCTCATTTTCGTCGTGATCGCCTTTTGGGTCCATTGCAACCGATTTCATTGATGTTGCCGTGGCAAACAGACTCCCTCAATATGGTGAAAATGACATGTGGCTGTCCGGGCAATAATTTGCCCCGGTGGGCGGGCAGACCATCTGACGGGATTGGGAGGTTCCGGCGATGTTGGAAACGGCACTGGTGCAGGATGGAAATGGCAATCCCCTGCTGCGCGATAAGCGCAACGACTCGCGCGAATGGTCCGTTGTGAACGATTTTTGTCATCAGACCTATATGCCGCTTTCGGCGCGGCCGCTGACGCGAGGGCTTGATCCCAATGCCACCATCCGTACGCTGAAGATCGGTCGGATCACCTTCAGCCGCTTCTGCTTCGGCACACCTACACGCGCGGATGATTTCGATCCCGGTTCCGGGAAGATTATTGTCGTGAACACGTTGCGTGGCAGCGTGCGGCACCCGCTTGGCGGCAAAGACACTGTCGATACCCGGCCCGGCAACAGCTATGTCGTCGATTGCAGCCGTACCGCGTATTGGAACATCGCGGATGGGCATGACCTCCAGTTGAATCTGACCATCCCGCATGCATTGATGGAGGAGACCGCCGCGCGCTGGTACGGTTTTGTTCCTGGTGACGATCTATGGAAGAAAAGGATGGTCTTCGGCGGCGGCCAATCCGCCTGGTTGTCTTTGCTGGACTATGCGACGCGATCGGTGGATGCGCGTCATGACTCCATAGCCGACCCTCTGATCGAGCGGCGGATCGAAGAGACCATCTGCCTCGAGCTTCTGCGCAATTGGGCGGATTGCGCCGGTCTCGACCTGGATACCGGCGCCCGTTCCGCGGCACCGCATTACGTGCGGGAGGCCGAGAGGCTGATGATAGAACGCGCGGCGGAGGCGCCGACCATAGCCGAGATCGCCACACGGCTCGGCATAACGGCCCGCAGCCTCTCGGAAGGGTTCCGCCGGTTCCGTGGCATCACGCCCCATGATTTTCTCACAGCACAGAGGTTGGACAGCTTGCACAAGGCCCTGCAAACGGCTGGCCGGGGCGAGACTATCACTTCCGTTGCCATGGCCCGCGGCTATGTCAATCTCGGCGCAATGGCGGCGAGCTACCGCAAACGTTTTGGTGAAAGCCCGGTGCAAACCCTCCGCAACCGGTCAGCTCACGGCTGAAGGGTCGTTTCAGAGCCGAGGAAAGTCCGGGCAAATTGTTATAATGTAACATATCTTTCATCGATTCGACCCAGGAGCGCCGGGTTCGGTTGATGGCGCACGTTTTCCTTCCCATTCCGAATGTGAATTTCCGATCTGGGACGTTTCACGCTTCACGGCGGTCTACTCTTCCTGATCCGGATGCATAGACTGCCGTCTCGCTGAGAGGCTTTTGGCATGCAGGGAACCAGCTCCTGCGGCCTGACCAGCCAGCGAACAGAAAATTTGCGACCAGGAGGAGAAACGCAGTGAAAGCTCTCGTCTATCAGGGGCCGGGCAAGAAAGCCTGGATCGAGAAGGAAAAACCCTCGATCCAGAAGGCGACCGACGTCATCGTCAAAGTGACCAAGACGACGATCTGTGGCACCGATCTGCACATTTTGAAAGGAGATGTGCCCACGGTCGATGAGGGGCGCACGCTCGGCCATGAAGGGGTCGGTGTCGTCGACGAAGTCGGCCCCGCAGTGCGCAACTTCAAGAAAGGCGATGCGGTGCTGATCTCCTGCATCACATCCTGCGGGGCCTGCCCGAATTGCAAACGCCAGCTTTACGCTCATTGCTCTGACGGCGGCTGGATCCTTGGCCACCGGCAAGACGGCACACAGGCCGAATATGTCCGTATCCCGCATGGCGACAATTCGCTTTATCCGCTCCCGGCGGGCGTCGACGAAGAGGCCCTGGTGATGCTCTCGGATATTCTGCCGACCGGGCTCGAGATCGGTGTGCAGGCCGGCGGCGTGAAGCCCGGTGACACAATTGCCATCATTGGCGCCGGTCCTGTCGGCATGTCAGCTTTGCTGACCGCGCAGTTCTACGCGCCCGCTCGTATCGTCATGATCGATATGGATCCGGCTCGCCTTGCCCTTTCCCGGCAGTTCGGCGCGACTGATACGGTCCAGGTGGGCGCCGAGGATGTGGTGACAGCCGTCATGGCCATGACCGGCGGCCTGGGCGTCGATGTTGCAATCGAGGCGGTGGGCATCCCGGCAACATTCGATATCTGCCAGAAGATCATCTCGCCCGGCGGGAACATCTCCAATGTCGGTGTCCATGGTGCGCCAGTGACCCTGCATATCGAGGAACTCTGGATCAAGAACATCAATATTTCGATGGGACTTGTCTGCACCAGCACGACACCGATGCTGCTCAAGACCGTGCAGGCGGGCAAGGTCGATCCCAGCAAGCTGATCACCCACCGTTTCAAGCTCGATGAAATTCTCGATGCTTACGAGGTTTTTGGCAATGCCGCGCGCGAGAAGGCGCTGAAGGTTGTTCTGACAGCCTGAAGCACGTTCTGACGACGATTGGGCCGCCGGGGCATGTATTCACCCATGTCCTGGCGGTTCCCCGAGACATGGGCGTCATACTTTCGCTTTCGCCGGTTTATGAAACGTGCAGGCTAGAGCATGTTCGGATGTTTCCGAACTGCTCCCCCGAGGAAAATTAGAGCATTTTCAACTCATTTGACTCGCGTAGCGATTCAATCCGAAGCGAAAATGCTCGAGATGCCTTTCATCACCCCCGCAACACCGCGCCGGTCTTCTTTCCGGCCTCTGCCACGATTTTCGTCGCGATCGTTTCGATCTCGGCTTCCGTCAGGGTCTTGTCGCGTGGCTGCAGCGTGATGGCGATGCCGACCGATTTTTTGCCTTCCGGAACACCCTTGCCCTCATAGACGTCGAAGACATCGACGCCGGCGAGCAGCGCGCGCTCGGCGCCCTGGACCGCCTTGATGAGATCGGCAGCCGCGACTGAACGATCGACGAGGAAGGCGAAATCGCGCCGCAGAGGCATGAAATCGGACAGATCGAGCTTTGGACGCGCTTTTGTCGGTTTGGCTTTGGGCAACGGCAGAGCGTCGAGTCGGATTTCAAAACCGGCGACGGGGCCTTCCATGTCGAGCGCACCGAGCAGGCGCGGATTGAGTTCACCGAAGGTGCCGATGACATTTTTGGGTCCGAATTGCAGATTTGCCGAGCGGCCGGGGTGCCAGACATCGGAACGGGTCGTATCCTTGCCACCCTTGCTGCCGTCGCCGGGCACGATCTGCAAGCCGCCGAGTGAGACGCCGAGCGTGTTCAGGAGATCCAGCACATCGGCTTTCGCGTGATAGGCATCGGCAGGTTTCGCCGGGCCGGACCAATGTTTGTCCTGGACATATCCCTGCCGGAGCCCGGCGGCGGCGGTCTTCTGGTCGGCTTCGCCATCACCCTGAAAAATCTGGCCGACTTCGAACAGAGCGACATCCTTGAAGCCGCGTGCCGCATTGCGCTTGGCGGCGGCGAGCAGGCCGGGCAGGAGGCTCGGCCGCATGGCCGAAAGCTCGGCGCTGATCGGATTGGCGAGCAGCGTCGCGGCCGTGGCCCCGCCGAACAGGGCTGCCTCCTTCTTGTCGATGAAGGACCAGGTCACCGCCTCGACAAGGCCATTGGCTGCGAGCGCCCGCTTGGCGACACGGGTGCGCCTTTGCGCCAGGGTCAGGACCGGCGAGACGAGCGGGGCGCCTTCGCGTGGCAGCGGCTGCGAGGCGACTTTCGCCAGACCGGCGATGCGGATGATTTCCTCGACGATATCGGCCTTGCCTTCGATATCCGGCCGGGAGCTCGGTGCCCGGACGAGGACGAGATTGCTGTTGCCGGGCAGGTTCATCAGCTGGAAGCCGAGATTTTCCAGAATGCCGGCCATGACCGAGGGATCGAGATCGACGCCGGTCAGGCGATTCACCTCACTCCAGGGAAATTCGATCCTCGTTTCCGGTTGCGGTACCGCGCCGGCGACGACCACCTCCGAAGGCTCGCCGCCGCAGAATTCCTGCACGAGAGCTGTCGCGAGATCGAGGCCGGGCATGGTGAAGGCGGGGTCGATACCACGCTCGAAACGATAGCGTGCATCGGAATTAATGCCGAGCGCGCGCCCGGTGCGGGCGATATTGACCGGATCCCAAAGGGCCGATTCGATCAGCACATTGGTGGTCGTCTCGTCGCAGCCGGTCGCCGCGCCGCCCATGACACCGGCCAGAGATTCGACGCCGTCCTCATCGGCGACGACGACCATGGTCTCCGTCAATGAATAGGTCTTGCCGTCGAGCGCGGTGAGCGTTTCGCCAGAGCGCGCAAGGCGAACGGTGACGGCGCCCTTGATCTTGTCGGCATCGAAGACGTGCAGCGGGCGGGCGCGATCGAAGGCGAGATAATTGGTGATGTCCACGAGGGCGTTGATCGGCCGCAGGCCGATCGCCTTGAGCCGTTTCTGCAGCCAGTCCGGGCTTGGCCCGTTGCGAACGCCACGCACCAAATGCAGGGCGAAGACGGGGCAGAGAGCCTCGGAGCCTTCCGGCAGCTCGATGCGGGCTTCGACGGGGGCGGCGAAAGCGCCGGCGATGGGCGCAATGTCGCGCGTCTTAACGATGCCAAGACCGGCGGCGGCGAGATCGCGCGCGATGCCCGCGACACCCATTGCGTCGGGCCGGTTTGGCAGCAGGTTGATGTCGATCATCGGATCGTCGAGCCCGGCATAGACGGCATAGGGTGCGCCGACAGGAGCATCGGCCGGCAGATCGAGAATGCCGTCATGATCGTCGGAAAGGCCGAGTTCGGCGCCGGAACAGAGCATTCCGTCTGATTCGACGCCGCGGATGACGCCCTTGCCGAGGGTGATCTTCTTGCCGGGAATATAGGTGCCGGGCGGTGAGAAGACGGTTTTCATGCCGGCGCGTGCATTGGGTGCGCCGCAGACGACCTGCACCAGCTGGCCCGTGCCGATATCAACCTTGCAGACACGCAGGCGGTCGGCATTGGGATGTGGCTCGGCCTCGATCACGGCGGCGATGATGAAATCGCGCAAATCCTTGGCCGGATCCTCGACGGCCTCGACCTCCAGGCCGATATTCGTCAGCGTTTCGACGATCGTGTCGAGAGAAGCCTCTGTATCGAGATGATCCTTCAACCAGGACAGCGTGAATTTCATGGACGTTCTGCTTGAGCTTGGCCTTGCTGCTTGACTAAAGAGCCTTGGCAAAGAGCCGATGGTCTGATGCACTGAAAGGGGTTTCTAGTGCATCGGCGATGAAAGTGGCACTGCGATTTGCGAAATATTCCGCCTTTGCGCAACAGTGCCGGAAAATTTTGCGGAATTTCCCGGCATCACCCGCTTGCGAAGCGGGGAGGGGCTTGCGGCGCGCGCGATTTCACGATTGAAAGAGCTTGGCCTTTTCCGCAGACTAAAACCAGTAGGCATTTTCCCGAATCCTAAAGTTTCAGCCTGCCAAGTTCCATCTTGCCGAGTTTCATCTAGCCAAGTTTCATCTAGCGAGGACTCCATGGCCGCATCCAGAGCTTCATTCGCCGGTCTTTTGGCCGTGGTCCTCACCCTTTTCGCCGGTTTGCCGGGAGCCATTATGGGCAGCGTGCCGGGCCATGCCGCCGATGTCGCCTCCTTATCGGATGTGCCCGACACGACCCCGGAGGACGGCGTGCCCTGTGCCCTCAAGGGCTTCTCACTGACCGAGACCAATGCCTCGATGCTCCCTTGGGATGATGTCTGGTATGGGCATTTCTCCGGTGGCCGTCCGAGCGGTGTGCAGGATGTCATCGGTCGCGAGGTCATCGACTGGCGCGACGAGCATTTGTGTTTCCCTTCCAAAAAAAGTTGCGACGCCTATATGACCAAGATGCGGCATTCGTATCATCGGCCGGAAGGGTACTGGACCTGCCTTGTCCTGCGTTGACCTTATGGCTGATCTGCGGGTGCGCTCATGGATGCCGTCATGGGATCGGGTTCAGGGGCGCCGCGCTTGGTTTAAGCTGCCGTCCGGCTGAGTGTCATTATGCGGTCAGGGCGGCGGGCTAGAGTGTTTCGGCTAGAGCATGTTCGGATGTTTTCGAACGGCTCCACTTGGAAATGCTCTAGATCCAGAAACGCTTCACTCAGAAAATGCTTTAAAGAAAATTCCATCTGTTGCGGGCCTTGCAGCCTGAACGCAATCCCTTTGCATTTTCTTTGGGGCCTTGCCGATCCGCTCCGGATGGCCTGTGTTCCTTTTCGCGCGTTTCTTTTCGATTGTGTTTGATCCCTTTCCCTTTTGGAACCGACCGGCATGTTCGACGCCCTGAAGCGATTCATCGATCGATTGGCGGATCTGCCTGAACCCGATCCGGTTTTTTCCGAGGATGATTTCCGTCTCGCCGCCGTCGCGCTCATGGTGCATGTCGCCCATGTCGATGGCGAGACTGTCGCTGCCGAGCGCGACAAGCTACAAAGCCTTGTCGAAGAGCGTTTCGGCCTCGACCGCAAGGCGAGCCGCGCCTTGCTGCGGCAGGCCGAGGCGAGCGACAGAGTGACCGCCGATTTTTCCGAATTCACCGATGTTCTGAAGCGTCATCTCGATGAGGAGGCCCGTGCCCGCGTCGTCATGATGATGTGGGATATTGCTGAAGCCGACGGCCGGATCCATGAATTCGAGGAGAATATGATCAAAAGGATCACGGAACTTCTCGATGTGTCGCCTCAAGCCCGGCGGCGGGCGATGGATCTGCCGCCCGACGGCACCGACGTTCTGGCGGAATGATCGCTTCCGTAAGGATCGCTCCCATGACGATAGGCCGCCGGCCCCGATGCGTTGCGCGGTGAGTTTCGAGGCGAAAGATGAACGGGAAACGGCAAATCGTTCTGATTACAGGCGCTTCCAGCGGAATTGGCGCCGAGCTCGCGCGTATCTTCGCACGCGAAGGTCATGACGTGGGTCTTGTCGCGCGGCGCGCCGAAAGGCTCGAGGCTTTGGCTGAGGAAATTACCCTGCGTGGCGGACGGCGTCCTCTGGTTTTTCCCTGCGATCTTGCGCAAGCCGATGCCGCCGAACGGCTTTCGGAGGCCTTGGTGGCGGCGGGCGCCGTTCCGGCCATCCTGGTCAACAATGCGGGTTTCGGACTGCTCGGTGCGGTGGATGAGCGCGAGACTGCCGATCAATTGGCGATGATCGATGTCAATATCCGGGCGCTTGTCGCGCTGACGGCGCATTTCCTGCCGCAGATCCGGTCTGTGCGCGGCAAGATCCTGAATGTGGCCTCCGTGGCCGCCTTTCTGCCCGGCGGTCCGCGTCTTGCCGTCTATTACGCCTCGAAAGCCTTCGTTCTCTCGTTCAGCCGTGCCTTGCGGGAAGAATTGCGCTCCGAAGGCATCAATGTAAGCGTCCTGTGCCCCGGCGTTACGCGGACGGAATTCCAGGAAGTCGCGGGGTTTGGAACAAGTCTTGCTTTAAACAGAATGCCGGAGGCGAGTGCCACAAAAGTGGCTGAGGCTGGTTATGCCGGTCTCATGGCGGGCCGCGGCGTCATTACCCCGGGCCTGCTGAACAAGCTGACAGAATGGTGCGTGCCTCTGATCCCGGATGGCCTTTTGCTGCGCGTGATCGGCAGCGTCCAAGGGAAACGGTGAATAAACCATCCCGCTGATCCTGCGCTGATCCTTCTGGGGGATCGTTCATTTTCCGGGTATGTCCAGAAACGAAAGAAAATGGTAAATTTTGTGTGTTGTCCTCTTTGTGAGGATACGGGCAGATGCTCGGCGTTCTATTCCGGACGGCACGAGGAGGTTCGAGCAGAACCGCAAGTTTCCTGTCGCACGGCATGTGATTCCCTCGACATTATTCCATTTTTCTAGTAAATTTGTGGATTATGGAAGCGATCCAAGACGTCCCCAACAAAATTCTGGTTGTTCTTCACCAGGAACATTCGACGCCCGGCCGTATCGGCCGGCTTCTGGAAACGCAGGGCTATCAGCTTGACATGCGGCGTCCGCGTTTCGGCGATCCTCTGCCGTGTTCCATGGGTGATTATGCGGCCGCCATTATTTTCGGTGGCCCGATGAGCGCCAATGACGGCGAAGACTGGATCCGGCGCGAGATCGACTGGATCGGCGTGCCGCTCAAGGAGGAAAAACCCTTCCTCGGCATTTGCCTTGGCGCGCAGATGCTTGCCCGCCATCTCGGCCAGACGGTCTCGCCGCATCCGCAGGGCAAGGTGGAGGCTGGTTATTACCGGATCCATCCGACGGAGCAGGGCCACAGGATTTGCGCGCAGCGTTTCCCGGATATGGTTTATCAGTGGCACCGTGAGGGCTTCTGCCTGCCGCGGGGCGCGACCCTGCTCGCCAAGGGGCAGGATTTCGAGGCGCAGGCCTTTCGCTATGGAAAACACGCCTTTGGGCTGCAGTTCCATCCGGAAGTGACGATCGCGATCATGTGCCGCTGGCTTGCCCGCGCCAACCTCCGTCTGCGTCAGCCGAATGCCCAGCCGGCGCATCGCCATATCCAGAGCTGGTGCTGGCATGACCGGCGGATCGCCCGCTGGTCCGATGCCTTCGTCCGCAGCTTCGTCGGTGGCGGCACTCTCGCCGCTTAAAGGGCGTTAAAGCAATTGCTTCTGCTTCTCGCAGGAGACTCTTGAGGGCGGCTTTGCCGCCCTTGTTGCATCCTGCCATCGCGCAATTTCGCCGGCTCTCGTCAAATCCTGGATCTCGTCAAACCATTGCATGGTTCCGCTCGACAGATTATGCCTGCGACGCGGGCTAATCCCGAGCCCATCTCTCGATGAGCATGAGGCCGGAAGATACGGCTCCCCGCTTGCGGCGTGGCGGGTCTATCCCGTGAGGGTGGGGCGGGTATTGGCCGGGGTCTGGAGAGAGGCTGAAGATGACGCGCTGGCGGCGGATCGCGACTCTCGGTGGCGGAGCCTGGGGCACCGCGCTCGCCAATCTGGCCGCGCGGGCGGGCGCTGAAACTGTCGCTTTATGGACACGTGACCCGGCCCATGTCGCCGAAATGGTGGCGACAGGCGTCAATGCGCGGCATCTGCCTGGAATTCCGCTGCATTCTTCCCTTCATGCAACCAATGACCTCGGCGTCGTCGCGAATGCGGATCTGATTATTGCGGCTGTCCCTGCACAGGCCCTGCGTGGCGTCCTCGAAGCCGCAGCGCCGAACCTGCCGGCCGGTACGCCGATCGTCCTTTGCTGCAAGGGGATTGAACACGAGACCGGTCTGTTCATGAGCGAAGTCGTCGCTGACGTTCTGGCCGATCAGCCGGTCGCCGTCCTTTCCGGGCCGAGTTTCGCGGTCGATGTGGCGCGCGGAAAACCGACGGCGGTGACGCTTGCCGCCTATGATCCCGCTCTTGCCGATGCTCTGGTCGAGGCGCTCGCCGCGCCCTGGTTCCGGCTCTATTCGTCCCATGATGTGCGCGGTGTCGAACTCGGCGGAGCGGCAAAGAATGTGCTCGCCATAGCTAATGGCATTGCAGCGGGCCGTGATCTTGGCGCGAGCGCCGGGGCAGCCCTGATCGCGCGCGGTTTTGCCGAGCTTTGCCGTTTCGGCCGCGCTTTCGGGGTCGAAATGGGAACGCTCGCTGGTCTTTCCGGGCTCGGTGATCTGGTTCTCACCTGCGGCTCGGCGCAATCGCGCAATTATTCCTTCGGTTTCGCTTTGGGGCAGGGCGCTTCCATCGCGCAGGCGCGTTCGGCGATCGGTCTCGTCGAGGGCTATTTTACCTGCGGGATTCTGAACGATATTGCCCGCGCCAAAAACATCGACATGCCGATCGCGGCGGCGGTCGATGCCGTCCTCGGTGAACGGATGGATGTCGATGCGGCCATAGCGGCGCTGCTCGCGCGGCCGGCACGGCCGGAACTTGCTTGAAGTCATACCGGAGGTCGTAAAGAACGGCTTTCGGTTCCTTTCTTGAATTTTCGCTTTTTTCAAAGCGATGGCGAAAATTCTAGAACGGTCCAACGGTCATCTCTTATGACCGTTGGTATAATCCCGTGTGAGGTTTGGGGGAGGAGATGGCACATTGGCTGATCAAGAGCGAGCCGAACAAATGGTCGTGGGACGATCAGATCGCAGCCGGGCGTGATGGCACGTTCTGGAACGGCGTGCGCAACCATCTCGCCAAAAAACATCTCATGGCCATGCAGGTCGGCGAAAAGGCATTTTTCTATCATTCGAATATCGGCAAGGCCGTCGTCGGCATCGTCGAGGTCATCAAGCCCTATTATCCCGATCCTTCGGATGAAAGCGGCAAATTTGGCATGGTCGACGTCCGCGCCTATCAACCGCTGACGAAGCCGGTTCCGCTCGATCAGATCAAAACCGATCCGCGCCTCGAGCAAATGGTTCTCGTCAATAATTCCCGCCTGTCCGTGCAGCCGGTCAGCGAGGATGAATGGAACGTGATCTGTGCTCTCGGTGACCCGGGCAAGGTTTATCCTTTCGCCTGAGACGCGCCAGTGCCATCTTTACCTGTCCGCTTTGGCTTTGATGCAAATGGGGCCACCGGTTGACGCCCATGCGGTGGAAGGGCAATGAAGGTCTGAAAGCAAGAGGCCTTGTCGTGATGGAAAGGCCACGATGGAACGCTGAAATGAAACGCGCCGGGCTCGAAAGCCGGCCCTGACGCGGATCGGGAGCGGATTGCAGGAAACCCATGCCGAAGATCAACGGAAACCAGATTACGCCCGGAACGGTCATCGAACATGACGGGGGCCTCTGGGCCGCCGTCAAATCGACGACCGTCAAGCCCGGCAAGGGCGGCGCCTTCAACCAGGTCGAACTCAAAAATCTCATTGATGGGCGCAAGCTCAACGAGCGTTTCCGTGCCGATGCCACGGTCGAGGAAGTCGAGCTCGAACTGAAGGATTTCAGCTTTCTCTACGCGCAGGGCGATTCTCTGGTCTTCATGGATCTCGAAAGCTACGAACAGATCGAACTCGCCGCCGATTGGGTCGGGGAACGCGCCGCCTTCCTGCAGGACGGTATGAAAATCACCTTGCGCATGCACGAGGCGCGGCCGATCAGCATCAAACTGCCGGCCTATGTCACTTTGGAAATCGCCGAAGCTGATCCGGTGGTGCGCGGCCAGACGGCGACATCGACCTACAAGCCGGCGATTCTTGAAAACGGTTTGCGTGTGCTCGTGCCGCCTTTCATTGAAAAGGGCGAGCGCATCGTCGTCGATACCAATGAAGTCACATACATGCGACGCGCCGATGATTAAATCCGTCTGATCGCACTCTGCATTTTCATCGTGCGGCCGCGTCGTCGAAATGGGGCGAACCTGGGTACAGCGATCTTGAGCGATGGAGAATCGGATGCAGGTAGCGCGAGGCGGGACACCTTTCTGGCTTGAGGCGTCGAGACCTCTCATCGAGCCCATGCTGCGCGCCATGAAGCTCGCCAATACGATGCTCGACGCGCTCTATTACGATGTCCAGGTCGTTGCCTGGGAATTGTTCTGGCGTGGCGCGATTGTCGTCGGTGGCCGTGAGGATCTCGTCTCGGCGAGCCTTGCGGAAATGACGCGGGCCTTCAGCACCCTCGATCTCGGTGCTTTGTCGAATCCCGAAGGCTCGATCATCGTCGTCGACGCCGGGCGGCCGCCCTATATCGTCCGGTTTGAGAAGGTTGCGGATTTTCTGAACTGGGCGGATGCGGCGGCAGTCCGCGCGGTCTCCATTACCGGGGCCGGCAGTTCGGCGTTTGGATCCGTCAGTTTCGCCTGGAATGTGTCGGTGGCGCTCGGGGAGCCGGTCGCGGCTATTGTGCCGGGCTATGGACTTGCCGATGTCGCTCATCAGATCTGCGAAACCTGTTTCGGCTATGGCAAACATACGGACTGGATCGGTTCCTTCGTCCAGTCCGTTCTTGCTCTGGTGGCGCCGCAATTTGCCGCGATCGGTCATAAAGCCCTGGCGCAATTGCCCGAGCGCGCCTGGGCGTTCCCCGGAGCCTTCCTGTTTCGCTATTCCGGTGACGCGCCGGAGGTCCTCCATCATATTCTTGAAAACGCCCGGGGGCGTGGCATCGCCTTTCTCTTCGGTCACAGCAAGGGGGCCTTGGCGGTCAGCCACGCGCTTGCCGATCTTGCGCCCGAAAAGATGGAGCCATTGCGGATCATCACCTTTGGTTGCCCCATCGCCGAGGATCGCAAGGCTGCGGGCTACCATCAGTTTCTCGGCGTTTTCGATGGATTGGGATGGCTGAATTCCTGGGGCCATCTGCCGGATATGGTGATCTTCAGTCACCACAGCACCAATACCGCCCTTCTCCTGAGCATGCCGGTGACTCTGCTGACGCGAATCGCCCTCGCTCAGGATCGACGGTTTGCCTCTCTTCCCACACTTCCAGCGATTGCCGACAGGACTGTGCCAGCGACTTCTTCCCCGGTTTTGGTGCCGGGACCCTGGCCGCGAAAATCATAGAGCGTTTCGGATATATCCAGAAACGCTCTCCTAAAAAATTGGAGCATTTTCAAGCCCTGGAATCGCAAAGCGATTCAATATTCTCGAAAAATGCTCCTGACCGCGAAACGGCGCGCGGGATTCCCCTTTCCGTTTTCATGCTCTATATGCGAGCGACATTTTTCCGAAAAGACAGACCAAAGCTTTTTCCTCATGGCCGCGCTGGCCCGCGCAGCCGTGAGGGGCAGGATTTGGCACGAAAGGTAGAGGCCATGATCCGATCCGCCCTGATGAATGTCATGACCGCCGCGGCGACAAAGGCCGGACGCGGCCTCAAGCGCGATTTCGGCGAGGTCGAAAATCTGCAGGTCTCCGTCAAGGGACCGGGTGATTTCGTTTCGATGGCCGACAAGAAATCCGAAAAAACCCTGTACGAGGAACTGGCGCGGGCGCGCCCCGGCTATAGCTTCGTGATGGAGGAGAGCGGCATTCACGAGGGCAGCGACAAGACCCATACCTGGTATATCGATCCGCTCGATGGCACCACCAACTTCCTGCACGGCCTGCCCATCTTCGCCATTTCGATCGGCCTTGCACGCGAGGGGCAGATCGTCGCTGGCCTCGTCTATAATCCGGTGACTGAAGATATGTTCGTCGCGGAAAAGGGCCAGGGCGCTTTCCTCAACAATCGTCGGTTGCGCGTCGCGCAGCGGCGGGAACTCGCCGATACGCTGATCGGCTGCGGCGTGCCGCATCTTGGCAAGGCCAAGGATCATCCGCGATTCAAGGCTGAACTGGGCCATGTCATGGCGCGGGTGGGCAATGTCCGGCGTCTGGGCGCGGCGGCGCTCGACCTCTGTTATGTCGCCTCCGGCAGCTATGATGGTTTCTGGGAACGTGGCCTGCAATCCTGGGACATGGCGGCCGGCATTCTCATGATCCGCGAGGCGGGTGGTTTCGTCACTGACGCGGAAGGCGGAGGGGATATGCTGACCAAGGGCTCGATCTGCGCGGGTAACGAGGCGATCCACGGCCAATTGCTGGCGCTGCTCCGCGCTGTTTGAGGCCCGTTCTGACGAATTATATGCACCGGGGACTGATCTGATACCAAGTCTCAATGAGCATGACTCATAGAGACTTGGCCCTGCGATGCGGGGCGGCGGCTTTCCGCCAAGTCTCCTTGATCGCAACAGGTTGCGATCAAGGAGACTTGGTATGGGACGTTGATGCCTAGCCTGGGGTGAAATTCGTCAAAACGTAAAATAGCGCCGATTGCCGCTTGCCTCGGCTCGGGCAACCCGATATAGGAACCCCACTAACGAGCAGCCTCCGCCGGATCATTCCAGGTGCCGGTGTTGCAAAGCTCGGGCGCGTAGCTCAGCGGGAGAGCACTACCTTGACATGGTAGGGGTCACAGGTTCGATCCCTGTCGCGCCCACCATTATATGGTCCCCTCCGGAGCCTCCCCCAGAGAGGCCGCGATGGATCATTGATCCAATCCACGTCTTGCATCGGCATTGAAACATCTCCGATTGGAGCGTTTGGATCTCTCCGGAAACGCTCCAGGCGGCCGGTTTGACGCCTCATTGGCCAGCCCTTTTAAATTTGCCTTTATCGAATGGTGCCTGCAAGGGCGTGGACCGAGGCCATTTCGCCAAGCCGAACAGTGGTAGCCATCCTTTCCTCTCCAGGAAAAGATGGATCGCATAGGGGAATGCGACGCCCGCAAAGCTGCAGAGAATGAAATAGACCGGTGCCGCGTGAATGAGGCGTGTTTTCATCAAGAGAATGCGCAATCCGGCGGCGGCCAGGATGTGGAGAACGAAAATCGTCATCGAAGTCACGCCGAGAGCGCCGAGAATATCCTGAACGGGACCCGTCATCATCATGGACATGCTGATGACGAGCGTGATCCCGGCGATCGTGGCGGGAAGGGCGATCGGGGCATCCGGCAGGTGATAGGCGATGAGGCTTGCCGAAATGGTGAGCGCGATGAAGGCCGGGCCTGACGCAAGGGTGAGAAAGGGCGCGAATCGTCCCTCGGGCGAGGATTGGTGCAATGGGTCGCACAAGGCGAAACCCGCCAGGAAGAAGGGCGCCGAATGCAGCAATTGGTGCGGAACGCCGCTATCCAGGGGCGGCACGATATAGCTGAGCGCCAGCATGATGAGCGCGGTGGCTATGACGAGAAATCGAGACCGGTAGACGATACAGACGAGGATCTGGCAGAGCATCAAAACATAAAGAAACCAGAATTGACCCATCGGCGCCCAGCCGATTTCCAGAAGGTCGCTCAGGTGGGTGCTTCCATTCGTTACCGAAGAGAGGGAAATGAGGATCGCGCCCTGAATGATCGACCAGAGGAAATAGGGGTAGAGGATCGTCTGCAGCTTGTTTTGCAGAAAGGGTCTCACGCCGGTCTTCAAGCCATGCGGTGCGTTGATACCTGACAAAAAGAAAAACAATGGCATGTGAAAGATGTAGAGCGTGTAATCGAGATTGAGCCAATAGGTCTCAGTGGCGATTCCCGCGTTCACGATCCCGCGTTCGACATGGCCCATGACGACAAGGAGGATACCGATGCCTCTTGCTGTATCCATCCATTTGATACGTTCGGCTTTGACCATCGACTTCGAGATCCTCCCGAGAATTTTATGCGGTTTCCTTGAGGGGCTGCCTCGTGGCGGCGAATCCTTGAAGCGTTGCGGATGGCGCAAGGCTGCTAAGCTCGTTATATACCACCATTCCCGTAGGAATAAGGCGTGCACGCTGGTAAATCATTGGAATAATTCGCAAGAATGGGACCCGGAGCTCATTCCTGTGGAATTCGGGTCTTGCTGATGGCGGCTTGCGGCGAATCCGGCGGGGCGTCGCGAAAAGAGGCTGCTTGGCAGGCGATTCTCGCGGTAATCAGCTTGGGAAGCGAACCGCAACGAGGATATTCCTGTTCTGAACCATCCGTTGCGGCTACAAAATCGAAGAGACCGGCGGAATAATGGTGATTCCGCGACTGGTGCTCTTGGGCATTTTCCGCCAATGTTGAATCGCTTCGCGATTTTATTGTTTTGAAAATGCCTTGAATTTTAGAGCGGAGCGATTTCGGCCACCGAAACGTTCCAGCGGCATGGGATACGAATCACACGGCCGCGCGGGCGGGCAGCTTTTGCGCAATGGCCGGATGGTCCGGGAATCTTGAAACGGTCACTCCATTCATAATTCGATCGATGAGGCGGGAATGAACACACTTCCGGCGCGAGACTTGAACGCTTTGGGATCTGCCGGTGCTCACGGCTCCTACGATATCCCGGCGCTTATCGCCGCGCGCGAGTCCGATCGCTACGGCCTGCATCTGACGCATCTCAACGAGATGATGGTCAAGGTTCTGCAGACCATCGGCTATGATGTCGGGTTCAAAAGCGGTCACGGTTCCTATCTCTATGACCGCAATGATGCGCGCTATCTCGACCTGTTGAGTGGTTGGGGGGTCTTTGCGATCGGCCGCAATCACCCGCTCCTGCGCGAGGCCCTCACAAGCGTCCTGGCCGCCGATCTCCCCAATCTCGTCCAGATGGATGTCTCGGTTCTGGCGGGCGTGCTCGCCGAGCGGCTGCTCACTTACACACCTTTCCTCGATAAGGTGTTCTTCTGCAATTCCGGTACGGAAGCGGTGGAAGCGGCGATCAAATTCGCCCGCCGGGCGACCGGCCGTTCCGGCATCGTCTATTGCGAACACGCTTTCCATGGATTGAGCTATGGAGCCTTGTCGCTCAACGGCGACGCCATTTTCCGGGAAGGATTCGGCGAAACCTTACCCGGCTGCCGTGCCGTGCCTTTCAACGACCTTGGCGCGCTCGAAAAGGCGCTGGCGAAACAGGATGTCGCCGCCTTCATCGTGGAGCCGATCCAGGGCAAGGGCGTGCATATTCCAGACGATGGCTATCTGGCCGGTGTCCAGGCGCTCTGCCGCAAATATGGCACTCTGTTCGTCGCGGATGAAATCCAGACCGGGCTCGGCCGCACCGGGAAATTCCTCGCCATCGACCATTGGGGCGTCGAGCCCGACATGGTGTTGATCGCCAAGGCTTTGTCCGGCGGCCATGTGCCGGTCGGCGCCGTCCTTGCCCGTAAGGGCGTTTTCGAAAAGACTTTCTCCCGCATGGACCGCGCGGTGGTCCATGGCTCCACTTTCGCCAAGAATGATCTCGCAATGGCGGCGGGGCTAGCGACGCTTGAGGTCATCGAGCGGGAAAATCTCGTCGAGAAAACCGCGCGGCATGGCGAGAGGCTGCTGACCTTCTTCCAGGGTCTGCTCGACCGCTACGAACTGATGCATGCGGTGCGCGGCAAGGGTCTGATGATCGGCATTGAATTCGGCGCGCCGCGTTCGCTCAAGCTGAAAGCCTCTTGGACCCTGCTCGAGACGGTCAATGCGGGATTATTCTGCCAGCTAATCACCATCCCGCTGTTCAAGGAGCACAAGATCCTCGTCCAGGTCGCCGGCCATGCGAGTCATACGGTGAAATTGTTGCCGCCGCTCGTCATCGATGATGGCGATTGCGACTGGATCGAACGTGCCTTCGAGACGGTGATCGCGGATAGCCACAAGGTGCCGGGAGCCGTCTGGTCTCTCGGCAAGACGCTTGCCGACCACGCCATGAAGGCGCGCATGGCGAAATGAGTAAATAAGAGTGAGAGGATAGGAAGAACGCCGATGGGATAACCATCGGCGTTTCGTTTGTGAGAGAGTATCCCATACGAAGCCTTATAAATCCCAATCCGTTGGGATTTATAAGGTTCGGCGGAAAGCCGCCGCCTCGCCGTCGCGGGGGCACGTCTCAATGACAGTGGCTCATTGAGACGTGATATTATTGGACGTCGATCAGAATCTTGATCTGCTCGCCCGCGGGATCGAGGAGGGCGTCGAAGCCGCTGACCGCGTCGTTCAGCCTGATCTTGCGCGTGACCACTTTTTTCGCCGGTAATTGTCCCGAACTGATGAGGCGGATCACGCGCGGCCAGAGATGGGTCGGATAGGCCCAGGCGCCTCTTATATCGATATCCTTGTAGGTGACCTGAAACCAGTCGATCGGATTGGGATGGGGATGCAGCCCCGTCTGGACGATGACACCCTGTTTGCGTACCGCATCGACACAGGCCTTGAGCGCATGTTCATTGCCGACGCATTCAATAGCGACATCGCAGCCGACCTTGCCTTCGGTTGCTGAACGCACTTTTTCTCCCACATGATCCTGTTTCGGATTGATGGTAATGACATCCGGCAAAAGATCGCGCGCAAAGGCGAGCCGCGCGTCGTTGAGATCGGATATGAAGAGCTGCGAGGCTCCCGCCGCGCGGGCCGCGAGGAGCGTGAGGAGCCCGATGGGGCCGGCGCCCGTCACGAGAACACTGTCGCCAGCCTTGACGCCGCCACGGTCGCAGGAATAAACGCCGACGGCGCTCGGCTCGACGAGGGCCGCCTCCTCATCGCTCATGGCATCGGGAATTTTTACGACATTATAATCATGCAATACGGCCTTCTGACCCATGCCGCCCCAGGCCCAGCTGAGGCCCACGAGAGCGAGATCGGAGCTCAAATGATACAGGCCGCGGTCGGCATAATAATCGCCCGAACGTGGCATGATCAAAGGCTGTATGGAGACACGATCGCCGGGCTTTACGTTGGTGACACCCTCGCCCACGGCCTCGACGACGGCGCCGAATTCATGGCCGAGGATCTGTGGCCCATGCGCCCTGGTGAAAGGATGCGGGTCTTTCGGAATGAAAATGGGACCGTAGGAATATTCGTGGAGATCCGTTCCACAAATGCCGACGAAACGATTGCGGACGAGAACCTCGCCGGGGAGAAGCTTTTCCGGTGGCCCGTCGATCTCCTCGATCCGCAGATCCTTCGCTGCATGAAAACGCAATGCCTGCATGATTTATCCTCCCCTATACCGCCGTCTATCGGGCGGTCTCATAATAAGGTTCATGGATCCGCCTTGCCTTGATCCATGACGGTCGGCGGATTACCGCAACCCCGCAGTCGGATAGTATGATCGTGATGTATCAGCGATAGACGATGCCGCCATCGGTGATGATGGCCTGGCCGGTGATGTAGTCGGAATCAGGTCCTGCGAGGAAGGCGACGAGAGCCGCGACATCATCCGGCGTTTCTGCGCGGCCGAGAGCGATGCTGCCGACATATTTCTGATAGGTTGCGCCGATTTCGGCGCCGGTGACTTCTGCCATGCGCCGGTCGATCTCTACCCACATATCCGTGCCGACAATGCCGGGACAATAGGCATTGACGGTGATACCGAAAGGCGCGAGCTCCTTGGCGGCGGCCTGCGTCAGAGCGCGCACGCCAAATTTGGTGGCGGAATAGACGCCGAGCAGGGCGAAGCCATCATGACCGGCGATGGAAGAAGCATTGATGATCTTGCCCTTGCGTCCTGTCGCCTTGAATTTCGCGGCGGCGGCCTGAATGCCCCAGAGCACGCCCTCGAGATTGATCTTGAGAATGCGGTCGACTTCTTCCTGCGTGACATCGAGAATCGGCTGGACCTGAGCGATGCCCGCATTGTTCACGATAATGTCGAAACCGCCCAATGTGGATTCTGTATGTTCGACAGCCGCATGGATCTGCGCCCTGTCACTGATATCGGCGATGAAGATCGTCGCCTTGCGCCCGAGCGCCTCGATCTCCTTTGCGACGGCCGCGGCCTTGTCCTTTTTCACATCGGCGATCGCGATTGACGCGCCATCTTGGGCGAGCCGCAAAGCAATGCCGCGGCCGATACCCTGACCGGCGCCCGTCACCAGTGCCACTTTGCCTTCGAGCTTCATGCAGATCCTCCCGTTCGATATTGTTTATCAATTAATGTTCATGCGCGTTGCCGCAATGGCGTATCCGCTTGTCGGTTCGACGCGGAAAACCTGCCAAGATCAGGGATGCCGATATGGGTCTTCGATTCAATCAGAACGACATGAATGTGCCGAGCACGAAACCATTACCGCTGACTGTTCCTCCCGCCTGATTGCGGGAGATCACATGAATGAATTCGCCCTGGAGGCTGACCCAATCGGTCAGTTTGTAGCGGGCAAAGCCGATGGTCGACGAATTCGAGCGGAGCAGAGTGGTTGGATCGCCATAATCGGCATTGAGCAGGCTGATGCCCCATGAACCGCCGACAGAAAAACGATTTGCGAAAGTGTAGCTCGCCTGTGCATAGCCGCCGTAGGAATTGCGTGTTTGCCCGGTGCGGGTGACGCCATCGAAGAACAGGAAGGTCGAGCCCATGCCTTGACCATAATAGCCATAGGCGAGAAGGCTGACGGGGCCTGTATCGAGGCGAGCCCCGATATCGATGGCGGTGGAGCGCACCTTGGCGCCTGGCGCCACCCCTCCGCTCGTGACGACATTGTCATTGAGTTCCGCGCGATGCTGTTGCGTCATGCCTGAGCTCCAGGCCATGAATTTCGTGTCGTCGCTGAAAGCCTTGACATATTTCAGTCGCCATTGGAGACCCGGCTGGTCATGCCCCGTCATGTCGCCGGAAAAGCCCGAATAATCGAATTGCTGCAGCGGCGAGAAGACGCCGACGGAAAAGAGAAAACCGTCGAGATCCGGCGTCGTATAGGTGATCTGCGGCAGCCAATCCATGTAGAAATAGCCAAAGCCCACACGCCCCAGCGTCGCATCGCCCGGCGCAGCATTGCCGGAGAAGAAACCGGCGCCGGGAATGGTAGCATCGTTCAGAACGCCGTCGGCGGCGAAGAGGCCGAGATCGCGGCCGATCTTCACGACGCCGAATTCGGGCGTGCCGATGGTGCCGAACACCTGTCTCAGATCGATGCCCGGCGTGCCGAGCGCTGTCGCGGTGCCGCCGTTGTTGGCGTTGAATTTGCCGACCGAGACATTGTTGCCGCCGGTATAGAGGCCGAGCGTGAAGCTGAGATCGAGACCTTCCTGGCGCGTTGTGAGATTGGTCACGAGATTGCTTGGCAGATAGCCGGCGCGTATCGCACTGGAATTATTCGTCACATTGGGGGCGAGAAGGCCACCGGCGACGGTTGCATTGCCGCTTGTCTTGAAACCCTGTGTGGCGAAGAAACTCAAAACGCCCGTCAGCCTGAGATCGACCTCGCCGATCCGCACCCCGATTCCATCCTTGAGGCGGGTGACGTAGCGATCGCTGGGAATGCCCGGCGCGCCATCCTTCGTCACGACACGGCGCGAGGGGACGGTTGTCGCCTTCGCCCTTTCCTGCTTTTCGCGTATGTGGCGGTCTTTCAGGGTGTGATATTCGGTCTTGGTGAGAATGCCCTTGGCGCGTAGCTGATCGAGCAATTGATCGGTCGTATCGGCTTTGGCTTTGGTGATGAAACCGGTTTGGAAACCGGCGTCCCCCAGACTCATGAGACCGATGCAGAACGCAAATACACAGGATCCGCGCCCCCGCGCGCGGGTCTTCTTGGTCATGCCATCCTCCCGAGATGGTTTGTTTTTGTTTTGAAGTGCTGATCTTATATGCTGATCTCGCACGCTGATCTTTCGCAAGGACCGCCGTTTTTGTTTTGAATGCGTTTCCTTGTCTTCATCGATACGACTGCTGATGTCGGACCGGTATGTTTTACGGTGACCAGGCCCGGTTGGGTCGGGCCTGGTCACTCAAGGAGAGTCAAGACGGATGGGAAGGGGATAACCCGTCCTAAAACTCTCCCTAGAGCATTTTCCAATTAGCTTGAAACGCTTCGTCTCTTGTTGAGAAAATGCCCTGACTGTTTTGTGGGGAGTGTTTCGGAACTATCCGAAACACTCTAGCCGTTCACCTTCGCGATGAAAGTGTCGATGAGGCCGTTGACCTCGGCAGATTGTTCCATTTGCGGCATATGTCCGCTTTTTTCGAGAATATGGAACGCCAGTGTTTGCGGCAATTGTGCTGGATCCGTCATCGGGACGACCTGATCCTGCCGCCCCCAGATGATCGTGATCGGCGCTTTGATTTCGCCGATGCGGGAGGCAAAATTGGTGCTTTGTTTGCCTTCCTTGAAATTGGCCTGCTCGATAGCCTGCATGGCATTGATCGCGCCATCGAGCCTTTTGAACTTGATGAGATCGTCGATCATGTCATTGCTGACGAGGGACGGGTCGGCGAAAAGCAGTTCCAGCACTGGCTTCAGCGTCTTGCGGCGGTCGGCGGCGATGAAGCCTTCCGTATAGTTCCGGTTGACCGTATCGCCGAGACCAGCGGGAGCGAGCAGGGTGAGCGAGGCCGCAAGGGCCGGCTTTTCGAGCGCCAGCGCGAGAACGATCGCACCGCCGAGCGAATGGCCGATGAAATGCGCTTGGCCGATGCCCAAAGTCTCCAGTGTTTCCACCACGGTCGCGGCGAGGGACGTAAGGTCGCCCGAGGTTTCCTTCGCGGAACCGCCGTGGCCCGGCAGATCGATGGCAATCGTCCTGCGTTTTTCGGCGAGCGGAGGCTGGTTGAACATCCAATTGTTGAGATCGCCGCCGAAGCCATGCACGAAGACGATCGGTGCGCCCTCGCCTTCGCCGGTGTCGAGAATGCGGATCTTGCGGCCGCCGACATCGATCGCTTTGGGCTCCGGTGCGGCGATTGTCTCGCCCGCGGCCTGATCGCTCGAGAATTCGGCCTGAAAGCGTTCGATGAACTGGTCGATTTCAGCGTCGGTCGTCTCCTTGTCGGCGACGACCGCGATGAGTGCGCCGACGGGAAGTTCTTCCTGTTCCTGCGCGACCTGCCGGCGCAAAACGCCTTTGACGGGGCTTTCATAGGCATTGGTGATCTTGGTCGTCTCAATGTCGGCGATGTCATCGCCGACATTGATTTCGGCACCGACCGACTTCATCCAGGCAGCCACTTTGCCTTCGGTCATTGCGAGACCGAATTTTGGCATGGTGATGGCCTTGATCTCTCCGGTGATCATGCGGGCTCCTTGATCTGGTAATTCATCAAAGCCTTGGCGGCTTTCTCGATCCGGTCGGCATTGGGTACGAACAGATCTTCGAGATTGGGCGCGAATGGCACCGGCGTATGCGGCGGGCAGACCATCTTGATGGGCGCTTTCAGCGCGCCGAAGGCTTCCTGCGCGACGACTGCGGAGATGTCCGTCGCCATGTTGCAGCGGGGGCTCGCCTCGTCGACGATGACCAGCCTGCCGGTATCGGCGACGCAATCGAGGATCGTATCGAAATCCATCGGCGATGTCGTCCGCGGATCGATGACGTTGCAGGTGATGCCCTGTTTCTCGAGGCGGTCGGCGGCTTCATTGGCCATTTTCACCATGCGGCCGATGGCGACAATGGTGACGTCATCGCCTTCGCGCGTCAGATTCGCCTCGCCGAAGGGGATCGTATAGGGCTCGTCCGGCACTTCCTCGATATCGTCATACATGACCTTGTTTTCGAAGAAGATGACCGGATCGTTGTCGCGGATCGACTGGATCAGCAGGCCCTTGACCTCATAGGGTGATGAGGGAATGACCACCTTGAGGCCAGGAATATGGGTGAACAGCGGATACAGGCATTGGCTGTGCTGGCTCGCCGCGCGGAAGCCCGCGCCATACATGGCGCGAATGACGAGCGGTGTCACCGCCTTGCCGCCGAACATGTAACGGAACTTTGCCGCCTGATTGAAAATCTGATCGAAACAGACGCCCATGAAATCGATGAACATCAGTTCGGCGACAGGCCGGAGGCCGGTGGCGGCGGCACCGGCCGCAGCTCCTATATAGCCTGCCTCGCTCAACGGCGTGTCGAGCACACGTTCGGGACCGAATTCGGTGATCAGCCCCTTGGTGACGCCGAGCACGCCGCCCCAGGCGTCCTGCTGACCTTTGGTGCCGGCGCCGCCGGCGACATCCTCGCCCATGACGATGACAGTCGGATCGCGGCGCATTTCGCTGGCGATGGCTTCATTGATCGCCTGCCGATAGCTTTTCTTGCTCATGATCGCGGCCCTCAGTAGGAAACGTAGACGTCGGTGAGGAGGTCTTCCTCGGTCGGTAGCGGCGCCGCTTTGGCATGTTTCACCGCCCGCTCGATCAGATCAGCGATTTCGGCATCCACCGCGTCGAGATCCTTGTTTTCGAGCAGCGCAGCTTCCGTCACCTTGCCGCGGAAGCCCACCAGGCAATCACGTTCCTTGCGGACCTTTTCGGCTTCACCCGGCTCGCGATAGGTCGTCGCGTCGCCTTCGAAATGGCCGTAATAGCGATAGGTCTTGACGTGCAGCATGCTGGGGCCGCCGCCCGCACGTGCCCTTTGAATGGCCTCACGCGCTGCGTCATAGACGGCAAAGAAATCATGGCCGTCCACTTCCACTGAGGGAATGCCGAAACCTTCCGCCCGCTTGGTCTGCGTGCCGCCGACGGAATAGGAGGACGAGGTTGCTTCGGCATAGCCATTGTCTTCGCAAACGAAGATGACCGGCAGGTTCCAGATTTTGGCGAGATTGAGGCTTTCGAGGGTGGTGCCCTGGTTCGAGGCGCCATCGCCATAGAAGGCGATCGCGACACCGCCGGTCTTCAAGGTCTTGGCGGTGAGCGCCGCGCCGCAGATGAGCGGCGGGCCACCGCCGACGATGCCATTGGCGCCGAGCATGCCCTTGGCGATCTCGGCTATGTGCATCGAGCCGCCCTTGCCACCGCATACGCCATCCTTGCGGCCGTAGATCTCGCTCATCATCGCCATGACGTCGACGCCCTTGGCAATGCAATGGCCATGGCCGCGATGGGTCGAGGCAATGTGGTCACGTTCGGTGAGATGCATGCAGATGCCGGCAGCCGAGGCTTCTTCACCAGAATAGAGATGGACGAAGCCAGGAATTTCGCCGGTTGCGAATTCGATGTGCAGACGTTCCTCGAAGTCACGGATCGTCCGCATGGTGCGATAGGCGGTAAGCAGGTCTTCGCGACTGAGCTGCATGTCTCCTCCCAAGGACAGGATGTATCTTCTTGTATGTCAATTTGTGTGCGGTGAAGTGTGGCTTCACCGTCATCCCGCATCGACGGAACCAAGATAAGAGATCACCCTGCGAACCGATATCCCGCCGAAGGTTGAGACGGCAGATTTCCACCGTCTCAAATTTGAGACGGCGTCGCATGAGTGAGACAGAGGAGGCTATCGTATGAGATCAGGCGCTGCTCGCCGGTTCGATTCTGTAAGCTCTGAGTGAAGATCAAGGTGTTGACGGCGTCGCAGACGATGTCGGCGGAATTGCTCTCGTGCGCCTCGGGTTGGCGTAGCCGTTGAATGGATTGTCTCTCTCGGCAAGGCGGGCACACATTGCCCGCATCAAATGCGGGTTAGCCGGATCATCGAGCCGAAGGACCATTATGATCGGGAGGTTGATCCCCAAAGATTGGAAGCGAGTGACCGATTGTTCTGTTTGTGTCTTCCATTTGTGAAAGTTTAGCGAAACTTTTGTGACGTTTCGCCGTTGAATGAGCGCCGTGGCCTTTCCTGACTAAGCGGTCGGTTCGCGGATCAGGCCGTTTCCTTGGCTATTTCGCGAGAAAGAATGCGAGGCAGTTCAATGGCTTTTTCCAGGTGCACGCTGGAACAGCGCGCCGCCGTCTTCGCCTCCTGCATCCTTTTCGGCGCGTCCTTTGCGTTTGCCGGGCAGCAAACCCGGCCTGCCGCGACGATGGCCCGGAATAGCCAAGGCGCTGGCGTGTTCTACAATGCCGAACAGATGGGCGAACCGATCGGTGAACCAATGAAGAGGCCGGCGCCCAAGCGCAATGCCACGCGCATGAGCCAGCCTTCGCCCAAGCGAAGCCATTTGTCCAAGAGCTTGTCCAAGAGCTTGTCGAAGAGAAGCCAGGAGACGATAGGACCGTTCGGCTCCAGCCCTGCGACGGTCCAGGCTGTCAGGGATGGGTATTTCACCCTTCTGCCGCCCTCGCGTGACGATCTTCAATTTTATGCCCATGGCATGGTGCCGCAGGCACAGTCGACCTCGACCGCTATGGCACCGTCCACCAGGGACTATTGGTCTCCATCCGACAGGGTCTTCTTTTCTCACGGTATCTTTCCGCAGGCGCAGCCGACATCGACGACTATTAACGGGAAGGAGATGCCGGAAGTGCTGAAGGACCCGCGACCCTCTTCCTGAAGAGAGGCGCCGCCGCCACCATTTTTCTATGGTCCCTGAAAGCGCGCTGTTGGTGCGGCAACACTCTATGGCGGTCTATCCAGCCTGCTTGACCGCATGAAATCGGCCAGACGATATCAATTTCTGAAGAAATGCTCGCGCTCGCGAACAAAAGGCCGGGCCTGGACCGGCAGATTTCTGCCTCGGCAATGGAAGGTCAATCCAAGGTGTGAACGATTGCCCCTGCAGCATTGTCCTTCAATGAAAGCTTCGCTTTCAGGCTGATATAAGATACTGATCGTGTCTCTATAGACCATCAGGGAATGGAGCGGGTTTGGATATGCAGCGCAGAGCCTTTGTCTCCAGCTTGTTCCTTTCGATCTGTTTGCTCTCCGCGGCGCTCATGGGCAATCTCCCCGTCCAGGCGCAGACACTGGATGTCGATGCAATTCTGCATGATCCCGATGCGCCTGCGGGTGGCAATCCGAAGGGCGACGTCACGATTGTCGCCTTTCTTGATTACAATTGCCCCTATTGCAAGAAATCGGCGCCGGAACTCGAGAAAATCGTCAAGACCGATGGTCATATTCGCCTTGTCTACAAGGATTGGCCGATCCTTTCCGCCGCTTCCGTCTATGGCGCGAAACTGGCACTCGCGGCGGCTTATCAGGGCCAATATGAAACGGTCCACAAGGCTTTGATGGATCTTCCCGGCCGTCGCATCAAGGAGGATGCGATGCTGGCCGCCGTCAAGGCGACGGGTGTCGATATGGGCCGGTTGCAAGCCGATGCCGCGACCCATGCCGATGCCATCACGGCTTTGCTGCGGCGCAATCTTGATCAGGCGAATGCACTCGGTCTTGAAGGAACGCCCGTCTATCTCGTCGGTCCGTTCAGAACCTCGACGCTCGACTATGAAGGGTTCAAACAGGCCGTCGCCGATGCACGAAAGAAGCAAGCCGGCCAATGATATTGCGGGGCGCGATACCCAACGGCGGGCGGGGAGCCCGGGTTCGAGCCTTGAAAAGCGTTACCGGATGGAGCGTTGCGCCGCATGCTCAGGCTCGTCGAAATATCCTGATCCATCAAGGCGGATTGGTCAGGAACCATCTGGATAGGTTTCACGGCTTGATGGTTTTTCAGGGGGAAGATGAGGATGTCAATATTCTACCGGATCGTCATTGCCGCAGCGCTACTGGTATTTTCTGGTCATTTCACTTTCACCGGTGCCGCTATGATGGATGCTCCCGCAGGATATTACACCGATCAGAAAGTCGTCTATCATAATGATGGCAATGCGGGAGATGCCGCCGCTTACTTCAAGCGTATGCTAAACAGTATCAATAACCACATCGCGGCGGTCGGACAGGATCATGTCGAGATACGCGTCGTCAGCCATGCAAATGGCGTCGAGCTGTTTCAATTCGCAAATACTAACAAGGAACTGGCGACATTTCTCGACGGGCTGCGCGCGAAAAAAGTGCGGTTTCTGATCTGTGGCAACACGTTGCGGGAACGGAACATCGATTGGAAGACCCTTTACGGCGTGCAGGAGGACGATATCGTGCCGAGTGGCGTCGCGGAACTTGCCCGCCTTCAGGGTATGGGCTTTGCTTATATCCATTTATGAGCATTGCGGCGGCTTTCCCTCCGGGCTTCACTGATCCCGATAGGTTGAGAAAACGCTGACTCAATTCCATGATCAATCGTGGAATCAGCACTTTGAGAAGCGTTCTCGCCGCCGCCCGCCCAAAGCGGAGCGATTGAGCCGGTTCTGGTGATCTGGCAGCCGCCGAAGGCAATTCATCCACCCGCCTGCCAATTTCGAGCGCTTTCAACCTTCCGTGCATGAGGATTTCTGCCGCATTATGGTAGAATGGAAAGAATTTAATTTATTGAGACGGATTTTTAAAAATTAGTCATGTGAAATGGGAATATAAAAAATAATTTCATATATTTATGTTCTATGATACTGATCTTAAATTGGTTTTTACTTCGTATCCTGCGGCGAATGCCTGTAGGTTCCGCGCTGCCCCTCAAATTGCAAATCCTGATGCGCATGAGGCAGTGGGATGATCTCTCTAAGAGAATTCTTTCTCTTAGAGAATCTGGCCGCGCGGGGAGGGGCAATGGCTTTCCGCCAAATCTTATTGACCACGTCGGTCGTGATCGATGAGACTTGTCGGAGGGTGCTGCTTGTTCGTAAGGGAAGAGACCGATCATTGACCATATACTCGGCATTACCCAATTCTGGCCTGCGCAGACGGAACCGTCGCCGTCACGCTTTTATATGGTCTGATTTCACAAGATCTTTTCCTGTCACTTCTCCGATGTTTTGCCCGATGTCTGAAGGGGCCCGCTCATGAATGCCATCGTCGTTACCGCGTTGCGGCGGCCCTATACATTCGTTGTTCTGTCCCTGCTCATTCTCATGTTCGGCGTCATGTCGGTCTTCAAGACGCCGACCGACGTCTTTCCCAACATCAAGATTCCCGTCGTCTCCGTCGTTTGGACCTATGCTGGTCTCATGCCGGAAGATGTCGGCGGCCGTATCACGCGCTATTATGAACAGGCGGTGACTTCGACCGTCGAAGGCATCGAGCACATCGAAAGTATTTCTTATTACGGCAGCGCCATCGTTAATATCTATTTCCAGCCAGGCACGGATCTCGGCCCGGCGGAAGCCGACGTGGTCGCCATTTCGCAGACGGTCATCCCGCAATTGCCGCCAGGCATTTCGCCGCCGATGATCATGCGCCTCGAGGCGTCCTCGGTGCCGGTCGTCACCATGCAGGTCACTTCCGACAAAAGGACGCCGGCCGATCTCTACAATCTCGCCTTTGCCCGTATCCGTCCCTTCGTCGTTACGGTGCCGGGGGCGATCATTCCGCATCCCTA
Source organism: Beijerinckia mobilis (assembly GCF_000745425.1). Taxonomy (GTDB): domain Bacteria; phylum Pseudomonadota; class Alphaproteobacteria; order Rhizobiales; family Beijerinckiaceae; genus Beijerinckia; species Beijerinckia mobilis. The sequence continues at coordinate 389,588 of NZ_JQJH01000002.1, forward strand.
TGGCGGCAAGCCGCCGTTCCTGCTCGTCAATCTCAAGCAGGACCAATTGCTGGCGCATAATCTCTCCAGCATGGATGTCGAAAAGGCTTTCGAGAAACAGAGTATCGTCCTGCCCGCGGGCGACCAGAAGATCGGCCGCAAGGACTGGATGGTGCAGACCAACGCCATTCCCATGTCGGTCGAACGGTTCGAGGATCTGCCGATCAAGAAAGTGGGTAATGCCTACATTCATCTGCGCGACATTGCTGATGTCTCCCTGTCCGGACCGCCGCAGACCAATTCGGTTCTCGTGAAGGGCAATCAGGCGGTTCTCGTCGTCGTGATGAAGAGCGGCGAGGCTTCGACGCTCGACGTGGTGCAGGGTGTCAAGGATCTGATGCCGCGCCTGCAGAAATTGCTGCCACCGGATGTGCATGTCCGGCTTCTGAACGATGCGTCTATCTTCGTGAAGGATTCGATCAAGGACGTGGTCCGCGAAATGGCGACCGCCGCGGCGCTCACCGGCATTGTCGTTCTGCTGTTCCTCGGTTCCTGGCGCGCTACGGTCATTATCGCGACCTCGATCCCGCTCGCCATTCTCTGCGCGATCATCGGGCTCGGCTGGGCGGGGCAGACCATCAACGTCATGACGCTCGGCGGTCTCGCGCTCGCCGTCGGTATTCTCGTCGATGACGCGACGGTGATGATCGAGAATATCGATACCCATCTCGAAATGGGCAAGGATATCGAGACGGCGATTATCGATGCCGCCAACCAGATCGTGGTGCCGACCTTCGTCGCGACTTTGTGTATCTGTATCGTCTGGTTCCCCTTGTTCACCCTGTCGGGTGTTTCCGGCTGGCTGTTCATGCCCATGGCCGAAGCCATCACTTTCGCCATGATCGCTTCTTTCATCCTGTCGCGTACCCTGGTGCCGACCATGGCGAAATATCTGCTCGCCGGTCATGCCCATGGAGGGGCTCACGGGGAGTCTCATGGAGATTCTCATGACGGCGCTCATCACGAGGACGACGCTCATCATGCCGTGGCGTCCGGGCTCGGTGCATCGGCCGATGAGGACCCGGTGGCTCAGGCTCAGGCTCTGGTAAATCGCGAGCGGGTCTATGGCGAGCCTTTGGACCAGAGCCCTGCCGTTGCGCGGGAAGAAGAGGCAGTCGAGGAACATGCCCATGCCATGGCGCTCAGGGACGCGCAGCAGGAAATAGCCTATGACGAGGCCGTGCACCGGCAGGCGCAGCACGATGCGGCGGCGGGTATGCCCGGCGCTCATGCCGCTGCCGCCCACGAAGGCAAGCAGCCGGGCTTTTTCAGCCGTTTCCAGAAAGGGTTCGAAAAAGGCTTTTCGAGCTTCCGGGAAAACTACCGGAGCCTGCTGGAAAGGTCGGTCGCGCATCGTGGCAGTTTCATCACGGTCTTTCTCATCGTGGCACTTGCTTCGCTGAGCCTGTTCTACTTCAGCGGACGCGACTTCTTCCCCGAGATCAAATCAGGCACTTTGCAAATGCATATGCGCGCCCCGCTCGGCACGCGTATCGAGGTCACCGGCCGCATCGTCTCGCTCGTCAATGAGGAGATCGAACGGCTGCTGCCGGGGCAGGTCGAGAATATCGTGAACAATTGCGGCCTGCCGGTCGGACCGCATAATCTCGCCTTCATTCCGACGCCGACGATCGGCACGCAGGATTGCGACCTGACGATCTCGCTGAAGAACGAAGAATCTCCCGTCTGGGATTACCGGCGCACTCTGCGCAAGGGTCTGTCGGAGCGTTTCCCCGGTACGATCTTCACCTTCCAGCCGGCCGATCTGACGGCCAAGATCCTGAACTTCGGCTCGCCCTCGCCGATCGATGTCCAGATCTCCGGTCTTGAGGCGACGAAGAATTATGAATTCGCCCGCAAGCTCGCCGACCGGCTGCGCACCATTCCCGGCGCCGCCGATGTCACGATCCAGCAGACGATGCGGACGCCGACCATTCTCGTCAGCGGCAACCGCACCTTCGGTCTCGGCACCGGTATGACCGAGGAGGATCTGGCCAATAACGAGTTGATCACCCTCTCCGGCAGCCAGCAGGTTCACCAGGCCTATTGGCTCAACCCGGAAAACGGTCTTTCCTATCCGATCAACATCTATACGCCACAGGAGCAGATGACGAGCGTCAACGATCTCCTGACCATTCCCGTCGGCAAGGGGGATGGCAATCCGGATGGAAAGCCACCGCAGTTTCTGGGCAGCATGAGTTCGCTGGAGCCGAAGGGAACGCCGGGACAGGTCGCACACTATAATCTCATCCCGCTCTTCGATGTCTATGTCGCCAACGAGGGGCGTGATCTTGGTGGTGTTCTTGAGGATGTCAACAAGGTCATCGCTTCCATGGAAGATGAGTTGCCGCGTGGCGCCGCCGTCGACGTGCGTGGCCAGGCTGAGACGATGCATAGCTCTTATGTGCAGCTCGTCGGCGGCCTCGTCCTTTCCGTCGCGCTCGTCTATCTGCTGATCGTGGTGAACTTCCAGTCCTGGGTTGATCCGTTCATCATCATTACGGCGCTTCCCGGCGCCTTGGCCGGCATTGCCTGGGGCCTGTTCCTCACGGGGACCAATCTGTCCATTCCTGCTTTGACGGGCGCCATCATGTGCATGGGCACGGCGACGGCCAATTCGATCCTGGTCGTCTCCTTCGCGCGCGAACGCTATGAAGTGCATGGCGATGGCATCAGGGCCGCGATCGAGGCAGGCTATGGCCGTATCCGCCCTGTTATCATGACGGCTTCCGCCATGATTATCGGCATGTTACCCATGTCCATGAGCAATTCGCAGAACGCTCCTCTCGGCCGCGCGGTGATTGGCGGTCTGACGGTGGCGACTTTCGCGACGCTGCTCTTCGTTCCCTGTGTCTATGCTTTGATTTACGGCCGGGCCAGCCGCAAGAAGGAGGGCGCGTGATGCGCAAGGGTAAAGGCGCGGGACGCGCATTCATTGTCATTCTCATCCTCGGTGGATTTGTCGGCTACCAGGTTTACACCCGCATCAATACGGCGAAGGAAGTGGCCGAGGAGACCGCCGAAGGCGCGATCATGCGCGTTTCAGTGGTCAATCCGCAGCCGGGGCCGAAGGAAGAGACGTTGACCCTGCCAGGTACGGCCGATGCCTGGTATCAGGCACCGATCTATGCGCAGGTCTCCGGCTACGTCAAAATGTGGTACAAGGATTATGGCGCCCGTGTGAAGGAGGGTGACCTCCTCGCGGAAATCAACACGCCGACGCTCGATGCGCAATATTCCGAGGCGCAGGCCAATCTGCGTTCGGCCGAGGCGAAATATAATCTCGCAGTCGTCACCGCCGACCGCTGGCGCGCTTTGCGCAAGTCGCAAGCCGTTTCGGAACAGTCGATTTCGGTGCAGGAGGCCAATGAAAAATCCGAAGCTGCTCTGGTCGATGCCGCGAAACAGAATGTCGCGCGTTTCGAGGCGCTGCAGAAATTCAAGAAAATCGTCGCTCCCTTCGATGGAGTGATTACCGCGCGTTCGATCAATGTCGGCGATTATGTGGATCAGGGACACGGCAATATGGGAGCGTCCGGCAATGCGACGGAATTGTTCTCCGTTGCCGATACACATGCCATGCGTCTTTTCGTTTCCGTCCCAGAAGTATTCGCCAGCATCCTCAAACCGGAATTGGTCGCGGATGTCGTGGTGCCGCAATATCCCGAACGCCATTTTACTGCTAAATATCTCACGACCGCCAAAGGGTTCGACACGAATACGCGTACGGTCGTCACGGAATTCATCATTGACAATGACGATGCGGCTCTCTGGCCAGGTTCTTATGCAACAGTCAAGTTGACGGCTCCGGCGGATCCTCATATCCTGACCGTGCCGACGAGCTCTCTCGTGTTCGAGGAGGAAGGCTTGCAGGTTGCCACCGTAACGTCTGACAATCACATCCATTTCAAGCCGGTGACATCCGGCAAGATCCTGGGTGAACAGGTTCAGATCACACTCGGCCTTACGAAGGAAGATCGGATCGTGGATAATCCGCCCGCCGCCCTCATGGAAGGGCAGGAGATCAAGATCGTTCCGGCAACCCCTGGCTATAATACGCCTGTGCCGAACGGTGAGACGGCGCAGTCCGAAGCACCTCAGGAGAAGGTTGGAATGGCGGAGGAACATGCTGCGGGACACGAGACGAAGAAATGAACTGTCTTCTTTCTGCAGGCGCCCGCTCTGGCGGTCTTCTGCTTCTTCTCTCCCTCTCCGCCTGCGATCTCGCACCCGCCTATCAGCCCCCAGACCTGACATTACCCGAAAAATGGGAAGGCAAGGGCCCCTTCAAGGAGGCCCGACCGTCCGATACGGCTTTGCGTCCGGGCTGGTGGAAACTTTATCACGATCCGGTTCTCAACCAGATCGAAGAGCAGGCGACCGCCAGCAATGCCGATCTTCAGGCAGCTGCGGAACGCTTCGTTCAGGCGCGCGCCATGATGATGGGGGCGCAATCGCAATTGTTCCCGCAAGTCGGGCTCGGTTTCGGCGCTTCCAATAACAAAAGGTCAATCCATCGCCTGTTCAATGCGCCGACAGACCCGGTGCACGATTCCGACCAGACCTTCGCCGGTCTTGTGTCCTGGGAGCCGGACATCTGGTCGGCCATCCGCAATACGACGCGGGCGGAACTCAATTTCGCCGAACAGCGGGCGGCTGAATATGCTTCGGCGCAGCTGAGCCTCCAGGCACAGATCGCCTGGGATTATTTCGCCCTGCGCGGCCTCGACGCACAGGATGCGATCTATAAGCAATCGATCGCCTATTATGAGCAATCACTCAAGATCATCAAGGAACGGCTCGAAGGTCTCGTTTCGCCGAAGCTCGATGTCGCGCGTGCCGAGAATCTGCTCTACGCTACCCAGGCCGAGGAACTCGACATTCAGGCGCAACGGCAGGTGATGGAACATGCCATTGCCATTCTCGCCAATACGGCGCCCTCTGCATTCCATATCGCGCCGGCCAATTCTTTGAGTTCGTCAATCCCCAAAATTCCGACGAGCGTTCCCTCCGAATTGTTGCAACGCCGGCCCGATATTGCAGCCGCGGAACGTAAGATGGCACGGGCTAACCGCATCATCGGCGTGGCGCGAGCCGCCTTTTATCCGAATGTTTCCATCCGAGTCGATGGTGGCTTCACGGATAATGGACTTAATCTCTTCAAGGTTGCCAACAGCCTCTGGGCTTATGGCGCGGATGTGACCCTGCCGATCTTTGACGGTGGCCTGCGCCGTGCCGATCTGCAGCAGGCGCTGTCGACCTATCGCGAGACCACCGATACTTATCGCTCGACGGTGCTCAATGCCTTCCGTGAAGTTGAAGACGGATTGAGCCGGACCAATCGCATGAGCGCGGAGGTGAAGCGCCAGCACGCCGCCGTCGGCGCCGCGGCGCAAACCCAGACCATGACGATGGATCTTTACAAGGGCGGTCTGAACACCAGCCTTGATGTCATTACTGCGCAGGTGAATACGCTGACGGCCCGTATTCGGGAAGTCCAGATCCAGATGCGGTTGGTGCAAGCGTCGACGGAACTGATCCGCGCTCTCGGTGGCGGCTGGGACCGCAAGAGCATGCCCACCGAGCGGGAAATGCAGGCCTTCGGTCTGTTTCAGGTCGAAAATCTCGACAAGCCACCGCCAGCCGGAGGCATAGACGTCAAAACGGATGTCCAGGCCAATAGCGATCTGACACATCCAATCAAGCAATAGAGAGACAAGAACGTCGAACTGAAAAGGGTTGCCCTTTTCAGGTCGACGCATTGCGATTCGATTGCTGTGAAAAGAGTTTGATTTTTTCTGAGTGAGGCGTTTCCGGATAGATCCGAAACATTTCTGAGAGGGGCGCTCCAAAACAGGGAGCATGGGCGGCCATTCATCGAGCGCGACGTGCTGCCGTTGAAAGGCTCCCATCGAACAGATAATGGCCTTCGTCGAAGCTGCTGCCAGATCGAACAAAGGGCTCCGATACATTTCGTCTCATGAAGGACGATCAGCCGAATCCTATCCCCGGGTCTTGGAGGTCAGGTGATATCGTCCGTTTGGTATGGCGTCAGACATCGGCGTTGTTGCCTTGGCGGGTCTGGTTCTATCACCGCATGAAATAAAAAAGCGGCCCCTTTCGGGGCCGCTAGAAGTTTGCCATGCACCCTGCATAGCCAGCAATGAATGGATGAAACACGAGGTTTCATCAAAAGGACAGGGTTCGAACGAGTCCGACTCCTACCGTCTAAAAAGGGCTACGTCATGAAATCCTGAGTCCAGCGAGTTTGGGGCGCAAGCTCTCCGGACAATCCCTTTTTATAATCTCTTGCTTGTCCCAGCCTTGCCTCTCGCCGAAAACGGGCGATCGTCGCTGGAACAATGAAACCATAATATTTTCAGGACCTTTCCACCATTGTTCGCGGGCAGGAAGACCTTACAGAAACACTAGGATCATGCGTGCGTTCAAAAAGACCGTATCTCCGGAAAGGTCGTTAGACCTCATCGTTGAGTTCCCAGTAGCAATATCTTTCTCCACCCTTGAGGCGACCGGAACCTGAAAACCATTCCTCTCCCCAAGGATGCGGTTGGCACGGGAGCTACCGTCCGCTTTCGCATCGCAGCATCTCACGTAATATTGAACCAAACGCTTCGATATGCTGCAGGTTCCGTTGTGCCGCAAAAATGTGTGGCGACGGTCCCTCTCTATATTCGCTGGCGTAATTGCCAATAGAGCTGCAACCGGAAGCTCAACAATTGGTTCCCCTTTCCCGAAAAGATCCCCCTCTTACGAAAAAAACTTTCACCAACAGAATTAAATTTAGAGAATGTGATTTAGCTTCAAAATCGACAGTGTAGATCCTCGCCTTGAAAGGCTCTTTTGAACTTTACTGAAATAGAAAATGTTTTCATTTTCATGTCAGTCATTTATGCATTGCGCGATTTTCCCAATATTAGCCTATATTCGGAATTTGTGCATATCCCATTTGGGGTACGGTGCGCCAAGCTTTTGAAAATGGCTCCTCCTTGGAGTCCTGCGGCAGGCAGGAAGGGATCCGGGTTATATGGAGGCGTTACGGGTGTGTTTGGCATTTCACGCTCATTCGGACGCATTTTTCTCGGTAAGCAAGCGCTCAAGCCGGTTGGAAGACGGTGGTTTCTGCCTATTTTGGAGAGGCAGGTCCGTGGGGGGCATGCGCTGATTGCGGTGCAGCAAATGGGTGGTGGATTCTTGATGGCGATGCTGCGGCGCGGGATATGAGTATTTCTTCCCCTTTCGAGTCGTTGCGAAGCGGCGCCATCCCCAATGTTCTAAGCATAGCGGGTTCGGACCCGAGCGGAGGCGCTGGAATCCAGGCCGATCTCAAAACCTTTGGGGCGCTTGGATGCCATGGGATGGCGGTCCTGACCGCCCTCACCGTCCAGAATACGCAAGGTGTGCGCGGTTTTCATGTGCCGCCGCCTGATTTCGTAGCCGCGCAGATCGAGGCAATCTTCGATGATAGCCGCGTCGCAGCGGTCAAAATCGGCATGCTGGCGACGGCCGAGATCGCGCGCACCGTCGCCGATTGTCTCGCCCGGCATGCGCCACCCTTCATCATTCTCGATCCGGTTCTGGCGGCGACGAGCGGGGATTCGCTGTCGACGCCCGATCTGATCGCGGCGATCAAGGCTGATCTCCTGCCGATTGCCACCTTGGTCACACCCAACCTCGCTGAGGCGGCTCATCTCACGGGGCGGCCGGTCGCTACGAATCAGCAGGAGATGCAGGCATTAGGTGAAGCGCTTCTGGCAGAAGGGGCCCGTGCGGTTCTGATCAAGGGAGGACATTGCGAGGGACCTGTCGCGCAGGATCTGCTTTGCACCCCGACAGGGAAAGAGATTTTCTCTGCCCCGAGAATCGCCACGCGCAACACTCATGGAACGGGATGCACCCTTGCCTCGGCGATCGCCGCTTATCTGGCGCATGGTCTTACGCTGAGGGAGGCGATCGCCAGCGCAAAAGCCTATTTGACAAATGCGTTGATGGCGGCGGACCATCTTGACGTCGGTCATGGTCATGGCCCCCTCCATCATTTTCAAGCTTTCTGGCCGCGACGACCATGAAGAGGGGCATTTCGTCCCCACCAAGGTCTTGCTTGGCTGGTCAGACCGGGGCGAGGCGACGAATCCGGACCGTCCGGTCGACCCGAAGTGAACTGCTCATTGCGGCTCGTCCCGTTCTTGCCAGGCGACAAGTCAGAGGCGCCTCAAGCGCCCTATGTCCTGTTCTAACAGGGGAATTTCATGCTGGGTGACGCGGCGTAAGGCGTCGTTGTCGCCATTCTGTTCATAATCGCGATAGATGGTGAGAAGCTGTGCCATGGCGTCGAGTTGGGTCGCCACATAGAGACGGTCAAAGGCTGTCCCGCGCCGGGCCGCGAGGCGTTTGAGATCTTCGATCTGATTCGGCAGCAGCGCTATAGCGGTCGGATATCGGGCCATGGGTTGGGCGCCGGGTGCGCCGCCGGTCAACACATTGCCGACGATATTGCCTGCGGCATCGATCGGCACCATGACCATATTGCCGACAGGGGCGAGCGGATTGGCCGGCTGTGGCGCGGCCACCGAACGTCCAGTCATCAGCCCTGCGGTCGGCGTACCTGCATTGAGGAAGGCCGTCATTGAATTGGCGGCTATCATCTGCCGCATGGCTATCGTATGTGCTGCCTGCCGCAGATTGCGATTGTGCGATTTCCGCAAGGCCATTCGGCTGGCCTCATCGAGGAATTGCGCGGTCGGCAAAGCCGTATTGATGAATTGCGCGGTCTGAGGAGATAGATTGCCCAGGTCGTAATAGGCGGATGCGGGCATGGCGATTGTCTGTGCTGCAGCCGGAAGTCCGACGAGCAGAAGACTTGCGGTGATGCTGGCGGCAAGAGTTGCATGCCGGGTCGAAGGATTCCGCATGATGACCTCCCCTGTGCTTTTGCTTTATCCACTTTATGGATCATATCCTGCCGCCGATCGCGGCAGGTTCGCGCGTTTTTCTCTTCGGAAAAATACGCGGGCCACCGGGGCCGGCCTCACTGCCCGCTCACTCCCTCGCTTTCGTGACGGGAAGCAACAGATGGAAATTTCAGGTGTTTTTCCAGGCCACGCCAGAAGACTGACGGCGAACGGAAGAGTGCCGCTTTGGTTCCTCCTCCGTTAGGAGGGCCATACGGCGGGAGCGTATTTCACGACATGTGTGCGGGAACCGGCAGAGTCTTCAGTTTGCGGCACTCGGCGATGGCACGGCGGCGCCGGATTCAGGAGCGCCGGGAATGGAAGCGCCAGGCATGGCGGCGGCCTTGGCGGCTTTGGCAGCCGCCTGTGCGGCGGCGGCTCGGCGTCGCTCGGCGTCTTCCTTTTCGATCTGCTTTTTCAATTCGGGGTCTGATTCGACTCTTTCGGCCCATTGCGTCTGGAGCAGCATGGCGCGCGCCTCGGTCATCCGCAGTGCGCAGAAACCATGTACCTCTTCCTGGGCATAGTTCCGGCAGACCATTTCACGGCGGGAGGAGAATCCCGCCTGATCACCGGCAATGTCCTTGATGGCGGTTTTATTCTTGCCGGCAGTTGAAAGCAGGGCGCGGAAATTGGCGCGCATATTGGATTCGGTCCGTCCGCGGATATGTTCCCAGGAACGGGCCTCTTTTTCACTGATCGTGCTTGCTGCCGGGCCCCAGAGGCCAGTGGGGTCGATTCGACAATCCGCCGCGGCAAAATCGCAAGTGGCTGGCTCGCGCGAGATGAGAACCGCGCCGTTCAGAACGTCGAAATGAAACGGGCAGGCGGCAATATCCGCTTGATAGCGTGTGAGTCCCAGTGGCCGACCGTCGGTGTGGAGAAGCATCGGTTCATTGGCGATTACCGAAACGCGGCAGGGCTCGCGGGTTTCGGAAATCTGTTCCCCTTCGAGAATGAGCGTCGTGATTTCGAGCGTCTTGTCGGGTCCGAGCTTGAAGGAGAGATGGCCGCTGCCGCCATAGCGGGTGAGATCGCGGTCGAGGAGGCTTTCGTCGGAAGGAGCCTTGAGACCAAGCGGGCGCGGCTTGAATTTCGTGCGCCCTGGCATGGGGTTGGCCGAGGGATTGACCGAGGCGCTCTTTTTACTTTCCGCAGGCGGCGCGGCATGCAAGGCTCCGGGCAGCATGAGCTGCGCGCTGGCTGGCGACACAAAAGCCGTGGGTGATGAAGCCAATGCCAATAGGGCGGAAAGGCACCGAATGATGGCGGCGGCGCCCTTACCCTCATTCTTGAAGCCCATAATACTGAAGCCAGCATTCTTGCCGGAGAGCGCCGGAATTCCGCGCCCAGCGGCGGTACCCCCTTGATTCCGGTCCGGCCTGCCGGGGGAAGAGGCGATGGGGCTCCGCTTTGCAGGCTCTTTTAGTCCGGACATGAATGCCACTTTGAAATCGATGCGCTCGCGTTTCACGATCAGGGTCGCAATGCTCTGTTGGAAGAGCTTGTTGAACGGCAAAATCTTCCCGGGAAATTCCGTCAAACAATGATCGCCGACCGCGTAAGCATATTCATGCCGCAGCCGGAAAGAAAGTAAAAGCGGCGCCAAGCCCGTGGCACTTGATGAGTGCTTCTTTTGGTTGATTTATACGCGCTTAAGTAGATTGTTCCGCTAAAATTGTCGCGCTTTGGTTGTTCGCGGAGGCGGCGATTGCGGCTGGCTGGCACCCGCCGAAAGATTTTGCCATTTTGCGCGTGAATGGCAGCGCTTGGCGGTCCCCGGCGTCTTGCACGGTCCGAAGGTCGGATTATATACGGCTCATCTTGCGTTGCTGCGCGGCGATAATATTTTCAGCACCATCGGGGACCGGGCGGCTCCTCCGTCCGCCCAGAAACCGGATCGCTTCGGGGTCTGGTGGTCTTGCGAATCGAAAGGAAGCACACTCATGGGTAAGGTAATCGGAATCGACCTCGGCACCACCAATTCCTGCGTGGCTGTGATGGAAGGGACGACGCCGAAAGTCATCGAAAACGCTGAAGGCGCGCGCACCACGCCTTCCATCGTCGCTTTTACGGATGATGGCGAGCGTCTCGTCGGCCAGCCGGCCAAGCGTCAGGGCGTCACCAATCCGGAACGCACCTTCTTTGCCATCAAGCGCCTGATTGGCCGGACCTACGACGATCCGATGACCAAGAAGGATATCGGCCTTGTGCCTTATAAGATCGTCAAGGCGGCCAATGGCGACGCCTGGGTCGAGGCCGACGGCAAGCAATATTCCCCTTCGCAGATTTCCGCCTTCATCCTGCAGAAGATGAAGGAAACCGCTGAATCCTATCTCGGCCAGCCGGTCAGCCAGGCGGTCATTACCGTTCCCGCCTATTTCAATGATGCCCAGCGCCAGGCCACCAAGGATGCCGGCAAGATTGCCGGTCTCGAAGTCCTGCGCATCATCAACGAGCCGACGGCGGCGGCTCTTGCCTATGGTCTCGACAAGAAGGGGTCCGGCACGATCGCCGTTTATGACCTCGGCGGTGGCACGTTCGACGTCTCGATCCTCGAGATCGGCGATGGCGTCTTCGAGGTGAAATCGACCAATGGCGACACCTTCCTCGGCGGTGAGGATTTCGACACCCGTCTCGTCGAATATCTCGCCGATGAGTTCAAGAAGGAAAACGGCATCGATCTCAAGAAAGACAAGCTGGCTCTCCAGCGTCTGAAGGAGGCCGCCGAAAAGGCCAAGATCGAACTGTCTTCCGCCACTCAGACGGAAATCAATCTGCCCTATATCACCGCCGATGCGACGGGCCCGAAACATCTTGCCCTGAAGCTGACGCGCGCGAAATTCGAGGCGCTGGTCGATGATCTGATCCAGAAGACCGTCGAGCCTTGCCGCAAGGCGCTTAAGGATGCCGGTCTCTCGGCGGGCGAGGTCGATGAAGTCGTGCTCGTCGGCGGCATGACCCGCATGCCGAAGGTCCAGGAAATCGTCAAGCAGTTCTTCGGCAAGGAGCCGCATAAGGGCGTCAACCCGGATGAAGTGGTGGCGATTGGCGCGGCGGTCCAGGCTGGCGTGCTCCAGGGCGACGTCAAGGACGTGCTGCTGCTCGACGTCACCCCGCTGTCGCTCGGCATCGAGACGCTCGGCGGCGTCTTCACCCGCCTCATCGACCGCAACACGACGATCCCGACCAAGAAGAGCCAGGTCTTCTCGACGGCCGAGGATAGCCAGACGGCGGTTACCATCCGCGTCTTCCAGGGCGAACGCGAGATGGCGGCGGATAACAAGCTGCTCGGTCAATTCGACCTTGTGGGTATTCCCAGCGCGCCGCGCGGCGTGCCGCAGATCGAAGTCACTTTCGACATCGACGCCAACGGCATCGTCAACGTGACCGCCAAGGATAAGGCGACCAACAAGGAACAGCAGATCCGCATTCAGGCCTCCGGCGGCCTGAGCGAGGCCGATATTGACAAGATGGTCAAGGACGCCGAGCAGCATGCTGCCGAGGACAAGAAACGGCGTGAACTCGTCGATGCCAAGAACCATGGCGAGGCGATCATCCATTCGACCGAAAAATCCCTCGCCGAATTCGGGGCCAAGGTCGCGGATTCCGACAAGAGCACGATCGAGACGGCGATCGCCGAACTGCGCACCGAGCTCGGTGGCGAGGATCTCGATGCCATCAAGACCAAGACCGATGCCCTCGTCCAGGCGTCGATGAAGCTCGGCGAAGCCATGTATAAGGCGGGTGCCGAGGGTGGTGAGAGTGGCGAGGCGCCGAAGGATGACGTGATCGACGCCGATTTCAAGGAAGTCGGCCCTGACGATCACAAGAAATCGGCCTGATCCTTCCCGCGTCGGATCCCATGGTGGCGGTGGGGCGGCGATGGATGGTACGTCCTGAATGAGCTAGGCCCGGCGGTTCTTCGGAACAGCCGGGCTTTGCGCGAGCGGGTCTCCCCGGTTCCTGCAGGAAGTCGGCAGGCGCGGTTTATTTCTTGCTTGCTTCTGGCTTGGCGATGCGCGTGCGAAAAGAGAGCTGGAGCTTCGATTTCAGGTTCGTCTTGCGCTCTTTATGCCGGCCATGACCTTGGCTTTGGAGCCATTTTCAAGAATGTTGAATCGCTTCGCGATGCCATCGTTTTGAAAATGCTCCAATTTATTAGTAGAGAGTTTCTGGCTCTATCCGAAATGCTCCAGGCTCCGGTTTCCGGACGCCCTGTTCATTCTCCCTGCCGCGGGGAGGTTTCACGGGCGCCGATTTTGTAAACCCTGATTTTCGATGTATTGAACGAGCCCGTACGGGGCTTGAGGATTTGGAACGCGAACGACATGGCGAAACGCGATTTTTACGAAGTGCTGGGCGTTTCCAAAACCTGTACGGAAGCCGAAATGAAGGTGGCGTTCCGTAAAGCCGCGATGCAATGGCATCCGGACCGCAATCCTGGCAATATGGAAGCGGAAGTCCAGTTCAAGGAAATCAACGAAGCCTATCAGACATTGTCCGACGGCCAGAAACGCGCGGCCTATGACCGTTATGGCCATGCCGCCTTCGAACAGGGCGGCGGTGGCAACGATGGTTTCGCTTCCTCCATGGCGGATATATTCGACGATCTGTTCGGCGACGTGATGGGCCGCCGTGGCAATCGCAATGGGCCGGCGCGGGGCTCGGATCTCCGCTACAATATGGAAATTTCGCTCGAGGAAGCCTTTACGGGCAAGCTCGCCAGCCTGACGCTGCCGGCGTCTGTGACCTGCGAGGCCTGCGACGGCACGGGTGCCAAATCGGGGGCCAAGCCGCGCGTCTGCCCGACCTGTGGCGGTCATGGACGGGTCCGCGCGCAGCAGGGCTTTTTCGCCATCGAGCGGACCTGCCCGCAATGTCACGGGCGCGGCGAGATGATCGATGATCCCTGCCAGGCCTGCGGAGGCAGCGGCCGCGTCACGAAGGAGCGGACGCTTTCCGTCAATATTCCGGCCGGTGTCGAGGATGGAACCCGCATCCGGCTTTCCGGCGAGGGCGAGGCGGGCAGCCGTGGTGGTCCCGCAGGCGATCTCTATATTTTCGTCTCGACGAAACCGCATCCCTTCTTCCAGCGGGATGGGGCTGATCTCTTCTGCCGTGTGCCGATCTCCATGGTTCAGGCGGCGCTCGGCGGTGAAGTCTCCGTCCATACGATTGATGGTAGCGAGGCCAAGGTCAAGATCACTGAGGGGACGCAATCGGGACGCCAGTTCAAGCTGAAGAACAAGGGCATGCCGGTTTTGCGCTCGCGCGAGGTCGGCGATCTCTATATTCAGGCGACGGTCGAGACGCCGCAGAATCTGACCAAGCGGCAGCGGGAACTGTTGATGGAATTCGATGCCGAATCCTCTAACAAGACCCATCCCGAATCGTCCGGATTCTTCGCGAGGATGAAGGACTTTTTCGAAAATCTCAGCGGGCAATAGAGCGTCGCGCGATCGAGGGGGGCGGCAAGCGCGGGCCCCCGTCTTGTAAGCACATCCAATCATTTTGAAAAAATAGTCTTTTTTCACCGGCATGATGCGAAGGAATTCCTCCGGGCATCCCCGGTTTGGCGGCTGCGCGGCGAATGAACGAAGCGCTGGTCATAAATCTGTTGAAATCAGCCCTTCAGCACCGTTAAGAGAAGGATAGGCTTCTCGATCGTCCTGCATTCATTCGCAATTCGCGTCTTGAAAGCGGGGTGCGGGAATGGCGATGCATGTGAAGGCGGGAAGCGATTCTTTGGCTAGTCAAACCCTGCGCAGTCGTAATAATGGCCGAGACGCGGAACCGACTGTAACGCTCGAACAGCGATTGTCGGATGAGGCGCGTTTTTTCAAATCCTGGCTCGACAATCCGCTTGTGACCGGGGCTGTGTCGCCTTCAGGCCGGGCGCTTGCGCGGATGATGGCGCGTTACGTGGATCTCTCCGTGCCGGGCCCCATCGTCGAACTCGGTCCGGGCACCGGGCCGATTACCGAGGCATTGCTGCAGCATGGCGTCGCCCCGGAGCGGCTGATTCTCATCGAATTCGATCCGGACTTCTGCAAATTGCTGAAGCGGCGTTTTCCCGCGGTACGCGTGGTGCAGGGCGACGCTTACCACTTGCGGCAGACACTGGATCATCCGACCCTTGCGAATATCCTCAAGGTGCCGGCGGCCTGCGTCGTCTCCAGCCTGCCGCTTCTGAACAAGCCGGAAGAGCAGCGATTGAGCCTGCTCGAAGAAGCTTTCTCCTGCATGGGGCCGCAGGGTTCCTTTATCCAGTTCACCTATGGCCTGATGTCTCCGGTGCCGCGCAATCGTGTGACCGGCCGTTTCACCGCAACGCCATCCCCTTCCGTCTGGTTCAACCTGCCTCCCGCGCGCGTCTGGGTTTATCGCCGCTTTGCCGGGAGTTCCCAGCGTCCGGCAAAGATCCATGATCTCCTGGGCAGACTGCGCTCGGGCAAGGCCAAGGTCCAGCGTGATTTCAAACGGGAATTCGAAGCCGCCAGGGAGTGGTTGAATTTTGCCGGAAGGTTCAAGGTCGGACGGTTGAAGCCGGTCTCTCCCCATACCGCCCAGCAGCCCGCTTATGCCAAGCAGGAGATCAAACGATTGGGCGGCACACGCCATGCGGACGTCTGCTTCGATCGTGGCCGGCGTCCATGATGCAGCCATCCCTTCCGAGCTCTTCTGTCGCGCCATCCTTACGTGACAGGCTCATCGTCGCTCTTGATGTCACCAGCCCGGCCGACGCGCAGGCCCTGGTAAAACGGCTTGGCGACAGCGTTTCCTTCTACAAGATCGGTATGGAACTCGCCTATGGCGGTGGCCTGGATTTCGCCCGCGAATTGATCGATGCGGGCAAAAAGGTCTTTCTCGATCTCAAACTGCATGACATCCCCAATACTGTCACGAAAGCCGTCGCTCAGATCGAAAAATTCGGAGCGGATTTTCTGACGGTTCATGCCTATCCGCAGACGCTGGCCGCAGCGCGTCTCGGCGCGCCGCAGGGTTCGCGCCTGAAAATTCTCGGCGTCAGCGTGCTGACCTCTTATGACGATGCCGATCTCGCGGCGGCGGGTTATGGTTGCGGTGTTGCCGAACTCGTCGCGCGCCGGGCCGTCCAGACGCGCGATGCGGGCATCGATGGCTTGGTTCTTTCGGCTGCGGAGGCGGCGGCAGTGCGCGCCCGTCTCGGGCCGGAGCTGATCCTCGTCACGCCGGGAATCAGGCCACAGGGGGTGGATACCGGTGATCAGAAGCGTGTGGCGACGCCGGCGCTCGCCATTGCGGCAGGCGCCGATCATCTCGTTGTCGGCAGGCCGGTGACGCAGGCCGAGGATCCTGTGCGGGCGGCTGAGGCTATCCTTGCGGAAATTGCTGCGTTACCAGGGCTAGGGCAGGGATAAAGACGGCGCTCCCCTGATCGAGTCATGCGGATGATCACAATGCGCTGCCGATCGACGCTGCCGCTGTTCAATCATGCCCCAAGGAGATTTGCATGACCGAGATGAAACTCGTCGTCGCTGGCGCCGCCGGGCGTATGGGCCGCGTTCTCATCCAGACAGTGGTGGATACACTTGGCGTCACCGTCTCGGCGGCCCTGGCGCGCAAGGATTCCCTTGCACTCGGCCAGGATGCCGGTCTGCTTGCGGGCTGCGGGGCGATCAACGTGCCGATCACCGCCGATCCGCTGGCAGCCGTGGTCGATGCCGACGGTATTCTCGATTTCACGCTGCCTGGCTATAGTGTCGAACTGGCGGCGCTCGCGGCGCAGGCGCGTATCGTCCATGTCATCGGCACGACCGGTTTCAAGCCGGACGAACTGGCGAAGATCGAGGCCGCGGCCCGACATGCCATCATTATTCGCTCGGGCAATATGAGCTTGGGCGTCAACCTTTTGGCTGCGCTGGTGAAGAAAGCGGCGGCTGTGCTCGGCCCTGTCTTTGACATTGAAATCGCCGAAATGCACCATCGCATGAAGGTCGATGCGCCGTCCGGCACGGCCTTGCTGCTCGGCGAGGCTGCTGCCGAGGGGCGCGGCATCCCACTTGCGGGTCACGAGCAGCGCGGGCGTGATGGCCATACCGGACCGCGCCGGGAAGGCGATATTGGCTTTGTCTCGTTGCGCGGCGGCACGGTGGTTGGCGACCATGATGTCATTTTCGCCGGGCCCGCGGAACGGGTTATCCTCAGCCACAAGGCCGAGGACCGCAGTATTTTCGCCCGCGGCGCGGTCCAGGCGGCGCTTTGGGGCCGGGAGCGTCACGCTGGCCTTTATTCCATGCAGGATGTTCTGGGATTCGGCGCGGAATAGACGCCCGGACCGGATTTTTCTGGAGCTTTTCGGGCGTGCCAGTCTTATGAAGAGCGCATGATCGCTCCTTGCCGGTGAAAACCGCGCCTTTCACAGAGCCGACGATCCGATGGAACCGCCGCAGAACAAGACGCCAGATCGCCTCGTCAGCCCGCAATCCCGCGCCGAGGATGGGTCCGAAGCCTCCCTGCGTCCGCTTTGCCTCGCTGATTTTACCGGTCAGGCGGCGGCGCGGCAAAATCTTGCGGTTTTCATCGAAGCCGCCAGGGCGCGAAGGGAAGCCCTCGACCATGTGCTTTTCGTCGGGCCGCCTGGGCTCGGCAAAACTACGCTGGCGCAGATCGTTGCCCGGGAACTCGGCGTCAATTTCCGTTCGACCTCCGGGCCGGTCATTGCCAAGGCCGGCGATCTTGCCGCCCAATTGACCGCGCTCGAGGACCGCGACGTTCTGTTCATTGACGAGATTCACCGGCTCAACCCGGCCGTTGAGGAAATTCTCTATCCGGCCATGGAGGATTTCCAGCTCGATCTGATCATCGGCGAGGGTCCTGGTGCGCGATCGGTGAAGATCGACCTTGCCCGTTTCACGCTTGTTGGCGCGACCACCCGGGCAGGTCTGCTTACCACTCCCTTGCGTGACCGCTTCGGCATACCGATCCGGCTCGATTTCTATACGGTCGAGGAACTTGAAAAAATCGTCACGCGCGGTGCACGCGTGCATGGCCTCGCGATCGAGGCCGAGGGCGCCAATGAAATCGCGCGGCGCGCTCGGGGCACTCCGCGCATCGCCGGCCGGTTGCTCCGGCGCGTGCGTGATTTTGCCATTGTCGATGGGGTGGAGCGGGTGACGCGGGCACTGGCCGACAAGGCGCTGCGGCTTCTCGACGTCGATCCGATTGGCCTCGATCAGATGGACCGGCGCTATCTCGATGTCATTGCGCTTTCCTTTGGCGGTGGTCCGGTCGGGATCGAAACCATCGCCGCGGCCCTCTCGGAACCCCGCGACGCGATCGAGGACATTATCGAGCCCTATCTGATCCAGCAGGGATTTTTACAGCGCACCCCGCGCGGCCGCCTGCTGACGGCCAATGCCTTCCGTCATCTCGGCCTCAAGGAGCCGGCACGCGAAGCCGCGCAATTCGGATTGTTTTCCGACCCTTCCGAAGAAGGATGACGCATGGATCACGACGGGCCGTGATCCATGCGCCCCGCTACCGGAGGAATCCGCTTCAGGTGGCATCCCCAGCCGCCGCATGCTGCAGCGGGGAGGGCACGCGGCCCATCAGCGGGTCAGTGATGCTGTCGCGGCCATTCTCGATATGACCGGCGAGTTGCGCCTTGAAGCTTGGATCGCCTTCAATCTCGACCGTGATGTCATACCAGCCGCCCGCTTCGATCGCCAAATCCGTCACCTGATGCGATTGTGAAGGCTTGACCGTCTGGTGCCGGATCACCGCGCCGGTATAGGCATTGGTCAGCACCAGCCGCGCGCTGGTAAAGCCGAGATTGACGAGATCGACGATGAGCATTTGCGCCACGCGATCGGTCCTTGTGTTGACCCCGATCTGTGCGAAGCTCGCTCCCTTCAGATTGCCCTTGAAATGGCGGAAGAAGCCGTTGGGGCCATACACCGCAAGGTCATAGGAACCGTCCGCGGCACCCGTCCAAATATCGCTCAGATCCTTGCCGGGCTCGACCGTATAGGAGCGGGCCGGTGTCTTGTTCGAGGCGTCGCGGACATGGAACACGGCGGCCGCGTCTCCGGTATTGCGGAACGCGAGCGTGATTTTGGAGGCATTCGCCTGCGGCAGCGACTGGACCTGCAGATCATAGGGCAGGGCGCGTGCGGGACGGATGCCTTGCTCCTGCTCCGGCACCTGCTGTTTCGCCGGAACCGCCGGAACATAGCTGTCGTGACGGTTCGCATCCACCGGCGCGTAGGATTTCGTCGAGGGCAGGGACACCTTGAATGCATTGGGTGTCTTGAAATTGAAGGTCGAAGTCAGATCGCCCGTGATGGCGCGGCGCCAGGGGGTGATGTTCGGCTCGATCAGGCCCGGATAATGGCGGGCGAAACGCGCTTCCAGAAAGCGGATCAGCGAGCTGTGGTCGAACACTTCCGAATTGACGAAGCCGCCGCGGCTCCATGGCGAGATGACGATCATCGGTACACGCACGCCGAGACCATAGGGCGCGCTGTAATAGCTCGAACTGCCCGGGAAGATTTCATTGACGGTGGAAACGGTCGATTTTCCGTAATCCGCACTCATCGGCGGCACTGCCGGGACGATGTGATCGAAGAAGCCGTCATTCTCGTCATACATGAGGAAGAGCGCGGTCTTGCTCCAGATGTCCGGCCGGGCAGTCAGAATGTCGAGGATTTGCGAGACATACCAGGCACCGTAATTGGACGGCCAGTTGGGATGTTCGGTATAGGCCTCGGGCGCGACGATCCAGGTCACCTGAGGCAGTCTGCCGGACTGGACGTCGTTCTTGAAGATGTCGAATAAGGTGCCCGACGCGGAAATATTGGTGCCGGTGCGGGCCTTCTGCGCCAGCGGCGAGGCATCGGACGCATTCTGATATTGATGGAAATAGAGCAGCGAATTGTCGCCGTAATTGCCGATATAGGGATTGCCCGTCCAGCCCCAATAGCCATCGGCGGTCAGACCGGTTCCAATGTCCTGATACACTTTCCAGGAGACGCCGGCGGCTTCGAGGCGCTCGGGATAGGTATGCCAGCCGTAACCGGCTTCCGCATTGTCAACGACCGGGCCAGCACCGGAACCGTCATTGCCGACCCAGCCGGTCCACATGTAATAGCGGTTGGGGTCGGTCGAGCTCATCATCGAGCAATGATAGGCGTCGCAGATCGTGAATGCGTCGGCGAGCGCATAGTGGAAGGGGATGTCATCACGCGTGAGATGCGCCATGCAGGTAGCGCTCTTCGCCGGAATCCAGCCGTCCCACTGGCCCTTGTTCCAGGCATTATGCGTATCGTTCCAGCCATGGGGCAAATCTTCGAGGAATTGCATCCCCATGTCGGGCGCATCCGGATGGAAGGGCATGACGACGCTCTTGCCATTGGGCTGGCTCCACACCGGGGCGCCGGAGGCGAGGCGCACGGCGCGCGGATCGTTGAAGCCGCGCACGCCCTGCAACATGCCGAAATAATGATCGAACGAGCGATTTTCCTGCATCAGGAAAATGACATGTTCAATGTCGTCGATCGATTGCGTACGATTGTTGGCCGGCAGGGCCATCGCCTTGCCGATGCTTTGTTGCAATGTGGCGGCCATCGCGCCGGACGCGGCGAGCTTGAGGAAACTCCGGCGGTCGGATTCAGTCATGACATATCTCTGGCAGGTGGATAGTGCTGCACGCTGCCCTACCGGCTGTTGGTGACAGTACTCTGTCAGTATCCGGGGAGACCCTGTGGATAGGTCCTTGCCATCGCCCTTGCATCCGTCCGTGCGTGACGAGAGCTTCTGGCTCTTTGCATCGCATCGCTAGAGCATGTTCGGATGTTTCCGAACTGCTCCAATTGAAAATGCTTTAGGTGATTTCATCGCTTTGAAAAGACAATCATTTTTTTGTAAGGGGAGCGTCTCTGATAAATCCGTGGTGCTCCGGCCCGTCCATCTTCATGATGAGGATGATGCATCATGTTTATTTTGCCGTGTGGGAATTGATCGGGCGAAATCGTGAACCAGCTCCGGCTCGGCGCTCAATCAATAAAATATGATTTAAAGTTACGGTCTGGCTTTTTGGTGGAGGAGCCGGAAACAGCCGAATCGGTTCTTCTCCGGCAGCCTATGGAAGTCTCACCAGTGGATCAGCGTGAGAATGATTTCCATCGTGATCAGGGCGACGACAGCGATTTCCATCGCCTCGGCACGGCCGCCTGAGGCATCGTCGTAAAGCGCCATATAAGTCTCGCGGATGATCGACAGTTTTTCTTCCACGGCATGGCTGACGACATTGACCTGGAACAGGGCAACGGCGGCGCCATAGATACGGGCGAGATAGACATCCTCGGTCACGGTCAGAACATTGTCGACATGTTCTTTTACTTCCGTGACTTCCGCATACAAAGTATAAAGATTGCGAGCGAGACCGGACAATCGCCGCGATGACCACAGTCCGCTTGAGCGATGCGTCGTCTGGACCAGCGTATACATACGCGGCAGTTCGTCGTTCAGCAGTTTGTTGAAATAGCTGATTTCCAATAATTGCGCATTGGCGACCTCGACGACATCGAGCACATCGGAATCACCGCGCGGATCGACTACGAGGCCGCGATCCCAGGTCAGGACCGCGAGATCATCGATATAATAGGAGAAATTGTTGCGCAGGAGATCCTGGCGCGCGCGTTCGGAGAGCGGCAGGGTTTCGCCGGAGAGAAGCGGGACGAGATCGATGGTTTCGAGAATCTGCTTGCCGGTGAGCGGACGGTCGAAGGCACGCACGAAGGCGATGATGTAATCTTCCTCGAGCGTCGTATCGATCGGATTGTGCAAGGCGCCGTCGAGTGGTCCGCGCAAAGCGCGCAGCATGTCGCGCCAGAGCATACTGCCGGATGTCGGCCCGATCGACCGGTTGATGTCATTGAGGAGCGCCGCATAATCCTGCCAGGAAAGATGTGTCACGGCGAAACGCAGTGTCAGGGTGACAATGCCGATATCATAGAGCCTTGCCGTGGCTTGCGCCTGGACTGTCTGTGTTGTCTGGTCGCTTTTGTTGAGCGTTAGCGAGACCGGATCGAGCGTGAGAACGACGGGCGGGACATTATAGGCGATGGCCTTCGGCGGCGTTGCCTGAAAGGTGCGTCGTGCGCCGAGCGAGCCCGTATGCGTCTGCCAGTGCTTTTCGGCAAGGTCGAGATCGATCCGGTCGGCGAGTTCGAACAGCCGATAGACGATGATGTCACCGGAGGCGACGGTAATGTCCTCCATCTCGTCGAGCGCAGCCGGCAGATGCGGCAGGGACGGTCTCAGTTCGCTTCCGATCGATGCGGTCAACCCCATAGCTCCGGCTTTGGAGGGCAGACGAGAGACCCCTCGTAGAGGAGACCATCTGCCCGATCTTGCGCCATCAGGAGGGGGCCGTCGAGATCGATAAAATGGGCTTCCCCTGCGAGCAGCATGGCGGGCGCCATGGCCAGGGAACTGGCTACCATGCAGCCGAGCATGATGTCGAGGCCATGGGTGCGCGCCGCCTTGATCAGGGCCAAAGCCTCGGTAAGGCCGCCGGTCTTGTCGAGCTTGACGTTGATAAGATCGTAGTGTTCGGCAAGTTCGGAAAGTCCATGCCGGTCGTGGACGCTTTCATCGGCGCAGACGGCAACCGGCCATTTTTTTGCGGCAAGCAGGGCGTCATGGCCTGCGGGCAGCGGTTGCTCCACCAGTTTCACGCCCGCCTCGGCGCAGGCGGCGAAATGGCCGGGCAGCATAGAGGCGGTCCAGGCCTCATTGGCATCGACGATGAGATCGGAATCCGGTGCGGCGGCGCGGACCGCGGCTATGCGGGCGGGATCGCCTTCGCCAGCGAGCTTGAGCTTCAGCAGCGGCCGGTGTTTTGCCCGCGCGGCGGCGCCGGCCATTTCCTCCGGCGTGCCAACCGAGAGCGTGTAAGCGGTTGTCGCCGGGCCGGGTTCACCGAGACCCGCGCGGCGATAGACCGGGACGCCGGTTTCCTTGGCCTCCAGATCCCAAAGGGCGCAATCCACGGCATTGCGCGCCGCGCCCGCGGGGAGCAGCTCCTGCAGGATGGCGCGGGAGATGCCTTTTTCTATTCCCACGCGGATGGATTCGATCTGTGCCAGGACGCTCGCCGGGCTTTCGCCATAGCGGGCATAAGGCACGCATTCGCCGCGTCCGCGCGCATGTTCCGATTCGATCGTCACGACGACCACTTCGGCGGCGGTTTTGGCGCCGCGCGAAATGACGAAGCGTTCGGCAAGGGGAAAGGTCTCGATCGCGAGCGAGAGGCGAAGCATTATGGAGAACTCTTCGGGAAAAGGGCCTAGAGCATGTTCGGATGTTTCCGAACTGCTCCACTTGCAAAAACTAAAGTATTTTCAAGGATTTTTAATCGCGTAATGATTCAATCCGAACCGAAAGGTTTCTAGGTCAACGCCTGCGCCGGGAGACGCGGGAATTGGTTTTCACGCGGCCTTCATCCTCGCTGCCGCGTTTGGTCTCGCCGCGTATCTTTGCGCGTGACGGCGCGCGGGAGGGTCTTCCGCCTTCGAGCAATTCGAAGCGCAAGGCGCCCGCAAGAGGCGCCGCCTCGACGAGGCGCACGCTGACGAGATCGCCGAGCCGGTGCATCAGTCCGGTACGGGAGCCGATGAGCGCATGACGGCCTTCTTCATAACGGAAATAATCCTGCGCGAGGCTCGAAATCGGCACGAATCCATCGGCGCCCGATTCGGCGAGACGGATGAACAGACCTGCTTTGTTGACGCCGGAAATGCGCCCCTCGAATTGCGCCCCGACCTGATCGGCGAGATGAATGGCGATGAGCCGCTCGACCGTCTCGCGCTCGGCGGCCATGGCGCGCCGCTCAGCCGAGGAGATTTTGGCGGCGATTTCGGCAAGCTCCGCCGGATCAGAACGCGGCAGGCCGCCTTCGCCGAGCTTGAGCGCGGTGATGAGGGCGCGATGCACGATGAGATCGGCGTAGCGGCGGATCGGCGAGGTGAAATGCGCATAGCGGCGCAGGTTGAGGCCGAAATGGCCGTAATTCTGCGTCACATATTCGGCTTGCGCCTGTGTGCGCAGAACGATTTCATTGACGAGATGTTCGTGTTCCGTCTCGCGTACGCGTGCCAATATGCCGTTGAATTGTGCCGGCCGCAGCACCTGCCCCTTGGCGAGTTTGATATCGATTGTATGCAGGAATTCAGCGAGTGCATTAAGCTTTTCGAGCGTCGGCTCGTCATGAGTGCGGTAGATCAGCGGCTGGTGATGTGCTTCCAGCGTTTCCGCCGCGCAGACATTGGCGAGGATCATGAATTCCTCGATCAGCCGATGGGTTTCGAGTCTCGCGGGGGTGAAAATGCGTTCGATCTTGCCTTCCGTGTTGAGCTTGATCTTGCGTTCAGGCAGATCGAGATCGAGGGGCCCGCGTTTGCGCCGCGCATTCTGCAGTGAGTCATGCGCTTTTTGCAGCGGCTTCAGCACCTGTTCAAGCAGCGGTTCGGTTGTCTCGTCGGCTGTTCCGTCGAGCGCCGCCTGGGCTTGCGCATAGGAGAGTTTCGCTGCCGAGCGCATCAGCACGCGATGGAAGGAATGCGAAAGCTTGTGGCCGTCGGCGGCTATGATCATGCGGACGGCGAGCGCCGGGCGGTCCTCGTTCGGACGCAGCGAGCAGAGATCGTTGGAGATGCGCTCCGGCAGCATCGGTACGACACGATCGGGGAAATAGACCGAATTGCCACGTTCCAGCGCCTCGCGGTCGAGCGCACCGCCCGGGCGCACATAGGCTGCGACATCGGCGATGGCGACGGTGAGAATATGGCCGCCGGGATTGGCGAGGTCGGGATCTGGCGCGGCATGAACCGCATCGTCGTGATCGCGTGCATCGGGTGGGTCGATGGTGACGAGTTGCAGGGCACGCCAATCCTCGCGGCCGCCAAGACCCATCGGTTGCGCGCATTCCGCCTCGGTCAGCACTTCGGCCCCGAAGACATGCGGCAGGCCATGGGCATGGATGGCGATGAGGCTGACGGCCTTTTCTGATGAATAGGCGCCGATCTTTTCCTGCACGCGCGCGGAGGGAAGGCCGAGCCTGCCGGTGCGCAGGATCTCGACCGAGACGAGATCGCCATCCTGAGCTGCGCCGCGATCGGTCTCTGCGATCTGCAATTCGCCCTTGCCGAGATGTTTTTTGTCGAGCGGTACGATGCGCCCGCCACGACCGTTCGGATCGGCGCGAAACAGACCCAATACACCGGCCCGGCCACGCGGCAGAAGTTTGATGAGACGGCCGGTATAAGCGGGCTCATTCGGCTGCGGCGCCGGCAGAGGCTCGACACGGATGAGGGCGCGGTCGCCGAGACCCGGAACCGGTGCGCCACTGCGTGGCTTGCGTGGTAATGTGATGGCGATTTTCGGAGCGGGGCCAAGCGCTTCGTCCCATTCGCCGGGTTTGGCGAGAAGATCGCCGTCGCGGTCGCGGGAATAGATCTCGGCGACGACCACTGGAGGCAGCCTTCCTGGGCTGGTGAGGACCTTGCGCCGCCGCTCGATCGCCCCTTCGGCCTCGAGCTCACGCAAGAGACGTTTCAGGGCGATCCTGTCATCCCCCTTGATGTCGAAGGCGCGGGCGATCTCGCGCTTGCCGATCTTGGTCGGGGCCTTCTCTCCCGCCGCCTCGCGCTCGCGGGCGATATAGGCGATGAGATCATCGCGCGAAGGCAGTTTTGTCGTTCCCGCTTCGTCGGGCGAAGCATTGGAGGCAGGGCTCGCGGAACCGGCACGGGAAGCGGCCCGAGTGGGAGGTTGAGCAGGTGGCCGAATAGGAGGCAAAGAGGATTTTCTCACGCGCCTGTCCATTGTCTTTCCGCGGTGAAGCCCGTCCGCGCCCGTCGCCGGTCCAATGTAATCTTTTTCTCCCGGTGTCGCCGGTCAGGACGACGTTTTGCCGAAATATCCAGACGGCTTTCGATCAAAGGAGCCATCTCTACTTAACGCCCCATTGCCTCAAGGGAGTTCTTTTGCCGCCTGCGGCTCATGGCGCTTCGAGCGATGCAGAAAAAGCTCTTATGAACGATAGAGCATTTTCGGCATCAAGAGAACTATCTCGCGTTTCGCTGGCGTTGAAAACACGCTGACTTCCAAACGCATCCGTCGGAGGCCATATTCCTTACCCTTGCCGCGCCTTTGTGCGGGCGCTGGGGTGCCTGAAAGATGTCTCGCCGTTAAAATGGCGGCTCCTCGTCAAAGTCTTCGGCTGGTGGCTCGTCTGCCTTCTTGGCTGCGGATTTCGGCTTGCTGGTTTTCGGGCTCGGCTTTTCGGCATCATCGGCTGTGGCCGACTTCCGCTTTGTTGCCGTCTTGGTTTTCTTTACCGCTTCAGGCTTGTCCGAATCTGCCTTGCTTGTGGCACTCTTGCTGCCCGTCTTCTTGGCCGGCGCTTTTTTCGCGGTTCCGGCCTTGTCGTCTATGAGCTTGATGGCATCTTCGAGCGTGATCGTATCGGGCGTCAGGCCGGATTTCAGCGTCGCGTTGACCTTGCCCCAGTTGACATAGGGGCCGAAACGGCCTTCCCGCAGGGTGATCGGTCCACCGGAGGGATGTTCACCCAGCATTTGGCCCTGCACCGTTCCCTTGCCTTTGCCGTCGGTGCCGCTTGCCTTGGCGGCGAGGAGCGCAATCGCCTCCTCAAGCGTCAATGTGGTGGGGTCGGCGTCTTTCGGCAAGGTGGCGTTGACCTTGCCCCAATTCACATAGGGGCCATAACGTCCAGCTTTGATGGTGATTTCGCCGCCTTCCGGATGGTTGCCGAGCACGCGTGAGGGCGCGCTTTCCGCCTTGCCGAAGCGCCGGCCGGAGAGGCCGCTCTCCTTGGCGACGATCAGATCGACCGCGCGATTGCCGCCGATTGAGAGAATATCCTCATCCTTGCCGACATTCGCATAGGTCTTGCCGTGCTGCACATAGGGGCCGAAACGGCCGATGCCGGCGACGATCGGCTCGCCTGTCTCGGGGTGGCGGGCGACCTCGCGCGGCAAGGAGAGGAGGCCAAGCGCGATCTCCAGCGTCACATCAGCCGGGGCGATGGTTTTGGGTAGCGAGGCGCGTTTCGGCTTCTCGCCCTCGCCGCGCTGGACATAGGCGCCGAAACGCCCATCCCGCAGGGAAATTTCGTCGCCCGTTTCGGGATCGTGGCCGAGCACCTTGACGCCCGGACGGTCCTGTTCGCCGCCCGCGCCCGCCTCCGGCCCGGTATCCGACAAGGTCCGGGTGAATTTGCATTCGGGATAATTCGAACAGCCGATGAAAGCGCCGAATTTGCCGATCTTCAGGGACAATTGCCCATCCTTGCAGGAAGGGCAGGTGCGCGGATTCGACCCATCCGGTTTTTCGGGGAAAATATAGGGACCCAAAAGATCGTTCAGGCTGTCGAGCACCTGGGTCGTGCGCAATTCCTTGGTGCCGGCGAGCGCCTCGGAAAAATCGCTCCAGAAATCGCGCAGCACCTGTTTCCAGTCGATCTCGTGATTGGAGATCTTGTCGAGGCTTGCCTCGAGATCGGCAGTGAAATCATAGCCGACATAGCGGCCGAAAAAGGCTTCGAGAAAAGCGGTGACGAGCCTTCCCTTGTCCTCTGGAATCAGCCGTTTCTTTTCGATGCGGACATAATCGCGATCTTTCAGGACGGCGAGGGTCGAGGCATAGGTCGATGGCCGGCCGATGCCCAATTCCTCCATGCGCTTGACGAGCGTCGCCTCGGTGAAGCGTGGCGGCGGCTCGGTGAAATGCTGGCTCGCCTCGATCCGCTCCTTGGTCAGGTGGTCGCCTTCTTTCATCGGCGGCAGGCGGGCGCTTTCCTCATCTTCCTCGTCGTCGCGGCCTTCCTGATAGAGTTTCAGAAAGCCATCGAACCGCACCACCTGGCCGGTGGCGCGCAGATCAAGCTTGCGCGCGCCGACCTCGGCCAGAATATCGACCGTCGTGCGTTCGAGTTCAGCGGATTCCATCTGGCTCGCAATGGTGCGGGTCCAGATCAGCTCGTAAAGTTTCGCCTGTTCGGGTTCGAGATAGCGCGCCACATTTTTCGGCAGGCGGGCAAGATCGGTCGGGCGGATCGCCTCATGCGCTTCCTGCGCATTCTTGGCCTTGACCTGATAGCGGCGCGGCGCCTGCGGCACATATCTGTCGCCATATTCGTTGGCGATCACCTTACGGGCGCCATTGATGGCCTCCGGTGCCAGATCGACGCCGTCGGTTCGCATATAAGTAATGAGGCCGACCGTCTCGCCGCCGAGGTCGACGCCTTCATAAAGGCGCTGTGCGAGCTGCATGGTGCGCGCTGGTGCAAGGCCGAGTTTGCGCGCGGCTTCCTGTTGCAGGGTCGAGGTGGTGAAGGGCGGTGCGGGATGGCGCTTGGCGGGTTTCGCCTCGATCTTGGCGACGGTGAACAAAGCCGTCTCAAGCGCCGCCTTGAAGGCTTCCGCCTCCTCGCCCTTGCCGATATCGAGCCGGCTGATCTTCTTGCCGTCGGCACCGACGAGCCGGGCGGAAAAGCTCTGTCCTTCCGGCGTGCGCAAAAAGGCGATGAGCGACCAATATTCGCGCGGCACGAATCGCTCGATTTCGAGCTCGCGCTCGCAGACGAGCCGCAGGGCCACCGATTGGACGCGCCCGGCCGAGCGCGCGCCGGGCAATTTGCGCCACAGCACCGGGGAAAGGTTGAAGCCGACGAGATAATCGAGCGCCCGGCGCGCCAGATAGGCATCGACGAGATCGATGTCGATGGCGCGCGGATGTTTCATCGCATCGAGAATCGCCGATTGGGTGATCGCATTGAAGACGACGCGTTCGACCGGCTTGTCCTTGAGCACTTTCTTGGCTTTGAGCACTTCCAGCACATGCCAGGAAATCGCCTCGCCCTCGCGGTCGGGGTCGGTGGCGAGAATCACCCGGTCGGCGTCTTTCACCGCCTTGGCGATCTCCGACAGCCTTTTGGCGGATTTGGTGTCGACATCCCACAACATGGCGAAATCGGCATCGGGATCGACGGAACCATCCTTCGGCGGCAGATCGCGGACATGGCCGAACGAGGCAAAGACCTCATAGTCCTTGCCCAGATATTTATTGATGGTCTTGGCCTTCGCCGGTGATTCGACGATGACGACATGCATCGAGGAGCATCTCCAGAAATGTTTGCTGCCTCACCTGCAGCAGCAAACGGAAAGTGGAAAATCGAAAGCAGGGATAGCCCGTAATATAAAGTCTCATTGCTCCCAAGTGGTTGGGAGCAATGCGGTCCGGCGGGAAGCCGCCGCCCCGCCGTCGCGGGGGCCCGAATTTCGATGAACGGCGCTCATCGAAATTCAATTTAAGAATTGATGAAGGAAATTCACTCGACCCAGGCTTTAGACATTGACATTCCCTATGGAACCCGGCGGGGGAAGATGGGGGAGGCGGAGGCGCCTGTCAAATGGACCTTCCGCGCGAAAATCCGGGGAGCCTCGATCCACATGGGTTGCGAAGCGGCGCGATTCAATTCATAGAGAGCGCCGATGCTTGAACCGCTCTCTCAAAAGCCCACCTTTCCCCACCGCCATCTGCTTGGGATCGCGGGCCTTTCCGCGCAGGATCTGACTTTTCTCCTCGACCTTGCCGAAGAAGCGGTCGGCGTGTCGCGCCAGATCGAAAAGAAGCGCACGAGTCTGCGCGGCCGCACCCTCATCAATCTCTTTTTCGAAGCCTCGACGCGGACGCAATCCTCCTTCGAGCTTGCCGGCAAAAGGCTCGGCGCCGATGTGATGAACATGTCGGTCGCGACCTCCAGCGTCAAAAAGGGCGAGACCCTGCTCGACACGGCGATGACCCTCAACGCCATGCGGCCAGACATTATCGTCGTGCGCCATGCCAAGGCCGGCGCCGTGCATCTCCTCGCCAATGAAGTCGATTGCTCGGTGGTCAATGCCGGCGACGGGGCGCATGAACATCCGACCCAGGCTTTGCTCGATGCTCTGACGATCCGCCGCAACAAGGGCCGGATCGAAGGACTCGTGGTGGCGATCTGCGGCGATATTCTGCATTCGCGCGTCGCCCGCTCGAACATTCTGTCGCTCTCGGCGCTCGGCGCGCGGGTGCGTGTCATCGGCCCCTCGACCCTTCTGCCAGCGGGCATCGAGAATATGGGGGTCGAAGTGTTCCGCCGGATGGAAGAGGGACTCGCCGGCGCCGATATCGTCATGATGTTGCGGCTGCAACGCGAGCGCATGGATGGCGGTTTCATCCCCTCGCTCAAGGAATATTTCCGCTTCTACGGGCTCGACGAGGAAAAATTGGCCCTGGCGAAGCCCGATGCCCTGGTGATGCATCCCGGCCCGATGAATCGCGGCGTCGAGATCGCCTCGCGCGTCGCCGATGGGCCGCAGAGCCGGATTCGCGAACAGGTCGAAATGGGCGTCGCCGTGCGCATGGCCGTGCTCGAAGCCCTGTCGCAACATCTGCCGAACGGATGAGACTGACTGGATGACCTATCGTGTTTCTCCCGAAACGCCGCCGCCGCTTGCCCTGGTCAATGCCCGCCTCGTCGATGGCGCGGCGGATTGCGAGCGGCGTGGTGGCGTTCTGGTGCTCGACGGGGACATCGCTGCCGTCGGCCCGGAAGTCACGGCGGCGGCACTGCCGGCCGGCGTGCCGGTCATTGATTGCTGCGGCGATGTCGTCACCTCGGGCCTCATCGACATGCGCGTTTTCGTTGGCGAGCCCGGCGCCGAACATCGCGAAACCATTGCTTCCGCCACCGCCGCTGCCGCTGCCGGCGGGGTGACCACTCTGCTGACGCGCCCCGACACTTTTCCTCCCGTCGATGAGGCGGCGGTTGTCGATTTCCTGCTGCGCCGCGCCCGTGACACCGGCAGGGTGCGGCTATTGCCGACGGCGGCCCTCACCAAGGGGCTGCGCGGCGAGGAAATCGCCGAAATCGGCCTGCTGCTGCAGGCTGGTGCCGTGGCTTTCAGCAATGGCACCCATTCGGTGCGCAATGCGCAGGTGATGCGCCGCCTGCTCGCCTATGCGCGCGATTTCGATGCGCTCACCATTCATTATGCGGTGGATGAGGATCTCGTCGGCGATGGCGTCATGAACGAGGGCGAGCGCGCCTCGCGCCTGGGTCTCGCCGGCATCCCGCGTGAGGCGGAAGCGGTCATGCTCGATCGCGACATCCGTCTCGTCAATCTCACCGGCGCGCGCTATCACGCCGCGCTTGTCACCACCACGCTCTCGGTGGAAGTGATCCGCGCCGCCAAAGCCGCTGGCCTGCCGGTCACTTGCGCCACCTCGATCAACCATTTGACGCTCAACGAAAACGACATCGGCGAATATCGCACCTTTCTCAAGGTCGCCCCGCCGCTTCGCGAAGAAGATGAGCGTCTCGCCCTCGTCGAGGCTCTGGCCGAAGGCGTGATCGACGTCATTGTCTCCGATCACGATCCGCAGGATGTCGAGACCAAGCGTCTGCCTTTCGCCGAGGCCGAATTCGGCGCGATTGGCGTCGAAACCATGCTGTCGGCGGGCTTGCGGCTGGTGACCTCTGGCCATCTCACCTTGCCGCGCCTCATCCGCGCGCTTTCGACGCGGCCCGCCGAAATTCTCGGCCTGCCTCAGGGGCGGCTGGCGGTTGGTGCACCGGCTGATCTCATCCGTTTCGATCCGGGTGAGCCTTTCGTCGTCAACCGCAAGAAACTGCATTCGCGCTGCCGCAACACGGCTTTCGATCAGGCGCGGCTTGAAGGCCGCGTCAAGCTTACGCTCGTCGGCGGAAATACGGTGTTCGCGCTTTCCGAGACTGGTGAAGCTCTGCTAAGTTAAAGCTGGTTCTGCTTTTTCGACCGGACAGGATGTTCGCCGTGGTCCCCTTTGCCTGCCTGATTCTCGGCTATCTCTTGGGCTCCATTCCCTTCGGCCTGTTGCTGACGCGGGCGGCCGGCACGCAGGATTTGCGGGCGATCGGCTCCGGCAATATTGGCGCGACCAATGTGCTGCGCACCGGCCGCAAGGATCTCGCCGCTCTGACCCTGCTGCTTGATGCGCTCAAGGGCACGGCGGCGGTGCTCATCGCCCGCTGGATTGCGGAAACCTATGCGGGGGGCGATCCTTTGCCGCCGCTTTTTGCCGCGGCTGGCGCCTTTCTTGGCCATGTCTTTCCGGTCTGGCTGAAATTTTCTGGCGGCAAGGGCGTTGCGACCTTTCTCGGCTGCCTGATCGGGCTTGCCTGGCCTGCAGGGCTTGCCTTCGCGCTCATCTGGCTTTCGGTGGCCTTTCTCACCCGCTATTCCTCCGCCGCCGCGCTGACGGCGAGCGCG
This sequence comes from Beijerinckia mobilis, assembly GCF_000745425.1. Taxonomy (GTDB): domain Bacteria; phylum Pseudomonadota; class Alphaproteobacteria; order Rhizobiales; family Beijerinckiaceae; genus Beijerinckia; species Beijerinckia mobilis. The sequence continues at coordinate 421,959 of NZ_JQJH01000002.1, forward strand.
CTGACGCCGCTGGTGCTCTGGTTTCTCGACGCGAGACCGGCGAGTTTCGTCTTTCTGGTGCTTGCTGCCATTTTATGGATCAAGCATCGCGCCAATATTGCCCGCCTGCGCGCGGGCACTGAAACCAAAATCGGCAGCAAGGGCTGAGCCCGCCACGGGACTTTGGAGGCGCCGCCGCCATTATGAGTCAGAGTCCGTTCTTCCCTCTGGAACAGCGCGAACTCACGATCCGCGAGCGTTCCGACTGGCTGCGTCTCGCGCGCAGCGATGGCATCGGCCCGCGCACCTTTCTCTCCCTGCTCACGCGTTATGACAGCGCCGGCGCGGCGCTCGAAGCGGTGCCGCATCTCGCCAAAAGCCGGGGCCGGCAATTACGCCTCGCCGATGCGGACGAGATCGCCCGCGAGGAAACAGCGCTTGCAGCGGCGGGAGGCAGTTTCATCGCGCTTTGCGAGCCGGATTATCCGCCACTCCTGCGTCTCATCGATGCGCCGCCGCCCATCATCGCCATGCGCGGCCAGCGCAAAAGCCTCGCCCGCGCCAAAGTCGCGATCGTCGGCGCCCGCAATGCCTCGGCAGCCGGTCTCGTGATGACGGAACGGCTCACCCGCGATATTGCCCGGGCGGGCTATGTGATCGTTTCCGGTCTTGCGCGCGGCATAGACGCCAAGGCGCATCAATCGGCGCTGGAGACCGGCACCATCGCCGTGCTCGCCGGCGGGCTCGGACGCATCTATCCAGCCGAACATGAAGCTTTGCTGGAACGCCTTTTGGAGCATGGCGCGGCGATCAGCGAAATGCCCTTTGGCTGGGAAGCGCGCGGCCGCGATTTCCCCCGCCGCAACCGCATCGTCTCCGGCCTCAGCCTCGGCCTCGTGGTGGTGGAAGCGGCGCGCCGTTCAGGCTCACTCATCACAGCCCGTTTCGCGGCGGAACAGGGCCGCCAGATTTTCGCAGTGCCGGGCTCTCCCCTTGACCCAAGAGCCGAAGGCCCCAATGATCTGCTGCAGGAAGGTGCCACTTTCTGCACCAAGGGCGAGGATGTCATCGAGGCGCTCGCCAGCCAAAGCGCGGCCCGCCCGGGTTTTGCCGAACCGCGTGAGCACACAGGCGAGCAGCAAGAATTATGGGATGAGGTTGATATTCTTGGTGAGGGTTTTGACGGGGAGATTCCTTTTGTATCGGCTATCGTCGATGACGAGGTGGATACAGAATTGGAAGTGATTGCGCTGGAGCCAGAGGCGGCAGAATATATGCCGGTGAAGAGCGGCGACGATCTTAGAACAATCATTCTGTCGCTGTTGAGCGCGACGCCGATTTCCATTGATGAACTCGCCCGCGCGGCGGAGAGTCACGCGGGGGCAGTGCAGGGTGTGTTGTTGCTGCTCGATCTTGAGGGAAGGATCGAACGGCATGGGGCTGGGTTGGTGTCGTTGCGGTAGAAAGCTTTTATAACTTCGTGAAAGGCGATTTCTTAAAAACGGGGACGAAATAATATATTTTATCTAACGGTGTGTCTAGGTCCTGTTGACGAATGCGCGCATCCAGAGGCGAATAGCGGCGATATGAACGAAGCCAAGGTAGCTTTCGGCGGTTTTATCGTATCGGGTCGCGAGGCGGCGTGAGTTTTTGAGCTTGTTGAAGCACCGCTCGATGCGATTGCGCAGGGCGTAGATGTAATCGTCGACGGGGATTTGCGTTTTCCGGTTTTTCCGGGTCGGGATGATGGTGGCCGCGCCTTTTGCTTCCATTGTCTCGCGAATATGGTCGCTGTCATAGCCGCGATCGGCCAGAAGCACCTTCGGCTCCGGCCCTTCGGCTTCGATCAGCGGATCGAAGCCTGA